>JBGPHM010000055.1:0-22861 GCA_041484365.1 Terriglobia bacterium | reverse complement strand
GGCGATCTCGTGGACCTCTCGCGCCCGCTTGACCGTGATACGAAGCTTGAAATACTCACCGAGAGGGACCCCGAAGCGCTGCAAGTCTTCCGCCATTCCGCAGCGCACTTGCTTGCCGCGGCCGTGCTCGAACTTTTTCCGGACGTGAAGCTCGGCATCGGCCCGCCCACCGACACCGGTTTCTTCTACGAATTTCTGCGCGAGCAGCCGTTCACTCCCGAAGATCTCGCCGCCATCGAGAAGCGCATGCATGACATCGCTTCGCGCAACGTCCCGAACGAGCGCACGCTCATGCCCAAGCCTGAGGCGCTCGAGCTTTATAAGAAATCGAATCAAACTTTTAAGTGTGAGCTTGTCGAAGAAAAAGCCACCGAGCCGATGGTCTCCTTTTACACCACCGGCAAATTCATTGACTTCTGCCGCGGTCCGCACATTCCGTCCACCGGCAAAATCCAGGCGTTCAAACTGATGAACGTTGCCGGCGCGTATTGGAAGGGCACGGAAGGCAATCCGCAGATGCAGCGCATCTACGGAGCGTGCTTCTTCACCAAGCCGGAGCTTGACGATTACCTGCACAAGCTCGAAGAGGCCAAGCGCCGTGACCACCGCAAGCTCGGCCCCGAACTCGAGCTCTTCAGCATCGAGGAAGAAGCCGGCCCCGGCCTGATTTTCTGGCACCCCAAGGGCGGCCTCATCCGCAAGATTGTCGAAGACTGGCTCCGTGACGAACTGCTCAAGCGCGGTTACGACCTCGTTTTCACTCCGCACATCATGCGGCTCGACCTCTGGAAGACCAGCGGCCACACAAACTTTTACAAAGACAGCATGTTCGGCGCGGTCGAAGTCGAGAAGGCCGATTACCAGTTGAAGCCCATGAACTGCCCCGGCCACATCCTGATTTACAAATCGCGCCTCCGCAGCTATCGCGAGCTGCCGATCCGTCTCGCCGAACTGGGCACCGTCTATCGCTACGAGCGCAGCGGCGTGCTCCACGGCCTGCTGCGCGTCCGCGGCTTCACGCAGGACGACGCGCACATCTTCTGCATGCCGCAGCAGATCGAAGCGGAAGTGGAAGCCTGCGTGGACTTCGCCTTCGCGGTGATGAAAAATTTCGGCTTCGATAAATACGAGGTTGAACTTTCCGAATGGGACGCCGCGCACCCGGAAAATTACGCCGGAAAGCCAGAAGACTGGCAGCGCGCCACTGCGGCTCTCGCCGACACGCTCAACCGCCTCAAGGTTCCGTTCAAGCGCATGGAAGGCGAGGCCGCATTTTACGGCCCGAAAATTGACGTCAAACTGATTGACGCCATCGGCCGTCCCTGGCAGCTCACCACCGTGCAATTTGATTTCAACCTGCCCGCGCGCTTCGGCCTCGAATATGTCGGCGAAGATGGCTTGCGCCACCAGCCGCTCATGGTCCATCGCGCGCTGCTCGGCAGCGTCGAGCGCTTCTTCGGCATCCTTATCGAGCATTACGCTGGAGCGTTTCCCGCGTGGCTCGCGCCGGTGCAGGCGTCTGTGCTGCCCATCAGCGAAAAATTTATGGACTACGCGAAGCAGGTCACGCAGAAGCTGAAGGACGCGGGCGTTCGCGCGCACCTCGACGACCGCAACGAAAAGCTGCAGGCCAAAATCCGCGACGCGCAGATGCAGAAGATCCCCTACATGCTTGTGGTCGGCGCCAAGGAAGTCGAATCGGGCGCCGTCGCCGTCCGCCATCGCACCAGGGGTGATCTGGGTGCCAAGCCACTTGCGGATTTTCTCGCCGCGCTCAAGCTTGAGGTCGAATCAAGAACTCCTTAGTATGGAACAAATTGTATGAAGTCCCTATTTAGCTGTCATTTTAGTTTCTTGGTGATTCCACTGATCCTCACCCTCGCCTTGGGTCTTGCTGATGCCAGAATACTGAACGCGCAGACTGACGAGGAATGGAAATGGGTGGAGGAACACTACGAAAGAATCTTGAACGACCTTCTGTCAATGAAGAGGAATGAAGGGATATACGTGACATACCGAGCGGTTCCTGGCCTTCACGCCTACAGAGGCGAAATGCCAGAACCCTACTTTCTGCTTGGCTTTGATGTCACAGAGAAGGGCTATGGCCTCAACGCTTACGTCTCCGCGCACGTCAGTACGCCCGACCCCGTTTCGATCTACAACCAAATGATGGACATGCATCACACAAACCCGGAGGAAAGCGCTGAAAGTATAGAAAAGAAGATAAAAATGACGTCATTAATTCTGACAGAGATGTCATGCCCTGCGATCAGAAAACGGTTCAGTGAATTCCAGGAGCTCAGATTTGGCCCCCCCTACAGCAATCTCAAGCGGCCGGAAGGCTGGATGGATGCGCCAAGCTATGAGTTTCATGTACAGGCGGACGAAGGTCACGCAGATTTAGATCTCATTAATAGTAAACATCCATTGGTCGTTTGGGCGATGAAGACACAGCGTGAATTGGAAACGTGTACGTCGGCAAGAAACGCGCAAAATACTCGAACAAAATAACAAGGAGGCCAACGTGCCCAAATTTGTGGTTGAACGCGAAATCCCCGGCGCGGGAAAGCTCACGCCGGAGCAGATTCTCGGCATCTCGCAGAAATCGCGCAACGTGCTGCGCAAGATGGGCCCGCAAATTCAATGGCTGCACAGCTACGTCACCGACGACAAGATCTACTGCGTCTACATCGCGCCGAACGAAGAAGCGATCCGCCAGCACGCGCAACAGGGCGGCTTCCCGGCAAATCGCATCCCCGCCGTCCGCCGCATGATTGACCCCACCTCGGCCGAAGGATGAAATCCGCGGCTCTGGATTCTGGCGTGCAACTTGATGAAGCGGCCTACTCCGTCGGGCTCCGCGTGTTGAGCGAGTCTGACTCGCATTTGCGCGGCGTAATTGAGCGCCACGGCCCACCACCCATGTGGACGCGCGAGCCGGGTTTCGCCACGTTGGTCTATCTGATTCTGGAGCAGCAGGTTTCGCTCGCTTCAGCGAAGGCCGCCTACGATAAACTCATCACCAAAGTGAAGCAACTCACGCCCGGGCGTTTTCTAAGACTTGATAAGCGTACTCTGAGGCGCGTGGGCTTCAGCCGCCAGAAAATGTTGTACTCACGAATTCTTGCAGAAGAGCTTTCCACGCGCCGTCTCGATCTTCGCGCATTGCACGCGATGGATGATGAGGGCGTCCGCACGCGGCTGACCGCGCTCAAAGGTATCGGCCCTTGGACCGCCGAGAACTATTTGCTTTTCGCTTTGCGCCGTCCGGACGTGTGGCCCGCAGGGGATCTCGCCTTACAAATTGCCGTGCAGCAGGTGAAGGGATTGCGGAAGCGGCCATCGCCCGAACGCTTGGACAAAATGTCGAAGGCCTGGCAGCCATGGCGCAGCGTCGCGACGCGCATTTTCTGGCACCATTACTTGAGCACGACACGATCGAAGAAGAAAAAGGCTTAGCAACCAACGCGCATAGGAGATTGAACCGTGAAAAATAAATTCTTCAGACTCGGCGTGAGCCTTATTGCAACGCTCTTTCTCGTCGCGGCGTCCAGCGCCCAAACCGCCCCGAAGGAACCGCCCAAAGAAGAAAAGAAGCCTCCGCAGCGCGTCGCGATTCGCGCTGGAAAGTTGCTCGACGTTCGCACCGGCAATTACACGTCAAACGTTGTAATCCTCGTCGAAGGCGACCGCATCGTAAGCATCGGCGCCACCGCTCCCGCGGGTGTTCCCGTCATTGACCTCTCCAACTCCACGGTGCTGCCGGGGCTCGCCGATTGCCACGCGCACATTCTCGGTAATCCGAAGGATCAGTCGCCCGCCGGGGGCCTGCGGATGTCCTCGCCCATGGCCACGCTTTGGGGCGTACGCAATTTGCAGATCTGGCTCGACCACGGCTTTACTTCGCTGCGCGATGCCGGTGAAGCGGATCTTTCTTACGGACAACTCGCGCTGCGCAACGCCATCGGCAAGGGCTTTATCCGCGGGCCGCGGATTGTTTCGTCGGGCAACTTCGTCAGTCTTCTGGGCGGGCACGGCGATGCGGACGCTCTCGCACCCGACCAAGCGCTTCCGCGGCGGCCGAATATCGCCAACTCTGTCGATGATGTGAATGACGCCGTGCGTCGCGACATTAAATATGGCGCCGATTGGATCAAACTGATGGCCACGGGCGGCGTGATGGATCCTTTCAGCGATTTCAACACGCAGGAACTAAGCGAAGCTCAAATGGCGCGCGCCGTGGAAGTGGCGCATCGCGCGGGCAAGCACGTGATGGCGCACGCCGAAGGCACCGAAGGCATCAAAGCCGCCGTGCGCGCGGGCGTGGACTCGGTCGAGCACGGCACCATGCTCGATGAAGAGGGCGCGGCGCTCATGGAGCAGCGCGGTACATGGCTCGTGCCGACTCTTTTCACTTTCCAGCACGGCGCCGAACAGGGCACTTCACTCGGCGCGGACCCCATCATGGCGGAAAAGGGCAAAGCAATTCTGGCGGCGCAACAGCCCGCATTCGAGCGCGCGCTGCGGCACCACCTGAAAATTGCTTACGGCGTCGATGATGACCCCGACTTCGTCTCGAAGGAATTCGGCGCGCTCGTGCGCGCCGGGATGACTCCACTCATGGCCATTCAAGCCGCAACCTTGCGCGCTTCCGAATTGTTCGGGACAACGAAAGACACCGGCACAATCGAACCGGGCAAGTTTGCCGACATCATCGCCGTGAGCGGCGACCCGGTGAGCGACATCGCCGCGATGGAGCGAGTTGTTTTCGTGATGAAGGGCGGCGAAGTGATTAAGGACGCGGTACATCAGAAGCAGTAAGGCTGTATCGCGCTAACGCTCACCCGCGACCGTTCGCGATCTTCGCGGCATCCGGTGAACGCATCAGGCGCAGCATTGCGATCACGCCGAGCGCAGGCCCCGGTGCAAGCGCCGCGAACGCCCACGGCCATCCGTGTGATTCACGCAGCACGGGCACGAGCCAGATCGTCGCCACTGTCAGTGTAAACCCAATTGCAAGTTGCAGCGTCAAGGCCGTGCCGACGTAACTCTGGTCGGCAACCTCGGTGATCATCGTCGAGAATTGCGCCGAATCCGCAATTACTGCGAATCCCCAGATAAGGCCGATGGCAAACGCCAACCCTAACGAATATAGCGCCACGAACCCAATCACCAGCGCGCACGCGCCGCTGACAACCATCGAAGCCGCCGCCGTTCGCGTGCGGCCCCAGCGGTCGGCGAGGACCCCCGCGGCCAAGCAGCCAATCGCGCCGACGCCGACGCACGCGAACGCCATGAGGGCGGCCTCGCTCGTCAGATTCGCTCGTTCCGCGGGTGTCGCGGGCATTCCGCGCGCATGGACAAGCGCGTCGCCGAAGAACACCGCGCACCAAGTCCACATCGCGTAAAGCTCCCACATGTGCCCGAAATATCCGAGCGTTGCGAGACGCACGCCGCGGTTCGCGAACAACCGCAGCCCTTCGCGCGGATCGAACACCGCGCGCGGAAAAGGAAATGGCCCGTCGTGCGCGGCAAGTGCGGCGAGCAATCCGCCGGCGAGTGTCAGCGCCGAAGTCGCGACGATCACATGCGTCCAGTGCGCTCCGCCGAGCCCATTCAGCAGGTTTGGCATCGCAGAGCCGAGCGTAAGTCCGCCAACCATTACGCCGATCGCCATGCCGCGTTCGCTCCGAAACCACGTAGCAATCACCTTTGTCGCTGGGGGATAGACGAGCGCCAGCGCCGCGCCCGTGGCGAATCGTAGCGGGACCGCGCTCGCCAAGCCATGGCTCGTGAGCAGCGCCAGGTTTACGGCCGCGGCTCCCGCGCCGCCATAGAGCATGAGCCGCCGCGGGGAAACGATGTCTGCAAGATTGAGCACCGCTGAAACGAGCGCGCCCGCTACGAATCCCAGTTGCACGGAAATTGTGAGCCATGCGCCCGCCGACGCCGAAACTCCCCACGCCGCGCGCAATTGTGGCAGCACCGCGGACGCCGAGAACCACGTCGTCATTTCAAGAAAAGCGGCGGCCGCAAGCAACGCAAGCGCGCGCCAACGCCCCTCGGGCTCGTCCAACACCACCGACTTCGGCTGAGTGTTTGAATCCATCACGCGCATCATTGTCTATGAAAGAGGCCCTTGCTGAAAGCGGCGCTTGAAACAACGACGAAGGTGCAGTTAGGATGGCGCGGTTGAGTCGTAAAACTTGCCCCATGCTATACTGACTGCCCCAACGCCGCCCGGGTGATTACCGGGGCGTCGCGGCGCCAGGGAAGATTTTCAGCAAGCTTGTTGGAGGTGGGTTTATCGCCGAGCGAAGTTTCCGGCCGACTGACCGTATCCGGGTGAATGAACGCATCCGGGCGCGGGAAGTTCGCGTGATAGATGAAGAGGGCGCGCAACTGGGCGTCATGCAGCCTTTCGAAGCCATGAAGCTCGCCCGTGAACGCGGGTTGGACGTCGTGGAGATTTCCCCTACCGCGGACCCGCCCGTCTGCAAGATCACCGACTACGGCAAATATCTCTATCAGGAAAGCAAAAAGAAGCACGAGCAGAAGAAGCATCACAAGACTTCACTGCTCAAAGAAGTAAAGTTCAGGCCTTCCACCGCCGAGCACGACTTCATGGTAAGGAAGAACCAGATCCAGCGGTTCCTTGGTGAAGGGCACAAGGTCAAGGCCATGATTTTTCACCGCGGCCGCGAAATGGCGCATCAGGAAGTGGGCCGCGCGAAAATGGAACGCCTGTTAAAGGAAGTGGCTGATTTCGCGCTGGTTGAATACGGCCCGCGCATGGAAGCAAACATCCTGCTGGCGCTGCTCGCGCCGAAAAAAGGAGCGCCCGTGGCGCAGCCGAAACCGCGCACCGCGCCCACAACGCAGGAAGCTTCGCAGGAAGGGACTAGTGGGTAAAAAGAAAAGTGTAAGACTCAAGGTCAAGACGCATCGAGGCGCCGCCAAGCGTTTCAAGATTACGGCGGGAGGAAAAGTCCTGCGGATGCATTCCGGCAAGCGGCATATTCTCGGCGCAAAGCCCGCGAACCGCATGCGCCGTCTGAAGAAAATGAAGGGCGTGCATCCCGCCGATGTCGGGAACGTCAAGAAGATGCTGCCGTACGGCCAGGGCTTCTAGATTTTTGCAGGAATTTTTTCGTACATTTTTCTGTGCCAGGCAGAGCGTTATCCGCCACGGCGGGCCTGCCGGCCGGGGAGGCTGCGCTGTTCGCTGGTTGCGAATGGCTAGCGGCCCAAAGCGCGAGCGAATCTTATTAAGTAACTCAGATTAGCCGCGCATTCTCAACACGCCGTGGAGACGTAATCTGCTTCGTTGATTTCGCCGCGACTTATTTTTTGGGGCGGTGTTTTTCTTCGCTGGCATTTTGTGTCTCCTCGCAGGAGCTAAAAATGGCACGAGTCAAACGTGGAACGAAACGCCGCGCGCGCCGCAAAAAGTATTTGCGCCGCACAAAGGGATTCTTCCTCACTAAGAGCAAGCTCTACCAGTCCGCGCAGGAAGCTGCAAATCGCGCGGAGCGTTTTTCCTACCGCGACCGGCGCAACCGCAAACGTCAATTCCGCCGCCTGTGGATCCAGCGCATCGGCGCGGCCGCGCGTCTCGCCGGGCTTTCTTACAGTAAGTTGGTACAGGGAATGAAGGCTGCGGGCATCACCGTGGACCGCAAGGTCCTTGCCGATATGGCCGTGCTTGACGCGGAAGGGTTCGCTCAGCTCGTCGCACAAGCTAAGGCCGCGATCCCGGCTCTGAAGTCCGCTACAAAGGCCCCAGCGAAGGCGCCCGCAAAAGCGTAACCCGGGCGCGGATTATTCGTAACGCAGCGCGACAAGCGGATCCACTCGCGTCGCTCTGCGCGCCGGAATCCAGCACGCGGCGAGCGCGGCAGCGAACAAGATCGCCGCGCCCGCGGCAAATGTCGCGGGGTCGGTAGCCTTCACCTCAAAGAGCAGCGTGCGCAGCAGCCGCGTGAGCGCGATGCCCGCGCCCACCCCAAGCACAACTCCGAAGACCGCGAGCCTCACCCCCTGCGCGAGCACCATGCGCTGTACGTTTCCCGGTAGAGCGCCGAGCGCCATGCGGATTCCAATCTCCTGTGTACGCTGGCCCACGGCGTAGGCCATCACGCCGTAAATTCCTACAACAGCGAGCAGTAACGCCAGCGCCGCAAATGTTCCGAGCAAGATTGCGTTGAATCTTTGGGGCGCGACTTCGCGTGCAAGCATCTCCTCCATCGCCTCGACGCCATAGAGCGGAATATCCTTGTCCAGTGCGGTGAGTTCCGCCCGCACTGCGGGCACTAACCGCAAGGGATCGCCATCGGTGCGAAGAGCGACCGTCTGGTGCAATACTGCGCCTTGTTGGTCGGTCGCAAAAATTTCGGGTTCAACTTCCGCCACAAGTCCCTGTTTTGAGTCGGCGACCACGCCCACAATGGTCCACCACTGCTGGCCGGAGAAACCGATGCGCTTTCCTATGGGACTATCCTGAGGGAAGAAAAGCCGCGCGAAGGTTTGGTTGACGACCACGGACAACGGCGCTCCGGGGGCGTCGCGCCGGTCGAGTTGCCTTCCCTGTAAAAGAGGAATCCGTAGCGTCTCGAAGAATCCCTGCGAAACCAAGTTGATGGTGGCGCTCCAGGCGTCGCTGAACTTATCGACGGACGGGCGCCCTTCCACATCCACGGCCGAAGACATCACAAAACCCTGGGTGGGCAAGACAGCGGAGGCGCCAACGCCGGAGACTCCCGGAAGCGCTCGCAAGCGGTCTAATAGCTGTTCGGCGAAGGTGTGTTGCATTTGCTGTGTTGGGTAAGCTGCAAGTGGCAGCGAAACCTCGGCGGTCAACACTCCGTGGGGATCAAACCCGAGCGGAATGGAAACAAGGTGAACAAAGCTGCGTGCCAGCAATCCCGCGCCGACGAACAGCACGAATGCCAAGGCGATTTCGGCAACCATCACAACCTGCTGCGGCCGGCGTGCGCGCCCGCCCGAGCTTTTGCGCGAACCGCTCTCCTTTAACGTGTCATTCAGCGAAGAGCGAAAAGTAGAAATGACGGGTGCCGCGCCGAAAAGAATGCCAGTGAGAAGTGCTGCGCCGAGCGTAAATGCCAGAACGCGCCAGTCGAGCTGTGCATTTTGCAGATGCGGGAGGTCGCGCGGCCCAAACCGACGCACGAGAATAACGAGCCAGAAAGCGAGCGCCAGACCGGCCGCGCCGCCAAATAGACCGAGGAGAGAGCTTTCCGTCAGGAGTTGTCGCGCAACGCGCCCACGGCCCGCGCCAAGGGCGCGGCGTACGGCCAACTCCTTTTCCCGCGCCGCGGCCCGGGCAAGTTGAAGATTTGCGACGTTTGCACAGGCGATGAGCAGAACGAACGCGACGGCGCCGAATAGAATCAAGAGTGGGCCGCGCGTATTCCCGACCAAATGATCTCGCAGCGGCATGACCTCCGCGCGGGAGCCTGCCACCATCTTGGCGTAGCCCCCGGGGAATTCGGCGTGAAGGATTGTATTGACCGCATTTAGGTCAGACGTCGCGGCAGCAAGGCTGACGCCTGCGCGCAGCCGGGCAATAACGCGGACAAACCGAATGCCCTGGCCAGCGCGAATCGGACGATCGTTGAGTGCAAAGGGAATCATCAGGTCTGCGCGGCCGTTATCGAGGAACTCGAATCCCGGCGCAAGGACACCTACCACGGTGTAGGAATTCCCATCGAGCGCGATGGGCTTGCCGACGATGGTGGGGTCTGAAGAAAACCGCTGCCGCCACAGGGTATCGCTCAGGATCGCCGCGCGGGCGCCGCCCGGACGATCTTCTTCCGGAGAAAACGCGCGCCCAAGGCGTGGTTCCGCGCCGAGAACGTGGAAAAAACTGAACGTCACTCGTCCCGCCGCCACGCGTATGGGCTCGCCAGCACCGGTCAGTGTGAAATCTCCCGAAGGGGAGTACGCAGCCATGTCCTGGAAAGCATGACTCTGGCGGCGCCATGTGAAGTACTCCACATCGAAAACGATTCTCTGGCTGCGTTTTGGAAGAAGGTCAGTGATCCAGACAAGTTGGGCGGGATCCTGGTAAGGAAGCGTGTGGAACAACACGGCGTTTATCACCGAGTAGATGGCCGTATTCGCTCCGATCCCGAGCGCAAGCGTAAGAATAATCACTGCGGTGATGCCCGGCGACTTCCGCAGCATCCGAATCGCGTAGCGCAAGTCCTGCAAGAAATCGGCCATCGCATTTCCTCGCCGCGTTTTGCGCAAGCGTATCTCCTGCGCATCAAAGTGATAATCCGCGGGCAGTCGTTCCGCTGCAACCGCGGCGATAGGCGTTTCTGCCCGGCGTATCTCCGCGGCGAGGGCGCGCCAATCTCGGATTTGCGCCGTCGCCCGCGCTTCCGCCTCCTTGCGCGAAGCGCCGCTCGCCAACGATTCGTTGAACGCCTGCTCAAACTGAAGCGCAAGCTCCTCGATGATTTCCGTTTCTCGCGCTCCGCTCAATCCCAGCGGCGGCAGGTGCTCACGGATATGTTTTTTCCAATCAGGGGTTGTCATGGAAACGTTCACACCCATCGTGATCCACTACTCGTAACGCAGCGCAACCAGCGGATCCACTCGGCTCGCTCGCCGACCTGGGATCCAACAAGCCGCGGCCGCCACCGCCACAAACAATATCGTCACGCCCACTAGCGTAGCCGGGTCGTACGCCTTCACTCCAAACAAGAACGAGGCGAATGACACGAGGACGTGCGTCAATGCCACAGCGCCCACGATCCCTAATGCGATACCCGTGCCAACCAACAACATCCCTTTCCCAACAATCAGTCGCAAGATACTTCCGCGCTGTGCGCCCAGCGCCATTCGTATACCTATCTCCTGTGTTTGCTGCGTTACGGTGTATGACATCACACCATATAGCCCAATGGCTGCGAGCAGCGCCGCAAGCCCTGCAAACATCCCTAACAACACCGTGCGGAATCGCGGCAGCGCGATCGAATCGCCCAGAATTTCGTCGAGTGGACGGAACCCTATCACCGGTTGCTGTGCATCCACCTGCTGCACAGTGTGGCGTACCGCCGGGGCGAGGCCGGCCACTGCTCCGCTTGTGTGCAATATGAAACTTGCATTCGAGCGCGGAAATTGTGCGAAGGGCTCGTAGACTTCCAGCAACGCGTGATCATCAGCCTGGCCGTATTGCTTTACGGTGCCCACCACGCCCACAACTTCGCGGGCAATAGAGTACTGGTGACCAATGTGAATCTTCTCTCCGATAGGGTTGTGCCCCGAAAATAACGTTCGCGCAAATACGTCGTTGATCATGCAAACTTTCGCTGCCGAGGCGTTGTCGGCTTCTGTAAACTCCCGGCCGGCAATCAATGGAATTCCCAGCGTGCGCATATATTCGGGATTGACGCGATAGGAAAGCGCCGAAGGCTGATCTTCGGTTCCCGGCTGGTTCACTGTGCCAACGGTGTAGAGTTCATCGCCTCCGCTCACCGGCATCAAAGTTGAGAACGCCACGGATTCTACTCCCGGCAATACTGCAAGATGCTGCTCGACTTCCTTGTAAAACTCCGTTTGCTGTTGTGGTGTCGCATATCGCTTCTCAGGAATTGTTAGGCTGAATGCAAAGCGTCCGGCGGTTTGCACGCCGGGATCGACATCCGAAAGTCGCGAGAAGCTGCGCACCAGCAGGCCCGCTCCTGCCAGCAGCACAAACGCGAGCGTCACCTCTGCCACCACCAGAATTTTGCGGAGCCCCGCCCGTGCGCCGCTTCCCGTTCGCCCGCCTTCTTTCAGCGACTCAGCAAGTCCGCCGCGTCCCATTGCCATCGCGGGAACGGACCCAAATACCAGTCCCGTAAGTACCGCCAGTGCGAGCGAGAATATCAGCACGCTGCCATCCAACTTGACAAATTGCGCGCGAGGAAGAAAAGTCGCGGGCAGCGTTGAAATCACTCGCGTACTCCATAGCGCGATCAGTATGGCCAGTCCGGTGCCGATGACGGAAAGCAGGATGCTTTCCGTCAGTAACTGCCTCACCAAACGCCCCCGGCTGGCGCCCAGCGTCAACCGCACCGCAATTTCTCGTTGCCGGACGGTGGCGCGGGCCAGCAGCATATTCGCGGCGTTTGCGCATGCAATCAGAAGTACGAATCCTACCGCACCAAACAATACGAAAAGCGCCTGACGTACTTGCTGCACGCCTCCGGCCTGAGAAAGCGGCGTAATCACAGTGGTCCATCCGGTATTGGTCGCCGGATATTGCTTTTCCAGCCGTTGTGCGATGCCGGCCATCTCGGCTCGCGCTTGTTCGATGGTCACTCCGTTGGCCAGACGTGCGATGTCTCCAAGGAAGTGCGCACCGCGGGCGTTTTGTATCTCATCCGGAGTGAACACCAGCGGCAGCCAAATCTGAGAGGCCGGCGAAGGAAAATGAAATTGGGGCCCCATCACGCCAATCACCGTATAAGTCTGCCCATCCAGCGAAACATTTCGTCCAATCGCTGAGCGATCGGCGCCGAACGCGCTGTGCCACAGGGCATCGCTAATCACGGCTACATGATTCTTTCCGGGTTGAAATTCGTCAGTACTGAAAGTCCGGCCCAGCTCCGGCTCGGCTCTCAAGAGTTCAAAAAATCCCTCCGTCACCATTGGCCCCGCCCATGGTTCCGGTGTGTCGCCGCCGGTGTATGTGTATCTGCCCGATTGATACGCCGCGATTTTTTCCAACGTGTGCGTTTGCGCCCGCCAGTCGAGGAAATTTGGCGGCGCGATCGAAAATGTCGGCCAGCCCTTTCCGGGATTGCTTTCAAGTACGCGCACCAACTGTTCCGGCTGCGGATACGGCAGCGGGCGCAGCAGCACGGCGTTAATCACCGAAAAAATCGTCGCGTTTGCCCCAATCCCCAGTGCAAGCGTCAGCACAACGAGCGCCGTGAAGCCCGGGCTCTTGCGCAGCATCCGCACCGCATAACGCAAATCCTGAAAAAGATCAGCGAACATGTTCCCTCCCCGGTGTTTGCGAAAATTCTCTTCCTGGAACGCCTCGCGCCACGGCCCCGGTAGACGCGCAGCCGCTTGCGACGCGGCGCGTTGCACAACCGTCGTTTCCACGCGGCGAATCTCCGCGGCGAGCGCCTTCCAATCTCGGATTTGCGCCGCCGCCCGCGCTTCCGCTTGCAGAGGCGTTGCCCCGTGCACGATTGCCTCGGCGCAGCTCTGCTCCAATTGCAGCGCCAGCTCTTCGACGATTTCCGCATCGCGCGCTCCGCTCAGCCCAAGCGGCGGAAGATGCGCTCGAACGAATTGCTTCCAATCCGGCATGGCGTTCCTATGAACTCTCCACCTGCGCGACGCGCTGGATCGCTCGGATGAACTCCCGCCAGGTCTTCCGCTGCACGGGTAGCGCGCGCCTTCCCGCGGCAGTCAGCTTGTAGAAACGACGACGACGCTGCCCCGCCTTTTCGAGCCAGCGGCCTTCAATCCATCCGCGGCGTTCCAGTCGATAGAGCATGGGATAAAGCGAAGCGACGTGAAATTCGAGCACGCCTTCGGAGCGCTGCTCGATCAATTTGGCGATTTCGTAGCCGTGCCGCGGGCGGTTTTCCAGCAAAGAGAGGATGAGCACTTCAGCGGTCCCTTTTTTCAGTTCAGTCTGCATGAATGGGTAGCCTCCATATGCGGCTACGCTATATATAGACGCGCCCTATGTCAATTGGTCACACAGAAAGATTCGTTTGGGGCGGAACGGGATGAGGCGGCGCCGCCTACTGTGGGGTTGGTGCTGAGGTCTTGCTCGCTGGAGAGCCGTAATTCTGGCGAATTACGTTGGACTGGTCCACGTAGAAATACCACTGACCGGTGATGCCCGGGCTGATCGGATTGGCGTTCACCTCATACCCGCCTGGCTTTCCGGACCCACTCGGATCGATCGCCGTGTAAATGAAGTGGTAGCCGCCCCGAATTCCCGAAGCGAGCTCCTCGTCAACCAGTCCCGCCGTTGCAGGAGATGCGACGCTACCCGGAGGAGGCGGCCCGAGTACGCCAAGCGTTAATGAGAAACCGGATGAGTAGGCTGCGTCGTAGTTGACCTCCTCCGTCGCAAGCGTGCGGAGCGCAGAGACCGCGGCTGCCTCGTTCGCGGCCATTTTTGCGTGCGTGAGCGAGGGAATCGCGATTGCCGCAATCACGAGAATCACAGCCACGACAATCATCAACTCGATGAGTGAGAATCCGCGGTCGTTGCGCGGTGGACGGTTGTGGTTGTCAGTGCGGGTCATGGCAATCGCTCCTTGCGCAATTTTGCGTAAGGAAGTGGCGTTTCTTCCTTTCAAAAACTACCACCCAACCTGTCAAGCGGGACATGGTACTGGGGTAACAGTTAAGCATCGGCAAGTACTAGGGGGTCTGGAGGCTCAGGATTTGCCCCAATTGCTGTCATTTTCCTGAGCAAATGCACGTTTAAGAGACTACTTCGTGGGCGTGGATTTTCGTGCAGATTCAATCATTTCCCAGACGGCGTCAGGGAGGTCTGCCAGATCGTTGAATTCGCCTGCTCCGCGCAGCCATTGGCCGCCGTCAATCACAACACATTCGCCATTTACATAGCCTGAGCCATCCGCGATCAGATAAACGGCGAGATTTGCGAGTTCGTCGTGCCGCCCAAACCGTTTCATCGGGTGTTTTTCCCGCGCGTGTTCCTCAAACTCCTTCGTGGGCATCAGGCGCGACCACGCTCCTTCCGTCGGAAATGGCCCGGGTGCAATCGCGTTCAGCCGGATGTTATGCCGCGCCCACTCGACGGCGAGCGAGCGCGTCATCGCCAGTACACCGGCCTTCGCGCAAGCCGACGGCACAATGAATGCCGACCCACAATCGGCGGCGGCATACGTCGTCACGATGCTGAGCACTGTGCCCGGCTGGCTCGCGGCGATCCACTTCCGTCCCAAAGCAAGCGTGCAATGAAATGACCCTTGCAGAACGATGCCCACAACGGCCGCGAAAGCGTTGGGCGAGAGTTTTTCCGTGCGCGCGATGAAATTCCCCGCGGCGTTGTTAATCAGCGTGTCCACGCGGCCAAACTCGCGTTCGGCGGCTGTGATGGCCGCTTCGACCGCGGCGAATTCGCGGACATCCGCCATCGCAAATGCGCACGCGCCGCCTGCTTTGCGAATCGCATCTGTGGTTTCGCGCAACGGCTCTTCCCGCCGCCCCATCAAAAACATTTTCGCGCCAAGCTCCGCCATGCGCAGCGCCATTGAGCGCCCGAGGCCCGTGCCGCCGCCAGTCAGAAAAATAGTCCGTCCTGAAAGCAGATTTTCTTGAAACATTGCGCGCTCCCGAACAGAAATCAATGGGAGATTATCACGGAAGTCAGGATCGTAATGGAAGGCTGGCGGGACGCGCCGGGAACAACCTACTTCTTGAGTTTCGCGAGTTCCTTCGCGAAGAGTGGGTTGTCGGGAAATTCCGCCGCGAGTTGTTGCATCAGATCGCGCGCCAGATCCTTTTGGTTTTCCCGCATCGCTGCAAGCGCCAGCATCAGCTTGGCGAACGGCCTCAGGTAATGCCCTTTTTCCGCGGTCACGCGCAACCGCGCCATCCCGGCGGCGCGATCCCCGTGAATTCCACCGAACCAAAGTATGAATCGCTTATATGCGGGAAGACAGCCGATAATGTATTGCGCGGCTCCAATGGGAAGGTTCGCGTCGGCGCGGCTGGGATCAATTGCGAGAAGCTTCGTCGCGATTACGTCCGCGTCCTTGATGCGCCCAAGGCTCTCAAGCTGTTTTTTCTCAACGATGCTCGCATAGTCGCCGCGCATGCCCGTGGAAATCGCAAGCGCGAGGAGCGCGTTCGCGTCGTTCGGTTGATCGCGGAGCCGCGCCAGCGCGAGCTTTTGCGCGCGGTCGAGCGCGCCAAAAAAAGATGCTCGCCGCTCTGGATTCGCTTTGAGTGGTGTGTTGCCGAAAAGCCGGTCGTCATCCAAAAAAAATTCTGAAGTAAGAACGCCCTGCGTGTAGAACTCCTCAAAAAGATAGCTGGCGGCTTCCGCCATGGGGCCCATCGCGTCATTGGGTTGCGCCTTTTCCCACGCGGCGAATTGGGCGCGCGCGTCGGTGAAACGCAATTCGTAAAGCTGGTGAAAACCGGTGTCCAGCTGACTGTTGGCGGCCACAGCGCCATCAGCGTCCGGGCAGGCCCCGGCCGCGCACCATGCGCCACCAAGCAGAATCCCCAAGGCCAGAACTGGGATCGGTATTCTCGTCACCTGTCGTTGGATGCGTGGATGCACACTCAAGGCTGCCCATTATAAAGCGCCGATTCGATCGGTAGAGTTCGTGTTTCCAATTCGAGAAGAGTCGCGAAGGCCGGTGTCAATTCACGCATGAAAAGGCGGCCTGTTTACTCGTGCGCCGTGGAAGCGGGACTTGCACTCGCGCGGATGAGTCCCTTTCGGGTGTTGTCCAGCGTCGCGTAAAGCAGTTCGCGGGGAATGCTTTCGACGAACGGCCCAATCAACCAGCCCAGACCAGTCGGGATGTTGCGCGTCAGTGATATAGATTCAGATTGAACATAGACCCCGCCGTCGCGTTCGAGAAATCTCCAGTAGCTATTGATGCGCCAGAGAAAACCATCGTCGCGGCCTTCCGGCAAGTCGCGTTCACCCGCTGTGCCGGCATCCTCCACTTGCTGCACGCGCGTGGAGATGCTCCGGCTCGCCACACGCTGCGCATCAAGCCGGTCAAAGTGCGCGTCATGTTCCGTGTCCAGCACCACGGTGATCACTTTTTTCTGGCGAAGCCGCAGAAAAACGTGAAAGTCATTTCCCGTGTGTGAAATCACTTTGGCGCGGACCACTTGCGGCGCATACACGTCCGCGTGGTGTTCGTAGTCCTGCACAAGCCGCAGCGTTTTTTCCAGCGTCGCGCCGGGAATGAACACGATTCCGATCCAGTGATGGATCATCCCTCCCGGGCATTCCATCGCGTGTCCGTTCTCCTGCGTTTCGAGCCGCGCGATGCGCAGTTCGCCACCCCGTAGCGCGGAATACGCGCCGTTACGCATGTTCGCGGGAAGGCCATCCACCATTAGAAACGCGCCGCCGGTGGCTTCTCCCGCGATCCGTTGCTCGGTCAGTTGAACGTACCTGTTAAACGCACGCGAAGTTTCTAAAGCGGGACTGATGGGGTCGGGCCGCGCGGGGACCGCCACCGCAGCCACGCCTCCGGTGAAAATGACGGCGAGCATAACGAAGGTCACGCTGGCTGCCAGCGCTGTCCTTCCCGCCGCATTGCTCGCAGAGCTTGCAAAGATCACTTTGTATGTTTCCCCCGGCGCTTCGCCGCAGATTGTCGCCAGGCGCCGACATTCGCCCATCGCGGCGCCCTCAGTGGAGCCATTGTTTCCATCAACTTAGATGCGCCCGGTAATGCTTGCAATACTAACAGGGGCAAGCGGATTTCCAGGCCGCCCTTTCAGATTCTTGGGAGTCATTAAAGCGCCAACTCAAATAGAAATTTCAAGTGGAAGAAATACGATGGCAGGACTCACTTGGAGGAATTTGCCCGGTGAATTGACCCACCCCGCCAGTAGGAAGAGGAGCACTTGGGGGTACCAGCAGAGTAGGTCTGGCGGGTTGGGTAGCTCGCCTGCGCTACCGATTTCTCGGAAGCGCCGTCCCCGCAGCGCGCCCCCAACCCGTTGCAAATATCTTGCGCTTTGCGGTCGGCCTGTCCCAATGACCCAAAGGCCCCATTTTTCCCGGTACCCGGGTTTTAGTACCACGCTCCCCCAACGCCCCTTTGCAACCCTGTTCCCGGATGCGCCTTCCCCAATCTCAGAGTCAAAGATAACGCGCGGAACCCCTGCCGCGTCTGATAGAATTCAGCGCTTTATCAATGAATATGGGGGGAGAAATGGACAAGAAGTCTCGGATCAACGTTTTGAGCTTCGCGTTGCTTGGGGCAACGTTTGCTTTGGCCATCACGGTGGCGCGGGCGCAATCGAATCCCGCAACGGCGCACCAGGGCGCCGGACAAGGCGCGGGTCAGGGGATGGGGCAGAGTAGCGGCACGCAAACCGCGCCCGCAGCCACGCCGAAAAAGGCGCCTGATGTCTTCAAGAATATCCAGGTGCTGAAGGATTTGGACGCGGATAAACTTGTGCCTTCGATGCAGTTCATTGCCGCGTCGCTTGGTGTGGAATGCACCTATTGTCACGTCCAGGAAAATGGCCAGTTCGTCAACGAAAAGGATGACAAGCGCTCAAAGGCCACGGCGCGAGAGATGATGCAGATGACCATGGACATCAACAAGAACGCCTTCCATGGTAACCGGAACGTGACCTGCAATACCTGCCACCGCGGCGCGGCCAGTCCCGTTCCCATTCCTGCAATCCTCGAGACAGAAGGCGAGCGGCCGCAGCCCCCGCCAAACGCTACGCCTCCTACCGCTCCCCCGACTGCGGACCAAATCCTTGCCAAGTATCTGGATGCAGTGGGGGGCGCGGACGCGCTTGCAAGGATTACGACTCGCGCGGAAAAAGGCCATGTCCTCTTTGGTCAAAATCCAACCCCGATTGACATCTACATGAAAGCGCCCAACAAACGCGTCTCTGTTACGCACGGCCAGAATGGCGATAGTTTCACCGCATACGATGGCGCAGCCGGATGGATGGGCGGAGGCCGGGGCGCTCGCGATATGAACTCGATTGATTCGATGAGCTCGATGGTGGATGCCGCCCTCGCGTTTCCCGCGGACCTCAAAAAAGTCTTTCCGCAAATGCGCTCGTTTCGCCCGGAAAAAATCGGCGACAAGGAAATGTACACCCTCCTCGCCCGTGGGCCGAATGCGCCGGCCACGCGGCTCTTTTTCGACAAGGAAACCGGCTTGCTCATGCGCGCTATCCGTTACAACGAAGTCGGCCTCGGTATGATGCCCGTCCAGGTGGATTACTCCGACTACCGCGCTGTGGATGGCGTAAAGGTTCCGTTCCACTGGACGCTTTCGCGGCCTACAGGACGCTTCTCAATTCAAATTGACAGCGTGCAGCAGAACGCCCCGATCGATGACTCGAAGTTTGCGAAGCCACCTGCACCCGCTCCCACCGGCGGCAATCCGCCGGGTGATCACTAAACTCGATTTAGTTCAACTCAACGGAAATGCTCATCGGGCTCCGCGCCATGCGGAGCCCGATTGGTTCTGAATGCCGGTTTAGAGATTGGCGTTCTTGGGTTTCGCGGGCGGCGTGACAGGCGTCGTCGGAGGCGGTTGGAACTTCAGGTTAACGGTCACATCTTCATTCGCATGCACGTTGACGTTGCGCTGCAAATCCGTCCACTGACCGTTCGCATGCGCTTTCAAATCGTATAGCCCCGGCCTCAATTTCGTGAAGCTGTAGTGTCCATCCGTGTCTGTTTGTACGGTGTGCGGCGCGCGGCCGTCGCTCGGTTGCAGGTAAACGCGTGCCTTCGCCATCGGTTTTCCATCGGCGGTCTGCACGACTCCGAAGATAGTTCCCGGCTTCTGCTGCGCATGAGAAATGTCTGCTGCCAACAAACCCAGAAAAACGAAAGCAAAGAAAACGCGGCGCGTCATGGTGGTACCTCGAACCAGTAACCCGAAATTGCCTCTTGAGGGCTTCCTTCATTCTAGCGGAGCGCTGCTTGGTCCCTGCGATTGTGCGTGGCTCGCGTATCCGTGGAGTCAACTGCCCGCCGCCGCGGAGGCTTCCCGCTCTTCGATCTCCGCGAGTTCCGCGAGAGAGTTGACGATCAAATCTGGGCGCACGGCCTCACCGGGCTCGCGCGTCGCGCCTAATTTTCCTGCCACGCTTGGGCGCCGCACCCACACGGTCGCAAGGCCAAGCTTTTTCGCGGGCACGTGGTCGTGATAGAGGCTCTGCGCCACGTGCAGCACTTCGCCCGGACTTGCGCCCCATTGCGCAGCAACCTCGATCGCGCGCCGAAACATCCGCAGGTCCGGTTTGTACGCGCCGACCTCTTCCGCGGTCACTACCGCGTCCATTTGCACGCCAAGCTTGGGATGGGTGCGAGAAAATGATGCCCGGTCCACATTCGAGACAATCATCAATTTGTGCCGCCGCTGCAACCGGCGCAACGCGTCCGCTGTGTCCGGGAACACCGGCCAGTCGCCCACCGACCGTCCCAGCGCATCCGCCGCCTCGGCGTCAGCGTCCGCGCCCAGCGATTTTGCATTGAGCAATGCGGCGATTCCGGCGTGCGTCGCGCGCAGAATCTCCGGATATGCCGCGCCCGGTTGCACGTGTTCGGCCTCGCTTTCAGCTTCGCCGAATGCAGCGAGCAATTTCGCGTCGCCCACGGCATTTACCGCGCGCGCTGCCCACGGGCGCAGCACGCCGAGGATTCCCGCCTCCCAATCCACGAGCGTGCCGTAGCAATCAAACGTCAGAACGCGAAATTCAGCCAGTCGCTTCATTCCTCTCCTTTTTCCGTTCCCGTCGTCGGTTGTCCATTCTATCTCTGCGCACATGTTTCGGTGTGGCATCACTATCGAATTGCGCGACCACACAAGTGCTGGAGGCTTAACGCTATAATCAAATTTGGAAGATGTAACCGGACCGGGAGTTCCCATTGGGAGATGTAATTAGCCAAAATCCGTATTTCCTTGAGACCGCGCGCCTCGGTTTCCGCTGTTGGTCCGCCGAAGACCTGCCGCTGGCCCAGGCGATCTGGGGCGATCCTCTTGTCACGCGCTTCGTCGGCGGGCCATTCTCCGATGAGCAAGTCCGCGAGCGTCTGGTCCGTGAGATCTTTTCGATGAGCGCGTATTGCGTCCAGTATTGGCCCCTCTTTCTGCTGGACACCTCCGAGCTAGTCGGTTGCGCGGGAATGCGCTCGCGCAAGCCTGAGAAGGGCATCTTTTCAATGGGGTTTTATCTTCGCCCTCAATATTGGCGACAGGGATTTGCCGTCGAATCCGGCGCTGCGGTGATCGCCCATGCCTTTGGCCCGCTCGGCATTCGCGAGCTTTTTGCCGCACATCACCCGGATAACGAGGTATCAGGCAAAGTTCTCACAAAGCTCGGCTTCACGTTCACGCACAAAGAACTGTACCCGCCGACGGGCCTGATGCACTCGGCGTATTCCTTGAAGCCACCCGTGAAATAACCCGGAGGTTCGCCGCGGGCTAGCGGAAGTCCCGGGCCGCTTGCGCGGCCCGGGACAGCGGAGCGCCCAGCCGCTCCGGTTACAACTTCACGTCGAACGCCATCTTCTCAATCGTTTTGTTCATATCCTCCTGCGCCTGTTTCTTCTTCGCTTCCAGATCGGCGATCTCCTTCCGCAGTGTCGCCAGTTTTGTCTCTTCGTCATTCAGCTCGCCGACATAGCGTTGGAGCAGCGCCTTCTCTTCCGGGCTGCCTTTGAGCGTCTTCATGTTTTCTCTCAGGCGGTCCTGGTCATCGCCGATCTCGTCTATCTGGTCGTTCCTTTTTTCCATTTCCTGATCCATCTGCGCAATTGCCTCTTTTTGCGCGAGGATGTCGCGGAGTGCTTTTTCTAATTCCGGCGTCAGTTCATGCCGTGAGACGAACAATTTCACTGTGTTCTCGTCAAGATTGGTCAATTGAACCGCCGTTACAGCTGGAGTGGTTTCCTCCACCACAAACGTCTTGGTCTCCTTCGCCGGAACCTCCACGCGGAAGCGGTACGCCGTCGCCGATTCCTCGTCGGGTTTTATGTTCTCTGCGAGTTTCCAGCCGCTGCGCACCGGGTGCTCGAGGATCAGCATGCGCGTCACGGTGTCTTCGTTCCGAATTGTGTAGGACAATCGCTGGCGCGACTGAACCGTGCGGTACAAAACACCACGCGAAACGTGAATCTTCGTGACTTTCTCCGGCGCGCCCTCTTGCTTTGGCACCACCTGCATCGCGAGATCCGCCGCATAGCTGATCAGCCGCCTCTCTCCCGGATGGAGCGTCGCCATGATGCCCTCTCCCGCGAAAGCACCGTCTTCGATCACATTGAAGCTGCCGCCGTCGAGCACGAGTTCGCTCGAGTTCTTCAACCAGAGCGCCCGCAGCGGACGAACCATTCCAAGGCTCGCGCTCCACAGCGCCACCTTCTCCGCCTGGATTTCCGTCTGAGCAATCGGAACCAGCGCGGACTGGTTCTTGCGGATTGTCACTCGGTCGCGCAGACGGTACTCGAATAAATCGCCAAGCAATCCTCCAGCCGCTGCGTTGACGCTCGATTCCATCGCGTTGGCGGTCAGTCCGAATTCATTTACTGCGTCAGTACGCGGGTCGTTGAGCGCGAAGAATCCATCCGAAGACTTGAGCAAGTTGTCTTGAACATTAATCCCGTCGAATGTAGTGTTGATAGATCCTCTCGGCAGGCCCTCGAATGTAGAATTCCTCGGCCCCCCTCTTGTGTTGCTGCGGACTGACGTGTTCTGCGTTTCAAGAACCTGTTGTCCGCTCGCCGTTACATTTACGGTCACGGACGCCGCCCCCACTTCTAAATTTGCGGTGGAATTAAATGTCCGCCCCGCAATCACCTCTACAGAAGTCATTTTCATTGTCTTGAAATTTGGCGCAGTGAACTCCAGGTAATAATTGCCGGGCCGAATTCCTACGAAAGCATATTCTCCGCTCGCACCCGAATTAACTGCCGCCACCTGGCTGTTGTTGCTGTCAAATACGCGCACGGTCGCTCCGACGATCACTCTACCGCTCGGATCAAGCACTACTCCTGACAGTCCTGCTGTCGGGCCCGAATTGTTCATCACCAGCGTCGAGCCGTGAAGCTGGGGAGTCAGTTGGTACGCCTGCGGCAGCCCCACCACCGGCCTGCGCATGTAAAGCG
>JBGPHM010000054.1:0-23672 GCA_041484365.1 Terriglobia bacterium | reverse complement strand
TGACAGCCCGTGCGGGCCGGGATTGGAAAGCCCCGCCTTGCCGTAGGCAGTCACAACTCCAATGGCAGTGAAGGTCAGAATGATAAGTGGAAAAACCAGAACGGTAAGCATCGCCATCTTCACATCGTAGGCTTCGATCTTTTTTCCCAGGTATTCCGGCGTGCGCCCCACCATCAGTCCGGCGATGAATACGGACAGAATTACGAAAACAAAGATCCCATAGAGCCCGGCTCCGACCCCGCCAAACACCACTTCGCCCAGCATGATATTGATGAGCGGAATCATGCCGCCCAGCGGCGTGAAGGAATCGTGCATCGAGTTCACCGCGCCGCAACTCGCATCAGTAGTAACCGTCGCGAAAAGCGCCGAGTTCGCGATTCCAAACCGGACTTCCTTTCCCTCCATATTCCCGCCCGGCTGTATGGCGCTCACCTTTTGATCTACGCCGGCGAATAACGGATTACCTCGAGACTCGGCCGCGTACGCGGAAACCACGCCCACCGTGAATAGCACTGCCATCGCCGCCCACACCGCCCATCCATGCCGCTGCGAACCGGTCATCCGGCCCAGCGTGTAAGTCAGTCCCGCGGGAATCGCAAAAATGAGAATGATCTGCAGGTAATTGGTCAGCGGAGTGGGATTTTCAAATGGGTGCGCGCTGTTGGCATTGAAAAAGCCGCCGCCATTTGTGCCGAGTTCTTTGATCGCTTCTTGCGAAGCTACCGGCCCCTGTGCGATCACCTGATCCGTGATGGTTTGCGCTGTTGTTTTCCCATCTGCGCCTGTCACCTGCACCGTTTGGGGATTCAGAAGCTTCACGGTGTCATACGGGCGCAGGTTTTGGATCACTCCCTGCGACACAAACACGAGCGAAATCACCAGACATGCAGGCAAAAGTACCCAGAGAAAACACCGCGTGAGGTCCACCCAGAAATTTCCAATCGTATCCTTCTCGCGCCGCGCAATCCCGCGAATCAGGGCGATTGCCATCGCGATGCCTGCCGCGGCAGACGCGAAGTTGTGATAAGCGAGCCCCGCCATCTGCGTGAGATAGCTCATCGTGGTTTCAGGAATGTACGACTGCCAGTTCGTATTCGTCGTGAATGACCCGGCCGTGTTGAACGCGAGATCGGTCGGCACGTTTGCCAAATGCTGTGGATTCCACGGCAGCCAGGCCCAATGCTGCACGCGCTGAATCAGGTAGAGCAGCGCCATCGAAACGCCACTAAAGAGCAGCATCGCGATGGCGTACTCCGTCCAACGCATCTCGCGCTTCGCATCCACTCGGGTCAAGCGATAGATCAGCCGCTCGACCGGCCGCAGTGCCGGATCGAGAATTGTCTTCTCGCTGGAAAACACACTCGCCAGATAGATCCCGATAGGCTTTGTGATCGCCAGAATGATCAGCAGGAATAGCCCGATTTGAAACCATCCATTGGCGGTCATGGTCAGAACCTCTCCGGCCAGAGCAACGCCGCCAGCAGGTATCCGAGAAGAAGCACACAGATGGTCAGAAGAATAATGTTCCCAAGCATTTGTCGGCTCCTACTTCAACCGCTCGCACGCGCGGACGTACACAATCGCAACCGCGAAGAACGCCACTGTCGCCGCTATGAAAATGAAATCCATCATCACCGTGCTCCCGCTCTTAGAACTTCACCAACAGCGCCATATTGATCCGGTTCTCGACCTTGCGCAGGTCGGGCGTAAATCCGGGCACGAATGATCCCGGCGCGCCGGTATTTCCGCCCGCTGGTGTCACACCGCCGGGCCCAGCGAAATACGGCACGTTTGCCTGGCGATGGTCATATTCCCAACGGAAGGTGATGTATTGCACCGGCATATAATCGAATGTTCCGGAAACGTCCCACGCCTTGTAGGGATCACCAGGATTCGCGCTGAAATACGCCGACCCTGTCGCCGCCGTCGCGCCATTGATTGGTGGGACAAGCACCAGATACCGCCCCGGATTGTTGATCACGCCGCCGCCCACAGTCAGGCCGTAGTGATCGTGGGCGAACCAGAAGCGGTTGTAGGCCATGAAACCGAGGAAGCTCTGCTTCGGATGTCCGTTCCGCGTGCCCAGGCACGCGACACCACCGCCATATTCGCAGCCGGCGTCGCCCGTCAGTGAAAACGCCATCTTGTCGAGCCAGTTGTCGCGCTTGTCGTAATACTTCACCTCCACGCTGTAATCCGCGTGGATGCGTGAACGCGCCGGCACTCCAAGTGTGTCCGTTCCAAGCCCGTAATTGTTGAACACGAATGAGAGCCATCCCTTTGGACGCCACAGAATTTGTCCGCCGGCGCCCGGGAGATGGTTGAACTTGCCATAGGATTGCCAACCGTTGACAAACCACGGCTCGATTTTCAATTTGTCTGTGGGAAATATCTGGACGCGGACGCCCTGGAAGAACCACGGCGTGTTGGACGAGACATACGAGGGCTGATACGCCCAATTGTCAAAGTTGTAGTAGCTGAAGAGTCCGATGTACGACATGAATATTCCCGCGTCCACGTTCACCCCGTGCAACACGTTGAAGTGATACCCGCCGTACGCTTCGGAAATGTATCGATAGGCATCAGCCATCTGCCATTGCCCGACCGTGGGGCTGCCATCGTTTCGCGGCGTCATCGTTGAATACATTCCGAATTGCGTCATAAACCTTCCGCGGACATTGCCAACGTGGAAGTCGCCCCCAACTCCCAATTGCTGGAGCTGCACCTCTCCGGTTCTTCCAGTTTCCGAGGATCCAACCAGAGTGTGATCCGACGGATGCGCGAAATCGTAGATGTAACTTGTATCCGCGCGGAATTCCGGCGTGAAATATTTTGTGTCCAGCGGGGATTCCGTCGTGCGCGAGTTGCCGTTCATCCATGTGAAATCCGCGAACGCAAAGGGCTCAGCCATGGCCGGCTTTTTCTCCGTAGTCTGCACGGCAACAGGTGTGGTGGATAGCGCGCCCGGAGCCGATGCCAAAGTCAGTGGTTGCGCAGCAGGCGCCACCGTAGGCCCTCCGGCATTCACCGCGACCGGAACCGCTGCCGGCGCCTCACCAGACTGCGCCCTTAATTGCGCTTCCAGTTCTGCGATCCGCGTGCGCATCCGTTCGAGCTCCGCCAGAATCTCGGCATTCGAGGCATTGCCTGAATTCTTCGCACCCGCGTCGGTCTTGTTTACAGCGCCGGTGGCTGATCCCGCAGGGGGGTTCGCCGGCGTCTTGTCATCATGCGGTGCGGCCTGCGCCTGCGAATCGCCTGGCCTCGCGCTGCTCTGCGCCGAGCACGTCGCTTGCGCGAGCGCCAATACAACTACAATCGCGCCTGCCATAAAGAGTGAATGTAAACGGAGCTTCAACATGGACATCCTCCCCATCCCCATCCTAGGAATTTCCCCTCAGAAATGCATAAGGGGATTGTAAGGATTTCATAAGGGCCACAAACCGCTGCGAAGGCCGTACACATTGTACCCGCAACCGGTGTTTGGTTATTTCACGCACGCTTTTCTCACAATCGCTGGTAGGATTCGCTTTTCAAGGAGACCTCAAATGTCGCGAAGAAAGATTGTCTTCCCGGTTCTGTTGATTTCCGCCGCGCTATGCGCCGCTGCGGTGGTGGCCCCACGCGCGCAATCATCCGCGCCGAAAACGCAAACGCCTATTCCGGCGCCGACCTACACCATCGAAGCCATCCGCTACGCCACCGTCCCCAAGTTCCCTCTTTCGGGCTTGATTCCCGGTGCGCCGCGCGATCAGCAAATTGACATCGCCATGGTCATCTGGCTCATCCGCGGCGGTGACCACACGATTCTCTTTGACTCCGGCTTTCACCGCGACAAATGGTTTAAGCAGTTCAACATTACGGATTTTCTATCGCCCGACAAAGCCGTTCAGGAAGCGCACGTTGATCCCGCCCAGGTCACCGACCTAATCATCAGCCACGCCCACTGGGATCACATGGACGGTATCGATCTTTTTCCCAACTCGATTATTTGGATTCAGAAAGCGGAATATGAATATTACACCGGCGCAGCGTGGCAACCCGGCGGACACCACGGCGGCATTGACTCCGACGACGTGCAAGAACTCGTCCGCCGCAACCTGGCGGGGAAAGTCCGCTTCGTGGATGGCGACGACAAGGAAGTCCTCCCCGGCATTCGCGCCTACACCGGCGCGCGCCACACCTTTGCGTCACAATATATTCGCGTGGATGGACAGCCGCCCTTCGTCCTCGCTTCTGACAATTGCTATCTCTACGAGAACCTAAAATCGCATCGCGCCGGAGCCACATTCGATCCCGCCGACGCCGCAGGTAATATCGCTGCGCAACAGCGCATGATCGACCTCGCCGGTTCGCCCGACCGCGTCGTTCCCGGCCACGACCCGGAGCAATTCAATCACTTCCCCACCGCTGGCCGCGTCGCTCGCATCCGCTAGAAATAATTGGTTTTGACTTTTGTTTGTAGGGGCAGGACTTGCCCTGCCCGCCTTTGCGCCCAACCTCAGCTCTTTTTAGTGGCGGCATCCAACTCTTTTCGTAGCGCGTTCCCTTTCCGGAACCACGTCCGCTCAACTCGCTGCACGTAACGAGGCGACGTCCGCCTTTTTTCTTCCAACTTTTCCGCCCACTCGCGCGACTCGTCCGCTCTGCCCTGCGACTTCAGGAACGCCGCGTAGCTGTACAGCATCTCCGGCGTGCTTGAGAGCTGTGCCGCCTCGGCAAACAGCGCCGCCGCATCTTCGTTTTGTCCCACCGCCGCATATGCTTGCGCCAGGAACATTGCCGCGCGGTAGAAATCAATTTTCGGGTCCGCGTGTACCGCTCTCTCGAGGTCCGGCACCGCAGCCGCGAAATCGCCCAGTTCAAACGCGCACATCCCGCGCCGGTAGAAAGTTCGCGGCGCATCGGCCTTTGTGGCAATCGCGCGGTCAAACGCCTCGCGCGCCTTCGCGTACTGTTTGTCGTCCCAGAAAAGCTCGCCCAGTTCCTCAAGATTCGCCACCGACGGATTCTCAGCTATCGTCGCTTCGACAACCTTGATTCGCGCTTTTCTTCCGTAGCTTTGAAAACCCTTTCGGATCAGCCCGGCATCCGGGATTACTTCCGCGATGATGTACACCGCGGCCCCAATAAATCCGCCCATGAAAATCACGAGCAGCCAGAACCACTCGGGCCGCCGCCGAAAAAAATGCACCAGCGCCAGGATCTGGACGATGAATCCCCACGGATAAAAAAGGTGGCTTAAGAAGCCCATGTCAATCCCGGCTCACGCATGGCGGCAGAGGATATCACGACCCCCCCTACCGAAGGCACCATGCTTCCCTTTGCTTGTGCTTCCGTACTCCTTCCCAAATTGTTTCGCTTTCGCTTAGAATCCCCTAATGCGCAAAGTCGTACTCGGACTCGGCATCAGCCTTGACGGCTACATCGCACGCCCGAATGGCGACGTGGATTTCCTCTTCATGCCCAAGGACTACTCGATGGGCCCATTCTTTGCCACGATTGACGCCGCAATCATGGGCCGCAAAACACTCGACGTCGCTCTGCGCATGAGCAGCAACTCATTCCGCGACTCCAAGATGGCCACATACGTCTTTTCGCGCACCAAGCCGCCCGGCGAACGCGATGGCCTCATCTTCACAAGTCAATCTCCCGCGGCCCTCATCGCCGAACTCCGCAAACGCCCCGGCAAAAATATCTGGCTCATGGGCGGCGGCGAACTTGCGCGCGATTTTCTGAAAGAGGATCTCGTCGACGAACTCTACATCGGCGTCGTCCCAGTGCTAATCGGCGAGGGCATCCCGCTCTTCCCCCCGGGCTTCCCTCAGCGCAACTTCTCGCTCCTTGAGAACAAAACCTTCTCGCAAGGCATGATTGCCCTCAAGTATGCCCGCGTCCGCGAAAAAAAACCGCGCGGAAAATCTTCGCCCAAGCCTAAGCGCAAAGGCTGACGTGCTTCGATTACCGGTAGTCTCCCCAGCTTATTGAATGGAAAGGTCAAAGGAATGGCGCGCCCGGGGAGGTTCGAACTCCCGACCTCGTGCTTCGGAGGCACGCGCTCTATCCATCTGAGCTACGGGCGCACGGTTTGCGTCCCGATGGTTTCTATGGGGACGCGGCGTGAATGGAATTGTAACGCGAATCGCCGTACGTGGCCAACGCCTGCGCATTTGAATCGCCGCGCAAATAGAAAACGGCCCCGCGAATCCCCTCAGAACTCGCGGAGCCGTCTCCAGTGAAAGTGTCTTTCTGCTACTGCCGCCCGGGCACAACCTTTGGCGGATTCTTCTGCAACTCTGCCTTCAGCACCTCCACCGCCTTCTCGAGCTGCGCGTCCTTTCCGACCATATCATCGGGAGGCGTGTTGTCCACCCAGAAGTCGGTGGGCACGCCGTAGTTCTCGAGGTTGTAGCCTGCTATGTCCCACAGACCGGTCCCCGGCGTGCGCACCATTTCGCCGTCAATCAACCGGTACGCGCCCGTGCCGATCACGGAGCTGTTCGTGTTCGTGCCGACGAGCTTGCCGAGTCCGAGCCGCTTGATGCCGTCCGGGAAGACTTCGGCGTCGCTGAACGAGCGCTCGTTCTGCATCACCACGATGGGCCCGAAGAACGCGCGTTCCGGCCGCGTGACGTAGGTCGAATCGCGCCCGCGCGTGTATTGATACTGGTGCTGTTCGAGAATCGCGAGCAGCTCCTGATCAATCCCGCCGCCGCCGTTAAAGCGCTGGTCAATGATCAGCGCCTTCTTGAAGTGGTTGTCGGCAAGGTCGCGCTCGAATTTGGCGAGCGATGGAGCATTCATCGCCCGGATGTGCAAATAGCCGATTTCGCCGCTTGACATCTTCTCGACCATCGCCGTCCGGTCCGCCACCCACTTCTCGTATTGCAGAGTTGTGTTGGCCCCCGCCGCAATCGGCGTGATGCGCACCGACCACGCGCCATCGTCGGCCGCGCGCGAATTCACCGTGAACTCGAACTTGCGCCCCGGCGCCATGCTGTAGAGCTTCCAGTAGTTGTCGCCGGAATGGAGCGGGATTCCATTTACCGCGACGATGTAATTGCCCGAGGCGATTCTTATGTAATCGTGGTCCGCGGGCCCGCCCTTGTAAACAGTCGTAACTTTGTAAAAGCCGGACGCGTCCGCCGCTATCTCGAATCCCGGGGAGCGCGTTTGCAGCGCTTCGCGGTTCGGGTCGCCGCCGCCGCTCATTCCGGTATGCGACGCGTTCAGCTCTCCGATCATTTGCAGCGTGACGTTCTGCAACTCCTGCCGGTCGCCGACGTCATCGAGCAGCGCTTCGTAGACCTGTTTGTAGTGCGCCCAGTCCACGCCGTTCATGTTGGCATCGTAGAAGCGGTACTTCATCGTGCGCCATGCTTCCTCGAATATCTGCATGCGCTCTTTGTGCTCGTCCACTTCCACGCGCACCGTGAAGTTCACGCGCCGCCGCGCGCCGGCAGCTTCCCCGCCGCCCGCGCCGCCCGGCGCCCCGGTTGCCGGCCCTGTGCGCACGGACCAAATTCCGCCACGCTCCATGAAGTAGATCGTTGCGCCATCGCGAGAGAATTGGAGGCTCGAGATCCCTCCGCCCCCCGCGCCAGCCGCTGCCGGCGGAGCGTTGTCATCTTCCGCCGCAGGCGTTGCCTGCGAGAGCCGCCGGAGCTGCGAACCGTCCGCTTGAATGATGTAGAGCGTTGGGACCGGCCGCCCTTCCACGTCCACCGCGGCCACGAATGCATAGCTGCGGCTATCGGGTGAAGGGACAGCGGTGGAAATGTTGTCAGTGAGGTGCGTGACTTGACTGATGCGCCGGTCCATTCCGTCGAAATCAATCTTTGTTTCCGCGGGAGCCGCGGGCGCGCCGCCACTGCCTCCGCCGCGTCCACCACGCCCGGCGCCAGCCATAGCGCGGGCCTGTTCCTCGGTGTCAACGTCGCGGCTCATCGAGTCCGCATCTTCTTTCGCGAGCGAGACGCTGTAAATCGCCGCGGTATTTGTGCGAAGCGTTGCGGACCCCCCCTGAACATAGCCGCCCAGGAATATGAGTTTCTTCCCATCCGCGGTGAACCGCGGGTCATACGAAGCGTATTGCAGCGCGTCAGGTAGGCGATGCTCTTCCCCTCCAGCCGCGGCCATGAAATAAACGTGCTGCCGGAGATCGTGGTCCGCTTTCGAGTAGGCGATCCACGCGCCGTCCGGCGAGACCGTCACGCCGCTGATGCCGCTCGATTCATTCGTCACCAGCATTCGTGTCTGGCCGGTCTCAACATTCGCCATGTTTAGCTTGTGGTCCGAAGTCGTATAGAGCAGACCCTTGGAATCCGGCATCCAATTCAAGCTCAATTTCTCGGAGTCCGAATCCGAAAGTTTTTTCGCGCCCATTCCGTCCGTGCCAGCCATCCAAACTTCGGGGCGCCCGGTCTGGTCGCTCACGTATGCGACCCACTTGCCGTCCCCCGACCATTTCGGATCGGTGTCGCGGAAATAGCTGTTCGTCACGCGCGTCACGTCTCCGCGGTCCGTCGCCACGGTGAACACCTCGCCGTGCGTGGTAATCGCCGCGCGCAGCGTGGATGGCGAAAGGTCATAGCTATCCGTCTCGCCGTTCACCGTGAGCACGCGGAAATTGTTGGACTTGTCGTCCGCGGAAATATCAATCTTCACTTCGGAAGCGTGCCCGCTCGCCACGTCCAGCTTCCACAGACCGAAGTTTTCCTCGAACACGATTACTTTTCCATCCGAGGAAATGGACGGGAAGAAGAGCGAGCCATCCGTGAAATGCGTCACCTGCGTCGGCGCGCCGCCGGTATCGGCAATCTTGTAGATATTGTAGGTGGATTTCCAGACCTTGGGATCTCCGGCCTTGGCCATGACGTCGCGGTCGGAAACGAAGTAAATCGCGCCGTTCGCGGCGTATTGCGGCCAGGAGTTGTAAGGCTTCATCTGGTCGTCCACTTCGGTGTCCAAGATTCGCTTGTAAGTTTTCGCCTTGACGTCCATCACCCAAAGGTCCGTCGCGCCGCTGCCGCGGTAATGCTTGCGCCACCAGATGGGCACGTGTCGATTAAAAACGAATTTCGAGCCATCCATCGAGTAGCTGCCCCAGTATCCGGCGTCGGTGGGGATCAACTGCTCGAGCCCGCCATCGATGGACACTTGATAGAGCATTGCCACGCTCGGGAATTGGGCACTCCCGCGCGATGAAGAGAAAATCACATTCTTGGAATCGCGCGTCCAGCCCACCACCGTGTCCGGCGAGGAATTGAACGTGAGCTGCTTCGCCTCTCCGCCATCGGAGGGAATCACGAACACGTCGTTGTTGCCGTAGCGGTCCGAGGAGAAAGCGATCCATCTGCCGTCAGGAGAAAAGCGCGGGAATTCGTCGTGGGCGGAATGAACGGTCAGGCGGCGCGGATTCGAGCCGTCTTCATTCACCACCCAGATGCTTCCCAGGTAGCCGAACACGATTTTGCCGTTGTGGTAGTCCGGTGTGCGCGGGATGTGGATTGGTTTGGCCTGAGCCGCGGCCGCAACAAATAGAACGAGAGACACCGCAAGAGAACCAAAGATCAGCGCGTGGCGCTTGAACACGTTTTCCTCCTGTTTTGGGGTTTCGGTGGGAACCGTCAGTCCGGGCCCCCAGCCCGGACAAACTTCCTCGGCTGTAGTGACGCGCGCGCCATCGCGCAGGTTTCAACCGGGCAAAGTTACGCGCGTACCTTAACCCCGGCAGCTACGCCCTTGCAAGCAAGGCGATTTGGTGGGCCAGCCTTTCAATTTCCTGCGTCTTTTTGATCATGTCCACGGAGAGGATTTTGGTGTTGTCGGTCGCTTCGATCTGCCTCTTTAATTCCTGGGCGAGTTGCGCAAGTCTCTCGACGTCACGCTTGATGTCGGTCTCATTTAATTTGAGCGTTCTGGGGTCGGCTTTTGGGGCCTCCGGAATATTTCCGCGCGATCCGGGCCTTGGTGTCGGGGGTGGAATGTTCGATGAGGGCCGCGGGCCCCCACCTGAGCCAGATCCAAACCCGGGAAGTGGATTGCCATTGGCGTCCTTGGGGGGAGTCATTGGTTTGGGAGGTTGTGTTCCTGTGGGCGGGTCTTGCGCCAATGCTCTGAAACCCCACAGACCGGCGACGGCGCCGGGAATAACTCTGAGGAAGATCCTGCGCGAGCTGTCTCTACTCATGACCACCTCCCGTTCAGCCCCGCGAACCCCTCAAGGCTGGCGGCGTCCAGCCGGATGCTATAAACTCATGGTCTCTTATTGTATGACCAATTTCCTTTCCCGGTTGTCAGAATTTGCTTTGGGGCGGGGTCTCCGCCTGGCTGGCATCCTCCTGCTGGCCTTCGTCCTTACTCGCCTGTCGAAATCCCTCACCCGGCGCATCGTCTACAAGCCCGCCGCAGATGGTGCCAACCGCGCGGCGCGGATGAGGGAGCAGCAAACGAAGACAGTTGCCGAATTATTAGACAGCGTAATCACTTTCGTCATTGTGGCCGTGGCGATCCTGATGGCCATGCGGGAATTCGGTTACGATGTGACGCCCGTCGCGGCAGCCGCTGGGCTGGCCAGCCTTGCAGTCGGCTTTGGCGCGCAAAACCTGATCCGCGATTTGATTGCCGGCCTGTTCGTCGTGATCGAAGACCAGTACGTTGTCGGTGATACTGTCCGAATCGGACAGACCACAGGCCGCGTCGAACACATCACGCTGCGGCGCACCGTTTTGCGCGATGATCAGGGCGCCATCGTCACGATCCCCAACGGCCAAGTCCAGCAAGTAGCCAACCTGAGCCGCGACTGGTCGCAGGTGTTCCTCGGCGTGACCGTCGCACCCGATTCACCGCTCGAAGCGCCCCTCGCCGTGCTTGAGCGCGTGGCCGCTGATTTCCGCGCCGATGCCGATTGGTCCGCCGCACTCGTCGATGGCCCGCGCGTGCTCGGCGTGGATGCCATTGGCCCGGCCGGAGCGAAGATTCTCCTGCAGGTGCGCACCGCAGCCACGCGGCAGGACGATGTAGCGCGCGAGTTGCGCCGCAGGGTCAGCGCAGCATTTGAGAAGGAAGGCATTCGCACTTCGGGCGTTCAACGCGTCGAATTGCAATTTGTAGGGCAGTCCACTGAACAATACGCAGCAAAACAGGAGGAAATACGCCATGGGTGAAGTCACGCACGATCAGGCAAATCTGTTGCTGAAGCTTTACGATCTGCGCCGCGAGGCGCGGCTCCGGGAGGCCCGCGCCTGGTTTATGAGCCAGTTCTGGCCCGCCTCAATGGAAGAGGTGATGCAGAAATATCCACCGGCCAGCGAGGCGAATGCGAGCATGAGAATGGTCGGCAGCTACTGGGAAATGGCCTGCGGCCTCGTGAATCGCGGGCTGATTGACGACGAACTTTTCTTTGAGACCAGCGCGGAATTCTGGTTTGTGTTTGAGAGGATCAAGCCCATACTCGCGGGCTTCCGCTCGATGTTCCACAACCCGAATGCTTATAAGCAACTCGAATCCACAGTCGCGCGCCTTGAAGCACACTGGAATCGCGTCGCGCCCGGGATGGTTGAGGCATACCGCGAACGCGTTACGCAAATGCGCGACCAGGCTGCAAAAGCGGCGCGTGCCAACTGATGACGCTCGACGAGGCCCTGCTTTCGATCTGGCGGCAGGCGCTGGAAGAAAACTTGAACCTTGTCGAACTCGAGGGGCGGCGCTTCCCTGTGCATCGCACGCAGCGCCGCCGCCTCCGTCAGGTGGACTTTGAATTTGAAGGCCAATCTCTGCGCGGGCTCGAACAGAACCCCGAGACGCGCTCCAAGTGGGCCGAACTCGCGCGCGGCGGCCAGAAAGTAATGCAGTTTCTCTCCGGCGGGCGCTACATCGGAAATGTTTCGGAAGGAAAGCTGACCCTCTACCGCAAGACCGTACCCGGAGAGAAAAAGGCCTCCGCCACGGCAGCGGCTCCACGCACTCGTTCCCTTTAGAAAATTATTTTGACACGGCCGACGGCACGCACGAGGGTTCGCGCGCTCCTGCGCGCGTTTCGACTTCCGCCCGATCCCTCCCGCCCCGTTTGGCGTGATAGAGTGAATTATCCGCTGATCGGACGAGCGAATCCGGCGCCAGGTCTGACCAATCCAGTGAAGAAGCCCCGCCGATGCTGATGGTAACGCGCAGAGGTTTTCCGGCGGCCTCAAAGGGGCGGGTACGAAAGGCAGCGAGGATTTGCCCCGCACGCTCGCGGAGGGCGGTGGCGTCGCAACCGGGCAGCACCAGCAGAAACTCCTCTCCTCCGTATCGGCCCACGGCGTCATATTCGCGCACTCCCGCCGCGAGGCGTACGGCTGCTTCTCGAAGGACTTCATCCCCCGCGGCGTGGCCCAGCGTATCGTTCACGGACTTGAAGTGGTCCAGGTCGGCGAGCAAAACGCCGCAACAGGATTTCTCGCGTGGGGCGCGCGCCAATTCACGGCGAAGCAGGTCCATAATCGCCGCGCGATTCAGCAGGCCCGTCAGCGAATCGTGCGTGGCCTTGTGCTGGAGGACATCCTGAGCTGCAAGGAGTTTGTCCTCCAACTCGATGATCCGCACGCCTACGCGCAAGCGCGCGTGAAGTTCCTCGGGGTGCACTGGCTTCGTTAAATAGTCATCCGCACCGGCATTCAACCCGCTGATCACGTCTTCCTTCCCTTCTCGTGAAGTGACGAGCAACAGGTAGGTGTAAGGACGCCCGATGCGCTGGCGGACCTCGCGGCATAGTTCCGGCCCGGTAAAGCCGGGCATCATCCAATCCAACACGGCAAGCCGCGGTGTTTCGTCTTCCAACAAGGCGCGGTGTGCGGTGTCGCCATCGGAGGCGGAAACAACGTCATATCCCCACTGTCTGAGGTAGCGTTCAACCACCAGCCTCGATACGGGATCGTCGTCGGCAATCAGAATTTTCATTTCGCTGCTCCAGCGCAAAGACTTGATAATTCCATTTTCAGCCGCTCCCATTCTTGTTCGAGCTCGGAGCTGAGCTCGCCAGTCCCTTCCATTCTCTTCTCGCGCCCTTGTATTTCGAGATTTCGGGCGATTGCTGCCAGGCCGTTTGCGCCAAGCGTCGACGCGCTTCCTTTGAGCGTGTGGGCCGCGAACTCGACCCCGGTTGCGTCGCCTTTCGCCTGCGCCTCGCGAATCGCTTGAATCTGCTTGGGCGCATCATCGAGAAAAAGTTGAGCAAGTTCGGACATCAGTTCGTCGTTTCCGTCGAGCCGCTTGCGAAGCACATCGAGATTGATGGCGGGCTCTTGTTTGATCATGGGTTGCTTGGAAGTCGTATGCATAGCGAGCTCCTGTTTTCTTGCGGATTGCTCGGATAGCACGCGCTCAATTTCCGCTTTCAATACGGGAGGCGAGATTGGCTTGGAAACATATCCATCCATTCCCGCCGCGAGGCAGCGCTCGCGATCACCCTTCATCGCGTGCGCCGTCATCGCCACGATCGGGATGTGCGCCCCTGTCTTTTCTTCACGGCGGCGGATTTCCGCGGTGGCTTCCATTCCGTCCATCATGGGCATTTGAACGTCCATGAGAACTACGTCGAAGGCGTGGGGGGCGGCGTTTTCCAGCGCATCGAGGACCTCGCGGCCGTTGTTTGCGACCACAACCTTATGTCCCTGCCTTTCCAGCAGTTTCACGACGAGTGTCTGATTAACGGGATTGTCTTCGGCCAAAAGAAAGCATCGTGTATGTCCCTGACGCGCAATTTCTGCGGGCCGCACCGTCTCAAGCGCCGGAACTCCTGCCGATGCCGGCTTGGAAAGAGCTTTCATGATTGCGTCCAGCAATTCCGACTGTTGAATCGGCTTGACAAGCGTCGCGGTTACTCCCAATGCCCGGCAGCGTTGCGAATCACCCGCGGCAAGATCGGAGGTCAGCATCATAATGGTCGCGCCAGCCAGGCCGGGGTCCTTGCCGATTGCTTCCGCGACTGCAAAGCCGTCCATTTCAGGCATGTGCGCATCGAGGAGTACGAGCGAATACGGATGGTGATTGGAATGCGCATTTGTCATTTCCGCAAGCGCTGCTCTGCCGCCATTCACGCTGAGCGGCGACATCCGCCAGTTCTGGAGCATCTGCGAAAGAATCTTTCGGTTGGTTTCGTTGTCATCCACCACGAGCACCGGCAGTCCATCCAATTCCGGCGGCGTCTGCGGCTGGAGCGCCGGGGCATGAAGCGCCAGCCCGAATGAGGCAGTGAAGTGAAACGTGCTTCCCTTTCCCAGTTGACTCTCCGCCCAAATGCGCCCGCCCATGAGTTCGACAAAGCGCGTCGATATGCTTAGGCCGAGTCCTGTGCCGCCAAACCGGCGCGAAATGGAGCCGTCGGCCTGAATGAATGGCTCGAAAATCTTCTGGATTTTATCCGGAGGAATGCCGACGCCGGTGTCGCTCACGGCGAAGTGGAGCAGAACTGATCCCGAATCCGACTCCTCGGTCTTGACGCGCACATTGACTTCGCCGCGATCCGTGAATTTGATGGCGTTGCCAACAAGATTCACAAGAATCTGGCGCAGCCGGGTCACGTCGCCCATAACATCCTCGGGAACCGCGGGAGGAATATCAATCGTCAGCTCGATGTCCTTCTTGTGCGCGCGCAAGGCAAGGGTCTTCAGCATGTCCAGAAGAGCGATCCGCAGACTGAAGGGCGCGGACTCGAGATCCATTTGTCCGGCTTCAATTTTGGAGAAATCAAGAATGTCGTTGATGATCCGCAACAGGCTGTCCGCCGAAGACTTAACCATTTGGATATACTCGCGCTGCTCGGCGGAAAGCTCGGTATCGAGCGCCAGTTCGGCCATGCCCATAATCCCGTTCATAGGTGTGCGGATTTCGTGGCTCATATTGGCCAGAAATTCGCTCTTGGCGCGGTTGGCGGCTTCGGCAGATTCCTTCGCGTGCTGTTGTTCCTGCTCGGCGGCTTTTCTTTGTGTGATGTCGCGCATCTGTGCCATGAACGTCAGCGCGCCCGCTACGCGCAGGGGAGTCACGATCATGTCCACGGGGAGTTCCTTGCCATCGGCGCGCAGTAACGGGACTTCGATCAGGTGACCGATTAATCTTGAAGACCCCGTCCGGACAAACTCTTCAAAATCGCGTTCGACCATCTCTCGCATTTCGGCGGGAACCATGACTTCAACGAACGTGCGGCCCAGGACTTCTTCCTTGCCGCGACCGGTGAGGCGTTCCATCGCCGGGTTGAAATCCGTAATACGTCTTTCAGCGTCATTGGTCATGATTCCGTCGAGCGCCGCCTGATTGAACGCAATTCTACGGGCCTCGCTCAGCTCAAGAGCTTCCCTCGCTCGGCGTTCTTCCGTGACGTCGCGATAAAGACCAAATCCGCCCGCTACTTTTTCGTGGAGGATCAGGGGAACAACTTGAATCTCCGCGTCGAAGCGCGCACCGCCCTTGCGGCGCCGAGTTGCCGTAACCTGCATGGACTGCCCTCGGAAGGATGCCTGCGTCAGGCTGACGCCCTCCTGATCCAGACAAATCATCGGATCCAGGTCGCGCCCAACCAGTTCGGCCAGTGTGTAACCGAACATGCGCTCGAACGCGGCATTACAAAACGTAACTTTTTGTTCCGTGTTGAGCGCCACCAGGCCCAGCGGCGTATTTTCGATGAGTGCGTTCAGGTAAGCCGTTCGTTCGGCGAGATGGCGTTCCGCCTCGGCGCGCACGGAAACCTCTTTTCGGAGTTCCTCCGTTCGCTCGTCAACGCGGCGTTCAAGGTCATGGTGCGCATTCTGGAGAGCCGCGTCGCGATGCTCGATTTGAGCGAGCATCTGATTGAATCCGTCCACGAGATGTCCGATCTCATCATTGGATTCCTTCTTTGCGCGGATGGCATAGTTCTGTTCGACAGAAACCATCTTTGCCGTCCATGCCAGATGACGAATCGGGCCGACGACCACGTCCTGGTAGCGGGCGGAAAGAATCGACGCGGCTATGAGGGAAAGAAAGAGGACAAACACAAGAACGAGCATGTCTTCCAGGACGCGCGACCACAGGTCCGACAGGTCCGATTCCAAATAGAGCGTCCCAATCACTTCGCCCTCGTTGCGTACATTCTGAAATAGGAGAAGATGCCCATTTGCAATGTGGTGCCCTTGTGGCTGGACGGCGGGAGGGCGATACCCTTTTGTTTCCTCTCGATTATATGTGGCGAGAACTTTTCCATCGGCGCTGTAGAAGCTCGCCGTGGTGATCTGTTTTTTTTGAATCAAGGAGTTCAGAAGTTCATGCGCCGATTCCTTATCCTGAAACACCACGGTCGCCGTGCTATTTGACGCAATCACCGCCCCGAGCGCGGTCAAGTCGCGGACCCGCGCGCTATAGATGAAATAGCAATCAAATCCCTGATGAACCAGCCCGGCCACGAGCAAGGCAAAGGCGCACGTCCGAAATGTTACGCTACGGATGCGTTGCGTGATTGGCATGTCCCGCAGAGGCTTCACTTTAGTTGGCCGCCTCCGCGGGCAAATCCAGCACACGCCGTGCAAGTGCCAGCAGCTTGCTGCTGAGCTTTATCTTTGCGCGGCTAACCGCCGCCAGATTTATGTCAAACCTCATCTTGTTGTCGTCCACAACAAGCTGAATCATTCCTCCGCAAGTGAGGAATTGGGGGCCATCTCCAACCGTCAGCGCCCCCACATCCCGGGCAGTTTTCAGGAGCTCAACTTCACGGCTGCGCTTTGAATCGTTCGCGAACACGGCGTGGCAGCTTTGGGCGTTGGCGGGCGAAGAGAGTTTTCGATTGACGAGCTTTCGTCCCTTGATTTCCTTTCCTTCGGAAAGAGTCTCAAATGCAATCCGCACGTCTTCGGCGCCATCAAAGCAAAAGATCATCACGGCTGTGGAATCGGTAAGTGCAACTGGAGACCATTCCGCAAACCGGGCAAAGTTCAGCAAGAACGCAGCCTTAATCTGCGCATCAGAAGGGAGCTGTGAAGCCTGGCCAGTAATGGCGCGTGCTTCCATTGAGAGTCCGAATGGAACAAACGCCATCCAAAAGGCCATGGCGATTGCCGATGACCTCAGGCGGATGCGCCCCCGTGTAGTTCCGCGGGCGGTTCCGGCAAAAGCTTCGCGGGATCTAAATGGTCTTAGAATTGGAAGGTCCATTTGCCGTATACGCTTCGTTTCACCAACGAATTGCTGAAGGGCCCATTTTGCGCTGGGGATTCGAGATGACGCGGCGAAAGCAGGTTTTGGCCAACCACGCTTAACTCCTGCCGCTCTCTGAATTTCCAGGCCAGCCGCAGATCCAAGCGTGGATACGACTGAACCCCTTGCTGGTCGATGTTCCCGACATAATAAAAAGCGGTATCCATTTGAAATCCGTGCGGGAGGTCAACATAACAACGAATGTTAAATTCTTGATGAGGGCTGTTCAGGATGGTCGCTGTCGGGTCTCCAACCGCGCCGGGTGAAGAATCGCGGAATTTCCCGGCGAGCCATGTATAACCTCCGCTGAGACGCCAGGAGGTCACAGGTTTCCAGTTCGCGCTCAATTCGACGCCGTGGGTTTCCCCCGACACCAGATTGTTAAAGATGAGCGGGATGATTAGCACCGGCCCTCCCGGGTCATTCTCGATGAAGGGTGTCCCCTGGCCTGTCCCGCGGACATGGTTATGAACGTTGAAGTATCCAGTGAGGTCCAATTCCAATTTGGAGGAAACTTGCTTGCGGTATCCCCCTTGAAAGGAATTCTCAGACTCATCCCGCACTTGCGGGTTCCCGAAAACTGTCACGGCTTCGGTGATCCCTCCCGGCCCCGTGAAAGCCTGGAATATAAACCGCAGCCCCGTGTCCGTAAGGGTCACGCCATGAATGGCGCGAGAAGCGGCAAGCCAAATCGAATCCATCTGCGATGGAGTCCAGAGCAGCCGCGCGTCCGGCTGAACCTCCAGTCCCGTGAAATCGTTCTCCTCCAAGCGCAAACCGGCCGTCATTTGAAGCCGCGATGGAATCAGCGTGATTTCATCCTGAACAAAGCCGGTCCACAGGTTGTCCACGAAGTGTGCGGGCGTGAAAGAGCCAATCAGGGTCCCTTTCGTAATCATATCGACGTACCGGAAGCCGGCGCCCCAGGTGATATCTTGGCGTGCACCCAAACCAAAATGATGTTCAATCTCAACATTGCCTGTGCTCACGTTTCCGCTCAAAAATGAGGCGGATTGCAATGAGTGGTCGTAATAAACCTGGACGCTGATTCCGGAACGCGGTGAGAAAGTGTGCGTCCACCGTACCATCACGTCTTGCCCTTTGAGATCACGGTGGTGCTGTCCAAATGTTGAGACAAGCGGTGTCAGCGATGTGACAATCTGGCCCAGGTTGTTGGCGCCGCCATAATGAATATCCCCTTGCACGGAGAGCGAATCGCGCTTGGAAAATGTCCAATCCATCCGAAAGCCCCCATGAATCAGGGCCCACGGATCCTGAGCCGTTTGTCCATTGGGGAGTTGCATGGCGCTGTCTTGGAAGCCCTTCGCGAAAACGCGGTAATTTCCACGGTTCCCAGCCTTGCCGCCGTATTGAAACAAACCGAATCCTTCATCACGGTTTCCGCCGCCCACGGAAACCAGTCCGCCCTGCGTGTCACCCGCTTTCTTCATGATGATGTTAATGACCCCATTGACGGCGTTCGTTCCCCAGAGGGCGGCGCCGGGCCCACGAATCACCTCAATGCGCTCGATATCCTCGAGGACAACATCGAGATCCTCCCAGAACACCCCTGAAAAAAGTGGCGAATAAACGATCCGGCCGTCAATCATGACGAGAACCTTGTTCGCATATTGATTGTTGAATCCCCGGGAGGATATTGCCCAAGTCGTTCCGCTCGCTTGCGCGACGTCCAAACCCGGCACCATGCGGAGCAAGTCCGGGACGTTTGTAGCTCCCGATCGCCGGATTTCTTCTTTTGTGATGACGAAGATTGCAGCGTCGACGCGTTGAACAGGTTCTTCCTTCTTCGCCGTGGAAGTGACGTTTAGATTCAGAAGGTCCTCAATGCTCATTTTGCTGAGGTCTTTTTGCGCGCTCTGCGCGAACGCTGGAGTTCCGGCCAGGGCGAATAAGCCGACAACCACACCTAAGATTCTGCGTTTTGCCCAATTGTTCATTCGAGTCATCTGCGATCACCTCCGCTAACCGTGGGCGGCAGCTTCGTGAAAAATGGTCAAATCACACTCCCGCCATTGAGCGAGATGCGCCGGCCAAAATTCTTCCGCTATGGGAAATGCACGGTTGTGACCACTTGGTTTGTGTGAGGGGGCGCTTCTGCTTTTGATTCAACGACTTAGGCGTGATTCAAATCGAGAAAAGGACTTTGACGCCGTAGGCTGTCCCATAAACACTCGCGTTGAACCAATACGGAACATGTCAAGACAGTTTTGGGAAAAAAGCTAGGAAGTGTTCCAGCCGGATTCTTGTTAATCGTCGCGAGTTTCAGGTGTGAGAAGACGTCATCAGAAACCGAGCAGGTTCGGAGCCTTCACGGAAATCAGGAAATCAGACTTATCGGATTCCAGCTTCGAGGATTTCTTCATCATCTGCCCGCTCGAATTGTCGCGGACATCAATGTGAAGCAGCATTTTCTTTTTCGGCTGGAAGTTTGCGCGCACGGGGTTGGAATCGCCCACGTGAATTCCTCCCTGCGCCGCGACCACACGGAATTCATGATCGCCGGGAGGAATGGACAAATCATCTTTTGTTGGATCCGGATCATGCTCTCCAAGCGCTTTGCGCTGGAAGAAAACCTTGCCGTCCATCATCACCACAAAACTTGCGCCCAGGGGAACGCGCCCATCGTCAATGTGCAGCTTCGCGACTTCCACTGGCCCCGAGGCCGGTGCGTTTCCGCCCGGCGCCGGTTGAGGTTGCGACGCCGTATCAGTTGATTGCGTCTTCGGCGCGGGTGCCGCGGGCGGCGAAGATGGCTGAGTCGGACTCGTCTGAGTCTGCGTGGACGATGGATTAGGCTGCGGCGGCGGATTGGACGCCGTGGAATTCTGAGCGGGCCCGGATTGCGCCGGAGTTTTCGCGGGCGCTCGATTCGGCGGCTGGTTTTTCGTCGTGATCTTTTTGTCTGCAGCGGCGCCTCTTGTAGCTCCCCCCGGCGGTTGCGATGAACTCGAATTCGCGGTGCCGCCGCCTGGCGTATTGGGAGATTGGTTGGGCGGCGTGCCCGGCTGTCCCGATGGGGTGTTTCCCTGCCCTGCGCCCTGCGCTTGGTCCGTCGCTCCGGGTACGGTGCCTGGCCCATTTCCCGGTAACGATCCGTTCGCGCTGTTCTGCGCCTGCTGCGCCTTCAGTGCATCTGCCTCGGCCTGCAATCGCTGCTGCGCTTGCGCGGCGGCTTCGGCTTCGACGCGCAACACACTCCGGTGATGAACCTCACGCCAGATTAATATGCCGACAATTAGAACCATTATTACCGCGGCAACCTTGATGAGCCCGCGCGGGCTCTTTGCAGTGCCCGGCTTGGCGGCGGGAACACCTTGCGCATTCGCGGCGGATTGCCGCTGCGCCGCCATCTGCATACGCGCGTCGGTATCGAGCGTCGTATTCGGGTCGCCATCCATCATCGAGACTGGAGCCATGCCCGCGTGCGTCGTACTCTGTGATGCGCTTGCACCTTGCGGCGCGGGCATGCGGCCCGCGCGGCCCGCGGCGAGATCCGCTGCAAGCGCCTCACCAGTCAGATATCGCGCCGCCGGGTCCTTCTCAAGACACTTGAGAATAATCGCCTCAAGCGCCACTGGAACCGCGGGGTTGATGTGCCGCGGCGGCGCAGGATTGGAATGGACAATCTTGTAGGAAACGGCGGTGATGGTGTCGCCGGCGAATGGTTTGTCGCCAGTGGCCAGCCAGTAAAGAATTACGCCGAGTGAAAACAAGTCTGCGCGGCCGTCAATCGTTGCGCCGGTGAATTGTTCCGGCGGCATGAATGCGGGTGTGCCGAGCAATTGTCCCGTCGTCGTGATTTGCGACGCCGAAAGTTTCGCCACGCCAAGGTCCGCGATCTTGGCGCGCTCGGGTTCGCCGGGTGCGCCCGCGGTCAGCAAAATGTTCGCGGGTTTCACGTCGCGATGGATCACGCCGTTGCGGTGCGCGTAGCCCAGCGCGTCAGCGAGTTGCCTGCCAATCTCAAAAATGTGGTCGAAACTGAAGCGGGTGCTCGTATCCATGGCCGTGGCGAGCGAACGGCCGTCCACAAATTCCATCACTAGGTACGGCGTGCCGTCGTAATCGCCCACGTCGTAAACCGTCACGATGCCCGGATGCATCAACCGCCCCGCGGCGCGCGCCTCGCGCGTAAACCGTTCACGGTATTCCTGCGCCATCGGGCCGCTCAACGCGCCCGAGAGAATTGTCTTGATGGCCACCGTGCGGTCCATCAACGGGTCGCGCGCCTTGTAAACCGCGCCCATCGCGCCGTGGCCGAGCTCAGCGAGGATTTCGTATCTTCCGATTGTTTGAGGTTGAGACATGGACTTACCGAACGCCGTACTTTATCACAACGCGGGGAAACGTTTCAGCGGGCGCCGGATCTCTTCCCGTCGCCCGCTGAACGAAATCGGCTAATGGATGTATGTGAACTGTGATGAGCTAGTGCGAGGCGCCCGCGTATTTCACGGAACACCCATACGGCCGTGACGTCGCCACGCTCACGGGCCGGCCCGACATCGCATCGCCCAGCGCCATCGAAACGAAATTCTTCGATGCCGGAATATCGCTCGCGTCCGAGGTCGGGTGGTCATCAATCGCGCCGTCATAAATCACCGCGCCTTGCGGGTTGATAATGATCATGTGCGGCGTCGTCTTGGCGTCATAGAGATGGCCGACCTCGCCGTTCGGGTCCAGCAGCGCGGCGGTCGGTGTCGCGCCCATCTTGGAAAGATACGCGTTCTCCTGATCCGCGGTCACATATCCCTGCGTGCCTGGCGCAGAGGAGATCACCGTGAACCACACCACGCCTTTCGCTGTCCATTCCTTCTGCAGCCGCTGCATGTTGCCGCTGTCATAGTGTTTCCGGGTGTAGGGGCAGCCGTTGTTGTGCCACTCGAGCACCACGAATTTCCCGCGGTACTCGGACAGCCGGTAGGGCTTTCCATTGCTCGCCGTCGCCGAAAAATCAGGCGCGGGTTCGCCGATTTTCGGAGCTGAAATCAATATCGGCGCGATCAGTAATGCGCCCGCGATGGCGACCAAACCGAACACAGAACGCTTCATGTCCGAACCTCCTGATTCATGTTTGAAAAAACAATGAAAACAAACCTCTTGCCGTCAACTTCCGGCTCGGCCGGAGGTGGAAGCCCCTGCCGGTACATCCAAAAGATAAGCCTGCCCGTCCGCCAAGACAAGCACTCCCCTTAATCGGGCGACGGGCTTCGTCAATTGGTTCGATTTGCGCAGAGTCACTTGGAAGCCGCCAGTCACGGGCGCGATTTCCTGCTTCGCTGAGAAATCAATTTGAGATTCTTCTAGTGGGAAGAAATATGACGGTGAAACCTTCTGATTGGTCCGTGCGCGCAAAACGAGCGAATCTCTCTTGTCGGTCCATGTGAATTGCCATGCTGCGGGCGCGGGTTTCGGCAGGTGCGCGCGCCCCGCCGAAAAAAGCGAGGCCGCGCTCTGCTCCCGCGATGAAACCTGAGCTTTCACCGGCAGCGAAAGAGAAAGCTGCGCCTTGGAAGGTACGCACATTTTATCGCTGCAAATCAGCAACCTGACGGATGCGTCGAGTTTCGCCGCCCCAGGCGTCACGGGAACGGATTGCGCCGCCTGCATCGGAACGATCAACAGCACCTCGCCGTCATAAACATAGTTCATGATGGTTGAGGCGATCATCGCGTGCGGAGCGGGCCACTCGATTTCGCCCGCTGTGATTCCCTCCGGCAGTTGCCAGGTCACGCGAGGCGGCTCTCCTGAATCGCCCGGATTTTTCCAATAGATGTGCCAGCCCTTTTCCAGTTTGAAATGCAGGCCGATGGTGAAACTCTGCCCCGGGGATATCCATGTATTTTCCGAGACGAGATCTAATGTGCCGTGCTGAATTGCAGCCGCGCGCGCCGGAACCGCGATTGCACCCGCAATCAAGCCGGTGAATATGGCCGCGGCGAAAAACATGCAGAAAAACTGAGTAGTGGAGTTGAGCGTTTTCAAGGGAAGGTCCCGAATCATTGCGGGTATCAAACCGGACAGACGCGATTGCCTCTCAAAACTCATTATCTCATAGGACGGCGGATCGTCCCCCTGCGTTAACACTGCGCGCACGTGCGCCCGCGAATCTCAGCTCAGAAAATTACTGCACGTTCAGAGTTAGAACAAGCGTATGTACGTCGTTGCCAGCCTTGCCGGTAATCGTCGGCGTGTATGTTCCCGCGGGTGTCTTACCTGCTCCGCCATTCGTGCCTCCTGGAGGCGCCGCGCCGCACCCAACCATCAGGGACGCTGAGAGGCACAACGCGACCACCGCTGTCGCAAGCGCCAATCTGCCAAACGCCCGCATCCGCGCCGATGGATCCGCCGTCCGGACGGAAATCACCCAGGAAAAAATCGCAACCAAGCTCACTGCAAGCAAGAGCACGATTATCTTCTCGATGCCGAGTCCCGGCCACGGCAAG
>JBGPHM010000053.1:0-23839 GCA_041484365.1 Terriglobia bacterium | reverse complement strand
GCCGCGCACGAGGGTGAAAATGGCGGCGTTGGCGCCGATGCCGAGCGCGAGCGTCAGCAAGGCAATTGCGGTGAAGCCCGGGTTCTTGCGCAGCATGCGCGCCCCGAATGTAGTGTCACGCACAAAGTTGGAAATCCAATTTATTTTTCGCATGTCCTTACATTCCTCTCTGACGGATTCCAATCCTCCGAAATCAACCATGGCGGACCGGCGCGCTTCCGCCGGACTGATTCCGGCGGCAACTTTTTCCTGGATTTCACGCTCGAGATGAAATTTCAATTCATCGTTGAGTTCAACATCAACGGATTCACGGCGGAAAAGTGAACGGAAGCGATGAGATAATTTGTCGAGCCGTCGCATTGCGCGTCCCCTTCGCTCAGGTTGTTCCTAATACGAGGCCGATTGCATTGGATAGGCGCGTCCAATTTGCTTCTTCCCTTTGCAGATATTTGCGCCCGTCCTTCGTCAACGAATAAAACTTTGCGCGGCGGTTATTTTCAGATTCGCCCCACTCGGCTTCGATCCAGCCCTGCTGCTCCAGGCGGTGAAGCGCGGGATAAAGCGCTCCCTGATTTACTTGCAGCACGTCCTTGGAAATCTGACGAATCCGTTGCGCGATCGCCCATCCGTGGGCGGGTTCCAGAATAATCGTCTTGAGGATCAGGAGATCCAAAGTTCCCTGCACTAAGTCGGTCGGCTTGCTCATTGATCGCTTTCTCCCCTCAGTCACTGACAGGTAGGCTACGCCCTCTCCTGTCAACAAGCAAGGGGAAGGTTTGGATTTAGGACGGGTGGGCGCTCCAGACGTGTCATTCTGAGCGGAGTGCCGATGGTTTTTATCGGGGCGCAGCGAAGAATCCGCAGCCGACTGCTGCAATCTGAACAATGGCTCGTGTTGTCGTCGCCGTATACGGATCCTTCGGTCGCAAGGCGGCCTCAGGATGACAGCGGTTTTCTTGTAATGTCTAAGGCAGGCAACAGCATTCCTGCTCAGCGCGTCATCAATGGGCTGCCCGAGCTAGTGGACAGGCGCGGTAGTTCACTCCTCGCGCAGCAGCGCCAAAGGATCCAGCGACAGCGCGCGTTGCGCTGGAATCCACGTAGCCAGGAGCCCCAGCAACGACATGGCTAGAACAACACCCGCTAGTACTAACGGATCGCGCGGAGTTGCCTGATACACGATGGAAGCCAGCACTCGCGCCGCCAGAATTCCCAGCAGCAATCCCGCTGCGGAACCAAAAGCGAGCAATTTGATTGCGCGTCCCAACGCTGCCTGTAACACTTCCTTGCGCTGCGCGCCGAGAGCGATGCGAATTCCCAGTTCCCTCTTCCGCTTGCTGACTGAATAAGCCGCCATTCCAAAGATGCCGGTTACGGAAAGCATCGCGCCCATCACTCCCAGCACGCCTAGCGACATCGTCGCCATCCGAGAAGGAAACAGAGTTCCGTTCAGTTCATTGGTCCACGTTTGGACGTACACAGGGAGCGCCGAATCAAGGTTCCGGACCGTGCTCCTGATGGCTGTCGCCAGTTGCTGCGGATCGCGATTCGAGCGAACCACCAGCCATGTGCCACCCTGTGGTGATTGCAGGATGGAGAGAAACATCGCCGCCCGCTGATCCTCGGTGAGATTCAAGTATTTTCCGTTTTCGACAATACCCACCACTTGTACGCGCGTTCCGTCGCGCCTCTTGAAATATTTGCCCATTGCGTCTGTTACCGAGCCAAAGACCCTGCTGGCAAACTGCCGATTCACTACGGCTACGCGGGGCGCGTTGTCGTCGTCATGCCAGGAGACGGTCCTGCCCGCAAGCATAGCTGTGCCTGCCGCCTCGAAATACCCGGGAGAAATGCTGAACATATAGGGATTGGCCGCGGCATTCGATGCCCTCAGATCGGTCGTTTCGTCGGTAAAGACATTCGTGGTGGTCCCGCCCATGGCCAATGGTGGGTAATCGACCAGTCCCACAGAATTTACGCCGGGAATCGTCTCCATCGCATCGACCATGCGCCTTTGCATTGCGGGCACTCTGTCGGGGGTGTAGCCTGCCATTTCCAGAACAGAATTCATCAGCATTACATTCCGCGGCTCAAACCCGAAGTTGCTGTGGAGCGAGCGCGCCAGCCCGCGTACGGCGACCAGCGAAGAAGTGACGAGCAGTGCGCAGATCGCAATTTGCGTGACAAGCAACACGTCTCGGACAGTCATCCGCCGCCCAACCCTGCCGGTGGATCCAGACTTGATGATCTCGTAGGGATCCGTGCGAAGCACTTGCCTTACCGGGGCGGCGCCAAACAGGAATCCGCTTACGAGAGCCAGCAGCAAAGCTACGGCATAAACCATCGCGTCCGGGTTCGCAGGCATGCTGATGGGAAATCTTGGAAAAGGCTGCCACACGCTTAGCCGCCCCAAAAGCACGATGCTGCCCAATAGTCCGGCAGCGCCTCCGATGATTGCAATCAGCACGGCTTCGGTAAAGAGTTGCCGCAGAATGCGGATGCGGCTCGCTCCCAGCGCGAGTCGCAGCGCTAGCTCGCGGGAACGGTCAGCGGCGCGCGCGGAAAACAGGCTGCCAAGGTTGGCACACGCAGCCAGCAGAATTAGACCTGCGAGTATCGTCAATCCCGCAACGAATGCCCGGATCGGGCCGCCAAGAAAATTGCCGTAAAGACTTGGACGCGCCAACGAAAAAATCAGATGGCTCGCTTCAATAGGGTAGGTCTTTTCCAGATACGAGCCAATCGAGTTCAGATCGGCAGTGGCTTGTGCCGGCGTGACTCCGGCCTTGAGATGTCCCAGCGCCTCGAAAACCCAATGGTTTCCACGCACGTTCAGAACATTCTCACCCTGGATCAGATCGTGGTTGACGATGGGCACATAGAAATCGGGAGAGAAAAACAACAAAGTCCCATGGAATTCAGGCTGCGCCACACCGACGATCGTAAGAGGATGCTTGTTCAATTGAACAGTACGGCCCACCACGCCGGGATCATCCTGAAAATGGTTATGCCAAAATGGGTATGAGAGCACGATATACGGAGCGCTGTTCGGGCCATTCTCGTCGGATCCGTGGAAGAGCCGGCCAAGATGCGGTTGAATGCCCAATACATCGAAGTAGTTCCCGCTCACTTCATAAAACCATTGGAGGTCCGGATTTTCGCCGGTGCTCAGTCCTGCTTGAGCGATGTTAACGGCCGCCAGACCGTCAAAGCTGCGATTGCGATCGCGCAGATCGATGTAGTCGGGATACGAAATGTACCCGCTATCGCCGTGCTCGATTCCGTAGAGGCTCTGCGACTGCGGCACATCCAGCGGGCGCAGGATGAGCGCATTCAAGACACTAAAGACCACGGCGTTTGCGCCGATGCCCAATGCCAGCGTCACCACGGCCACAGCGGTAAAGCTGGGAGATTTGCGCAACGTGCGGAACGCGAAGCGCATATCCTGTATTAAGGTTTCGATAAAATTGCCGCCGAGCGCTTCGCGGGATTCCTCTTTGAACTTCTGATGGCCGCCGAACTCGATGCGCGCGCGGCGTTCTGCTTCGGCACGATTCACGCCGGAGCGCACTAGATCATCAGCGCGATGCTGGATGTGTGAGCGAAGCTCCTGCTCCATGTCATTTTCAACTTGTGAGCGATGAACAAATTTGGCAACAACGGAACGAAGGTAGGCCAGGGATTTCATACTTCCTCCGGTTGCGCGGCGAGGGCCGCGCCGATGGCGGTCGCGAGACGATTCCAGCTGGCGGTCTCCGCGCGCAGGCGCTTGCGGCCCGCGGCGGTGAGTTCGTAAAACTTGGCGCGGCGATTATTCTCCGACGTGCCCCAACTCGCCTTGAGCAGTCCCTGACGCACCAGGCGAAACAGACCGGGATAGAGCGCGCCCTGTTCGATCAGCAGCGCATTGTCTGAGATCTGTCCGATACGTAGAAGGATGCCGTACCCGTGCAGCGGGCCGAGCGAAACCGCGCGCAGAATCAGGAGATCGAGAGTGCCGGGGAGCAACTGAGCTTGGTCGGTCATCATCCCTCCTAAGATGGTAAGGAGAGTAGCACTGTCACTCCTAAGCTGTCAAGGAGAGAACAAGTCAGCGATCAGCAGTTGCCCCACACCCCTGCCTGCCGCGGGCGCCTTCACAGCGCGAGCAGCTTGCCTGCTGGTAGGCAGGGTAGGCTGGCAAAGTTCGATGGAAACGAATTAGCGTGTGTGGGATTTCTTGGCGGGCTAATGGACAGGCGCGGTGGGGACGGCGACCGACCAGTGGGCGTTGCGGAATTGCCAGCGGCCATCTCGAAATCCCACTGTGCCCGTAAAATACCCAGTCGCTTCCACACGATTCCCTGCTGGGTCGGTGATGACCTCGTGCCATGAAGTAGCCACGACGGCGAGATCCGCTGTGAGCGGATCGACTCGAAGATCGTCGTCCGATCTTACGTTGCTCCAGCGCAGCTCGATATGCTTGATGACGCGCGCGAGATCCGGAATCGCGGCCGTCACCGCGGCGCTATCTGCGAAAACCAATTGACCGTTCACGGCCATGAAGAATGATGGCGTGTCGGCGAAGTGCTTGCGCCAGGCGGAGGGGCCATCCTGCGTGACGTCGTGAGCGACAGTGCTCATGAAAGCTCGCACACCGGTTTCGACGGCGGAGGCGCGCGCCGGAGTGAGGGAACGCGACTGTGTAACTGAACCCGACTGCGCGGACGCGGATTGCGATGTGGCGCAGATTGCGAATATTAAAGTTGCGAGGAGCATGGTGCGGTGTGATGTACGCATGAGGAGTCCTTTCGGGGGTAAGGGTACACTTTTTGGAGCGCAGATGCCGGGTGCCTCACACGTCGTAGTTACGTGGAGGGATTCTCAGTAATCGATCCTGTCGTGTAGCCAGGGAACAGAGGTAACCCGAAAGTCAAAAACTCCAGACGCAAGGCCGGCGTCCGGGTCCCGCTCAAAACATTCTTAGCAAATCATATGCGGGGCACTCGGCCTTGACAGCGGGCCCATCGTACTCTATAGTTACAGACTAGTCTGCGTCACAGACCACAATGGAGAATAACATCCGATGTCAAATCCAATCCTTGAAGCCCGCGCCCATGTCCAACGCGACCGGTACGTTGACGGCCTGACCGAAATCGCCGCTGGCATCCTGCAGTTGCTGCTGGCGGGACAAATCTTCCTCACCACGGCGCTCCACGGCAGCTCGACGTGGCTTCTGCCGCTGCTCTCACTTTTTCTGCTGGCCTTTGGCGCCTTCGCTCTGTTCCAACAGCGAGTTGTACGAGCGATCCGTGTACGCATCGCGTATTCGCGCACTGGCTACGTCAGCTATCGCGAGCCGGGGAAGAGGCGCAGACTCGTTCTTGTCGCTTTGACCGCGCTGTTGGCCATCGTGGTCGGCGTGCTTGGCTTCTGGTTTCGCGGCCGGAGCACGGCCTGGTCCCCGGACCACTGGTTGCGGGCTTTGCCCGCACTTGTAGGCATTGTATCGAGCGCGGCGATGATCACGTTCGCAATCCGCACCGGCCTGACCCGTTTTCTGCTGGTTGCAGCGCTCTCCAGCACGCTGGGTCTGGCTATCTCCTACGCTTGGCCGGACCCGAAACTGGGTTTGAGCGTCTTTCTGGCGTGTCTGGGCTGCATATTGTTGATCTCGGGTGGCATCACGCTCTGGCGCTATCGCCGCTTGCCGCGCGTCCCTTCGGAGGAGGTGTGAGCAGCCGCCTGCTCGAGCTTGCGGATCTTGACCGTGTGATCCACGAACCAGCACGGTTGATGATCGCCGCAACTCTGTATCTGGTAAAAGAGGCGGACTTCCTATATCTGCAGCGTCAAACGAAACTGACCAAGGGAAACCTCTCCAGCCACCTGGCGAAACTGGAGGAAGCGGGATACCTGGAGATCGAGAAGACCTATCGTGGAAAGATTCCCCTGACGCTCTGCAGCCTCACCAGGAAAGGCCGTTCATCGTTCCAAGCCTACGAGGCCGCTCTGAAACGCGCGCTCTTCTGAGTTTCTGGATTCACGAAGGCTGGCTCGTGTTTTCGTCGCAGCATTCGGATCCTTCGGCTGGAAGGCGGCCTCAGGATGACAACACTTTGTGGTGGTTCACCCCCGTCCCTTGATTGTCCCACGCGTGAATGTAGACTATGCTCCATCGCAACTTAGCGGTGCTGCGTGTGGCGCATCGCGTCGAAGTTCGGATGAACTCTTCGGAGGACCTGTGACGACTTCTGCTCCCGGCCCCACGATTCGTGGAAGCTCAATTCGAGCGAAGCATGTCGTGCTGGTTGTATTCGGACTGATGACGTTGTACGTCCTGGCGACCCGCGACCGGACGCTCCTGGATTCCCAATCGTTCCTGCGCCGGCGCTATGCGCCCATTCCCTGGCTGATGTTTGCGCACGGAATTCCCGGAGCGCTGGCGCTCTTTCTAGGCGTGTTCCAGTTTTCCAGCCGCCTGCGTCGGCGATATCTTTGGCTGCATCGCGCGATGGGACGAATCTACGTCGGGAGTGTCGCAATCGCCGCGCCGGTCGCGATTCTGGTTGCCATTTCCCTGCCTGTTGTGACTCTTACTATGGCTTCGGTGGTCCAGGCCTCGTGCTGGCTCATGACCACCGCCACCGCGCTCTACTGCATTCGCAGGGGAAAAATTCAGCAGCACCGCGAGTGGATGATGCGCAGCTATCCCTTCGCGGCGGTCTTTGTTGTTGTGCGCACAATCGTCGCCATTCCGCCGATTGCGCGAATGGGAGAGATTGGTCTCGCCACCGTGGTTTGGAGCGTGATTGCTACGGCATGCTTCCTGCCGTCGTTTGTGATCGCGTGGCAGGGGTTGGCGGCAAGCCGCCGGGCGGAAAAAGTTCGCGCAACCGCCGTGGCGGATTAACGGAATAGAAGCAACACCAAACACAAATACCCCAGGCGCAAAACCGGCGTCTGGGCACCGAAAGCATTGTTGGCGCGTCGTCTGTGGCCCCCTCGCCGCGGACCTGGAGGCTAAGTGAGAAAGAAGACGGAGGCAAATGCCGCGAGCGCAGCGCCAGCTTGCAGTGCAAGAACCTTCAGCGTATGTCGCGGAGCCCGTGGCAGCCACTTGACTGCGAAGACAGCCACGACCGGCACCTGCGCAGCCATGAGTATCTGAAAGAGATGGGCAGAGGTCCCCTCGTCAGCCTCATGGACAATGCCGAATCTGGCAGCGTGAACAAGCACTATCGCCAGGGCGGCGAACGACATTGCCAGTGGAATAAGTGCGCTCGGCTTCTTCATCGTTGAGACGTTCACAAGAGCCTCCGCGGCCAGTGATCATTGTAAATTACTTTACATGGTAAAGTCCATTCCGTTTCTTGTCAAGGGAGGCGGAGGGGGTGCCGCAACACAATCTTAGCGCATTACCTTCGGGCTTCCCGCCGCGTTCAGTCTCGGCAGAGATATGGACCGCAGACGAGAGTGAGGGGGCCGTTCTCTTGAGTGCTGTTGCTCACAAAAATACGATAGCTCCCGCCACCAGGCGCGACGCGTATGATTACGTGACCTTGCGTGCTGCGTATCTGAGGAAGCCACCGGGAGTTGAACAGACGGTTGGCTGGAAGGGTTTCCGTGGCAAAGACGTCGCGCGGCTTCTCGCCCGGCCATGCTCCGATCAACCGCTCAATCTGCGCAGGGCCGGGATGAGTGACGTGCCAGGCTGGGATCACATAGGCCTGGGCATTCAAAACCTTCGTGAATTCAGGTCCACAGGCATCGAAATAGCCGTGATGGTCGGCGACGGCGACTTCGACCCGGCCAGCCGCTCTGACCACCGGCGTTTCAACGTCCATCCATGGTAGACGGCCATCGCGAGTTTCGGAAGTGAGATCGCCGCCGGAAAAATATGAGAAGCGACCATATGACACGCGAAGCGCTATCGAGCAGAGATTCTCGCTCGGGCGGTCGACAGCAGCGAGCTTGGCGAGATCCGGGAAAAGGGACCGGCTGTTAGAGCCCCTGCCTGTCCAGACGCGGCCGCTGGCAGCGAGTGCCCGGACGGAGAAGTTGGGATATTGGTCGGTTGTGCGCAGTTGGATCTGGCGATCCGAACCGACGTCGAGTCGTTCGACCCGGCGGCCAGCACGTCGGCGCGCGTCGAGCCACGCAAGATAGTTGGCGGCGTACGGAGCGTCGGGCGGCCGCAGCGCGCCATAATCAGGATAGCTGCGATCTAAGACGATGGCCGCCGACATGAGCTGGTCAACCTGGCTGACTCCGGTGGCAACGAAGCCGCCCGCGCTCGTCGCGCCCATGCCGTGGGGAATATCGCCGACATGGTCGGGATGGATGTGGGTGGCGATGAGATAGTCGAGCGTGTCACGTCCGGCCGCTTGGGCGTGATGTAGCGCGTAGCGCGCCACCCACTCGCCGGGGTGACGCGATCCGTCTGGGCGGTATTGGGCGGAGACATCCGGGCCGTCGTTGGAAGCGCCGCAATCAATGAGGAACGTCGTGCCATCGGGTCCGATCAGAAAGGTGGCGTTGCCGCGCCCTGTGTCAATATGGTGGATATCGAGTTCACCCGGCGACCAGGGAGGCAATGTCGCGTCTGTGCCGTCATCAGACGCGATTCGTCCGAGCAGCGCCACTCCCCCAAGAGCAAGGGAACCGAAAACGAATTCTCGCCTGTTGATCATGTCGAAACCGGATGCCCCCCACGTCGATGTTACGTGTGGAGATTTTCTACAATCGAACTTGTCGTGAAGTCAAGAAACAGAGTTACAACGAGAAAGAAAAACCCCAGGCGCGAAACCGGCGTCCGGATCCCGCCCAAAACATTTTTAGCGCGTCATCTGCGGGGCACGCGCCCCTCATTCGCTTTTTCTGAGATTGTCCGATACCAGAAACACAAGGCCGATTGCCAACCAGAAAGCGGCCTTAAGCCAATTGCGGGATTGAAACGCCTCCAAGGCGGCAATCCCGAAGAAGAGCAGGAAGACAGCAAAGTTGGCGCCGAGTTTTATTCTTTTCATTTCCGCCTCCACGAACGTCAGGTGGACACCGAACTGCAGCGGGTGTCCCACACCTCAATGCAGTCCAATCACTTACTCCGCTTTACGGCAATCCCCGTTACTTCAAAGCGGGCGCCGAAAAGCAATTTCCCCGATCCCAGAAAGGCACGCGCGGGAAAGTTCCCGTGAAAATATGTTCGATACACGCCGTTAAACGCGTCGAAGTTCGCCACGTCTGCGCAGAACACTTGAACAGAAACGAGATCGTCCATGTTCATTCCGGCCGCTTCGATTATTTTCTTAACGGACTCCAGCGCCAGCCGCGCTTCCTCTTCCGGCGTCGCGCCGGGCTTGCCTGTTGCCGGGTCCAACCCAATTTGACCGGCAACGTAAAGCGTATTGCCGGCGAGCACGGCCTCACTGAACGGCGCATTGGCGATCGCAGCCGCGCGAGGCAGCACGACGTACTTCCGGTCGGTTGGGCCGGGATTTGATCCGGTTTGGCCGGCGTTCTGCGCAAGAAGGAGCAAGCCCAAGCCGAGGATTAATGAAAGTTGTTTCACGGTAGTTCTCCAATTTGAATTTGGCGACGAACGATTCTCGATTCGGATGCTTCAAGCGGAAGGATTCTATATCGCGCGGCCCGCTTGAAGGTATAATTCGTGCGGGTCGGGGTGGAAAATGAGAATCCGTTTTAGAACGCAGCCGGTAAGGTGCGTCTCGACAAGTGTTGTCACGTTGTTCTGCGCGCTATCCCTCGCAGCGGCGTTCGGACCGGCGGTCGTCCTCGGGCAATCTGTTCCATCCGAAAAGAAAAAAATAGTAATCCTTGGGCTGCCCGATTCCGCAATCGCGGAACTGAAAAAGTCAGCGCCGCCGAATATAGTAATCGTCTCCCCGCCGCCCGCACAACTTGCCGCGGAGATCGCCGATGCCGATGCGCTGATCAGTACGGAACTTACGCGCGACCAGCTTCAAGCCGCCAAGCGATTGAAGTGGGTACAAATCATGAATGCGGGAGTCGAGGGCATCGTCCCTGTTTTCAAGGGTACGGATGTCACACTCACCAGCCTTAAAGTCACTCTGGGGCCTGAAGTCGCGGATCATGCGATGGCGTTGCTGCTGTCGCTCACTCGCGGGCTCTATCAAACGATTCCTGCGCGAAAATGGGAGACGCCGCGCAACGTCAGCCAATTTACTGAATTGGGCGGGAAGACGGCGGTGATTGTCGGTGTCGGCGGCGTGGGAACGCAGATCGCGGTGCGTGCCAGCGCGTTTGGGATGACCATCATCGGCGTGGATCCGAAGGACGCTGCGCCGCTGCCGATCATCAAACAAATGGTGAAGCCGGACCAGCTTGACGCAGTGCTGCCGCAGGCGGACGTGGTTTTTATCACCGTGCCGGAAACTCCCACGACGCGCGGGATGATTGGCGCAAAACAGTTTCAGGAGATGAAGCAGGGGGCCATCTTCATCGCAATTTCGCGCGGCGCGGTTTATTCGATGGACGCGCTGGTGGAGGCGATGACCAGCCGGCACCTGGGAGGCGCAGGACTGGACGTGACGGATCCGGAGCCGCTTCCTGCGAATCACCCGATATGGAAATTCGAGAATGTTGTGATCACTCCGCATGTCGCGGGCAGGTCGAATGTTGCGATTAACCGCGTGCTCGAATTGCTGAAGGAGAATATTCGCCGCTTCGCCGCCGGCGAAACACTTTTGAACGTTGTGGACAAGGATAAGGGTTACTGAACAGATTTGATGAAATGCGCGTAACGGGCCGGCTCGAAATACAATCCGCAGATTGGAAGCAACCCTTCACACGCACAATTTGCATCTATAATGGGAGTTACCAGACGGCCGGAAGTGGAATTCCTTTCTAAAGCCCGAGATGTCGCATAATTCTGCAGCGGTGAAATGGAGAAACAGGGGTTGAGCAAGTCCGGCAGCGCACGATTTGGTGAAATAGAAAAAGAATCGGGCGCGGCCCGGGTGTGGCGCGCGTTGCGCCATCGCAATTACCGGCTGTTCTTCACGGGACAAAGCATCTCGCTGGTCGGCACGTGGATGACGCGCGTGGCCACGAGCTGGCTGGTTTACAAGCTCACAGGTTCGGCGTTGCTGCTCGGCGTGGTCGGCTTCGCGGGACAGATTCCCACTTTTCTTGTCGCGCCCTTTGCGGGCGTGTGGGTTGACCGGCTAGACCGGCGCCGCGTGCTGGTCGCTACGCAAATTCTTGCGATGATTCAGTCGCTGGCGCTTGCGGTTCTCACCTTAAGCGGCCACATCAACATTCCAGAAATAATTTGGCTGAGCGGGTTCCAAGGATTAATCAACGCCTTCGACATGCCCGGGCGGCACGCGTTTCTGGTGCAGATGGTCGAGGACAAGAAGGATCTCGGCAATGCGATCGCGCTGAATTCTTCAATGGTGAATATGGCGCGCCTCCTGGGGCCGTCGCTTGCGGGTGTGGTCATCGCGATCTTCGGCACCGGATATTGTTTTCTGATTGACGGCCTCAGCTATCTCGCCGTGATCGCTTCCCTGCTGGTGATGCAGTTGAAGCCGTCGCTGATTCCGCGCGCCACTTCTTCCATGTACCAGCAGCTTAAAGAAGGCTGGGTGTACGTTGCAAAGTCAACGCCGATCCGGACGATTCTTTTGTTATTCGCGGTGGTGAGCTTGATGGGCTGGCCCTTCACCGTGTTGATGCCGATCTTTGCATTGGAAGTTCTGAAAGGCGGCCCGCACACTTTTGGATTTCTGATGGGAGCCGTGGGCGTGGGAGCGCTCATCTCGGCGTACTCGCTGGCAGTGCGTCACACCGTGCGCGGCTTGACGAAGATGATTCCGATCTCCTCCGCGATGTTTGGCGCGGGGCTGATCCTTTTCGGTTTGTCGCGAAATGTTTGGCTCTCGCTTGTGGTGCTCGCAATCTGCGGATACGGCATGATGCAGCTTATGGCGGCGAGCATCACCATCATTCAGACAATCGTAGAAGCGGACAAGCGCGGGCGCGTGATGAGTTACTCGACCGTGGCCCTCGTCGGCATGGCGCCGTTTGGAGCTTTGCTGGCAGGCTCGGTCGCCCACGCGATCGGCGCACCGCGCACGGTGATGCTAAGCGGCGCGTGCTGCCTCGCGGGCGCGATTTGGTTTTCAACGCAGCTCAAAGCGGTGCGAAAAGTCACGCGGCCGATTTATGTGAATTTGGGTCTTGCGCGGCCCCGTCCTGCGGAAGAGGACGTGGTGCTGCAGGATGAGGGTGGGGGGTAATTCAGTGCACCGCAGGCTCGTTCACTTACTATGAGCCGTCATGCATGCGCGTGCGCCGTGCGTTTCAATGTTGGGAGGGCGCTGATGGATTTCCCAGCTTTCTCCTGCGCGAGGCGTAATTCGTAGAGGCTCTGAAGATTGAGCCAGAACTGTGCGCTGGTGCCAAAAAAATGAGCGAGGCGCAGGGCGGTATCGCCGGTGATCGAGCGAGTGCCATTCAGGATTTGCGTGACGCGGTTCGTCGGCACGCGAATCCTTCGCGCGAGTTCAGCCGCGCTCAGGTCGAGCGCTTCCAGTTCTTCCATCAGGTGCTCACCGGGATGGATTGCGGCAATTGCCATGGCGATTCTCCTAGTGGTAATCGACAATCTCAGCATTTGACGGTCCAGGCGCCCGGTCAGCCCAATTAAAGCAAATCCGCCACTGATCGTTGATGCGAATGCTGAACTGGCCCTTGCGGTCACCCATCAGCGCTTCATAACGGTTGCCGGGCAATGCGGAAAGGTCTTTCAGCGATATGGCCGACTCCAGCCGGTCCAGCTTCAGGCGCGCGGAGCGCTCAAAACCGGAAAATGCCTTGACCCGCTTCCCTGCGGCGAAGTCTCTCGTCCGCTTGTCCCGATAGCTGACAATCACTGGTTCACTCTATCAAGAAGTACGCGTTACGTCAAGCATAATGGCCTTTGACCTTGATCACTGGAACCCGCGCTCACTTTTTCTTGTGGCCGATTTCAACCGCCGGGTCACACGTGTGTATTCCTTTTGCGCTGATCTGAACCTCCGACGGCAAATACAGAATGACGGAACTGTTTTCATAAGCACAAGAAGCTTCTTCTTCGATGCGATACCGAAAGGCGACGGTGAATGAGGTTGGTTTGTGCTTGTCAAAAATCCAGGTGCGAATGTTGTCCTTGGCGGCCTGGACCAGCATGGGTGGGCCGCTCTCATCCGCAAACGACGCGGCTTTTGAACCGTCCGTTGAAACGCGAATCCGGACGTCTCCGTAAATGTGCATTTCATTTTCAATGCGCGGGTAGAACGGCGCGGCCGCGGAGATGACAACAGGAAGCTCTTGATCCGATTCAGGAATTGCGCCGGGCGAAACATTTTTGTAAACCACGCCGCCCTTCATCACGAACACAACGCGGCGGACGGCGGAGATGTCTTCGAGCGGATTGCCGTCGAGGGCGATGATGTCGGCCTGCATGCCGGGCGCGATGGAGCCGATTTGATCCGCCATGCCGAGCGCTTCGGCTCCGAGTGAGTTGGCCGAGACCATCGCGGCCAGTGGGTCCACTCCAGAGTCGCGGACGCGGTGGATGAAGTCTTCGGCGTTGCGCCCGTGCGCGCCCGCCACGGCGTCCGTGCCGTAAACAATTTTCAGACCGGGAATCTTCAGTGCGCGTTTGATGAACTCCTGGTGCGCGGTGATGAGCTGCGGCATCGCCGCAAAACCCTCTTCGGTGTAATAGGGCGCGGCGAGAAACTTGTCTTTGTATTGTAAGTATATGGAAAGCAGCAGCCCTGCTTGCGGATCGAGATACGTCCCGCGCTCGGCCATCAATTTCAAATCGTCGTCCGACGCGCCGAGGCCGTGCTCGATTTGCGCGCAGCCGGCAAGCGTCGCGGCGCGGACGGCGTCTCTGAATGCGTGCACCAGCGTGCGCAGGCCCACCTTTTTCGCTTCATCGCACGCCGCGTTTAATTGCTCCTGCGACATCGTCATCGGACCGGAGCGCATTCCGCCCGACGCGTAAATCTTGATAAGGTCCGCGCCCGCTGCTTTTTGCTTGCGCACGAACGCGCGGATTTCTTCGGGCGTGCCGGTGGCCTCACCGCGACCGTTGAGCGTTTCGTCGGCCGTGAGGATGCGCGGGCCGGGGAGCAGGCCGCGCGCGATGGCGTCGCGCAAGGGCACGTCGGTGGGCGAGCCCACACTTTGAATTGTGGTGAAGCCCGCCATCAGAGTGGCGGATGCATTTGACGCCGCGGCATACGCGGCTTCGGGCGTCGTGCCTCCCTGCCCCGCGTTTTTTCCGTCGGGGCCGAAGCTCCAGGTGATATGCGTGTGCGCGTCAATCCAGCCGGGAAGGACAGTGAGGTTGCGGAGGTCGTAGTCTACGGAGGCGTTCTTTGGCGCGTTGCGCGCTAGATAAATATCCACAATCTTCGCGCCTTTGACGACGATGCGGACGTCATGAAGCACACCACCCTTGCCGTCGAGGGCAGTGCTCGCGGCGATCACGATGCGCTTGGGTGCTGCGGGGGCCTGCGAGAAAACGAGCGGCGCAATTGCGCACACCGCAAGAGTGCCGAGGATGCCTAGAATTATTTTTGCGGACCGCATTTTGAAGCCAAGCAAATCGAGTCGACTCAGCTCAACGCGGCGGGTGACGACGCGCCATAAAACGCGAACCACGGCTTCGCGGCGGAGAGGCGGTCATTCACATTCTTGATGTTGACGACGCCTTGATTTGAGAGCCAGTCTTCGAGCGCCTTCACGCCCTGCTTCGCGTATACCGGAATGCCTTCTTTCCAGGTGGCGCGTCCGCAGAGCACGCCGGAGAAATTCGTGCCCGATTCACCGGCCAGCTCGAGCGTCTCGCTGAACACTTCATTGCTCACGCCTGCGCTCAGGTAGATGAAGGGTTTCTTGGCGACGGCGGCGCCCTTGCGAAACAAATCTTTCGCCTGGTCGCGCGTGTAAGCCGATTCGCCCTTGCACGCGCGCGTGCCCGCGACGTAAGCCATGTTTACCGGGACTTCCACTTTCATGATGTCCACGCCGTATTGCGGTTTCGAGAATTCCTGCATGCTTCCGATTACGCAATCGGGTTTTTTGCGAGCGAACTCGATTCCCTTTTCGTCCACGCCCTCTTCGTAGCCGACGAATTCCAGAAAGAACGGCACGTCGTTCGCGCGACATTCGTCGCCAATGCGCTCGACCCAGGCGTGCTTGCGGTTATTGATGTGAGCGGGATCAAACGGCGTGTAGTAGAGCAAAATCTTTACGCAGTCGGCTCCCGCGGCGACGATGCGCCGCACGGAGTAATCGTTCAGGAGATCCGGCAGACGGCCCGGCTGAGTGTTGTCATAGCCGGAATTTTCGTAGGCGAGCAGCAGACCGCAGCCCTTGGCGCGCTGCTTCGCGGCGCTCAAGCCGTATTCGGGGTCGAGAAGAATCGCGCTTGCGTGCGGCGTGAGCACGCGGACGACGGCTTCCTTGAATTCGGACATCATCTCGCTCGTGACGGCCTTCTTGTCCACACCCTTCCCCGTTGCGATGGCGCTGCGAAGCGAGCCGCGCTGGTCCATCGCCGCCGCCGCGATTACGCCGCGCGGATTCGCGACGGCTCGCAGTCCCTTACTTTTGCCAGGTGTAATCTTCATCAGAAAGTCCTCCGGGGATTGGAGAGTGTGCGCAACTTTCGGTGCCCGAACTTGCGCCGCATTGTACCACGATGGATTCGCGGGATTGCGCGGACTAAATCAGGAAGGGTGATTGTTTTTGAACGAGCCAACAAAGAGGGCGGCTTTACTTTCTTTTTTTGCCACGGCGATGTCCCACCATATAAGCGAAGACGACAATACCGGAGAATATTCCCCCCAGCCACGGCGCGGGGTATTGACGGATTAGATCGGCGGCAAGTGCCACCGCAAGGATAAGCCCGGCCATAATCAGGATGTCAACTTTGCGGATGTCCATTTGGCCCGCGTTTCTTTCCCACCTGTACGCCGATCCAGTAGGCAAAGATGGCGATAATAACCACGAGAGCCCACGCATAGAATCCTAAATAACGATGGTCCAGGAAGGCAGCAATTGCCACCGCCAGCACGAGGGATGCGATCGCCAGTAAGTCAGTTCGTTGGTCGGTTTTACTCTTGCGTGGATTCATTTTGTTGTCTTCTGTGCGCATGTTCACTTGCTTAATTCTGAAAGTCAAGGAATGACTACCCAATCGAGGAAAGTTATAAACGCACAAACCGGTGCGCGCAGGGAGTAAGGCCGCAAAGCTTGCCGAGGTCGTCGAACAGATCCGTGCCGTGCCGCGCGAGAAACGGCAGCAGGCTCAGCGAGCGCTCCTGCAATCCACGCTCCGGAAGAAGCGCGCCGAGGATCACCTGCTGGTGTTTCGCGAGGACGCCGGTGCGGAAGTCTTCCGCACGGCCCACTTTTCTGCGCAAGTTTTCCAATTGATAGCGCATCTTGCGCGATGCGGTGTCGAGAGCGCCGCCGAGGGTTGGGTCGAGTTTCACGAGGGGATTTTGTAAACCCTTCACCAATTGCTCCAGACTGTCTTGTCCAGCGTCAAATTTCAGCACAAGCCCGGGTGGAATGTGCCGTCTCTGCAGTTGCGCCCCGAGAGACTGCCTGCCACGCAAAACGTCCGAAGGTTCGAGACCGTAGCGGACGAGCAGGCGCTGCCGTTCCGGCTCAATGAGGGTGAAGCTGGCGCGTGGAAGAATTGCAGGCATGCGTCCGAGGAGCCGCTCATAGAGAACGGAATTCTGCGCGAAGTAGGCGACCTCCGCCGGGCCGCCGATATAGGCGACGGTGGGCAAGAGGGCGTCCTGGACGATGGGCCGCAGCAACGCATTCGGACTAAAGGATTCGGGTGAAGCTCCGAGCGCGGCGTGCAGTTCTTTCGCGGAGAAGTGTTCCGCGCCGGCGGCAAAACCGGAATTGACCCGCTTCAATGCAACACGGCGGCCGTCAACCGTGCGAAATAACAAGGTGGATCGCTTTGTGACCTTCACTTGCGCGTGGTAGCCCGCCTTCTCAAGTTTCTTGTTCCACGCGAGTAGTGACTCGGTGAGCTCTTCCTGATGCTGTGCCGCGCGCTGGAGCAGGGGCGCTGCCAGTTGGCGCAATCGCGCGTCTTGCGGATCGAGCAGGATGAGTCCGCGGCCGATGAAGAGAATGGCCATCAAACGCGCGAACGCTGAGCCGTACGTTTGTTCCGGGCGATAGGCTTCCTTCAAAGCGAATGCCATGTCCGGAGAGAATCCGCCGCTCAGGCCGTTGATCGCTTTGTGTACAAGCGCCTCAATTCCCTGCCCTAAAACAATCGAACCGACGCTTCGCCCTCCGATATTTGCTTCTCCCGGCAATTCCAACTTTTCAATTCCGCCGTCTGATTGCGCGCCACTCGAAGGCCAGTAAATGTGATTCACTTCGGCGAGGTCGTGGTCTTCGCTGGCCATCCAGAAGACAGGCACAGCATTCACGCCACTTTTTGTAAGCTCATTGGCAACGCGAATTGCGGAGATCGCTTTGTAAAAGGTGTAAGCAGGGCCGCCGAAGAGTCCCACCTGCTGGCCGGTAACGACGGCCACCGCGCCATTCTCAAGGCGCGACAGGTTGAACTTCACTTGCGAGTCGAGCTTTCCATCGGAGAACCGCATGTTTTGCTCGATCAGGCGATTCACGACGGTGATGCGGGTCAGCGCCGGATATCGCGAGGCTTGGAATTTCAACTCACGGGCGGCGGCGCGTATCCCTTTCAGGTCCGGCGGGTGCGCATAGAAGGCGTCAAGCTTCTTGGAATTCTCGAGGTACGTGGAATAGAGCCGCGACACGTGCGGCAGCTTTCCGGGCGCGATACAGTCGGGGTCCATGGGGGCAGACATCATAAATCGAGCGCGCAACTCCGGCAAACAATCGGGGTTGATATTCCTGAGTCCATAGGATTCAGCCCAGATAATAGATGCGGCAGGTCTGTCCGGAGACGCATGACCGTGCATCGTGACATGGCGAAAGCCGCGGGGGTAAACTCAAGACATATGAGGAATACTTCAATTTCAAAGATATTCAGCATTTTCACGGTTGCAGTAGCGGCGCTCCTCGCCGTGACGTTTGCGACGCCGGGGCTGCCCCAATCTCCAGCTCCCCCACAGCAGCCCGCGGCACAGACCCCGGGCGTGCGCGTGACGACGCGCCTTGTGCAGGTGAATGTGATCGCGCAGGACCGCGACGACAAGCCTGCCCTGGGTCTGACGAAGGAAGATTTCGAGGTTACCGACCAGGGGCACCCGCAGCGCATCTCATTTTTTTCCATGCAGGAAAACACCACGGCGACTATGAACCGGGCCGCCGCGCCACCTCCTGTCTTGCGCGCGGGGGCGCACCTTTTCTCGAACCGCCTGGAGGAGAGGACCGGCGTGCCTCCGAACGTAACCGTGATTCTGCTGGACGCGCTGAACACGCGCGGGAATGACATGCCGTATGCGCGAAAGCAGCTCGAGAAATTCGTGCAGACACAATTGCAGCCGCAGGACCGCGTGGCGCTTTACGAGATGAGCGGGACTTCGCTCAACATCCTGCACGACTTCACGACGGACGCGACGGAATTGCTCGCGGCGCTCGCCAAGGACGAAAAGGGTAATTCCGAAGATTTCCGCGCCGACGCATCCGAGCCGGAAGCGGCCGATACGGGCGACGCTGAATTGGACGCGTCCATGGGCAGGTTTAACGGGCGGATGGCGACGTTTTACATGAACGCGCGCGTGGAGAAGACGGCGACGGCGCTCAAGGTGATCGCCGACCACATCGGCGGATTGCCGGGCCGGAAAAATCTCGTGTGGGTTTCGGCGAGCTTTCCGATTGACATTATCGGCGGCGAGCTTCCGATGGACCACACGGCATACACAAACCAGATCGAGGACGCGGCCCGCTCATTGAACAACGCGAACGTCGCGATCTATCCCATCGATGCGCGCGGGCTGATCGCAAATCCAATGACCGTCAACCGCCCCGGGCCGAGAAGCGCCGCCGCGCGGCCGAACATGAACAGTCCATTTCCCTCGCGGCAAAACTTTGACACGATGAATACGATTGCCGAGCGCACCGGAGGCCGCGCGTATTACAACACGAATGACATCAAGGGATCGGTACGGCGCGCAATCGATGAATCGCGGGTGACCTACGTGCTCGGCTATTACCCGGAGGGCGGTGACTGGGACCGAAAATTTCACGAAATTAAAGTCAAAGTGAACAAGTCCGGCGTGCACCTGCGATTCCGGCGCGGCTATTTTGCGATTCCAGAATCCACTCCCACGCCGCAGGAAAAAATGCAGATGATGGCCGCCGCGATCTGGAGTCCCCTGGAAGCGACGGAACTCGGATTGGACGTGGAGGTCGAGCCAATTGATGTGGTTGGGGCGCGGCAGGTGAAAACAAAAATCCACGTAAGCCCGGGGCAGATGCGATTCGCGCGAGAGGGCGACAAGTGGACGGACTTGCTGGATGTTGTATGGGTCGTCGCGGGGAAAAACGGCAACGCGCTTGCGAAAACCTCGCAACCGCTGCGGATGGCATTACCGCAAGCGACTTACGAGGCCGTGATACGTGATGGGCTGAGTTTTTCCGGAACGATTGACATTGCCGATGATGCGATGGAGATTCGCGTGGTCGCGCGGGACAACGGCACCGGCGCGATTGGGTCGGTGGTGGTGCCGATCACAAGGCTGTTCGCGCCGGCGAGGGCACCGGGGAAATAAACGGCGAGATGAGAAGTTTTCACTACGCGAGTTTCCTGTTTAGGGTGTCATCCCGAGCGAAGCGAAGGATTCGTTTGCTGCAATGGCAATACGAGCCATTGTTGAGGCTTCAGTAGTCGCCAACGGATTCTTCGCTGCGGGCCGATGAAGAGCATCGTCCCTCCGCTCAGAATGACAAGGTGTACGGATGGACCTATTTCACAGCGGCGCGATCAATCGTTGAGAGGACAGACCTCACATCGGCTTGCTGCGCGGCGGTGAGCGGGAGAAGTGGCGAGCGCGTGGGGCCGCCGTAGAAATCCTTGTAATGGCCTCCGGCTTGGCCTAGCGTATCCAGAGCAAACTTCACTCCTGCGACGCCTAGTTCGCTTACACATTTTTGTGAAACGGGCGTCAACTTCGTTTGAAGTTCCTCGGCCTTGGCGGATTCGCCGGCGCGGGCAGCGTCATACAATTCGGCGCAGTAATCGGGCGCGATGACCGCGACTCCAAGGATTGCTCCTACGGCGCCGAGCTTGAGTGAGGGTTCAACGATGGATGCGGCTCCCACTAATGTTTGAAAGCGCTTCGGAGCGGCGGCGATAATATCTTTCACCACGTTTAACTTTCCCCAGCTTTCCTTGATGCCGCAAATGTTCGGATGCTCGGCGAGGCTTGCGACAAGCTCGCCCGGGACTTCGACGCCCGTAAATTGCGGAATGGAGTAGACGAGGATGGGGATTGGCGATGCGTCGGCGACGCGGCGGTAGTAATCGAGCAGCGCCGCGTGAGTCATCGCAGGCTTGTAATAGTGCGGCGTGCGGACAAGTGCGGCGTTGTAGCCCAATTGGGCTGCGCGTTTTGTGCGGACAATTGTTTCGGGAGTGGACTCGACTCCCGTGCCTGCGATCAATAATTTGTGCGCGGTATTGTTTTCCGCGACGGCTGCGAAGAGGCGGTCGGTTTCTTCCCAGGTGAGAAGGATTGCCTCACCCGTCGAGCCGCAGACGGCGTAACCGGCGAGGCGGGTTTTGTTGTAGACGGCGAGGTTTTGCTTTACGCGGTCGAGCGCGAGGGTTTCCCCGCCCGCCGCGAAGGGCGTGGTGATTGGGGCGAAGATGCCGTGGAGGTTCATTCTTCCTCACGCGTTGTCATCCTGAGGGACGGCTTTTTGGCCCGAAGCCTTGCCTGCCGGCAGGCAGGGATCCGTATGAAGCAGAAACAAACCAGTGCCAATGGCGAAGCTTCGAGTACCGGATACGGATCCTTCGCTTCACTCAGCATGACAACCAAAACTTAGTTCGCGCATGCGGGGGCAGGGCTTGCCCTGCCCTCTTGTTTTTAAGACGTCTGGCGTTGCGCGGCTTCGCGCTTGTGAAGATCCTGCAACGCGGCGACTTCAAACGAATCCTCAATTTGCGAATGCAAGCCGCGCACGGCAGCGCGTGCAGCGGAGATGGTCGTGACGCACGGGACGTTGTGGCGAATCGCCGCGCGGCGGATGGACTTCTCGTCGTAAAACGATTCGCGCCCGAGCGGAGTGTTGATGAGCAGGTCCACTTTTCCCGTTTTAATCAGGTCCACGATGTTGGGGCGGCCCTCATTCACTTTGTAAACCGCTTCCGCGGGGACGCCGGCGGATTGCAGCGCGGAAAGCGTGCCGCGCGTGGCGATCACGCGGAAGCCGAGCGAAACCATTTCCGCCGCAAGGGGCGCGACGTATTTTTTGTCATGGTCGCTGACGCTGATGAAGATTGTGCCGCTGCGCGGCAAGCGCGACCCGGCCGCGAGCTGCGCTTTCGCAAAGGCCTGGCCGAAATTCTTGGCGATGCCCATCACTTCGCCGGTGGAGCGCATCTCCGGGCCGAGGATGGAATCCACGCCGCGGAACTTGCTGAACGGAAACACCGGAGATTTCACGGCGTAAAACTCATGGACGGCGAGTTCGGCAACGCCGCCGGTCTCAACGATGGGCAAATGCATGTCGCGCAATTTCTTGCCGGTCATCAAGCGCGCGGCAACTTTTGCGAGCGGCACGCCGGTCGCCTTGCTGACGTAGGGCACAGTGCGTGACGCACGCGGGTTCACTTCGAGCACGAATACGGTGTCGCGCTGAATTGCGTACTGGACGTTCATCAGGCCGATGACTCCGAGCGCGCGCGAGAGACGTTGGGTGTACTGGCGGATTTTGTCGAGGATTTTCGGCGCGAGGGTGACCGTGGGCAGCACGCACGATGAATCGCCGGAATGCACGCCCGCCTCCTCGATGTGCTCCATGATTGCGCCGATGACGAGGTCGGTGCCGTCGGCGAGCGCGTCCACGTCCACTTCGATGGCGTCTTCGAGGAACTGGTCAATCAGCACGGGCCGAGCGGGGCCCATCAGCGCCGCCTGCGCGACATATGATTGCACCGTTTCCAAATCGTACGCAATCACCATTGCGCGTCCGCCGAGCACATAACTCGGACGCACGAGAACAGGCAAGCCGATTTCCGCGGCGACGCGCGCGGCTTCTTCCGGCACGAGCGCGGTGCCCGAGCGCGGCTGCGGAATGCCGAGCTGGTCGAGCAATCGGCCGAACTGGCGGCGGTCTTCGGCGAGGTCAATACATTCCGGCGGAGTGCCGATGATGGGCACGCCGCAGCGCTTCAATTCCATCGCGAGGTTGAGCGGAGTCTGTCCGCCGAATTGGACGACGACGCCCTGCGGTTTTTCGCGCTCGATGACGGCAAGCGTGTCTTCGAGCGTGAGCGGCTCGAAGTACAGGCGGTCGGAGGTGTCGTAATCCGTGGAAACCGTCTCCGGATTGCAATTGATCATCACGGTTTCAAAGCCGTCCTCGCGCAGCGCGAATGATGCGTGGCAGCAACAGTAATCGAATTCAATTCCCTGCCCGATGCGGTTCGGGCCGCTGCCGAGGATTATGATTTTGGGGCGCGTGGTCGTGTCGGCTTCGTCTTCATCTTCGTAAGTCGAGTACATGTATGGCGTGAAGGACTCGAACTCGGCGGCGCAGGTGTCCACGCGCTTAAAGACGGGCGCGAGCTTCATTTTATGGCGCGTCAGGCGGACGGCGGTGGGAGTAGTGTTCCAAAGTTTCGCGAGCTGCTCGTCGCTCGTGCCCATGCGCTTCGCTTCGCGCAAAAGCTCCAGCGTGACGGTTTCCAAAGTTACGGCGGCCACGCGGCGGTACATCTGCTCGATTTCCGCCAACTGCCCGATGAACCACGGATCGATTTTTGTAAGCTGGCAGATTTCTTTTTCTTTGAGGCCGCGTTCGAGCGCGACCATCAGCCAGTGGATGCGGTCGGGCCGGGGCGTGGCGAGTTTTTCGCGAAGAAGAGACGCGGGCGTTTCCGCCGGAGCGCGCCACGGCGCGTGAGGCTCAAGCGAGCGGATTCCCTTTTGCAGCGCTTCCTTGAACGTGCGTCCGATGGCCATCACTTCACCGACGGACTGCATCTGTGTGCCGAGGGTGGTGTCCGAGCCTGGGAATTTTTCAAACTGCCACTTCGGAATTTTCACCACGACGTAATCAATCGTGGGTTCGAAGCACGATGGCGTTTTGCGCGTAATGTCATTGGGGATTTCGTCGAGCGTCATACCGACGGCGAGGCGCGCGGCAATTTTCGCAATCGGGAAACCAGTGGCTTTGCTGGCGAGCGCCGAGCTGCGCGACACCCGCGGGTTCATTTCAATCACGACCATGCGTCCGGTGGCGGGGTCCACCGCGAACTGAATGTTCGAGCCGCCGGTTTCTACGCCGACTTCGCGGATGATGGCGGCGGCAGCGTCGCGCATGCGCTGGTACTCGCGGTCGGTGAGAGTCTGCGCGGGCGCGACGGTGATGGAATCGCCAGTGTGCACGCCCATGGGATCGAAATTCTCGATTGAGCAGATGATGATGACGTTGTCGCGCAGATCGCGCATCACCTCGAGCTCGAATTCCTTCCAGCCGAGAACGGATTCTTCGATCAGGACTTCGTGCACGGGCGAGAGGTCGAGGCCGCGCGCCAGCAGGTCGACCAGCTCTTCGCGGTTGTAGGCGATGCCTCCGCCGGTGCCGCCGAGCGTGAATGACGGGCGCAGGATCACCG
>JBGPHM010000052.1:0-24096 GCA_041484365.1 Terriglobia bacterium | reverse complement strand
CTTCGTGTCGCTCGCGACGGTGCTGCTCTCGGCGGCGACGATCCTCGGATGCATCGCGGCGCCGTGGCTCGCGGCGCGGCTCGGACGGCGCGGCGCGCTCGCGGTGTATTTCTTCCTGATGCTCAACTCCATCTGGTTCACGTTTGGCTACGCATTCCACCGCGCCGCGGGCGACGGGCTTGTGTGGTTCGGGTACGGACTTTTCACGCTCGGATTCGGCGGCGCGAATTTCGCGGTGTACACGATCTGGCTGCCGGAGCAATACCCGACGGAATGCCGCGCCAGCGCGTTTGCATTCGCCACTTCATTCGCGCGGTTCGCGGGAGCGGGCATCACGTTCCTCGTGGGCGCGGGCGTCGCGCGGTACGGCAGCGTGGGATACCCGGTGGCGCTGACGGCGCTGGCGTTTATTCCCGGCCTGTTGCTGCTGCCCTTTGGGCACGAGACGCGCGGCGCCCCTTTGCCTGAGTAAATTCGGCCGGAATGGGTGCGGCCCTGGGAGCGCCACCCTCCCGGGTGGCGCATTGGAGAACTGAGCCGACCGGGAGATCGGCGGTCCCGGCGCCCCCCTCCCGATAAAAGGCATCGGGACGCATGCCCCACCCCCCCGCGCTTTTTTCGTATGTGATAGAAAACGCTGGTAGTTACGGGAGAAGAGGTTTGTAAGTGATAGAAAACATTGGAGTCTTTTTGAGACATTCGGAGGGAGGTTCGCAAGTGATAGAAAAAACAGGTACTTACGCATGGGAGATTTGAAATCAAGGGAACAATGACCTTGCAGAAACAGTACGGCCCCCCCATCTTTTTGAAACCGTATGAATCTAAAGGAGTTACATGCCGCGCGATTTTATAAGTGTATGATTCTAAGAGAGCTCCATGCCGCGCAGTTTTTGAAGGGCGATTGAAAACAAAGGGCTTACGTGGGGCGCCCTCCTTCGCCAAGGCTACGGCGGGCGCGGCGGAGTATTCGAATGATACTAGAGCGTACATTTCTACTTATACTATATTAATTGCGGGAAGTCAAGGGAAATCCGGGGGAAATTCTAATACTTGCCAGTCTTGCTTCGGAGAAAAGCCTTGATTCGGTTTAACCAGGACTTGGTGCGAAGTTGATGCTCCCATATTCGCATCGCGTGGAAGCCTTGGATTCTAAGCCTGCGTCGGATCCTTTCGTCGCGGCGGTGATTTTGACGGATCTTCTGAAGCCAGAACGTCCTCCGTTTAGCAGGGATTCGACGCCGACAAGTAGGGCATTTGTGCCAAAAACAACCGTCGACAAAAATCGCCAATTTATGGGCGGGAAAATAAAAATCTGGTCGGCCCGCTATTGTTGGAGGATGTTTTACCCAGCCTTTAATTCTTTCATGGACAAACGTCCTCTCAACGACCCCTTCAGTGGATTTGTTGCCTCTGGAACTTATCTTGGCCATCAGAGCTGAGCGCGCGGACTTGGATAGTGGGTCTCGCATCTATACATCCAGCCAGACTAGCTTCTCAATTGCCAGACGGCCAGCCGCAGCCTCCACCATACTGCGAAGGTCAGACTCTCGAAATCGGCCGCCGGCCGAGGTGAGGACTGCGGCAAAAGGTCGTGCCCCTTTGCAGACGAAGGCTCGTTCATGCAGCGCCATTAGAACGTTTTTCCAGTCCTCGGCTCTACCCCAGCACACGATTCGGCCGTCTATCAATCGCCGTCCATGCGGCTTTAAATATGACTCGACTGTTTCTGCGGATAGGTCGATTCCCGCAACACGCAACGGCCGACTGGCATCTGAGGATTTGTCCAACGCGTAGCCTTTGAGGAGCGTGTCTTTGATGTACAGGCGGACTTGTCCTCCATCAATAAATCGCTTCAATACACCGCCGATTTCAACGCTCCTTGTCCAGTCTTCGTAATACTTAGACTTTTTTATGGTGGAAAGATTTATCCAGTCGATGGTGTCTGCGATTTCCCACAGACGCGACCTAAGGCGTGTGCGAATTTCATCGGGGACGCTCACTGTACTGCCCCAGGCGGAGGAGGTTCTGGGTATTCGAACTGAGGAAGTTCGATTGTGGCCTCCTCTTCTCGGAGGAAAAGTGAAGCTTGATCCAGCATCCATTCCCGGAGGAAATTGCCAGCCGACCGGTCACTAAATTGGATTAGTCGATCGCCTAAGCCGAGATGTTCAATTGAACCCGACTTTATCGCTTTGTCCAGTTCGACGATTTCAGCCACTCGACGTAGGTCGGTTACGAAATCGAGCGCGATAACACGGTCCTTATCGGGCGTAAAGCGTAGGCCACGTCCAAGCTGCTGGACAAAGATTCTTCTGCTGTGGGTCACCCGCATGAACACAATTAAATCTACATCGGGAACATCCACTCCCTCGTTGAAAAGGTCGACTGTCGTCACTAGGTCGAGTTTACCCGCGCGAAACTGTGACATGACAATATCCCGGTCTCGCGGTGGGACCTCGGCAGAGATGGCTTCTGCGCGGAGTCCATACAACCGCAACATCGCAGCGAAGTGTTCAGCATGTGAGACGCTGGGGCTAAAAACGATACCTCCCCTCCTCTTTTCTTTTTCAAAAACTTCTTTTATGACTCTTACTGCTTCCTCATCCCGTGTGGGGATGATTAGACGCCGATTGAGTTGCGCCAATGAATACCTGTTTTTGGATGCCTCCTGAATGAATTGCCAATCGACGTTGTCGGCCATCAATCTATAGTCAACTTCGGATAGGAAGTGCCCCCGCAAGCCTTCAGCTATTCCAATACGGACTAGAGGAGGGCCAATGATTTGGTCGATGTCAAAACCGTCTCCTCGCCAGGGTGTGGCTGTAACTCCTCCGATCATCTTGGGCTTGAGATGGTCGAGTGTGGCTCTAAACATTTCCGCCCCGACGTGATGTGCTTCGTCGATGAGAACAAGACCGAAATTCGGGAGGGTCTCAAGTCTTGAGATTACGCTTTGAATTGTTGCGAATGTTATCCCATCCCAATAAGTTGGAAATTCTCCATCCGATAACCGATGTGTGGAAACCCACTTGGGGAGTTGAAACCAGAATGCCTTCTGCAGTTGGTCAATTAGGGGCCGTGTGTGCGCGAGGATTAGAACTCTGTTGTCGTCAATGAGTCCGTCGCGAAATAGGTCGGCGACTATGTCAGCCATCACAATTGTTTTGCCGAGGCCGGTGGCGAGAACAATTTGAGCTCTCCCCGTGTCGATCAGAGCCTGACGGAAGCGGGCCGCAGTTTCTTCCTGATACTCGCGAAGTGTCTTTCGGAGGGGTGAGTACTCGGGTGTTGTTCCTATCAATCGCAGCAATAGGGAAGGGCCGGCGACTTGGATTTCTAGGCCCATGCGCTCGTATCGTGATTTCTCCTCGTTGAAACTGTCACCAGGGGGCCTGGATGTTGCGACAACCATGCGGTTCGCCTTGTAATAGCGAGCGGCCTCAACGACTTCAGAGACCGCCGATGAAGGGGGCGGGCCAGTCGTCGTGTGCTTGCATTGCCACACCCACAGTTCTCCCTGTCGAGTGGCGAGGATATCTCCACCGTGGTCGCGAGTGCCGCCGACAATCCGGACATCCTCGAATCCATTTGCTAGAAGGAGCCTCGCCACATCGCGTTCAAATGCTTGCCATGGACCAAGTAGAAGCCGTTGCTCACTGAGGAATCCTGGAGGCACGGCTTTTATTGAACCTCACTGTCGCCAGTACTAGGTTCTAAGAGCTCCAAAGCCAAAGATGCTCTGAGCAAGCGAGGTCGGCTAACCAGGGCTAAGTCGGAAGGGTCTTGGTCGGCAAGCCAGATGGCGTCAGAAATCAGGCTCGCGAAGTACCTTACCGTCTGCGCTTGTGCATCTTCCGTCGCGGACTGAATGCCATAATCTAGACGCGCGTAAGAGGTATCCCAATAGCGCCCATCAAAGAAAAGCTCGGGATGGTACTCGAAGAATCTCAAGAGAGTTCTTGTCGACGCATATTCAAGAAACCGCCCCTCTCCAATTGACTGTTGTGGGTTTGGAACGGAGCGATTAGCCATCTTTGCCAAAACGGCTTCTTGCTCTGTTGGGAGCAATTCGTTGAAGAGCGCCCTTGCGTCATCTGGATCCGAGGAATTGGCAATCGCGCGGGCGATTGAAGTTAAGGTCAAGCGCGCCTCGCTAGCCAGTTCGATAGGATCCAGCTTCGTTGTACCCGCATACTGCTCTCGGAGCCCGGAAAGAATTAGTGCGAATGGCGTTTGATTTTGGTTTGAGCGCTGAAATTCTTCAGCGCTCCATGCAAGCTCGGCTAGAAGTCCGTCAAGGGGTGTCATTGTCGCAGATCGAAACACTGGGTGGTCCAGGTTTACATAAAACTGGAATACGCCAGAAGGGGTAGCTTTCATTCTCCAGGGTGCCACGTCGACGCCAAGCTCTGGATCTGTGGCGGCCACTGAGAAGGCACGGATTTCCCAGCGAAGGTCGGTGTAGCTTTCTCGATATTCTCGACTAAGTGAGGCAATGGGTGTCCGCACCACGGTTGGGGCTGGCGGTGCGTCAGTCGTTGATCCGCCACCTGGCTGCTGCTCGGCTGGACTTTCTCCTGCGACAGGTGTCGGCCATCCTTCGAGGGTAGTGGGTCTTGCGGGTTCCCCAGCTGAGCCGGCTAGTAGTTCGCGATCTGCTTCTTCTACTAACTCCATCCACTTTGTGTCGGTCTGGTATTCCGCTTCACCCGCGTAGAAGTGTCTTGCCATTTCTTCTGCGCGGTCGTTGTCAGGAACGACTAGCAGCCTTTTGTAGGCCCCGGCAACCTTTGGCTTTGGGCTAGACCGGCGAAAAGCCTGAAATAGCAAGAACATCGGCGACGTGTTTTGACCGTGGCCGAGTTGCTCTGCTTTGTCGGGGCGCAAGGGCCCATCTCCGCGAACAATGCCTATCATTTCTTCCCAAGCGGGGTCATTTCGGTCGAATCGATCCTTTGTGTATGTGACTCTGCAGTGGTCGAGATGGATTTCTCCAACAATTCGACCTCGATGCCGCGGGTCGTCAATAGGATATTCCTCGTCAATGGTCTGACCGGAACTCCAGAGAAAGAGGTCCTTGTTGGCGATCTCAATCTTGCGGCCGTGCCGAACGAAATCGACACCATAGTCGCTTGCACTGAGGTATCTCTGGATGCCAACCCACCCGCTTACTCGTCGTTGTCTCACTACAACGTCGTCCGGGCTTTCGCACGCGGGACATCTCGCTTCATCGGCAGGAAGCCATTGCCAGCATTTCTGGCAAAAAGATCGATCTGCAAGACGAACATCTACCTGCTGATATGCGCTAATGACTCCATACCGTGCTGTCTGGGTCTCACGGTTCGCATTTCCCTCACCTCCCCAAATGCAGTGGCTTCTACCCCGGACTGAGGGTCCCTGAAGCATAAGGCGAAAACTAATGGGGGACCCATTGGACCGAAGCATGGCTGCGTACACGCGTCCAAATTCTTGCGTGAGCTTAGAGCGGTTTGCCGTCTTAGCGAACCATTGGCGCTGGTCAAGTTTTAGTTTTTCAATTGAGACCTCAGTTCCATGGTCGTGAGGGTCGGATTTGGGGCGGGTGAGAGGTGGCGTCCGAAAATGCTTCTGCTGGATTAGTTTCTCAAAGTCGATTTCGAGACCGCACCATTCGGGATCTCCAGCGCGAGTGGTCCATACCCTTGTAACAGTACCAAGGCGCGCGGTCGCAATATTGAATCCCATCCCAAACATACCGATACTGTTAATGGGGTCATTACTCGTCCAGCCCGCCTTAACTGCATTCTCAAGCGTACTAGCGTCCATTCCCGGTCCGTTGTCGCGGACTGTAATCTTTGCCGCTTCGGAATCGACACTCGGCAAGGACACGTTGACCTCAGGGGTCTGAACCGGATTCCCCGCGCGCTTGGCGCTTAGAAAGGCGTCCACAGAATTATCGATTAGCTCAGCGATGCATCGCCACTGCGCCAAATTAATCTCACCTAACATAGGGAGAATTCGTGGATGTGGTTGTAGGTCAAATTCTCGCAGCGGTTGGGCCATACGATCCTCCGATTACTTGTGCCGCGAAGTGGTTCCCCAGCAATCGGTAAAGTGGCTGGGCGACCGCTCTCGCCAGTTCGGGGGGAACTGCATTTCCGATTTGACGAGTTACATCAATTCTTGCACCAACAAAATGGTGTCTGTCGGGGAAACTTTGCAGTCGCGCTAACTCTCTGAATGTGAAATAGCGCACCTTGCCGTCATCTCCAACAACCGCATTCTCACCGCCTGGTACGCCATGAACGCCGGCCTTGATGGTCTTGGCTGGGATGTCCATTGTGCTGCCTGAATGCCCGGCATAGGATCGGGCCCCAGGAATTAGCCAGTGATTCATCCACGCTTGCTCTTCTTGGTCCGCTGGTCTGGGTAGGTCATTGATTGCGTCCCTCACAGTTCGCCACGGGTCCGTTGGAAAGATTTGTTGTACTAGGTGACCGTTCCGTGAGGCTAATCCTTGTTTCCGAATTCCGTGCCGTCTCCAGTATTCACCAGAAGCTTGGCTGCGGATTAAGGCCTCGCGGCTGTGGCTGGCTTCTGGGAATGTGTATGTCGGGAGGTCAGATCTCGTCGCGACAATGAATACCCGAAGTCTGTTCTGGGCAACTCCGTAATCGGCGGCGTTTAAGAGACGCCAGCTGACATAGTATTCGGGAGCATATCCTACTGAACACCGATGACGCCGAATGCGATCGTCATGTTTTGACCAGTTTTCGTCCGCTATGGGTTTGATGGAAGGGCATCCTAGCTGACGAAGGACATATTCAAAGTAATCGCTGAAATTATTTCGCAACAGTCCGCGTACGTTCTCGACAAGCACTGCGGCGGGCCGTAACTCCCGAATCGCGCGAGCAACTTCAGGAAAGAGATTACGTTTGTCTTCTGAGGCGCGGTGCTTACCAGCGAGGCTGAATGGCTGGCAGGGGGCGCCTGCGGCTACGAGGCGGACTTCCTGGCCGAGATCGCTCCATTTTATCTCTTTGACGTCTTTTTGGAATACCGACGCCATTAGGGTCGGATTGTTGGAACCGATATTATTGCGGAGGGTTTGGCATGCCTTCTTGTCCTTTTCGTAGAGGTGAAGAGGCGCGAACCCAGCCAATTGCAATCCAATGGCTAGCCCACCTGCCCCGGCGAAAAGATCAAGGTCTATCATGTGCGGCGCGCAGATTTTACCCCTTTTGAAGGTGCGTGGCACGACAAAGGGAGAGCAAAGGCCCGTCGCCACGGCGGGCAGGGGGCGGGGCCCCGTGCCACGGCGGCACGGGGGAGGAAGCGGCGGGCGCCCCGATTGAATTCATCGGGGCAGGCGGGATGTGCGGGAGGGTCAAGTAACACAGGCTTCAGCCTGTGTGCCTTTCGATTTTACAAACACCACACAGGCTGAAGCCTGTGTTACGGGGAGGGGCAATTCAAGAGCACACAGGCTAAAGCCTGTGTTACGGGGAGGGGCAATTCAAGAGCACACAGGCTAAAGCCTGTGCTACTTGGCCGAGGACCAGGGCCAGGCTTGGGGGTTTTTTACCAGGCCTGCGGTAACCGGGTTTTGTTCGATGTACAGCGCTATGCGATTGAATCCCTGAGCGCTTCGCACCCAATGATCGAAGGATTCATCTGCCCAGAAGCGATTGCCTTCGCGAGCGAGAATCTGATTTGCCGTGCGTGCGGTCGAGCCTTTCAAGCGCTGCGTGACACGGGGAAGAGGAACCCGCGGTTCGATGAGAATGTGGACGTGATTTGCCATGACGACATAGGCGTGAAGTTGATAGAAATTCCATTCGTGCTCGCCGCGGTGGAGTGCTTCCACGACGCAGTCGGCTACGCGAGGGTCCTTGAGCCAGAGCGGGCCGTGTAGGGCTTTGTCGAGTTCGGCGTCGGCGGTGCGAAAGGAAGAAGTCAAAGGCACACAGGCTGAAGCCTGTGTTACGCGCGCGGTGCGAAAAGAAGAAGTCAAAGGCATACAGGCTGAAGCCTGTGTTACGGCGGAAGGTTGGGATTGCAGGGAGTGGACGAAAGTTGCCGGGAGTGAGCCGTACAAGCGCCAGGTGAGGAAGATGTGTTTGCCGGGAGGATGCCAGTGGGGGAGATTGCGCTCGTAGTAGGACATTTGTGCGCCAAGGTAACACAGGCTTTAGCCTGTGTTACTGGTGCGGGGCGCGGCGTGAAAGCGTCACGCGAAGGTGGGGGCGCGGCGAGGGTGTGACACTCCCCCTCGCTTTGTAGCATGATGCGGTTAGAATCGATGGAGAGGGAGACAGTGAGAATTGCGGGCATTCGGAAGATGGCGCTGTTGCCGGCGATAGCGGCAGTGGCCGCGCTGATTGCCGCGGCGGCGATTTGGGCACCCGCCTTCGCCAAGGCTATGGCGAGGGGCGGAGCGCGCCCGCAGGCAAGGCCTGATTTGCCGACGTTCTTCAAGAACACCGTCGGGCTGACCGCGGCGCAGATTTCGTCCATTCAAAGCGGGAAGGCGGTCGTGAAGGTGATGCAGTCGCGCACGCCGGAGGAGATTTTTCTCTTCGGCGCGGTGTTTATCCAAGCCGCGCCGGAAAGTTTTCTGAAGCTCTCCCGGGATCTCAACGAGGCGCGCAAGGCGCCTGAAATTCTGGCCATCGAGAGCTTCCACAATCCGCCGCAACTTTCCGATCTTCGGGGGTTCGGTCTCGATCCCGGCGAGATTCAAGACTTGAAGAATTGCAAGCCCGGAGATTGCGAGATCCAGATTCCCGCGGACTCAATGGTTGCACTGCAACATTCCATCAATTGGTCCGCGCCGAACGCGAATGAGCAGGTGAACCAACTTGTGCGGAATTCGGTATTGGGGCACTTGCTTGCCTACCAGCGCGGGGGCGATCCAATCCTGGGGACGTACAACGACAAGCCCGTGCCGACCGAAGTGTCGAAGGAGTTCGAGCGCCTGTTGAGTTTCAGCAAGGAGCTGCCGGAATACCTGCCGGAGTTTTACCGCTACCTGCTCGATTACCCCAAAGGAAAGCCCGCGAACGTGGAGGACCGTTTCTACTGGGCAAAAGTGAAATTCGGATTGAAGCCGACGCTGCGCGTCGTGCAGGTGGTGACGTTCAGCGGCGACGCGAGCGACGGAATCGCTTACGCCATCGCCGAAAAACAGCTCTATTCAAGCCACTACTTCAAGGCGGCGCTGGATTTGAAGTTCTGCATACGCGGCGAGGATCCGAAGCGGCCCGGCTTCTATTTGATGATGGCGATGGGGTCGTCGCAGGAGGGACTGACAGGCTTGACGGGGTGGATTGTGCGAAGGGTGGCAGTGAGCCGGTCGGTGACATCGCTGCGGGAACAATTAGGGGAAGTGAAGGCGGAGTTGGAGAAGAAATAAGCGAGAAAAAATGCGCAACGCGGAGAAAGTGCGGCGAGCATGAAAGTGGCGGATTTTCGGAAGATGGCGCTGGGGATGCCGGAGGCGGTGGAAGGCTCGCACATGGGGCACGCCGACTTCCGCGTGGGCGGAAGAATTTTCGCGACGCTCGCGTACGCGGAGGAAGGGTACGGTGTGCTGTCGTTGACGCCGGAGGAGCAGGAAGGAATGGTTGAAGACGCGCCGGAAGTTTTTTCGCCGGTGCCCGGCGGATGGGGCGCGCATGGCGCGACTCGCGTGCGACTGGCGAAGGTGAAGCCGGATATTCTCGAGGGCGCGCTGCGCGCGGCGTGGAAGAGAAGGGCGCCGAAGAAACTGTTGAGGGAGAAACAAAAGCCCCAGGTGTAAGACCGACACCTGGGGCACCCGGCACAGCGCGCCTTATTTGAATGGGTTTTCGTCAGCGCTCGGGCCGTAAATTGAAGGGACCGGGACATCCAGCAAGCGCAGGTAAACGGACAACTGGCCGCGGTGGTGATACCAGTGGTTCATCATGATGGTGCGGGCCACTTCAATGCGCGGCCTGCCCATGACCTGCTTTCCGTTCACTTTCAATCGCCAGTCGCCGCGCGCGGACTGCTCGGTGACGCCGGAAAGGAATGCCTCCGCGTCGCGAACGCTTTGATCGTGCGCGGCGTGAATCTCGCCGATGCTTTTCGGCTCCTGCGGCCCGAAGTTCTTCGGGTCGATTTCAAATTCATCCCCTTGCAGGGCTTTTGCGAGGCCTCCGGGAGTGGTGGCAATGTGCATGGCCAATTGTCCGAGAGACATTGATTTCTGGTGCGGCCTCCACGAGAGTTTATCCGCCGGAACTTTCTCGAGAACCCGCCGCGTGGTGGCGGCCTCCTCACGAAGTTCTTTCAGCATTGGTTCAACCATGGGAATCATTTTCGTTTCTCCTTTTCATTTTTTGTTCCATCCGAGATTCAACAAAACTCTTTGAGAAGGCGTGTTTCCACACACTCAGCGTCAATCGCTTACCGTGCGCGGCCGGCTTCGGCGCGGGAGATGATGCGCCCGAGAATGTGCGTCCAGCCCTTTCCGATACCTTGCCTGTGCTCGTCTTGAATCAGGCCCAGGGCGGCGTGATGAAACTTAATCAGCGTCCCACCTTTCTCTTCGCTCAACCGGAACTGAATGTTCGCGGCAACGGGGTAGGACATGAACATAGGCCCGGTGATTTCGAGCAGAGTGGGGCGCTTGATGGCCTGCACGTGCCCCCAGAAATGGCCGTTGCCATCGCCGAGATCGCGATACCACCTACCGCCGGGCCAGGCCTCGAGCGTCAGCGGAAGCGGCTGTCCTTCGGGCGTGTCGCCGCCGGGCCCGAGCTGTTCGAGCAGAGCGGCAAACGCTGCGTCGAGCGGCGCGCGCACATGAATTTCCTGAGTCACATTCAGAGTCAGATTCTCGATACCTGCTGCTGAAACTGCTGATGCTGGTGAAACCATGGCTCCTCCTTGAGCTGAATTCGATTTAGTTTTTTCCCGGCGGATTTGTTTTGGCCTCGGCTCGTTCTTTGATGCGAATCAACTGGTGCTGCCAGAAGCGCTCGAACGTCTTCGTCCACTCGTGGAGCGGGCGGATCGCCTCCGGATTGGCGCGGTAGAGCATGCGCCGGCCGTCGCGCCGCGCGCGGACCAGCCCCACGCGGTGAAGCACGCGCAGATGCTTGGAGACGGACGGCTGGGCGAGGCGAAGTCTGATCACGATGTCGCCAACAGGTCGCTCTCCGAGCGCCAAGTAATTCAAGATCTCCCGGCGGCGGGGCTCGGCGACGGCGTTGAAGGCATCGGAGGACGTGGCAGCGCGCGGCATGAAGAGATAATACATTCCTATATGGGAATATGTCAAGAGGTTTTTTTTAGGGCCTTTAGGGAAAGACGGGGAACGCACGAAGAACTGCCCGGGGTCGGCCCATGGGGAGCTGGGCCGGAGATCCCCGATGAAAGACATCGGGATGCTCGAGACGGCCTTCGGGCGCCCGCCGCTCTGCGGCAGACGGCCCCCCGAGAAAAACTCGGGGCAGGCAGGATGACAAAGTTCTTTTGGGGGTGGACTACCGGCGCTTGCCGGCTCGCTTGTGCCGGCTGATGCGGACAACTCGATCTGGAAAAATTGCACGGATTTCGAGCTTACCGCCCATCGCCTTGATAAGCCCATCGAGAGTGCTGAGATACATGTCCGTGCGGCGCTCCATCTTCGAGACCGCGGCCTGATTGATGCGGAGCGCGCGGGCGAGTTGCTGCTGGGTGAGCGCGCGGGATTCTCGAAGTTCCGCGAGAATCAATTCCTCACGCAACCGGTTGGCACCGGCCTTAATTCTGGCGCGGCGCTCGGGGGTCATTTTGTTGAGAAGTTCCTTGAATTTTCTTGCCATGGATTCGTCTCCATACTCTTTCTATTTTGACTTGCGGCGTTTCAATGATTTCAGATGTGCATCGAAAAGCGTGTCTGCGATAGGAACAAAGACTTCGTACCAACGGTTGTTGCCAGTTTTGTCTCCGCCAATCAGCAACAGTGCCGTACGGCGTGGATCAAACGCATAAAGAACCCGATAGGGGCGGCCGGCGTGCTGGACTCGAAGCTCTTTCATGTTCCGGTGCCGGGATGTGGCCACCACATCGGAAAAAGGACGCCGGAGGGATGGGCCGAATTGTTCAAGAAGGCTCACGACCATCGCAACGCTGTCCTGTTCATTTGTGGTGAGGCTCTCCCACCAATCGCCGAAGGCATCGGTGAACTCAACGTCCCATGCCATAGAAGGAATATAACCTAAGAGGAATGTACAATCAAGTGGAAATGTGTTCCAAATCACCCATCGAGTCAAAACCCCCACCCTTCATACTGCGAAGGATGGGGCGCCCACGAGCAACTTCGACATCCAAACATTAATGCAAAAGCGCGGCCACCCGCCCAGTTTTTCCGGGAGTGGGAAGACAATGTCAGGGTCAACACCCGCACCCTTGAAAGTCTTTATTGTTGGCTTTGCTGCTCGCGTTGTGAGGGCGCTCGCAACGGCAGGGGGGTGCGGCACCCGGCTAGCCCTCCTCCGCGAAAGATGGGCACTCGGCTACTGCCTCGATTACAGAGCGCTAGCCGCCTTCTCCTGTGTCTGAAGCTTTCGGAGCTCGTTTCGCAGGCGCGCCATCTCGAGACCGGCGACAACCGCCACTACCCCCGGCAGTAAGAACGCCAGTACGACAAGGTTTTTCATCGGCTGCGCCGGCCCAATGCCGAGCGTGAACCACGCCGCACCAATAAACAAAACTACGCCGAAACCGAACAGTGTGCTCTTCATTGTGATCCTCTCTCTAGCAGGCGTACATCCCGGATGTTGTGGAATCGACCTTTCATCCATTATGGGGCCACAACTGACATGCCATTGCCATCGCCTAATCCTAGGTGTCTTGCCGGATACGGGCATCCGCCGGATATTCTGGTAGGCGCGTTGCGACCGGCGTGGAAGAGAAGGCGCCGAAGAAATTGTTGAGGGAAAAGCAAAAACCCCAGGCGTAAGACTGACACCTGGGGCACCCGCACCCGGCTCTTATTGAGGGGCGCCCAACAAACAATCCGTCCCAGGAATGCGTTTAGTGTCTTGAGCCGGGCGGCAAATAGCCGGGTCCCACGGTGGGGGACTGGAACCTATTGCGATTCGTGGGAGCGGCGGCCTGCATGTTGATGTTCATGGATCCCCTCGCCTGGCGCAGGTCAATGAAGCCTATCGTGCGTGTATCGAATCCAGATCCGAGCAGCAAGGTGTACCGCCGCCCTGTCATGACCCCGTCGAAGCGAACGCGCACCAGAAATTTACCGTCCGTGCGCGCGAGAGTTTCGTAGCCGTCCCTTTTCTCTCCACCCTCAGGAATCAGATTGGCGGAATTGATCCATCCGACCGAACCATCTCGCGATGAGAATGAAACGTTGATGGAGACAGATATGGACCGGGAGCCGCCACCGGGCTCCCGATTGGAGCTTGCGAACTCGGTCGCACCCTCCTGCCGCCTGTACGTAACGGTTTGCATGAGGCCCCTGTATACATACTCGAAGACGATTTCATTGTTGTAGAGCCGTCCGGGGCCGCGCAATCTCGATTCAGAAAGCGATAGCCGGTCTCCGCGGACGGCAAAAGTGCCGCGCTCGCCCGACATCTGGTATCGGCCGTTCGCCATGAGAATCAACGGAGGGCTCGTACAGCGCCCGCCCTGGCCGCCAACATTAAAACTCACACAGCGATAGGTTCCGGCGAACTGCGATTGGGCCTGCGTTGCGACGGCACAAAGCATGAGAAGAAACACGATAGACAGGCTTTCGATAACCAATTTGCGTGAAGGCATTCTGGGACTCCTTGAAAGCGACGTAGGGCGCTGGCCCTGAATACATCCGGATTCGGAGCAATCTGGTATCCGTGGTGGAAATCCGAAAAGCCCTGAAAAGAAAGCAGATAGCCGACATGGATTCCGCGCTCCTGTTTCAGACGGGTATTCAGTTCGGATTTGAAACAGGTAGAATCGGCCTTTTCGAGAAACGGGTTTTTCGAGCGGCGTTTCCGCGGCTGGCAAAGGTGAAGCCGACACTTGGGGCACCCACGGGCAACTTGAACGTCCAAACATCAGTGCAAAAGCGAAGCCCCGCCGGTGAATTGGCGGGGCCGGGCCTTGTTATTGCTCGCGGGTTATTTTGCGGGTGTTTTGGGAGCGGCAGGCGTGGCGGACTTCACGCGCATCTGCTTGCCTTCCATGACGACCTTCATCGAATTTGCGTCAGGACCCATTTCAAATTTCATTTCGCAGGCGTCCTTTGAAGTGTACGTGACGGTGAACTTCGAGTGCATCGGTTTGCCCATCATTGGCGTATCGGTTTCAAAGACCCAGGTGTCGCCGTTGACGACCCCACGTGAAACGAAGGATTCCCCATCGCTGGACACTTCTGAATGGACATAATTTTTTGCTTCTGAATCGTAAAACATCAGGCTGACGCCCGTCGTCTTGCCCATGGCGCCCATGTCCAAGTTCTCTTTGCAGGAAATGCCGAAACCACCGGCAGTCCAGACACAGGAGCGAGTCGAGGTACCTTTGCCCCCGGGCATCCCCATCGCGGGTTTCATCTCATATGATGCTGTCCAGTTACCGATCAAGGCTGCCATTTTTTTCACTTCCGGGCCGGGCTTCGGCGGAGCAGTGGGAGCCTGCGCAAAAGAGATTGCGGTGCAAAGCAGCAGCGCGAGAGCTGCGGCGATCATTGGAATTCGGTGACGCATGGTGACCTCCGAGAGAGTGTGGGATCGGAAAACTTTGCGGATGCTAACAGTTTTTTTGCGAGGGGGGAAGACAAAGACAACTTCAACACCCGCACCCTTGCATACCAAAGGGTGCGGCACCCGGCAGAGTCAAAAACCCCACACGTAACTACGACGTGTGGGGCACCCACGAGCAACTTCAACAACCAAGCCCAAATACGAAAGCGCGGCCACCCGGCCAGGGGGTGGTGTCCTAATTCGATTTATGAACCTTATGATAAGCTTCGCCTGCTATGAAAACTGTCCTACTTCTTGTTTGCTCGAATATCTTCATGACAATCGCCTGGTATGGTCACTTGAAATACCGAAAGGCTCCGCTTCTCACGGTAATCGTTGTGAGCTGGCTGATCGCGTTGGCCGAATACTCATTTCAAGTCCCGGCGAATCGCATAGGCTACGGCGAATTCACCGCATTTCAGTTGAAAATCATTCAGGAGGTGGTCACGCTCTGTGTGTTCGTCGTGTTCGCGTGGTCGTATCTCGGTGAAAGCATCAGATGGAATCACGCTGTCTCGTTCCTGTTTTTGTTCGGCGCTGTGGCATTCGCCTTTTGGGGAAAGCTGTAACTCTCTGGAGAGCGGGTCCATAAAACCAAACTAGGACACTACCCGGCGGGGAAGGGTGCCGCGCTCGAGTGGATATTGAAGTACGTGGGAAAGAGACGAGCGAAGCGAAAGGTGGGGCACCCACGAACAACTTCAACATCCAAACCTTAATGCAAAGGCGCGGCCACCCGCCCCACCCACAGAACTGGAAAGTCAAAATCCCCACACGTAACTCCGACGTGTGGGGCACCCGGCTTAGTCGACCTTCGTGTTGTTTCCCATTGCAGCGCCGATGGCCGCACCAACAACAGCACCTCCAGGACCCAATATGAGGCCTATTAATCCACCGATCGCAGCACCTGCCGCCGCGTTTGAGGATCGGGCCTTTTTCGCCTCAGCCCTTGAGAGAGGCGCTCTCGTTCTTCCGTTCCAACTTCGGGCAGTCCGTGTCGTTAGATCAGATTTCTCCAAATTGCAATCGATACACGCTGCATACAGATTATTAAGTCTGTCCGTGCCGCCCTTAGCGCGAGGCACAGAATGTTCTACATGCCACGCCCCTTTTTGTGCCCGTCGCCCGTAGTTGGAAAAGGCGAGTTTCTTTCCGCAGATGTGGCAGTAGCCCCGGGTCCTGTCGTAAATTTTATTTAGAGTTTCTGCATCGTAGGGCATTCTCGGCCTCAAGTCTTAAGATTGAATTGAGAGAGTCAGTTCTCTCTGAACAGAGGCTGGGTTAAGCCAACGCTGGGGCGGTTGCGCAATTCGATCCGCCTGTGTCGGTTGATAGATCGGACGGCCCAGAGGCCTGGTTCGCAATCTACCGTTCAAAGCCGCAACAACGCGTTTTCTCGCGATTTGAAGGTACTCGGCGACCGTGTCAGCACCAGCTGCACGGCGGGAATGCAATACGGCCGCGCAGGCAGTACTGCCGACCCCTAGATAAGGGTCGATCACAAGATCCCCCGGCTTCGTGAGGGCAAGGATGAACCGCTCGACTAATTCGATCGGGAACTGACACGGATGAGCAGTTTTCTCGACGTGGTTGTGCTTGACGTTTGGAATGGCCCACACGTCCCCTGGATTCTTGCCAAGTGGATTGCAGGAATACTGACCAATTTTTGCGCCCTTGAAGTATTTCTTCCCTGGGTACTTCTGCGGAACGCGGATAGGATCTAAATTGAAGTCGTAATGGTCACTCTTGGTGAACCACAGGATTGTTTCGTATCGACCAGACAGGCGCTTTTTGCAATGAAGCCCATGATCAAAAGTCCAAACAATCCTGTTTCTCAACTTCAGGCCCAATCTCTTGCATATCCTGTATACAAACACATCCAGTGGGAATACCTCCCCGTCTTTTCCAAGATGGTTTCCGATTTCCCAGCAAAGGCTTCCAGCGGGCCCAAGAACACGGACGCACTCCTTGAGAGTTTGCCGCTGGCATTGGAGGTATTCAGCAAAACTTATGCGTTTCTCATATTTCTTGCCAATGTTGTAAGGCGGAGATGTAATAACGAGCTTGGCGGAGCCCGTCGGTATTTGGCGGAGAAGGTCAAGCCTGTCCCCATGGAATAGCGTAACTGAGGCTTCTTGTCGAAATGTTGGGCTTGTCGTGAACGCCGTTTTTCTTGGCATTTCAAACTCAGTTGTCAGCGAAGGCGTGCCAGCCATGATAGGCGAAGAATAGGCGAATACGCCCCGTGTTGTCAAGATGCCTGGTTAAATGTTTATCAAGGAACAATTCCGACCAATATTAGCGGTACTGCCGGAACACCTCGTCCTTGCCTGGCAAGATCATAGAGTGCTCCTTCGTAATAGCCGGGGCCGGACGACATCTGCTGCTGCATTAACTTCATCGGAAGTATTTCGACACCAAGATCGATGGCGTCTCCCACGTAGAATGCCAAGTGCTTGACGAACAGGTCGTATGCAATGAAGCTGTACTTTCCAAGTTGTATTTCGACTGCCACTCGGTTTTTGACAAAATCAGTTTGATTATACGAGGAGATCGCTCTGTGGCCAGCTTCCTCTATTTCTCTTTTCTGATCTGGAGCCGCGAGGTGAAGAGTCTTGCGGATGAGGCTGTAATCGTCGGTTACCCAATAGCTCGTACGGCTCTCTTGCCACCCAGCACGATTGAATTCAACTTTGAATCGTTTGTTTAGCTCAATAGGGGCGAAAAGGCGTTTGCCTCTCATCCCATGTTCTTCGCTAACTTTCGTCTTATACCGGTTCGCATCAACGCATTCAATAATCTTCTCGATCTCTTTCCATATCCGTTTCTGATGAATGAGAATCCACTCGTGCCCGTTCAGGTGAGAATAAATCTTCGCAATTTGCAATCGAGTGCTCCACGCAGATCGGAGGTACGTTCTCGGGCACCCGTAATCTACCGAACTCCTTTGACGCGCACAACTGTCAAATAATCGAGCGCCAGCCGGGAACGGTTGGTAGGCCATTTGAGGGGTTGGCGGGGCCATTAGATCATGTTCCTTGAGCTAGATAAATCTCGGTCTCGGTTTTGATTACGAAGAGGACGGAGATTTTAGAGCGGTTGCTGGATTGGAAGCGCTGCCAGGCTTCTTCCATGGATTGCGCGGCGGTGGAGAAAACAACTTCGCGTTTTTCGGAGCCTACGAAAAAGAAATTCCTTTCTTTGTGGACGAGTCGAGTTGGGAGTGCTCCGGACATGGAATTATTCTCGGGAGTGCGCCAATCAGGAGATTGGCGTTCCCGGCTTATTGATCGATCCACGAAACAGGGTGATGGATCAAGATCATTCGGATGATTTTTGGCGAATGATTTCTCAGAAGCTCTCCCACCTGCATTCAGGACGACTGTGCCGATCTGAACCATAACGAGTTCTGCTACTACGCGCGAAAGCGCGAGGCTCATCGAAGAATCTTCAAACTCGATCCCGATGGTGAAGCGGCGCAGGCGCAGCGCGGCGAGAAGGGTCGTCCCGCTGCCGGCGAAGGGGTCGAGGACGAGATCGCCTTCGTTAGAGGACGCGCGGATGATGCGGTCGATGAGGGCGACGGGCTTTTGCGTGGGGTGCTTGCCGAAGCGCTTCTCCCACGGCTCGGGGGGAGGGATGGTCCAGACGGACTTCATTTGCTTGCCCGCGTTCGTTTCTTTCATGAGCTTGTAATTGAAAGTGTGGCGCGAATTTTTGTTTTTGGCCGCCCAGATAATTGTTTCGGTGGCGTGGGTGAAGTAGCGGCAGGAAAGATTGGGCGGCGGGTTGGGCTTGACCCAGGAAACGTCATTGAGCAGCTTGAATTCGAGCTGCTGCATGGCGAAGCCAACGCTGTGAATGACGTGGGCGGTGCCGCTGACCCAGATGCTGCCGTTAGGCTTGAGGACGCGCTGCGCAGCGGCGAGCCAGGCGCGATTGAAATTGTGATTTTGCTCTGGGCCGAGTGAGCGGTCCCAAGCGCCCTTGTTGACGCTGACCATTTTTCCGGCGTGACAGGTGATGCCGCCGTTCGAGAGGAAGTAGGGCGGGTCGGCGAAGATGAGGTCAACGCAGTCGGGGGGCATGGCGGCGAGGATTTGGAGGCAGTCGCCGTGGTAGAGGGCGAGGTGGTGCTTCGCATCTTCAAAGAACGGATCCATCCCAATGAGCGAATGACGGGCGCGCGAGCCAGGGGACGATTTGGCCCCGGGGGATTTGCGGGTGGCGCGAGAACCGTTTGATTGATCAGGTGCCAAAGTGGATCGGATCGTTGATCGAGTGGTAACGGAAGTCAAGAAAGAGAGGACAGGGAAAGAGGGAATCTAACGCAGAGACCTGCCTACCGGTAGGCAGGCGCGGAGGACGCGGAGAAGGGAAAAACAAAGAGAAGGGCAAAACCGATTCACCACAGAGAACACAGAGGGCACAGAGAGAAGAGAGATTCCTCGTCGTCCCGATAGAAAGCATCGGGACGCACAAAACGCGCTCCGCTCCTCGGAATGACGGGAGGGGAGCGGGTTGCGCGGAAGACGCGGAGGAGGGGAACGCAGAGAAAGAAGGAAGTTACGAATGTAAGGAACCGTGTGCTATAGTAAGGAATGAGGTGTTGCAATGAAACTGAAGAAACAGGCGAAGTTGACGAGCAAGGGCCAAATCACGATTCCGCATGAGATCCGGCGGGCGCTCGGAGTGCGTCCGGGCGACAGGCTCCTTTTCGAGGAAGAAGGCGGAAGGATGCGCGTACGCCCGATTCGGAAGATGAGTCCGTTTGAGAAGTACCGGGGAATTGGGAACCCGGGAATTCCGTCCGGCCGCAAAGCGATTCTGCGGCACATCCGCGAGATGCGTGGGCGATGACCACAACGATTGATACAAACGTGCTTGTCGCATTCTGGGATAAGGACCCCGAGGTCAACCGGATTGCCCAGACCGGACTGGATGCGGCGATGGGGCGCGGAAGCCTGGTGGTTGCGGCTCCTGTCTACGCGGAACTGCTGGCGTTCCCGGGGCGAAGCGAAAAATTCCTCGATGAATTCTTCCGCGAGACCGGGATCACAGTGGATTGGAATTTGAGCGAGGGCGTATGGCGCGCCGCCGGCGCGGCGTTTCAAGCCTACTCGATACGCCGGAAACGAGGGCGCGAATATGGCCCACGGAGGATTCTTGCTGATTTTGTGATCGGAGCGCACGCCCTGGAGAATAAATTTAAATTGCTGACGCTCGACGAAGGGGTATATCGGACTGCTTTCCCCCGCCTCGAGCTGGCCGAAATCTGAGGATTTAACGGAAAGCCAAAACCGATTCACCACAGAGAAAGACGAGATTCCTCGTCGCTGCGCTCCTCGGAATGACGGGCGCGCCGGAGATATTGGCGCGGAGGATGGTGAGGGCGTAGAAAAGAAAGCGATGAAACGAGTTGCAATAAAACGGGCGGCGATTGGAGTAAGGGCGCACTCGGGCTGGGCCGTGGTGGTGGCGGTGGGGGAAGCCAGCGGCGCGCCGGAGGTGCTGGCGCGCGAGCGGGTGAGCGTGGTCGAGCTTTCAATGATTGAACCGGGAATACGCGGGGCGAAGCAGCCGTACCACAATGTTATGGAATGGAAGACTCCCGCCGCGGAAAAATATTTGGCGAAGTGCGCGTCGATCGGGGAGCGCATGGCGGGCGCGGCGCTGCGCAGGATGGCGGACGAGTTGCACGTGCGCGGGTACAGCGTGGCAGGATGCGCGGTGCTGACGGGACGAGGGCGTCCGCTGCCGGTGCTGGCACAGATTCTGGCGGCGCATCCGTTGATACACACGGCGGAGGGGATTTTCTTCCGGCGCGTTTTTCAAGATGCGTGCGAGCGGTTGGGATGGCGAGTGACGGGCGTGCGCGAGAAGGAGTTGGACGAGCAGGCGAAGCTCGTGTTGGGCAAAGATGCCGCGCGGGCGAAGAAAAAAATTGCGAGCATGGGGAAGATCGTTGGCGCGCCCTGGACGGCGGATCAAAAGATGGCGGCGCTGGCGGCGTGGATGGTGATTGGGGGGAAATAGGGGTGTGAAGCGCAGACCGCTCGCGAGGACGCAAGAGCCCGCCACGACTCTTCACTCGCTGCGGCGGGTTAGGGCAGACGCCAAGGCAATGATTCGGCCGCAGCAATTGACGTTAACAACAATTTCCAAAATGAAACGCTTGCCCAGCCGGGGTAAGGTGTCAGAATAGGTACTGGTACTCACTCTAGGTTCAAACGGAAACATCGCTCCGGACTGTTTCCATGTTGCTTTTTCATTTGAGCAGGTTTCCGAGAATCGGACGGAATAATCCAATGAGTTTCAAGTCAATGCGAAAGCTTGCGGAAGTCAACCGGGAGCTGTGGCTCGTTCTCTCACTCTTCATACTGGCATGGCTGATGAACAGCCTTGTTTCCGGACACCATGCGGTGCTCGGGTTCTATGCGCTGCCGACGGTATTTTCGGCCTATTACTACGGGCGACGGCATGCGACGTTCACGGCGATGGCGAGTGTGTGCCTCGTTGTGCTGGTGGTGTATTTCAATCCGGTGCTGTTTTCCTTTGCGAAGATCCTGCTGCCGGTGGACAGCAAGTGGCTGGACATCGCAGTGTGGGGCGGGACACTGGTCGTGACCGGGTATGCGATGGGGACGCTCTTCGACCGGAAAGAAAAGCATCTGCGCGAGTTGAAGGAAACGTATGAGGGCGTGCTGCTGATCCTGCGGCAGTTCATCTCGAAAGATAAGTACACGCAGAACCACTCCTACCGCGTGTCAATCTACGCGGTGAGGATCGCGGAAGGCATGGGGATGAATGAATCGCGGATTGAAGACGTGCGCGCGGCGGCGCTGCTGCACGACATCGGGAAAATCGACATCAGCCGGGAACTGCTCTACAAGGCGTCACGGCTGACGAAGGAAGAATTCGAGCAGGTGCAGACGCACGTGGAAAAAGGCGTGGAGATACTGGAGCCTGTGGGCGGAACATTGGGGCGCGTAATCCCGATTATTCTGGCGCATCACGACAAGTTCAACGGGTCGGGATACCATCCGACGCGCGGAGAGGACATTCCGCTGGAAGCGCGAATCATCAGCGTGGCAGATGTGTATGACGCACTGACGAGCGACCGGCCGTACCGCAAAGCGATGTCGCCCATGGATGCGAAGGAAATGATCGCGAAGGGCGCGGGGACGGACTTCGATCCCAAAGTAGTGAGCGCATTCCAGACTGCATTCACATGCGGAATGTTGGAGATTCCGGAACTCGTGGTCTGAAGCGCAAAAGCAAATCTAAAAAAACGAAACGGCCCGGCGATGAAGCCGGGCCGTTTGCGTTAGTGAAGGAAGCTGCGCGAGTGTTTCGCTGATGTGCCAGGCCAAAGCCCGGCGCTACACGAGAATCAGCGGAAGTGGCGATGGCCGCCGCGGAAGCCGAATCCGATAAATGGGTAACCACCCCAGTAAGGATAGCCACCCCAGTAGTAGGGATAGCCGCCGTAGTAGCCCGGGCCGTAACCTGGGCCGTAAGGATATCCGGGGCGATGGACAACCGGACGGCGCGCGTAGGCGTCATGATCCTGCGCGTAATCGGACTGGCCGACCGGCTGGAAAGCAATCTGGCCGCGCTCGGTGGAAATTGCGAGCGGCGCTTCCAGGCGGAAGGTCATGGAAGTTTCGGGATAGAGGACGGTGGAGCGTCCGCGCGTGACGAGCACGCCGAGGATTCCCGCGCCGGCTCCGATGCCTGCTCCGACGGCCGCGCCCCCGCCACCCTGCGCGGCTCCGCCGATGATGGCGCCGAGAGCCGTGGTGCCGACAACGGCGCTGGCGTCGCGTCCATTGGACGTGCCGCCGCTGGACTGCACGAGCGAAGTGCGCACGGGAAGAATCTGACCGTCAACGAAAGTGAGCTCGACGATTTCAACGCCGAGTTCGGACTGGCCGCTGATGCGTCCCGCTTTTTTCACGGAGACAACGCGGCCGGTGAGAAGCTGTCCGCGGCGCGCGACAACCCAGCCATTGGCGATGAGCGGCTGCTCAAGCGATGCGCTGAAGCGATCGCCGACTTGATTGCGGTCGGTTGAAAGCTGGCTATTGATGCGAATTTGAATGAGCGTGCCCGCGGGAAGATTGAGCGACGGCGGCACGGGAATTTGGTCCTGCTGAGGCGCTTCCTGCTGCTGGCCCATTTGTTGGACGGGAGGCGGAGCCTGTTGCTGAGCTGGAGGAGGAGGCGGCGGAGGCGGTGGCGTGTCCTGCGCGGAGGCAGGCAGCGACCCGAGGCCGAGTCCGGCGGAAATTGTGATGATGGCTGCGGTGAAAAGCAGCTTGCGAAAGTTAACCTTCGAGAGATTCATGGTTACTCCCATTCTCTCCGACCCACAAAGATAATAATACGCGGACGAATGGAACATTGGAACTGCCCATCTGCCATGGGTGTCGTCCTGACATATTAGATGGATTGGGATGCGGGAGAGGTTGCATGAGTGGGGGAAGCAGGGAGGCAAAGAGGCAAGGGGGCAGGAAAAAACGAATCGCAGATTTGAAATTTGAGACTTCAGAGGAAGACACAATCTAATTCAGAGATGCGGAGAACGCAGAGGAAAACAGCGAAGAAAGACGCAGACGACATTATTTACTGAAAACAAAAAGAAAAGGCCCGGCGATGAAGCCGGGCCTTTGCCGTAATCGAAGCTCTTTGACGTTCCGCGCCAAACCTTTGGTGCGGACTACGCGCTAGGGAGCGCGCCGAATAAGACCTGCCAGAACCCGATGAAGTGAGTGAGTGTTGCGATTCCTGGTCCGTGAGAACCAGTGGCCAATATCGTCCTGCGAAAATTCACAGGATTCTTTGGCACATTTATTTAGAAAGGAGGTGATCCAGCCGCAGGTTCTCCTACGGCTACCTTGTTACGACTTCACCCCAATCATGAATCATACCTTGGGCGCCTGCCTCCTTGCGGTTGGCACAGCGACTTCTAGTACAGCTCACTTTCGTGATGTGACGGGCGGTGTGTACAAGGCCCGGGAACGTATTCACGGCGTCGTTCTGATACGCCATTACTAGCGATTCCGGCTTCATGCAGTCGAGTTGCAGACTGCAATCCGAACTGAGCGCGTTTTTTTCCGATTAGCTCCCCCTCGCGGGTTTGCAACGGTTTGTGACGCGCATTGTAACACGTGTGTAGCCCTGGACATAAAGGCCATGCTGACTTGACGTCATCCCCACCTTCCTCTCCGTTATCCGGAGCAGTCCACTTAGAGTTCTCCCTTGCGGGTAGCAACTAAGTGTAAGGGTTGCGCTCGTTGCGGGACTTAACCCAACACCTCACGGCACGAGCTGACGACAGCCATGCAGCACCTCTACACCG
>JBGPHM010000051.1:0-24961 GCA_041484365.1 Terriglobia bacterium | reverse complement strand
CTGGTGCGAAGCATCGAGCAGCCCCATTGCGCGTTCGAGCTGCTGCTCCATGTCGCGATCTACGAAGCGCACGTTAGTCCCCTGTTCAAGCAGGACTTGCCGTACTTCGCCGCCCTCTCCAATTAGGTTCACGCGGTCCACATTCATCATCAGGTTTCCCGATGGCCGCTGCACTTTCTCCACGCCGAGCACGCGGCCCGTGAAAATGCCGCTCGCCGAGCGCACTTCGATCCGCGCGCCGCGCAGCGCCTGCAACAGGTCGCTGAGGTTCGTCTTGTTCGCCACCGGAATGGGCAGCGACTCCAGTTGGTGTCCCGCAGGCTCCTGTGAGTTGTAACTTGCGCCCACAATGCGTCCGCCGTTCATGTCCAGTGCGGTCAGGGACTTCAGCACGTCGTTCAACTGACTGCTCGTGAGATCAATCTCAACGTCTTCGTTGCCGCTCACGCGGCCCACGTGCTCGAAGTATCCGACGCCGGATTTGTAAAGAACCACCCGCCGCAGCGGCAGCTTCTGTGGACCTGTGATCGCCTCTCGCGGCACCGACATATTTCCCCGGCCTGCAGTGCGCGGAGCCGCTGTTCTGGCTGGCGCGGGTTGCGCGGGGTTTTTTGCCGGTTGCTGCGCCAGCGCGAACGCGCCGAGCGCCGCAACCACAAAGAGGTGCAGCAAACTACGTTTCGTCTTCCTGATAATTCCCCATGACTTGGTATTGTTGTGGCTGGTCTTGCTCTGGGTTGTTTTGATTTGCGTTGTGAACATCACATCCTCCATAGATTTATTTGCAACTCACTCTTGGCGACTCTGTTTGGCAACACTTCTCCTGTGCGCGCGAGAAGTTCTCGTGCGCGGACATCGCTTAGGCATACTTCTGCCTTCAGTTTTTCAGGATGGCTTTTTGAATGGAGTCATCCCGGGCCTGCCTACCTCAAGCAGGCCTGCCTCTGGTGCGCATCATGCGATGTGCACCGACCACTGGCAGCTTGGGCCCCGGTTCTGGTCTTCGCCCGGGCATGCACCGCATGGTGCGTGCCTTCCGGCGATTCGCAACCACTGCTTTCCGCGCCCACTTTCCCGGGTGGGGGTGATGAATTACATAGATGTAATTGGTAATTAATGCGTTGCCCGCGTATTTTTATTTTCACTCGCACGAAACGCCTGTCGGTCTGAGCGCAATAAACGGATCGCGCGACTCTGGAGTAAGATGGCGCGCGTGACGCCGAAATTTGAAATCCTCGAACATCCCGCGGACATTGGCTTCCTCGCCTACGGCGCGACACTCGAAGAACTGTTTGCGAACGCCGCGCTGGCGATGATTTCGATCTCAGGCGACCCTGAAGTCGTGCGTGAAACGGAGCGTCGCGAGATCGAGGTGACGGGCGAGAATACCGAGTCGCTGCTGTACGCGTGGCTCGCGGAGATATTAGCCGTGATGGACGCGGAGCGGCTCGCGCTACGTCGCGCGGATGTGACGGAACTTGTTACGCACATGGGCGAAGGGCGCGTGCGCGGGGTAGTGTTTGGCGAATACTACGACCGTGAGCGGCATCGCGCGGGCGTGGCGATCAAGGCGGTGACGTATCACCAGTTTGCGATTGAGCGCACTCAGGACGGTTGGCGCGCGCGGGTGTTCCTGGATTTGTGAGCGCGCCCACGGGTTACGGAATTGGCGTGCGATGGTGTAATCTTCTGGGCTTGTCTCGATTTTACAAAGAAACTAAGACGACTGCGCGATGAAAGAAAAAACCACACAAACGCTGGGCGCGCTATGGGCGGAGCGAACGGGAAGCCTTGTATGACTGACGTCTTCAATCCGACTGAAAAAACTCTTGATGCATTGGGTGTCTCAGATCCCGTTGGAGTAGAAAAGTTGTTTCATGATGTCCGCGAGCAGTTTGACCGGCAAACAGATGCCAAGAGCCCAACTGAGCCAAATTATGTTGGCCTTAAGAATGCGTGGCTTGGCAGGAGGGCTGGCATCGTAAACGCAATTGCAGAAAACTGGCTGAAACCTTCCCCCACGAACTTGAAACCGCTGGTGGGTCACGCGCTCAACGGGCTCCGACAGCATATCGAATTGCGGCTGGAAACGATGCGGCGCAATACTGCAGCTTCTGAGGAGGAGTCCGCGCTGGCGCGCGAGCGCGTGGATTTATCGCTGCCGGGCGTGATGCGGCCGGTGGGTTCGCGCCACCCGATTCGTCAGACATTTGACGACATCGAGCAAATTTTTCTTTCGATGGGTTATCAAGTCGTCGCCGGGCCGGAAATCGAAACGCCTTACTACAACTTTGAAGCGCTGAATATTCCCGAGCATCATCCCGCGCGCGACAACATGGACACGTTTTACATGGAAACGCCGAAGGGTGCTGAGACGCGCCTGCTTCGCACGCATACGTCGCCGATGCAAATCCGCACGATGGAAAAACAGAAGCCGCCCGTGCGGATCATCGTGCCGGGGAAGGTCTACCGGCGCGACAATCCGGACGCGACGCATTCGTTCGCGTTCCACCAGATTGAAGGGCTGGCCGTGGACGTGGACCTGACGTTCTGCGATTTCGCGGGGACAATTGATTATTTTATCCGGCAGTTTTTTGGGCCGGGCACAAAGTCGCGTTTTCGGCCTAGCTATTTCCCGTTCACCGAGCCGTCGGTGGAATTCGACGCGTCGTGCATTTTCTGCGGCGGAAGCGGAGTGACCGGCGCGGGTGCGACCTGCTCGAAATGCAAAGGCTCCGGGTGGATCGAACTCTTCGGCGCGGGAATGGTGAACCCGGCGGTCTACAAGCTCGTGAAGTATGACGCTGCGAAGCTGAATGGATTTGCGTTCGGGCTTGGCGTGGACCGGCTCACGATGTTGAAGTATGGGATTGACGACATCCAGGTGTTTTTTCAAAACGACGTGCGATTCCTGCGGCAGTTCGCATAAACGGCTCTTGCGATGAAAATCCTCTATGACTGGCTGAAGGAATTTGTGGATGCGAAAGCGCCGGCGCCAGAAGTGCGCTCGCGGCTTTCGCTTTCCGGCACTGCCGTGGACGCGCTCGAAGAAACCGCGGCGGGGCCGATGTTTGATGCCGAGTTGACCATCAATCGCCCGGATTGCATGGGGCATTACGGCGTGGCACGCGAAGTCGCGACGATTTACCGGCTGCCGTTGAAACGCGTCGAGCCAAAACTGAAGGAATCCGAGGAGGCGGCATCCGCGGCGGCGCGCGTAGAGATTGCGTGTCCGGAGTTTTGCGGGCGCTACACGGCGCGCGTGATTCGCGGCGTAAGGGTTGCGCCATCGCCGGAGTGGCTGCGAAAACGCCTCGAAGCGCTGGGGCACGGCTCCATCAACAACGTGGTGGACGCGACGAACTACGCGATGCTCGAACTCGGGCACCCGATGCATGCGTTCGACTACGACAAACTTTCCGAGCACCGCATCGTGGTGCGCCGCGCGAAGGCGGGCGAAAAAATGCGCACGCTCGACGGCATTGAACGCACACTCGTCGCGGACATGTGCATGATCGCGGATGCGTCGCACGCTGTAGCCATCGGCGGCGTGATGGGCGGCCAGGATTCCGAAATTGGATTCGCGAGTAAAAATATATTGCTCGAAGCGGCGTGGTTCGATCCCATCTCGGTACGCCGAACATCGAAAACGCTTGGCCTGCGGACGGACGCTTCGACGCGATTCGAGCGTGGCGCGGATCCGGAGATGGCGGATCTTGCGTCGCGCCGCTGCGTGGAACTGATTCAACAGGTCGCGGGCGGCGAGTTGCTTGCTGGCGTGGTGGATGTTTATCCGCGCAAGCTGCAGCCCGGCGTGCTGCTGCTCGCGCGACGCGAACTGTTGCGCGTGATGGGCGGAGATGTGCCGGACACCGAAATCGAGGCAATCCTCAAATCACTTGGCTTCGCGCCGAAGCGCACGGACAAGGGCGGCGCAAATTCACCGGACGCGGTGTGGGAGTGCTGCCAGCCGTCATGGCGCGCGGACGTGGCGCGCGAAATAGATTTAGTTGAAGAGGTGGTGCGGCATTACGGCCTAGACAAATTCGCGCCGCGTCTTCCGACGGCTCGCACCACGGCCACGCGACTACCCAATGCCGCGGCGGAGGACCGGTTGCGCGAGCGGCTTGCCGGGCTCGGTTACCAGGAAATTCTCACGATCCCCCTCGTGGATCCCGCGGTGGACGCGATGTTCCGCGCGGAAGGCGACGCGCCGGTGCATATCGCGAATCCGCTGGCCGAGGATGCGTCCGTGATGCGCTCGAACGGGATTGGCAACATGCTCGCGGCGCTGGAATGGAATCTGAATCGCGGGCAGCGCAGCTTGCGCCTCTTCGAGATCGCGCGCGCATACCGGTGGAATGGAAATGCGCCGGAAGAACGCGCAGTTCTCACTCTCGGGGCATCCGGCTATGCACGCGAAAAGGGCGTCGCGGAAACACCTCGCGAATTCTCATTCGAGGACCTGAAAGGGGACCTCGACCGGTTGGGCGAACTCGCCGGTGGATTGCTCTGGAGTTCCCGCGGCCCTGCGTGGCTGCACGCTGCCCGGCGCGGGGAAATCACATTCCGGGTCGGGGCCGCAAACGGAACGGCCGGCATCGCGGGGCAGCTTGCGCGCGGCGTGGCGGAGAAACTAAAACTGCGGCAAGATATTTTTCTCGCGGAATTCCTTCTGGAACCATTTTATGCGGCTTGCTCGATTGCAAAGACCGCGCGGCGCTACACACCCATCAGCAAGTTTCCGGCGGTCGAGCGGGATTTTTCGCTGGTTCTCGGCGAAGGCACGACATTCGCAGATGTGGCTGCCGAGATCCGCTCACTGAGAATCCCGGAAATCATCGAAATCGAAGCTGTGGATTTATTCCGCGGAGGGCAGGTGCCCGCCGGAAAGTTTTCTCTGCTCGTCCGTGTGGTTTTCCAGAGTCCCACCGCCACGCTCGCCGAAATACAGTTGAGCGATTTTTCCAACCGAATCGCCGCCGCACTAATTGAAAAACTCGGCGCCGCGCTGCGGACCGCCTAAACAAAAATCGGGGCGCCTCGTGATTTACCTCGCGGGCATCGCCGTGGCCGATTCACGCAACGCCCCGACCTTTATGACCAACCGAGGGCTGTACCAACGAATCGTCTAGAACCGGAAAACAACGCCGCCCGAATAGCGGAAATTGTTTTGGTTGAAACGCACATTCGTTGGGCTGGTCAGTTGCGTGAGGAAGTAATCCACTTGCGCGAGCCGGATTGCGAAATGGCTGGAGATTTTCAAGTCAAGTCCGCCGCCAACTGCCATGGCGAAGCTGTTCGCGGATGCAGCTCCCAGTTTTGTTTGCAATCCCTGTGACAAGTGGTCGCCGCCGAACAGGGCTTGCACATAGGGCTGGAGCGGCCCGTGACGGAATGCAATGCGCGGACCGAATAGGTAACTCAACTCCTCGCCCGCAGACGAGGTGCTCAAGATGTTTCCCGGCTTGTATCCACCAAACTCGCCTACAAGGCCAAGCCAGCTTGTGGGGTAAGCGGCGACTTGTGCTATTCCGCCGTTGAGGTTAAATGAATTTCCAGTTCCGTATGTTTGATGAACATACGAATACCCGACATATACGTCCGCCTTTTCCTGCGCCGCGGCACCAAGACCGAATAACAGAGAAAACGCCAAAAGACTCGCGAGCCTTCGCATTTTCGAAGGTCCTCCCTATTTTTTATTTTTGTGGCTGGCTCGAATTCGAGCCGCTCTGCCCCTGCACTTACTTGTGGAGCCCCCCGGCCTGGGTGCCGCGGGCTCCGCATGGCGCACAGCCACTAAATGGGATGCCGCCGTGCGGGGTGGGGTTGCGCGCGAAGTGTGGGCGTTTAGCACAGAAAGACATACGCCTATCTTGTTGAAAATAAATGGTTTGCGGATCATTGAGGCTGCTTGCGCCAAGCGCCTCATTTGAGGTACGTTCGCGCATTCCACAGCCAATAGCGCCTTGAGATTGTCAAAACGCGCGGTACGCGCCACAATCGCGTCCATGGCAAAGAACAACTTTGTGGTGGTCGTGCTCGCCGCGGGCAAAGGCACGCGACTGAAATCAGATCTGGCAAAAGTCTTGCACCGCGCAGGCGGGCGCACACTCGTGGAGCATGTGGTACGCGCGTGCAAAGGAATCGGCGCTCGGCAAGTATGTGTAGTCGTGGGGCATCAAGCGGACGAAGTCGCGGCGGTGGTCGCACCGTTTGGCGCGAAGGCTGCGCTGCAACAGCCACAGCGTGGAACGGGTCACGCGCTGCTCGTCGCAAAACGCGCGATGGGTGGCGCGAAGCACGTGCTCGTGTTGCCGGGAGATGCTCCGCTCGTGCGCGGGGAAACACTGAAGTCGCTGGTGCGCGCGCACATAGAAAGCGGCGCGGCGGCCACACTGCTCACCGCGGTGCTGGGCGATCCCACAGGGTATGGCCGCATCGTGCGCCGCGACGAAAAACGCGTGGCGGCGATCGTGGAGCAGTCGCAACTTGCCGGGGATCAAGCCGAAATCAACGAAGTGAATTCCAGTATTTATTGCTTCGATCTCGGGAAACTATGGCCGGTGATGGCGCGGTTGAAGCCGAATAATGCTCACCACGAGTTGTATCTTACGGATGCAATCCGTTTGCTCGCGGATGGCGGGGAAACGGTGCTCGCCCAAATTGCGCCCGACGCCGCGGAGATCCTCGGCTGCAACACACGCGCGGAACTTGCCGAAGTGGACCGGACATTTCGCCGGCGCGCCGCCGATGCGCTAATGACCGCGGGCGTGGCGATCCAGTTTCCGGACACGGTGGTGATCGATCCCGAGGTGACCGCCGGGCCGGACACGGAGATCGAGGCGGGCGTTCAGCTTCTGGGGCGAACGCGCATGGGCGCAAATTGCCGTATTGGAGCGGGAAGTATTTTGGCCGACGTCACGCTGGGAGAGGGCGTGACCATCAAACCGTATTGTGTCCTGCACGCGAGCCGCGTGGCGGCGGGCGCGCAGGTGGGGCCGTTCGCTCATTTCCGCGAGGGGGTGGAACTCGGCGAAGGCGCCCGGGTCGGCAACTTCGTTGAAGCCAAGAAGGCTGTGCTGGGCCGCGGCGCGAAAGCGATGCACCTGAGTTATCTGGGCGATGTGCGAATCGGTGAGGCCTCAAATATCGGCGCGGGAACGATTACGTGCAATTACGACGGCATTAAAAAGAATCCGACGACGATTGGCAAACGCGTGTTTATCGGAAGTGACACCGCGCTCGTAGCGCCGGTGCGCGTGGGCGATGGAGCGTATGTCGGCGCGGGGTCCGTGATTACGAAGAATGTGCCGCCCGACGCGCTCGCGGTGGCGCGCGGGCAGCAGAGAAACATCCCCGGCTGGGCGCGCAAACGGCGGCAGGAGGCGGCGAAGCAGGGAGGGCCCGCAAGAAAATCTGCGCGCAAAAAGTCGCGACCGAGACGGAGACGCAGGGTGGCGAAGAAGGGCCGGCGGCGTTAAGCCTTTTTCTCTTCAGTATCCGCGAGCGCGAATTCGACGCGGCGGCGGATCGGGTCAATGCGTTCGGCGACAACGCGGATGCGATCGCCCAGGCGCCACGCTTGCGGTTGCGCTCCCCTCGAGGCGTGCTGGCGATGCCCTGAACGGTTCGCCGGACTGCCGGCGATGATCACGTGGTCGCGCTCGCGGTAAAGGCAGCGCTCGCCGGTCTGCTCTTCCAGGCGATTGATGGGCACAAGGCCTTCGACGAAAACTTCCATCAGTTCGACAAAGAATCCGAATTTCTGAACGGAAATAATCAGCGCGTCGTATTCATCGCCCAGGCGGCTTTCCATAAACTGCGCGGTCTTCCAATCCATCAACTCGCGCTCGGCGGTAACGGCGCGGCGCTCCGCGTCGGAAGTTTCGTTGGCCATGGTGCCAAGTTCCGTTTCACGGTAAGGACCGTAAGTAATTTCGTCCCCGCGCCCTTGCGTGGCGGGGTTGGCAAGCGCCCACTTCAAAGCTCGATGAACAATTAAGTCCGGGTAGCGGCGAATTGGCGACGTAAAGTGGCAATATTCGCTGAAGGCCAGCGCAAAATGGCCGAGTGAGCGGGCGTCGTAGCGCGCCTGCTTCAGAGAGCGCAGCATCAAGTAAGAAACGATGCGCTCCTCGGGCTTTCCGGCAAGCTTGTCCGTGAGCTGCTGATAGTGCTGCGGGCGGATGTCAATTTTCATGTCCGCGGGCATCGTTACGTACATGGGCCGTTCGCGCGAGCCGCGGCCGGAGCGCCCTTCACGCCCGCGCGGAACGATGCTGCCGTGCCTCACGGCCAGCCGGCGTTCGGCAAGCCCCGCGATGCCAAGCGAATACCCGAATGCGTGCGCCAATTCCTCGAATTCAAGCACGCGCCGCGCGTCCGGCTTTTCGTGCACGCGATGGAGCGCTCCCACGGTGCGCTCGAGCAGAAAGTGCGCGACGGCCTGGTTTGCCGCGAGCATGAACTCCTCGATAAGTCGGTGCGCGATATTGCGTTCACTGCGGCCGATGTTTGTCATGCGGCCATCGGGATCGAATTCAATCACTCGCTCGGGCAAATCGAAATCAATCGAGCCGAGGCGCCGGCGGCGTGCGTTCAGCACCAGCGCAAGGTCACGCATGGTGTGGAAATGTTCTTCGAGGTGCGCATAAATTGCCGTGGCCTCTGCATCGCCTTCGATAACTTTGTTGACGTCCGTATAAGTCATCCGCGCTGCGGAGCGGATCACACCCGGCGCGAAATCGGCTCGTGTGATTTCGCCGCGGTCGTCGAGCTCCATCTCGGCGCTCATCACCAGGCGGTCCACGCCGGGCCGAAGGGAACAAATGTCCGTGGAGAGCGCTTCCGGGAGCATGGGCACAGCGCGGTCCGGGAAATAAACGGACGTGCCGCGCAATCGCGCCTCGCGATCGAGATCGGATGCAGGGCGAACATAATGCGCCACGTCCGCGATATGGACTTGCAGCCGCCAGCCGGATGGTGTGCGCTCAACGTATACGGCGTCGTCGAAATCGCGCGCAGTTTCACCGTCAATGGTGACGATGGGAAGGCCGCGGTAATCGCGCCTGCCCTCGGCCTCCGCATCGCCGGGCGTGCGCGCGACATTCGCAGCTTCCTGCACAACCTCCGCTGGAAATTCGTGCGGGATGTGGTGTTTGCGGACGATGATCTCAATGTCCACGCCAAGATCGCCGGGGCGCCCGAGAATCTCAACCACGCGTCCCGCGCCTGCGACGCCGCCAAGCGGGAATCGCGTCAGTTCAATGTTGACCACCGCGCCATCGAGCTGCGGCAGCCGCGCGCGCGGACTAGCGGGCCGCGCGATTCCCAGCTTTGTGGCAAGCGCTTCCGGCATCTCCTCGCCAGGAGGAATGATGATCTCCGTGAGCCGCGCCTCATAGGGGGCGACGACATTACCAGCCGCGCCGTATCGAAAAAGTCCGACGATTGTCGAATGTGCGCGATCTAGAACACGCGCGATGCGGCCTTCGGCGCGGCCGGTGCGATCGCGGCGCACGATGCGCGCCAGCACGCGGTCGCCGTGCATTGCGTCACCAATGGCGTCACGGCCGATGAACAAATCGCCGTCCATCCCCGGCATGGGCGAATCGAGCACAACAAAGCCGTAACCATCCTGATGCGCGACGAGCCGTCCGCGGAGGAGCCCCGCCTCGGACGGTGGCGCAGCCGGCATCGCGTGCGTTCCGCGGGAAGCGACGGAGGGGCGCGCGGCGCCACCGCCCGGTTTTGCGGACTGGCCCTGCGGGGCGCGATTGGATTTGCCGGTAAGCGTAACCCGGCCGCGCGAAAGTTCTTCGATTTCACCGTTGCGCTTCCATTTCGCGATGATCTTCACGAGCGCGCGGCGGCCCCAATGGCGCAAGCCCAGCTCTCCGGCGATTTCGCGGAGGGTCATGGGACGTGAGGCCTTCGTGAGAAAGGCGCGCAAATCCTGCTCCGAAATGCCGGTTTCGTGCTCTTGGCGGTGTTCTGGAGGTTTGTGTGGATGCTTGCCGCGCATAAGGTCTTTATCTAAGAGACCATTGTACCGGGTATGGGGAAAAGTGCGCGGGGCGCGCAACTTTTTTCTGTGGGCCGGGTTGAAACGAGGAAGGTAATACAGAACCGTCCGGCCTTCCTCCGACAGGCCGGACGGTGTCCCCTTCGGGGGACTCGGGGGCAGCTAGACCTGGGCTGCCCCCTTTTCCCTGTCAAAGCAAGCTGATTGCTTGCGCGGCGCGGCGTTGACTCGATTGGGCCGCCATCCTATGATGGGTGCCACCACTCAAGTTGAGCAGGATGTCCTTCCCACACCCAAACACAAAAATGGCGGCACGCACATGGCTGGTTGTGTTTCTACTTGCGGCGGCGTGGACCGGGCTGCATGCGGAGAAGATAAAGGATCTTCACGCCCAAGGGTACGTCAACGACTTCGCGGGGGTCCTGAGCGCATCGGCGAAGGAGAAACTCACCGCGCTTTGCACGGAATTGGACAAGAAGGCGGGCGCGCAGATTGCCATTGTCACCGTCAAGTCTCTCAACGGGGAATCCGTCGAGGACTTCACGGTTCAGCTGGCCACGCAGTGGGGAGTCGGCCCGAAACAGAAATCCCGCGGCGTGATGATCCTTCTCGCGCCCGGCGAACACAAGTACCGGATTGAAGTTGGCTATGGCCTCGAACCCATCCTCCCCGACGGAAAAGTCGGCGGCTTCGGGCGCGAGACGGTCCCGCTGCTCCGCGAGAACGATTACGATGGCGCGATCCTTCTGATGACGCAACGCGTCGCTGCCGTCATCGCGCAGGAGAAGGGCATTTCCTTGGACGCCCTTCACGCGGCGTCGCCGAGTCCAGAGCCTCCTGAACCGGCTGGCGGAAATATCAAGCCCAATAACCTTTTCCATTACGTTGTTGTGGCCTTTTTTGTGGTTTTCTTATTGCGGGTTGTTATTGGGCTGATCTTCTCTCGCCCAGGCAGTAGGTCCCGGCGCGGTGGCGGAGGTTGGTGGATTGGCCCCATGATCGGCGGCGGCAGATCTTGGGGTGGCGGGGGTTCTTGGGGCGGTAGCTTTGGCGGCGGAAGTGGCGGTGGGTTCGGCGGGTTTGGGGGAGGGTCGTTCGGAGGGGGCGGCGCAAGCGGAAGTTGGTGACGGTTTTTCGCAAATGAGGGCTGGGTCTAGAGAATTGCCGGTGAGGAGCCATGGAAAAAGAACTTGCTGAGTTCGTACAGAAGTTGAAGGACGCCGCTGGCGGGAATTTGAAGTCCGTCATATTGTATGGCTCCTCCGTCGCCGGAGAGTTCCAGTCCAAACACTCGCACTTGGACGTTCTCTGCATCGTTGAACGCGCGGACGTTTCGCACGTTGATGCATTGCAGCCCGTTGTTGAATCGTGGATTCGCAAGGGCAATCCAGAGCCCCGGGTTTTCACGGCGGAGGAACTACGCCGCTCCGCGGACGTTTTCGCCATTGAGTTGCTGGACATGAAGGATCGCCATCGCGTGCTGTTCGGCGAGGATGTTTTCGCGGGCTTATCTGTGCCGCTTCGCTACCACAAACTGCAGGTTGAGCGGGAGCTTCGGACGAATTCGCTCCGCCTCCGGCAAACACTTCTTGTCGCGCCGAAAAAGGCGAAGGCGAGGCTGGGCATCATGGTTTCTTCCGTATCGTCCTTCGTTGCGTTGTTTCGCCATGCATTGATTGCGCTGGGCGAATCGCCCGCGGCCAACAAGCGCGAAGCGGTTGACCGGATTGCGCGGATTGCGGGCTGCAGCCCAAGTGGGTTCCACGCGGTACTGGATTTTCGTGAGGGCAAGCGAAAAGAAGAACAAATCGACGTCGCGGGAACGATTCAAAGCTATGTGGAACTCGTCGAAAAAACTACGAATGAGGTGGACCGGCGGCTGGACGCGAATTCCTGACGCAGGGATTCGCCGCTGCGCGCCTGGAATGTCACAATGCCAGTCACCGCGCAATGCAAAATGAAAATCCGGCGGCGCGATAGAAATATTTTCAAGTTCGGAGGAAAACAATGAAAAGGTTCTTGATCGTGTTTATCGTTTCGGCGCTGGTAGCGGCCCTCCTTGTCGGGATGTACGTCAGCCGCCGCAATCAGATGGTTGTGAAAAATGAAGCTGTGCGGTCCGCGTGGGCGCAGGTGGATGTTGTGCTGCAGCGCCGCGCCGATTTGATTCCGAATCTCGTGGAAACAGTGAAAGGCTTCGCCGCGCAGGAGCAGACCGTGTTTCACGACATCGCAAGCGCGCGCGCCGCGCTGCTCGGCGCCAAAACGCCGCAAGACAAGATTGCCGCCAACGGCCAATTGGATGGCGCTATCGGCAGACTCCTGCTGATTGTGGAGAACTATCCGCAACTAAAATCGAACGAAAACTTTCTCCAACTTCAGAATGAATTGGCGGGAACTGAGAACCGCATCGCCGTGGAACGAAAGCGCTATAACGACACGCTGCAGGATTACAACACCTACATCGCACTCTTTCCAAACAGCATCTTTGCCGGATGGTCGCACTTCCAGCGCAACAATGCGTATTTCACGGCGACGGAATCTTCGCGCGAAGCTCCGAAGGTTCAGTTTCCCCCGCCAACGCGCTAGAGACGAGCAGAAAAAAAATAATCAACCGCCGCGGCGCCCCCCGCGACCGCCCGCGCCAGTGGGCCGTGCCGGCGGCACCGAAATTCCGGGCACGTTGGCCTGGCGCATCTTTTCGTTCAACTCAGCGAGATCCTTTTTTTGGATTTCGTCCCACTTCGCAATCTGCTCAGTGAGCTTCTTGTTCAGGACCTCGAACACCGCCAAGGCCTGTGCCGTAGGCGCGCCTTCCCCGCCTTCCGCGGAGCCGAAGAGCGCGACGAGTTGGTTCACCACCTTAATGGGAAAATTCAGCGCATCCTCACCGGCGGTAGACTTCACTTGGATCAGTTCTTCCTCCACTTCCGTCATGCGCTTGTTCAGCGCATCGGCGGCATCGAGGACGGGTTTGTCCTCCGCGCTCGCGGGCAGCCGCTGCTTGAGCAATTCAATTTGCTGGCGCAAGCCGCGGATCTGGTTGATGGCGTCGTGGCCCGCGGTCACGCGCTGGTTGATTTGCGTGGCGAACTGGAATTGCTTGTCGAGGTCGGCCTGAGAGGCTTGGATGCGCGGGTCCGTTTTCACTTCCGCCTTTGTTGTGTATGACTGGCCCCCCGCCGTGAGCTTCACGTTGTAGGAGCCGGTGGAGACGACCGCGCCACCGCCGCGGCCCGCCCAGTAGACAGCGCCGGGAACTTCGCTCGGCGGATCGGTGCGCAGATCCCAAGTGAAGCGATTGAGTCCGGAATTAGCGGTTGGCACAGCGGCGCCGCCAAAACCTCCCCGGCCGCCTCGGCCACCCCCACCCGCGCCGGCTTCTTCTTCAGGTGGCGCGCCTTCTCCTCGGCCTGCGCCGCGTCCCGTAAATGTGCGAAGCACCTTGCCGGCGCTATCGGAAATCTCAATCGTGAGCGGGCCTTGCGGCGCGGCCTTCAACCAGTAGTCAAGCGTGAGCCCTCCACCGCCTCGCCCTCCGCGAATTGCGGGGACCGGCGTGAAGACGTGCGCCTCGGCATTCATCGCATCGGCGGACATTTCGCGAAGCGGCGTGATGTTGTCCATCACGTAGAACGCGCGGCCGTGCGTGGCGATGACGAGGTCGTTGTCCTTGAGCACCAGGTCGTGCACCGGAGTGTTCGGCATATTCAGCCGGAACGATTTCCAGTTGGCGCCGTCGTCAAACGAAACGTACACGCCCGATTCCGTCCCGGCGAAGAGCAGGCCTTTTTTCTTGGGGTCGGCCTTCACCGAATGTGTGAACGTGCCATCAGGAATTCCGTTTGTGATTTTCGTCCAGCTTTTCCCGAAGTCGCTGGTCTTGTAAATATACGGCCGCATATCATCGAGGCGCTGGCTGTCGAGCGCGACGTAGGCGGTCCCGTCCGAAATTGCCGAGGGATCCACGATGCTGACCTTGATCCACTCGGGAATCCCTTTCGGCGTGACGTTTGTCCAGGTCTTGCCGCCATCGCGCGTCAATTGCACCAATCCATCATCGGTACCCGCCCAGATCTCGCCCTTCGCAAGAGTTGATTCGGCGATACAAAACACCGTGTCGTAATACTCGACGCTGGTGTTGTCTTTGCTGAGCGGCCCGCCGGTGGGCGCCTGCTTGGATTTTTCATTGCGCGTGAGGTCCGGGCTGATTTGCGTCCAGTTTGCGCCGTTGTTATTCGACATCAAAACGTATTGCGAGCCGACGTACAGGACATTCGGATCGTGCGGTGAGGTTGCGATAGGAAATGTCCACTGGAAGCGGTGCACGAGACCTTCGGCGCCGGAGCCCATCGGATTCAGCGGCCAGGGATTAATGTCGCGTCCTTCGCCCGTGGCATGGTTGTATACGGTCAGCAAGCCATCGTAGGAACCTGCGTAGGTGACTTCCGGATTATCGCGCTTGGGGACGACCCACCCGGATTCGCCGCCGCCAACGTCGTAGAACTCGCTTGCACCGCCACGTCCGCCTCCTCCGCGGTTGGAAATTGCCACGGTGGAATTGTCCTGCTGCGCGCCGTAAACCGAGTACGGAAACCGTGAATCCGTATCCACGTGATAGAACTCGGCTGTCGGTTGATTGTCCTCGGTCGACCAGGTGCGCCCTCCGTTGTGTGTCACGCTTGCGCCGCCGTCATTGCTATTGATGATCCAATCGGGGTTCGTGGGATCAATCCAGAAACCGTGGTTGTCCCCGTGCGTGCCGCGCATGCCGGCGAAATTTCGTCCGCCATCCACGGATTTGAGGATCGACGTGTTCAAGACGTAGACGACATCCGCATATTTGGTGTCGGCAAAAATGTGATGGAAATACCAAGAGCGCTGCGTGAGATTGTGATCACCGGTGAGAAATTGCCAGGAGTCGCCACCGTTGTCGGAGCGATAGACGCCGCCGCGTTCGGCTTCGATGATCGCGTACACGCGGTTGCTGTCCGCGCCGGAAACGGAGATGCCGATGCGTCCGAGCACGCCGCTTGGAAGGCCGCGCCCGCGAATCTGTGTCCAGGTGATGCCGCCATCGGTTGAGCGATAAATCCCGCTGCCTGGCCCGCCGCTTTCAAATCCCCACGGCATGCGCACGAACTGATACATTGCCGCGAAGATAATGCGCGGATTGTGCGGGTCCATGCTCAGATCAATCGCGCCGGTCTTGTCATCCTTGAAAAGCGTTTTCGTCCAGGTGTTGCCGCCGTCGGTCGTGCGAAAAACGCCGCGCTCCGGGTTTGGGCCAAAAGCGTGGCCCATCGCGGCGACGAGGACGATGTCGGCATTATTTGGATCCACGGCGATGCGCGCGATGTGGCGTGTGTCTTCGAGGTGAATGTGCGTCCAGGTCTTGCCCGCGTCTGTGGACTTCCACATTCCATCGCCGTCGGAAATATCTCCGCGCATACAGGATTCACCGGTGCCGACATAAATCACGTTGGGATCGCTCGGCGCGACGGCAATCGCGCCGACGGAGCGGATTTCCGTGCTGTCGGTCATCGGCGTCCAGTTTTCGCCGCCGTTCGTTGTTTTCCAAACGCCCCCGGCAACCGCCCCGAAATAATACGTGTCGGGATTGCCGGCCGCGCCGGAGACGGCCAGCACGCGCCCGCCGCGCTGCGGCCCGATTAAGCGCCAGCGCAACGGCCGCCACATATTCGGCTCAAACGACTGGCCTAGCGAAACCACGGCCCCCAACAAAAGAAGTGCGCTCACTCCGAGAAAGATTTGACGCGCGCCCCACCACCTGTGCGATCTCATTTCGTGCTTCCTCCCAAACCAAGAATGGCAGCTATGAATAGCGGCGGGATTCTATCGCCAATAGTAGATGAGGGGCAAAGAATTATGGAGTGGCGGCGTTGCTGAGGGTCAGAGGAGCGCGGCTTCCGCTCCGGCGGGTGTCGCGTATGCCCTGAAGAGTCCGTCCACATGTGTGACCGTGAGCACCGTTCGCACGCGTTCATTCATTCCCGCGAGCGCCAGGCGCCGGCCCGCCTTCTGGCTTGACACCTGGGCCTGCACGAGCAATCCCAGTCCCGCCGAGTCCATGAATGGCACATTCGTGAAGTCGAGGATCGTCGCGTTTTCGGCGTCGGCGCGCAGCTCTTCGCGCAGCGGGAAAAGCGTGGTGATGATGAGCGGTCCCGCCATTTCAATTACACGCTGGCCGGGGCGGGCGCCCTGCCGGGAGCGAATCTTAAACTCAAGTGGATGTGAAGAAGCTTGCATGGCGGCGGATTCTACATCCCCGCGCCCCGGGAATTGTTACAAAAGTGTGAAAACGTTCCGGGCTAGCGTGTCCGCCACTTCGGCTGCCTGGCGGTTCCTGATGAGAGTACATTGGTGCCCAAGAGAGGACTCGAACCTCCACGGCCTTTCGACCACTAGAACCTGAATCTAGCGCGTCTGCCAGTTCCGCCACTTGGGCACATTGTGCGGTACAACGAGGCAAAAAGAATTCTGCCTGCCACCCTATGCTTTGTCAACGCGCCGCAAGAGACTGAATTTGCCTTCCGGGCGAACGCCCTTTGGTCTCGCGCACCCCTGTACCCCCTCCGGGCGTGGTGGTGCTATACTCCTCGGCAGAAGTGGTCATCGGCCCCTTGTGTTGCCTGCAGAGGCTCAGTCCGGTCCAAAGTAGGAGGGCGCCATGGAAGCATTAACTACAGGGTGGCTAGGCTATATGTCGCTGCTCTGGGTTTTTTTGATGGTTCTCTGGCTGGCATTGCTCGGTTACCGCGCGATGCTGGCCAGCCGCGAAGAAGACACACTTTTCCTGACCAAAGGCGAGTCTCACGCAGCAGAGGATCAGCACGCCTTGGGAGGCAAGCTCGATCGCTTGACCAAACCGCTCTGGGCGTCTGGGGTGGCGGCGGGTGTGTTGCTTCTTTTGATTCTCGGCCTGTGGCTATATCACGGCATGAACACCGTGCCAAAGTTTTAATGGCACGCGTTGCGCACATAGGGTGCGCAGAATTTATCCGCGGGAGCCGGAGCCTGTTATTGTGTGAGAGAAGTGTGATTCAACACGATCAGCCACTTGCCGTTTCGCTTCTCGAAGACGAGCGTGGTGTGGCCGTGCGCATTCGTTGCGGTGCCATCCATCACTCCGTTTAGCTCCCACTGATACGTCGCCCACGCGGAGTTGCCCGCGATCTTACGGAATGTATTGTTGCGCTCCAATCGAATGCCCTGAATGCGGGCGCGCTGCGCCTGATATTGGCGCAAATACGCCGGCCAGCCGGAAATAGGCGGTTCCCAAGCGCCACTGACCAACAACACGTCATCCGCATAGAAGGCGTGCATCCCATCGCCATCCCCGGTTTGCCACGCGGCAAGCATCTGCGAAATCTGCTGCTCAATTGCCTCGTCGTCGGTGACGGGGACACCGGAACCCGCCGCATCCGCTGGAGGCTTCTTCGCTTGGTCTTTCTTGGTTTTTTGGGCAAAGGCTGAAGACAATAGGATCGCGGCGACGACCGCGAGTGTCGCGATACGCCAGATCAATCCTGCATTCACGTTTTTCAAATTTAAGGCACGCATCGATTCCCCCTGCACGTCAGTAAAGTGAAAATAGCACGGCCCGCGACCACAGATGGGAAAGGATTCGGTGGGAGTTCGCCAGAAGGCAACTTGACCAACTGCCTGGACCGGCCGCCGGCCGTGTGGTTAGCGGCTACTTCGCGCGCGATTGGCTAATCAGGTTTACAAACAAGCGGTACGCGCCTGCGTTTCCTTCCGGCAGTTGCCGGAAAAATTCGAGCGCGGCGTAGATGTAAAAGCCCTTGCCATAGCGCGTCCACACAAGAGATCCGTTCAAATCCGATTCGCCCGGATCGTGCATGGCAAGCACGGCCTGGTAATGTGAATCGAAACTCGACCAGAGATAATTCGCGCGCTCCTGCACCCAGCCTTTGAAATCGTCTTGCGTGATTCTGTTTGGGGAATTCAGTAGTGGCGAATCGGTCGTGAGGAATTTTACTTCCGAGTTCTCGTCCGTGATGCGCAGCGCGCCGCCCTGCATCGCGGCGGGATACGGGGTGATTTGTGTCTTCAGCGTATTCCAGAAGTTGTCTCGCTCGTATTCGAGAACTAGCGTTCCGCCCGCATTCGCGTAATCGAGCAGCCTCTGATTGTTGGCCAGCACGTCGGCGCGCAATTCATACGCCCGGATGCCCACGATAATCGCGTCAAAGCGGCTCAACTCGCCAAACGTAAGCGTCGCCTGATCGAGCATCTCCACGTGAATCCCCAGACGTCCGAGCGCCTCGGGCACAAGCTCCAAATCCGCGGCCACGAATCCGACGCGCAGGTTTGCAGGGATGTTGACGTTGAATGCGTGAACGGGAGCGGTCGCCGGCTCGCTCCAAAGCTGCGCCGGAAGCGAGGGGAGCTGTGTGAGCGAGGTGCGAAACGTCTCGCTTCCGCGTTTTGCCCAACCCTTGATTTCGTAATTTCCCGCGGCCAGTTTTTCAGGCGGGGTGATCGTGAAACGCACGAGCGCATCAGCGCCCGCGGCCAGGTCAACCTCCTGCGTTGCGGAAGCGCGCCAGCCTTCAGGCAAATCCAGTCCGGCGGAAACGTGGACGGCGTTGGCGGAATACGCGTGCACAAGCGCGATCACTTCCTGTGATTTGCGCGGCTGGTTCACAGCAATTACAAACTGCTTTGGTTCTAGCGTGAGCGCTACCGCGGGCACAAGCCGCAACGATTCGGTGATGGCCGTTGTAGCTGTCGCACGTTGCGCCATTACTTCCGCGTCGGTGTCGAACCCGTAGCCCTCGATGGTTGCATGCCCTCGCGCGAACACAAGCGGCGCCGGAAACGGGAGCATCCAGTCCGCCGAGCCGCGCGGCGTCGGCGCTCCGGCAGGGATCACCACTTTAATGCTCCATGCACCGTTCTGGTCTTGCGTCGGAGTCTCGGAGTGCCAGCCCTCGGGTAACACCAGTGTCGGCGCGGCGAAATCAGCAGAATTAATTTGATCGCGGTGTTGCTCGTCCGCGCGCACCGTGAAGGACTCACCCGCGACAAGGTTGCTCCGGTCCGCTTGCGCGAACATGCGGATTCCCGCGGCGATGGTGAGCGCGCGGTCGATCCGCTCGCGCGCTTTTGCGAGTTCGTACTCGGCGTCAGGCGCGGAAGCGCCTCCGCGTGAAGAAACCTGCGATTCCAGGCCTGCCACGGTGCGTCCCGCGAGCGCAAGTTCGTGCGCCGCCAGCGGCCAATTAAGCGCCTGCGCCGCAAGGCGCGCGCGCTCAAGCGCCAAATCAGTTTCAATCAACGGCAGCTTCAGGATATCCGCGAATGCCGGAAAGCGAGCGGGCAGCGAGCCGAGCGAAAGAGAAACCTGGCCCTTGTCAAAGGCTGTCCCATCCGCCCTCATCAGTGAGGACGGGCGGCGCAGGAACGCATTCATCCCCGGCGAAAATGAAAACGCGACCACGCCCTGCGACCGCTGGTTGGCAAAGCCGTCCCGGCTGATTTCGTTGTAGGACTTTCCCCAAATCGGCGAAATATCGTTGACGGGAAGCGCAACTGCTGTGGCTGAATTATCCGTCTGCCCCCGCCCGCCGCCTCCGCCTTGCTGCAACAGGAGATCCACGTGCCACGCCTTCAGCCCGTTGGTCAATTGGTCCGGGAACATGTTCGGATCCGCGGCGGCCTCCACGGCCTTCGGTGTCAGAAATCCAGAGGCTTGATGATTTCCGTGTCCCCCGCGAACCGTGCCCCAACCGTTGATGACGATATTCGGTCGGAATCTCCGGATTACTTCCACCATGTCGCGCTCCGCCGTATCGCCCCAGATGCGCAGTGTTTCCTCCATCGTTTTCGAGAAACCGAAATCGGGCGCTCGCGTGAAAAAAAGTTTCACGCCGTAGGTCTGCGTCGCGGCTTGCAGCTCCGCGCTGCGGATCACGCCGAGTTGATCGCCCTGCTCCGGGCCGATGGCGTTCTGCCCGCCCTGGCCACGCGTAATCGTCAGCAATGCCACTTCGTCGCCGAAATGCCGCGCCAGATAGGTCAGCGTGCCGGAAGCCTCGTCGTCCGGATGGGCGGTGATGAACAAAACGCGCGTCGCCATTCGTGCGCGCTGAATCGCTTCGAGCGCATGGGGCAGGCTCTGCCCATTCGGGTCAATTGCTGGGCGTTGCGCTAAAGCTGGAAACGCAAGCGCGCATAGGAGTGCCGTAACCGTTCCGGCAAATAATGCTGCAAACGCCGCGCCATGAATCCGTGATCGGCTCATCGCGCCACCTGCTTTGCGACTCCGTCCGCGGAAATGAACGGCCACTCTCCGCGCAGCCGCGCTTGAACCATGTAAACAGCGATCCCAACGAGAATCACAAGCAGTCCCCCCAGGGCAAAGTTTCTTCCGGTCGCAACGAACAACGCTGCCCAGCCAAAAATCGTCACGATGGCGGGCAGCGGATACAACCACATCTTATAAGGCAATCGGGATGCGGGCCAGCGCCGCCGGAGAATCATCACGCCCACGGCCTGGGCGATAAATTGCACCAGCAAGCGCATCGCGAGGATGGCCTTGATCACATCGCTCAGCTTGAACAGCAGGCTGAAGACCAGCGCCGCGGCGCCAAGGAACAACAGCGAAATGTGCGGGAAATGTTTTGTGGGATGAACCCGCGCGAAGACGGGGAAGAAATTGCCGTCGCACGCCGCGGCGTATGGCACGCGCGTGTAACCCAGCAGTGCTGCAAAGAGTGAAGCGAACGCGATCCACAGGATCATTACCGTCACGCCCTGCGCCGCGTGCGCGCCGTAAATCTGCTCCATGAACGCGCTCACAATAAATTTTGAGCTGGCCGCATGCTGCCACGGCAGCACGCCCAGGATGCTTGTCTGCATCAACAGGTAAAGAGCAGCGATTCCGAAGATGGAAAGAAAAATCCCACGCGGGATGTTGCGCTCCGGCTGGCGGATCTCGCCGCCGAGGTGGCAGATATTGTAGTAGCCCCAATAGGTGTAAACCGTGTTGACCATCGCCGCGCCGAGTCCCGCAAAAAATATCCATGACCAGTTCCACGCGCCCGCAGGATACGTGAACGCGAGCCTCGCATTGAAATGCGTCATTCCGCCGAATATGACCCAGATCATCGTCCCGATCACGCCCACCCACAGCAGCACGGAAATTTTCCCGATGGTCGTAATGCGCCGGTAGAGCAGAGCGACCAGCACCACCACCAACCCGCCCGAAACTGCCTTCTGTGCATAGGGCCCGAGCGGATGCAGATACGTCAGGTACTGCGAAAAACCGATTGCGCCGGACGCCACTACGAGCGGCGCTTGAATCAGCGTCTGCCAGATAAAAAGAAACGAGAACAGCCGCCCCCAGCGCCCCGGGCCGTACGCTTCGCGCAGGAAAACATAACTGCCGCCCGCCTGCGGCATCGCCGCGCCCAGTTCCGACCACACGCAGCCATCGAGCAGCGCAAGCGCCGCGCCCAAAAGCCACGCGAGCAGGCACTGCGGCCCACCCATCGCCTGAATCACCAGCGGCGCAACGATGAAGGGCCCGATGCCCACCATGTCAATCATGTTGAGCGCCGTGGCAGGCAGCAATCCCAGCCCGCGTTCGAGGCCCGCGGTCTGCGCCGGGCCCTTGCCGCCCGTGTTCATTTCCGATTTTTGTGACTTGTTCACCGGCGCAATCCGCCCTTTTGGCGAGCCGTTAGGATAGCACCGCACTCCCCATTGAGAGGACGCGAGATATCCTTATCCGATGAAGTAGAATGCCCAGCGATGGCCGGGCTATTTAGAATCCCTACGCGGTGTGTACAACGTCTGGTGTGCTGCCTTGTTCTGTGCTGCGTTGTTTTTGTACCTGCCTGCCGCGCCCAGATTTCGTATCGGCTTCCCCTTCCGCAGGAAGGGCGCGACGGCCTTGACGCTCTATATCGGGGCGATCCCGACGCGGCCATCGAGCATGCCCGCCGCGTGCAAGCTTCCGAACCTGATTCTCCGCTCGGCTATCTGCTGGAGGCTGACGCGAGGTGGTGGAAAATCTATTGCCGGGCGCTCGAATTCAAATGGAACATGCTGGATGTCTGGTGGCTTGGCCCGTCACCAGAGAATGACGCCATGCTCGCCGCCGTGGACAAGGCTGTGACGCTCGCTGAGGCACAGTTGCAGCATGGCGAGAAGGCGGAGCTCCATCTTTACGCGGGCAGTGCCTGGGCGCTTCGCGCGCGTCTCCTCGGGATGCGCGGCGACCATCGCGGCACCGCGCGGGCCGGCGTCGCCGCCCGGGCGCATTTCTTGCGGGCTAAGCAACTTGCTCCGCAAATGGCCGACGCGGACACGGGCATTGGCTTGTACAACTACTACATCGACACGCTTTCAACGTTCGTCAAAATTCTGCGCTTCTTCATGGGAATCCCCGGTGGGAACAAGCAGGAGGGCATCCTGCAACTCACGAACGCGATGGAGCACGCCGATATGACCGCCGTCGAGGCGCGCTTCTATCTTTCGATTAACCTGCGGCTCTATGACTGGCAGTACGAACGCGCGGCGGCGTTGATGGAACCTCTCGCGGCGCGTTATCCGCAGAATCCAGTTTTCGCGTTGATGCTCGGCAATATGAACGCGCTCCTCAATCGCAAGGAGAAGGCCGCCGCGTACTATCGCGCCGCGGCAGCGATGCCCGTTGCCGATCCCAAGTTTCGCGATCGTGTCGCGCAAGTTTCCCGCCAGGCGCTTGCCTCGCTGGGCCTTCCGAAGTAACTATCCGCCGATGAGCACGACAACAATCCGCTTCACCATCCGCGCAGACCGCGCCGGATGTTTTTCTCCCGGCACGATTAACCGCAGTGGCGCTTCGTTTCCTGTAAGCGGCTTTCCTCCCACGTGGTCCGCGATGACGGCGATCTTATTGCCGTAGTCGGCGTCAAGCTCCGCGAGCGTGAATGACACCTTGTAACCGTCGGTGGCTTCGACGATTGCCCCCAACATGAGCGCCTTTCCTTCAAGCTTCGCGCCCAGCGGAACCCCAGCGCGTTGCAGAACCTCGGTGAGCGGCACGCCTTCATACTCCTTCTTCGTGCCGTCATGCTCCGTGAGCGCGGCATCTGTCCGCTTCATGGCCGCCAGATCCGCGGCGGTTAATTCCAATCGGTGATCGACGGCGCCTTCGACAACTAGAATCGTCGCGGCCTCTTGCGCGCCGAACGGGCTCGCGCTGGTCTTGTGCGCGAGCGTCGGAATCACCGCCAGCAAGATGAGCATTCCGAATAGTTTGCGCATCCGAATCTCCTTTTCGCGCGATCAGCGCGTCAGGTTGTTCAGCCTCGCGGGCAGCAAGTAGGCCAGCGCGGTGCCGACAACCAGTCCAACCACATATCCATATGGAACGCCAAAGCAAATCAGTCCTACAAGAAGAACAATCGCGAAATCGGCGGGATTTCCTGCCGTATCTCGCGTGAGCCGCATCAGCGCCAGCGCCTCGAACAAAAGAATCACGCCCAGAACGGGCAACGGGAATAATTGCACGGCCGTCGCGAACCCTCGGCTGAAGAAAAGTCCCAGGCCAAGATAAAGCATCCCGTAGATCATCACGGACCCGCCCGTGCGCCCGCCAAACGCGTAGTGTCCCGCGATTCCGCCCGAGCCGTGGCAGGTGGGCACGCCGCTGAAAAACGGATTGATGAGGTTCATGATGGAATATGTTGCGCTGATTTTCTTGATTGTAACTTTGCGCTCGGGAAAAAGGTCTTCGGACACCTGGCGAGTGGCAAGAATCGAGTTGCCGAGCGAGAGCGGGAGCTGCGGCAGCGCAAGCAGAAGAAATCCAGTCGTAACATCGTGCCATGCGGGCACGTGAAGCATCGGCAGCCGGACTCCGAAGCCATGCGCGGGGAGCGCCCCGGTCAGTTTGAACGCAATCGCATAAATTATTCCGAGTGCGATCACGAATGGCGCCGGCGGAAGCCGCCGGTTACCAAGAAGCAGCAGCGTCAGCAGGAATGCGGCCCCAGCGAGCGCAAAACCCCATCGGCCGTCCGCGGGAATGTAGTCCTTAAGAGCGAGATACGCGAGCTGCAAGCCCAGCCCGAACTGAATTCCGCGCACAACAATCTTCGGCACCGCGCGCGCCAGCCAGCCGATCAATCCCGTCACGGTCAGCGCCAGCATCAAGACGCAGATGGCCAGCCCCGCGCCGTACAAAATATTTCCGCTGAGTTTCTGCGCGATGACGATGACCGCCATGGCCTTCAGCGGCTGCGCGGGCATGGGCATTCCGTAAAGCAGCCCGGTAAAAAGTTGCATCGCGCCGAACATGATCAGCACGCTTGCAACGTCCAGGTGCGCCGCGAGGATCATTCCAACAATCAGCGGAAAGTCCGTGCCGATATCGCCGAACGCACCGGAGAGTTCGTTCCGGTCAAACCGCGCGCGGGAACGCAACCATTGGATAGGGGTAGTCATGGCGTTCAAGAAGGAGCGGTATTATACGATTTAAGGCGCATTGATGGCGCGGTTTTGTGTGTTTGGATTGGCTAGCTGCGCGCGGCTTCTGACTGCTCGAATGCGTGGTAGGAAGAACGAACGAGAGGGCCGGCCTCGACGTGCCGGAAGCCCATCTTCTCGCCAAGTTGTTTGTATTCGGCGAATTCATCCGGGTGGACGTAACGCACTATTGGAAGATGCTCCCGCGTTGGCTGTAGGTATTGTCCGAGCGTAAGGATATCGGTGCCTTGCGCGGCCAGGTCGCTCATCGCGGAAAGGACTTCGTCACGCGATTCGCCGAGGCCCAGCATCATCCCGGTCTTCGCCGGAATCTCCGGCGCAAATTTTTTCGCGCGGCATAGTAGTTCGAGCGAGCGCTCGTAAACTGCGCCCTTGCGCACCTGTCGATAAAGCCGCGGCACCGTT
>JBGPHM010000050.1:0-29206 GCA_041484365.1 Terriglobia bacterium | reverse complement strand
GCGATGGCCCGATCGAGTTGTTCAACTGGCGATGGCTTAGCCATGGCTTTCTTTCATTCTTTCCCGAAGATTTTGTAACGCACGAAATTGGAGCTGCTTGACGGCGCCCTCGGTGCGCTGTAGCTCTTGCGCGATTTCGCGGATGCTTTTTTCTTCCGCGAAGCGCAATTCGATTACGCGTTTCTGGTCCGCGGGCAATTCGCTCGCAAGGCGGAAGAGCGTCGCGCAATGGACAGCATCCGCGTAATCGGCCTCTTGGAATTCTTCCGCGGCAGGCGAGCCTTGCTCTTTGGCGTTTCGCTTCCACCGGTCGGCGATGGCGTTTGCGGCGATCCGAAACAACCACGCGCCAAACGGCGCGCCGCGCCATTCAAACCGTGGAAGATTTGCGAGCGCGGAGTGGAACACTTCCGAGGTGAGGTCTTCCGTGGCGGCGCGGTCGTGGACGCGCCGCGAGATGTACGCGTACACTCGTGCGAAGTAAAGCTCGTAGAGCCCGGCGAAGCGGGCGGGGTCCTTCTGCGCCGCTGCGACGAGGAGCTTCTCGTCCGCTTCTTTCTGGCGAGCCGTCAACGGGATCTCCGCGGTTCCTGCCTTCCATAACACAAACTGCCTAGCGGACGAAAGGTTACGGCGAAATCCCCGATTCCGCGTTCCCGCGCGCGCCGTGCTAGACTTCCGCGCGATGCAAACAGGAATCATCGGGCTGCCGCAGGTCGGTAAAACAACGCTCTTCAAGATTTTGACGAAGGCGCATCTGGACATGCGCGCCGGGCAGGCGGCGACGCACGTGGGCGTCGCGCGTGTGCCGGAGAAGCGACTGGAGCAACTGGCGGCGCTCTTCAAACCGAAGAAGATCACTTACGCCACGGTGGAGTATGTGGACGTTGGCGGGCTGGCGACCGAGAAAGCGCGAGAATCGGCTTCTCTGGTGCAGCTCCGCGAAGTGGATGCGCTGGCGCACGTGGTGCGCGTTTTCGAGAATCCGTCTGTGCCGCATCCGGCCGGCTCCGCTGATCCAATGCGCGATGCCGAGAATCTTGATTTGGAATTGATGTTAGCGGACCTCGATCAGGTGACGCGGCGGCTCGAGCGCCTTGAAAAAGATTTGAAGAAGAAGAAGGAACCCGCGCTGGAGCAAGAGCAGGCCGCCATTCATCGCTGCCGGATTGCGCTAGAAGCGGGCCAGCCGCTGCGTGAGCTTGAATTCACGCCGGATGAAGCCAAGAAGCTCGCGGGATTCAAGTTTCTCTCGCAGCGGCCGATGCTTTATGTGCTGAACCTGGGCGACGAGGACGCCGGCGATTTGGAAAGCGCCGGGGAGAAACACGGCCTCGGCAAACTTGCAGGCAAGCCGAATACGGTCGTCGTGCCCATCTGCGGACGCATCGAGGCGGAACTCGCGGAGCTTGCCGATGCCGAAGCCGCCGAATTGCTTGCCGCTTACGGACTAAAATCTCCGGGGCTCGACCGCGTTATCCAGGCAACGTATAAACTTCTTGGACTCACATCGTTTTTCACCGCTGGCGAGCCGGAAGTCCGCGCGTGGACGATTCATCACGGCATGACGGCGCAAAAAGCGGCCGGCGTGATCCACACGGATATCGAGCGCGGATTCATCAAGGCCGAGGTGGTGCGCTGGGACCAATTGATTGAGGCCGGGAGCTGGGCCGCGGCGCGGGAGCGTGCGTGGCTGCGCCTGGAAGGGAAGGAGTACGTGGTGCAGGAAGGGGACGTGATCCTTTTCCGCCACTCCGGTTAAGAGATTTCGATGGTTGCCACACGCATTGCTCTCGCATTAGGACTTGGCCTCGCCGCCGCATTCGGGAATGTCCTCGGCGGGCTCTTTGTTGTGCGGCGCGATTGGTCGCGCCAATACCTGAAATACTTTCTCGCGCTGGGCGCGGGCTTCATGCTCGGCGTGGTTTTTCTGGATGTGCTTCCCGAATCGCTGCGTCTTGTGGGCACTGAATACGCGCTGTTCTGTCTGCTTATTGGTTATTTTCTGGTCCACCTCTTCGAGCACACGTTGGTGCCGCACTTTCATTTTGGCGAAGAGACTCACACCGAGGCGCTGACTGATCATCACGTTGGCCTCTCCGCATTGCTGGGTCTTGTGATTCACGCATTCTTTGACGGCGTCGCGATTGCGTCGGGCTTCTTGGTGTCAACCTGGCTCGGCTGGGTGATTTTCCTCGCGATTATTTTGCACAAGCTACCCGAAGGGTTTGCGATTTCGTCGTTGATGATGGCCACAGGCCGCAGCAGGAAGAGTTCGTTATGGGCGGCGGTATTCCTTGGCATCGCGACAATCGCAGGGGTCCTATTGATGAGCGCGCTTCGCACCGAGGTACGCTATGCGTTGCCGTTGGCGGGTGGGGTCACGCTCTACGTTGCGGCGTCAGACCTGATTCCCGAGGTTAACCGCGAACCGGGGCCGGTCATGCCAATTCTTGTCTTTTTTGGCCTGGCGCTGGTTTTCCTGCTGCACCGGCTATTTATTGGCTAAATCAGGCCCTGCCTTACGACCCAGGTCAGCTTAGTAGAGCATATTCCGGCATAGGAACAGGTAGCCCGTTAGAGACACCCCTCTCGCAACTTTTTGGCATCATTGGGGTTTGAGGTATTGTGGAGGTCATGGCCAGGTCGGACGTCCAATTGATGCTTGGCGTAAGGGCCGGGGACGAGACGTCCTTCGAGCTCTTGCTCCAGCGCTATCGGATACCTCTGGTCAATTTCCTCTACCGGATGGTGCGGGATTCCGCGCAGGCAGAAGACCTCGCGCAGGAAGTTTTCCTTCGCGTCTATCGCGCGAGGAAGGATTATGCGCCGAGCGCGAAGTTCACCACCTGGCTTTTCCGGATCGCGACGAACCTTGCGCTGAATTCCATCCGCGATGGCCGCCACCGGCAATTGGATGTCTCGATCGATCAAACGGTGGACGATGGCGAGCAGGAACATGCGCGAGTCGATGTGGCGGACAAGTCGCCCGATGTGGAGCACCGGCTTCTGGAACGCGACCGCGCGATGATGATTCGCCGCGCGGTGGACGCGCTTCCGGGTAAGCAACGCGCCGCGGTGCTGTTGCACAAGTATCAGGGGCTTGATTACGCGGACATTGCGCGTGCACTGGAATGCTCGGAGAGCGCATTGAAATCGCTGCTCTTTCGCGCGTATGAGACTTTGAGGGTGCAATTGGCGCCTCTTGTAGCAGCGGGGGGCAACCAGACATTTCGAGTAGGTCATCAAGGCAGGGTAGAGAGGGCATTATGAGCTGTGAACGAATGGAAGGGCGGTTGGTCGCTTATCTGGACGGGCGCGCGAAGGAGTCTGATCGCCGCGCCGTCGAGGCACATCTGGTGGATTGCGCGGCGTGCCGCGCGCGAGTCGAAGGATTTCAGGGCGTCTGGAACATGCTCGGGGAGCTTCCGGAGCATGAGCCTTCACCCGCGTTTGACGCGCGCCTGCGCGCGCGGCTCGCAACGGAGCCAGTTCGCCAGGGCTTCTGGACGGGCGTGTTGCCATCTCCGCGATTCGCGCTGGCTGTCACTGTGCTTGCGGTATTCTGCGTATGGCTATCGTCACGTCCGATGCAGCAGCCCGCGCCGGTTGGGACCGAAGCCGAATTCCGCATGATTCAGGATTTGCCGGTGCTTGAAAACTACGACGTGCTTTCGAGTTTTGACGTATCGCAGCCCGCGCCGCCTCAGAAGGATTGATTCGCGGCGCCGATGATCGTTAGATGGCGCTGGATGACCAGAGCAAGAAGAAATTGAAATGAAGCGTCTCACACAATTCGGAATCTGGCTCAGCCTGCTCTTGCTGGCAATTGGGTTTTCTCTGCCGGCTGCAGCGAAGGGCGGAGAGCGCCGACAGGGGAAGCAAGCAAACAGGAACACTGCCAAGCCACCCAATAATTCTGGAAATCAAACCAAGCCTCCGGTGAATGATGAGAAGAATAAGAACCCTAACTCCGCAAGCGGACAAAGAGGGAATCCAAACTCTGGTGCAAATCCAAGAGGTGGAATTGGCGCCAATGGTGGCGAGAATCCCCAGGGCAATGGCCGCGCAGGATTGGGTCTACCGCCGAAATTCGTAGAGAACTTGCGGGAAATGACCCCCGAGCAGCAAGAGCGATTCATGAGGAACAACGAGCGCTTCCGGAATATGCCGCCTGAACGACAGGCGCAGATCCGCAAGAATCTGCAAAATTGGAACAGCCTAACTCCAGCGCAACGCAGCGTCATGCGGACGCGGGAAACTGCATTCGAGCAAATGAATCCGCAGGAGCGGCAATACGTGCAACAGGAAATGCGGCCTGCCTGGCGCGATATGGTCCCCGGCCAGCGACGGTTCATGCTGCTGCATCTGCATGAGCTTTATGGGATGAGCGAACCGGAAGCGCGCGCCAAACTTGGCGATCCGGCATTCATGCAGGGAATGACTGCTGAACAACAGAAGATGCTTCCGTACCTTTACCGGCTGCGCGTGGGCATGGTTCCAGAGCCGGCGGGCCCGCCGGAATCCTGATTCCCAAGTTTTTTCGTCCTCCCACAAAATACCCGTAACTGATTAGAAACATTTTCGCCTGAATCCTGCTGGAATATGCCGGGCTAGCCTTCGACAGTGTTACCATCGCACCCCCAAGCAGTAGTGGTTACGCCTCCCGAGGCCTCGTTAGTTTTTCCACAGATATCTTTGAAAATAGAGAAGATTCCTCTTGACAGGAAGTCGAACCTGTCTACAATCGTGGCACAAAGTGGGAGAAAGTGGCAGCTAGTGTTAAGAGGTGGTGAAGTTGCCTTGGTTTTCCATTACTTTGAACGTGGTCACAAATGCTAAGGGGAAACTCTCCAGCGAAGGTGGACGAGAAGGGCAGGGTGAAGATACCCGCCATCTATCTGGACACGCTCAAGGAGTGGGGCGACCGATTCTACGTGACGAGCGAGAACGGCGATCGCGCATACATCTACCCGATGAAGGTCTGGAACCAGATCGAAGAGAAGCTCGCAAAGCTCTCCGGTCACAACCGGACCAAGCAGAAGTTCCTAAACCGTACCAATTATTTCGGACAGGTGGTGGAACTGGACGGGCAGGGAAGGCTGCTAATTCCCGGAGTTCTACGGGAAGCGGCGCAGATGAAAGGTGATGTGGACGTGTTGGGTCACCTGAATCATCTGGAAGTTTGGAATCATGCGCGATTCATGGAGCAGCTCAACATCAGCCCAATTACTGAAGACGACGAAAAGATTTTGGACGGCCTGGATATTTGAAACTTGGAAGCGGCGCATACGCCGGTCATGGTCGAGGAAGTTCTTAGCTGGCTGCGGATACTGCCAACGGGGACTTACATCGACGCCACTGTGGGCCTGGGCGGACACGCCGTGGAAATTGCCAGGCGGCTTACGACGGGGAAGTTGATCGGACTGGATCGCGACGCGCAGGCACTGGAAATCGCGCGAGAGCGGCTGAGGGAATTCGAGGCAAACGTGACGCTGGTGCAAAGCAATTTCGGAAGGATCGATGAGGTCGCAAGGGAAATGGGTTTGCCACCAGTGGATGGCGTCGTTGCGGACCTGGGAGTTTCGAGCATGCAGTTGGACCGTCCGGAGCGCGGCTTCTCGTTTCGCGCGGCGGGGCCGCTGGACATGCGGATGGACATCACGGCGAACGATACCGCCGAAGAGATTGTGAATCGCTGGCGCGAACGCGAGCTAGCGGACGTGCTCTACCAGAATGCGGAAGAGCACGATTCACGAAGGATCGCCAGAGCAATTGTTCGGGCGCGGCCCATACGGTCCACCGAACATCTGGCAACGGTTGTGGCAGGGGCTCGGAAGATGGGGGGAAGGCAGAGACTGCATCCCGCGACAAAAACGTTTCTGGCGCTGCGGATAGCGGTGAATCGAGAGTTGGAGGAACTCGGGCAGTTTCTTGGCCGTACCCCTGCCACTTTAAATTCGGGAGGACGCATGGTCGTCCTCAGTTACCACTCACTTGAAGATCGCCTCGTGAAGCATTCTTTCCAGGATCAAGCGCGCGCTGGCGTACTTCGCATTCTCACCAAGAAGGCGGTCCAGCCCTCCGTCCACGAAACTGACAGCAATCCTCGCGCGCGCAGCGCAAAGCTCCGCGCCGCGGAGAAAATGGCGGAAGGCCAGTGACTGAATTTCACACGGTAAAGCGAATCGATAATTCCCGGGTAGTGCGCTGGACGGCGCCCCGGCGCTTGCGCGCATGCGCGCGGCTGGTGGGAATGGGGAGCTTGCTCGCGGCGGTCGCGCTGCTCTACGCATGGCAACACTTCCAGTGTATCCAAATGAGCTATCAGGTCGAGGCGTTGAAATCTTCACACGCGCAAGCCGCGGAATTAAACCAGCGGCTGCGGATGGAAGATTCCGCGCTGCGGTCGCCGGGGCGGATTGACACGATTGCCCGGCAACAGCTCGGACTTTCGTCACCCAAGGCGAGCCAGCTCGCGCCTTCGCAAGGTCCAGCGGAAGCGGTTTTGGCGCAGGCGCGGAGGACTTCATCTCCGTCAGCGCAATAGTTTCCCGTTTGCAATCAAGAAGCGCGACGAAGCGCGGGCGCTCCGAAGGGAGCTCCGAAAAGTGGCGAACGAATGTTCGACACGACAGAATTTGTGTGTCCATGAAGATCTAGCCGGAGCATAGGAAGCCCCATGAACTGGCGCAGTCCCCGCGTCCGATTGTTGTTGGTGGCCGGTATTGTTGTGTTTTGGATGGGGGCGGCGCTCGCACGCCTCGCATACCTGCAATTGTTCTGCTACAGCGACTACCTCAACCGCGCCGAACGCCAGCAACAGAGAATTGTGGAAGTCAGCCCGCGCCGCGGAATTCTATACGATCGAAATTTTCATGAGTTGGCGATGAGCTTGACCATGGAGTCCTGTTACGCCATGCCCGGAGAGATCATGGACCAGGATATGGTTGCGCGTTTACTTGCCAGCGTGCTGGACACCTCGCCTGAAGATATTTCCTCCAAGCTCGCGGCCTCTTCGAGTTTCGTGTGGATTGCGCGGAAACTCCCGCCCGAAAAAGCCGCGCGCATCAAAGAGATGAATCTCCGTGGAGTTTACTTTGCCCCGGAACGCAAACGCTTTTATCCGAAGCAACAGCTTGCGTCCCATGTCCTCGGCTATGTGGACGTCGATGAGAAGGGCCTTGGAGGAATCGAGTACTCACTCGATTCGCTAATCCGCGGGCGTCCCGGCCGGATGATGGTGTTCGCCGATGCGAAGCAACGTTGGTTTGACAGTTCGGAAAAGGGCGCCGAGGCGGGATCGAATGTAGTCCTTACGCTGGATCAAAATATTCAGTACATCGCTGAGAAGGAATTGACTCAGGCAATCCGCGACACGCGCGCCACCAGCGGCACGATTCTGGTCGAGGAGACCTCTACGGGAAGAATCTTGGGCGCTGCAAACTGGCCCACGTTTAACCCGAATTCACGAGGAGATGCTTCGTCCGAAGCGCGGATGAATCGAGCCATCGGCGCGCTCTATGAGCCGGGGTCGGTTTTCAAAGTTGTGACGCTTGCCGGCGCTCTGGAAGAGGGCATTACGAATCCGGAAGAGGTTGTGGACTGCCAGATGGGCGCGATTTATGTGGCGGGTCACCGCATCCGTGATCACAAGCCTTTCGGAATGCTGACTGTCGCGCAGATACTTTCGAAATCCAGCGATGTCGGTGCGATCAAATTGGGGCTGCGGCTCGGCGCGCCGAAACTTTACGATTACATCCGCGCCTTTGGCTTTGGCACGCTAACGGGGATTGATTTGCCGGGTGAGGGCCACGGCATGCTGCGCCGCGTCGAGAACTGGACGCCGATCTCCATCGGCGCAGTATCGATGGGGCAGGAAATAGGCGTCACCGCAATACAGCTGATTTCAGCGATGAATGCGATTGCGAACGGCGGCGAGTGGGTGAAACCGCACGTCGTTCTGGGGATGCGGCGCGACACCAAGTTTTTTTCCACGGAGCAAATCGAAACGCGCCGCGCAATCAGCGCGCGCACGGCGGCCACGATGCGCTCGATGCTCCAGGGTGTCGTGTTGGAGGGCACCGGCACGAGGGCGCTGCTCGATGGGTACACGGCTGCAGGAAAGACGGGCACAGCGCAAAAAATTGATCCCGCCACCGGACATTATTCTCAAACGCAGACCATCGCCTCTTTTGTCGGATTCGCACCCATCAACAATCCCGCGGTGACGATTCTTGTGACGCTGGATTCGCCGGTCGGTCTCCACGAAGGCGGCGAGGTTTCCGCGCCGGTCTTCAAGAGAGTTGCCGAGCAGGTGCTCGCGTACTTGAACATCCAGCAGGATGCGCCGGTAAATCCGCGCCTCCAGCGTGCCAGCCTTCATGTTGACGCGCAGGACTCCGCCTCGGATGTGAGCGATTTCGATCCCACGCAAATGGAATCGGCGACTGCCCCCGCGGACATTGTGGCACCGCCGCCGCAGCGTTCCTCAGCGGACACGCCGCCGCTGACGCTTGCTTTGCTGGAGGGCGAGACCGTTGCGTTACCTTTGCTTGCCGGAAAGACGGTTCGCGAGGTCTCCGAGCAGTGCGCGCGGCTCGGAATCGCGCCCGTGCTCGTTGGCACGGGGGTTGCACTGGAACAGGATCCGAAGGCTGGAACGACTGTGCGGCGCGGAAGCCGCGTGACGGTGCAATTCGGTCGCCCCGCGCACTCCGCGGCTCCGCCTGCACTGCCGCCAGACAAGAGAAACTGACCGTGCCCGCCAAAACACAAGCCGCAACGGATTCAATCGCGCCCGCGCAGAGCGCTGTAATCTCTACAAGGGGAATGAGACTCGGGGACATCCTTGCCGGAGTGACCACTACACAGCCCATCGCCAATGCCGCGAGGGAAGTGACGAGCATCGCGTATGACAGCCGTCGCTCTGCTCCCGGTTCCGTGTTTTTTGCGATTCGCGGTGAATCCACGGATGGAAACCGCTTCATTTCAGATGCGATAAAGCGCGGTGCTTCGGCGGTCGTCAGCGAGATGCCGCTGCCGGTGACAGACAATACCGCGAACGTAATTTGGGTTCAGGTGCCCGAGGCCCGTAAGGCGCTGGCGATTGCCTCGGCAAATTTCTTCGGCCACCCCACGGTGGCGCTGAAACTAATTGCAATCACAGGGACCGCGGGGAAAACCACGACCAGCTTCGTAGTGGATTCCATTCTTCAAGCTGCGGGGATGACCACGGGACTCTTCGGGACGGTCGTTTATCGCACGCCGCGATCTGAAGTCCACGCGACGAACACGACGCCGGAATCTTATGAGATGCAGCGCTTCTTCGCGGAGCTACGCGACGCAGGCGGCGTTGCAGGAATTTTGGAAGCCAGCTCGCACTCTCTCTCGATGGATCGTTTGTGGGGTTGCCATTTTGAAGTGGCGGTCTTCACGAATCTGACGAGCGATCACCTCGACTATCACAAAAATGTGGACGACTACTTTGGCGCGAAGCGCCGGTTGTTTGAAGGGACCGGCGCGGGCGCGCCCGGAACAGCGGTGCTGAATTGCGACGACGAGCGAAGCAGACAGCTGCATGGCCTCGCGAAGCGCACGCTGACGTTCGGTCTCGGCGAAGGTGCGGAAGTCACGACAAAGAAGTTCGAGCTGGCGTTCTCTGGTCTTCAATTCACGGCCGATACTCCCGATGGAAAGATTGAAATCCGCTCAAAGCTCGTTGGCCGCATCAACGTTTACAACATTCTTGCCGCGGTTGCCGCTGCGCAGGCGATGGGCATTTCGCGCGCGACAATCGAGAAGGGAATCGCGGCGCTCTCCGCCGTACCCGGCCGCTTTGAGCGCATTGATTGCGGGCAGCCGTTCCTCGTCATCGTGGACTATGCACACACCGACGATTCGCTCCGCAAGTTGCTCATTACAGCGCGTGAGCTGCATCCCGATGGACGCATCATCACTCTTTTCGGAAATGGCGGCGACCGCGATCGCACAAAACGTCCTGCGATGGGTGAAACAGCAGCGCGCGCAAGCAATTTGGTAATTCTCACAGTGGACAATCCGCGAAGCGAAGATCCGCTCCGCACCATCAACGATTCGGTCGTCGGCGTTCAGCGCACGCGCACACCTTACCGCGTTGAGCCGGACCGCGAGCGCGCCATCGCGTTGGCTTACGCCGAAGCCCGCCCCGGCGACATTGTTCTGTTAGTTGGCAAAGGCCATGAGACCTATCAAGTGATGAAGGACGGCCCCGTTTACTTCAACGAGCGCGAAGTGGCGCGGCGGTTGCTCTTGGAACGGGGGTATGGAAAGGGAATCACGTAGGCCGGCCGGGTAGCTTCCGCGCCGGCGCCAAAAACGCTTTGGCAGGAGCCTAATCGAGACGTGCGGCCCAGCCCTCTCGGAACGCCATGCGGTGGACGAACGATCAAGTGGCTCGCGCTCTGGGTGTTGCGCTTCCCACGGGGCTTGACCCCGTGGCCCGGCTGGCCGGTGTGTCGATTGATTCTCGCACCGTGGGCGGGGGAGAGCTGTTCTTCGCCATACACGGCCCGCGTCACGATGGACACGCTTATGTCGCGCAGTCCCTTGCGGCGGGGGCGGGTGCTGCCGTCGTGGCCCAGTCGCGGTTCGGGGAATTTGCCCCCGGAGTCCGCGAAAAACTGTTCACCGTGCCCGACACGCTGGCGGCGCTCCAGCAATTGGCGCGAGCGATTCGCCGCGAATGGGGCGGGCGGGTCGCGGCCGTCGCCGGCTCCGTTGGCAAGACAACGACCAAAGAGATTCTGGCGGCACTTGTGGCCGCGAGGTTCCGCACGCTGAAAACGGAAGGGAACCTGAACAACGAATACGGGTTGCCGTTGACTCTCGCAAAGCTGGAGCCGGAACACGAGGCGGCGGTCATCGAGCTGGGAATGTCGCGGCGCGGCGAATTGGCGCGGCTGACGCAGATTGCGGAGCCGCAGGTCGGTCTCATCACGCGGATTGCGATTGAGCACTTGGAGTTTTTTGCGTCGCTGGATGAGATTGCGCTTGCCGAGCGCGAGTTGATCGAGAACTTGCCCGGCCGCGAAACCGTGGCGGTGTTAAACGCTGACGATCCTTACTCCGCTCAATTTGCGGGAGTCGCGCCGGGGCGCGTCGTGACATTTGGCATTCAGGCACACGCGGATTTTCGTGTGGAAGCAATTGAAGCTCTCGGCGCTGAGGGCAGCGCCTTTACGTTTGTCGCGCCGGAGGGCAAGGCGCGGCTAAGGCTTGCCCTTGTTGGGCGGCACAACGTGGCGAACGCGCTTGCGGCGTTGGCGACTGCGAGTGTCTGGGGGATCGGCGCGCGCGAAGCCGCAGAAGTGTTGCCGCGAATGAAGCCTGCTGCGATGCGCGGCGAAGTCTTACGGTTTGAGGAAGGATTTACGGTCATCAACGATTCTTATAACTCGAGTCCGGCGGCGATGGCGAGCGTGACGGAATTGCTCGCCGCTACACCGGGTTATCGCCGGCGCATCCTGGCCGCGGGCGAAATGCTCGAGCTTGGCTCCACTTCGCCGGAGCTCCATCGCGAAGCGGGCCGCAACGCCGCCGCGAAAGAGCTCGATTACATTTTGGGAGTGCAGGGAGATGCCGCCGAGTTTGTCCGGGCGGCAGTTGCCGCAGGTGTGCCCGAGACGCACGCGCGTTTTTTTGCAGATTCTCAAGATGCGGGCGAGTATCTCTCCGGAATAGTTCAGAAGGGCGACCTCATTCTCGTAAAGGGTTCACGCGGCGTGAGGATGGAGAGAGCGATCGAAGCAATCATGACAAAGCACGCGGTAGTAGGAGATGCCGGTGCCCGGATTTCGAGCGCGGCGGAGCGGCACTGAAATGCTCTACTACCTTTTCTACGATGTACTGCGGCCGTACTTCAAAGCGCTAAATGTGTTCCGCTACATTACTGTTCGCACGGCTTACGCGAGCCTGACCGCGCTTTTCATCGCGCTTATCCTGGGCCCGTGGGTGATCCGCCGTCTGCGCCAAATGCAAATTGGGCAGTTCATCCGGGAAGAGGGCCCGAAGAGTCACCATGCTAAGGCGGGCACACCGACGATGGGCGGTGTGCTCATTGTCATTGCCACGATTGTGCCCGTGCTTTTGTGGGCCGACCTGAGGAACGCGTACATCCTGCTTGCGATCGGCGCGATGCTTTCATTTGCGGCCATAGGTTTCGTTGACGACTACTCCAAAGTAATGCGCCGCCACAATAAGGGGCTTTCGGGGCGCGGGAAAATTGTTTTTCAGGTTTTTACAAGCCTGGCGGGTGGCATCGTCTTGCTGGTTCTAATGAGGCGCGGTGTTTACTCAACCAATTTGATCATGCCGTTCTTCAAGAATTTTCATCCGGATCTCGTGGTTAACCGTTGGATGGGATACAACTACATCTGGCCACTGGCGTTCGTCCCGTTCCTGCTTTTCATCGTCCTGGTTGTTGTCGGTTCGTCGAACGCGGTCAATCTTACGGACGGGCTCGATGGTCTCGCCATCGGGTGCACCATCATCGCCGCGGGGGCGCTCACAATTCTCACTTACCTGACCAGCAACTCCCGTTTCGCAAATTACCTCGACATCCAATACATCCCCAATGCGGGCGAACTTACAATTTTCTGCGGTGCTCTGGTCGGGGCTTCACTCGGCTTTCTTTGGTACAACGCCCATCCCGCCGATGTTTTCATGGGAGACGTAGGTTCCCTTTCTTTGGGCGGTACGCTGGGGATCATCGCGGTCATCATCAAACAGGAGATTCTGCTGTTCTTTGTTGGCGGCGTTTTCGTCCTGGAAGCTCTTTCCGTAATCCTGCAAGTCGGTTCCTATCGGTTGACGGGCAAGCGTATTTTTAAGATGGCGCCGATTCATCATCACTTTGAGCTGATCGGCTGGAGCGAATCGAAAGTAATTGTGCGGTTCTGGATTGCGGCGCTGGTGTTCGCACTCTTCGCGCTGACGACATTGAAATTGAGGTAACCGGGTGAAGCAGGGGATCGAACTCGAAGGCAAGCGCGTGCTGGTCGTGGGATTGGCGCGCACGGGCATCGCCACGGCGCTCTTCTGCGCCGCGCGAGGCGCACGCGTGACCGCGTCCGAAGGGCGCTCCGAGGCTGACATTGCCGAAACCGCCGCAAAATTGCGCGCGGCGGGAGTCGCGCTCGAATTGGGTGGACACCGCGAGGAGACTTTTCTTGCGCAAGACTTAATCATCCCGAGCCCGGGCGTGCCCGCTACCATGGGCCACCTTGAATCCGCGCGCGCCGCAAAAATTCCGGTTTGGAGCGAAATCGAGTTTGCCTCGCGCTTCCTCAGCGGACGGCTCATCGCCGTCACAGGTTCGAATGGGAAGACCACAACGACTTCTCTTATCGCCCACATTCTGGAGAATGCCGGTGTTCCGACAATTGTCGCCGGGAATATCGGCACGCCGCTCATCTCCCGTGTAACGGAGACGAGCGATGCCACCGTTACTGTTGCTGAAGTCAGCAGCTTCCAGTTGGAACTGATCGACAAATTCCGTCCAAACATCGCGCTGCTCCTCAACATCACGCCGGACCATCTCGACCGTCATGCCTCGCTCGAAGTCTATGGTCGAGCCAAGGCGCGACTCTTCGAGAATCAGGTGGAAGCCGACGCGGCCATATTAAATGCGGATGATGAGGGCCCGGCGCAATTTGCGCCCGCGCGCCCGAGAGTCTTCTGGTTCAGCCGGACCAAGCGCGTCGCCCGGGGCATATTCCTCCGCGACACCGAAATCGTACTGCGCGACGAAGGCGCGGAGACAGTGCTGCTTCGTCGTGGCGACATTGGTTTGCGCGGCGAGCACAATGTTGAAAACGTCCTCGCCGCCGCCGGCGCCGCGTTTTTGGCGGGCGTCAGTCCATCCGCGATTACATCGGGCGTGAAGAGTTTCGCGGGCGTCGAACATCGCCTCGAATTCGTCGCCGAGATAAACGGCGTCAATTATTACAACGACTCAAAGGCCACGAATGTGGACGCCACGTTAAAAGCGCTCGATGCGTTTCCGGGCAACCTGATCGTCATTCTCGGCGGAAAAGACAAAGGTGGCGACTTCACGCTGCTGCGCGAGCCGCTCCGCCAGCGCGCAAAGGTCGCTCTGCTCATCGGCGCAGCCGCGGAGAAAATTGCTTCACAAATTCAGGGCGCCGTCCGCATCGAGTCCATCGGCACAATGGAACGAGCCGTCTCACAAGCCGCTGAAATCGCGAAGGCCGGCGATACCGTTCTTCTGGCGCCGGCCTGCGCCAGCTTTGACCAGTTTCACAATTTTGAGCACCGCGGACGCGTCTTCAAGCAGCGCGTTCGGTTGCTCGAGGAGGAATTCGCCGCGGGCAGCCGCGCCCGCGCGAGTTAAGCGGACCTGATCATGCCACGAAGACTCGAAACCGATCGCTGGCTGTTCCTCTCCACGGTCGTACTCTGTTTGGTCGGCGCCGTGATGGTGTTCAGCGCATCCGCTGTCACCGCGCGCGAGCAGCATGGCCACGCCTATTATTTTCTTCTGCGCCAACTTATCTGGCTTGCCCTGGGTGCAGGCGTGATGCTCGCTGTGATGAATGTGGATTACCGTGTACTTCGCAAGCCCGCGGTGGTTTTCTCAGGCCTCTTCGCTGTCCTCACAATGCTTGTGGGTGTGTTCTTTCTGGACAGACGTCACGACGTCCACCGTTGGATCTCAATCGGTTCAGTGGGCATACAGCCATCCGAACTCGCCAAACTTGCCGTCATCGCATACCTCGCGTGGTTCCTTGAACGGCGCATGCGACCGGGTGGCCGCGGCATCAATGATTTGAAGCACACGATTCTCCCCGCGCTCGCTCCCGTGCTGATTGTTGTCGCGCTCATTGCCAAGCAACCGGACCTCGGCACCGCGATTGAGATCTTCCTGATTGCTCTCGGGATGCTTTTTGTCGCCGGGGTATCGATGCGTTACATCGCGGGCGCCTGCGCACTGGCAACTCCATATGTCCTTTACCTGATTATTTTCGTACCGTGGCGTTTGCAACGCGTCGCGAGCTTTCGCCACCCGGACGCCGATCCGCAGCGTAGCGGCTTCCAACTGTTGCAATCGCTCATAGCGGTCGGGTCGGGAGGGCTGACAGGCGTCGGTCTGATGGAAAGTAAGCAGAAGCTCTTCTACCTGCCCGAAGCCCACACCGATTTCATTTTTGCGGTCCTTTGCGAAGAGTTCGGCTTCATTGGTGGCGTGCTTGTGATGGGGCTATTCGCCGTTTACGCCTGGCGCGGGCTTCGCGCCGCAATTTCATCGCTCGACCCATTCGCACGTCTCCTTGCGCTTGGCATCACGGTGATGGTCGTAAGCCAGGCGCTGATCAATCTATGCGTCGTGCTCGGTATGTTGCCGACAAAAGGGATTCCACTGCCGTTCATGAGTTACGGCGGCTCGAGCCTGTTGGTCATGCTGCTGGCCACGGGCGTGCTTCTGAACATCAGTCAGCAGACGAACTAAAGCGATGCGCTGCGGAGACGAGAAGGCCGCGAGGCCATGAAGATGCTTGTTGCGGGTGGAGGAACGGGCGGTCATGTTTTTCCGGCGCTTGCGGTGGCGCAGGAATGGTTGCGCCATGGCGATGCACTTGGCGAGAAGAGGGAAGCAGTGTTCGTGGGAACAGAGCGCGGCCTGGAAAATAAACTCGTCCCGCCCACCGGCATTCCTCTCGAACACATTCGCTCGGCCGGATTGAAGGGAATGGGCGGTATGAAACTCGCGCGTCATCTCGCGATGCTCGGCCCGGCATACCTGGATTCTCGGGCAATCCTGCGCAAGCACCGGTTCGATGTGGCATTTGGACTGGGCGGCTATGCCGCTGGTCCAATTCTCTTGGCCGCTGCGATGCGCGGGATTCCCGTCGTGATCTTCGAGCCGAATGCGGCGCCGGGTTTGACCAACCGCATCCTTGCAAGGTTTGCCACGCGAGTCGCGGTTGGCTATGAAGAAACTGCCCGGCGGCTAGGTAAAAAAGCCGTTGTCACGGGTTGCCCCGTGCGCCGGGAATTCAAATTTGTCGCTCCGCGCAAGCCTGAGCCGCCATTCCGCGTCCTGATTACCGGCGGTAGCCAGGGCGCGCGTCCCATCAACCGCGCGGTCAAAGAAGCCCTCCCGCATTTGAAGCAGCGAATGAACGACCTCCTAATCGTGCACCAAACCGGCGAGCGCGAATATGACGACGTCCGCGCCGCCTATCTTGACTGCGAATTTACCGCGCAAGTCAGGCCTTTCCTCTCAGACATGCCTGACCGCTTCGCCTGGGCTGATTTGATCATTTCCCGCGCCGGCCAGACGACCATCGCCGAAATTGCGGCGGTTGGCCGCGCCGCCATATTCATCCCGTTCGCGGCCGCTGCGGACAACCACCAGTTGCGAAACGCGCAGGCGCTCGAGCGAGCGGGCGCGGCGCGCGTGCTTCCGGAGAACGAATTGAGTGGTGCGCGGCTTGCTCAAGAAATCATGAGCCTGTTGGCCAAGCCGGATGAAATCGCCGGTCTGGCCAAGAACGTCCGCCAGTTCGCGGCGCCGCAGGCCACTCAAGAAATTGTTAAATTGATCGAACAGGTGACACGGCCATGATGGTTTCATTCCACAACTTCAAGCGCATTCATATGGTGGGGATCGGCGGCATTGGCATGAGCGGCATCGCCGAAGTGTTGCTCACCCTCGGCTATGCCGTTTCGGGCTCTGACACGAGGCTTTCAAGCATCACGGACCGCCTTGCCAATCTGGGAGCGAAGATCTACGAAGGTCACCGCGCTGAAAACGTCGCTGGCGCCCACGTCCTCGTCGTCAGCTCCGCGGTCCGCCGTGACAACCCCGAGCTTGTCGAGGCGCACAAGCTAAAAATTCCCGTCATCCCTCGCGCGGAAATGCTCGCCGAATTGATGCGCTTGAAATACGGCATCGCTGTCGCGGGCGCCCACGGCAAGACCACCACCACTTCCATGGTCGCGGCGATTCTCGCGGCCGCTGGGCTCGACCCCACATTCGTCGTCGGCGGGCGCGTCAACGCCGCCGGGACTACGGCCCGCCTCGGTCGCGGCGAATACATGGTCGTCGAAGCCGATGAAAGCGATCGCACCTTTCTTCTGTTGGCGCCCGTCGTCGCTGTTGTCACGACGATTGATCGCGAGCATCTCGATCACTACGCATCACTCGAAGAAATCCGTGTCGCGTTCACGCAATTTGTAAACCGCGTTCCTTTCTACGGCGCGGCCATCCTTTGCCTCGACGAGCCGAACGTTCAGGCCATTCTTCCTGACGTCAGCCGTCCCGTGATTTCCTATGGCACCTCGGGTCAGGCTGACCTGGTCATTTCCGATATCGAGCACACCGGTCTCGAGAGCGATTTTCGTCTCACCTATCGCGGTGAGGACCTCGGCATGTTTCACCTGCCCGCGCCACCCGGAATCCACAACGTCCGCAACGCCGCCGCCGCTGCCGCCGTTGCACTCTACCTCGGCGTTCCCGCCGAGTTAATCCGCGAGGGCCTTGCGAATTTCACCGGCGTTGGCCGCCGCTTCGATCTGAAGGGCGTCATCAACGGAATCACTCTGATTGACGACTACGGCCATCATCCCGCCGAAATCCGCGCCACACTCGAAGCCGCGCGGCTGTGCAGGTTTAATCGCCTGCTGGTGCTATTCCAGCCGCACCGTTTCACGCGCACTTTTCACCTGTGGGATGAATTTTGCCGCGCCTTCAATCAAGCTGATGTCGTCGTAATCACGGACATCTACGCCGCCAGCGAACAGCCGATTCCCGGCATCACTGCGGAAGCGCTTACCGCCGCCATTAGCGCCGCTGGGCATAAAAACGTCGCCTATCGAAGCTCAATGCAGGATGGGATTGAGTACCTGCTCAAAGAGGCCCGCTCCGGGGACGCCATTCTGACGATTGGAGCGGGCAATGTTGGCCGCGCCATAGGAGAGTTGGCGATCCTCCTTGGTGCGAAAGTTTCCACCGGCACGATGGAATGAGCCATTTGGAATGAGCCCTTTGGACGGAGGATGTTGAGTGAAGATTGAAAGCCCAAAAATCCTGGACGCCCTGCCCGCCCTCGGCGTCGAACGAGTTGCCGGGGCCGCGCTTTCGGAGCGCACTTCGCTCGGCATCGGCGGCACGACTGATTTTCTGCTGATCCGCCGCCACGCTTCACTGCCAGAGCTTGTTCGCCTGCTCGACGAAGCGAATTATCCGCACCGATTCCTCGGCGGCGGCACCAACGTCCTCATATCCGACGGCGAATTGCCCTGGATCGTTTTGCATCTTGTGAAGCCCGACCCGGAAGTCCGCCTCGAAGGGAATTTTGCATTTGTGGACGCCGCCGCGGATCTCGGCCGCATGGTTACTTTCTGCGCCAAGCATGACCTCGGCGGGATGGAAGGGCTGATCGGCGTGCCCGGCACCGTCGGTGGAGCGCTTCGCATGAACGCGGGCGCTTATGGCACACAGGTTGGCAGCTACGTTCGCGAAGTAGAGCTCTATCGCGCTGCCACCCGTAACCTGGAAATCCTCAAGGGCGATCAGATTTCCTTTGAATATCGTCACACTTCATTCGCGCCCGATGATATTATGCTCTCGGTGAAACTGGAGCTCCCCTCCAAACCCTTCCGCGATATTCTCTCCGGGATTCGTATCTGCAATGAGAAGCGGCGTTCCAGCCAGCCGCTCAATCAGAAAAGCGCGGGCTGCATTTTCAAGAATCCGCCGGGCGCGAGCGCCGGACGGATGATTGATGAACTGGGCCTGAAGGGGCACCATGTAGGCGATGCGCGCGTAAGCGACCGTCACGCCAATTTTTTTGTGAATGCCGGGCAAGCCTCAGCCTCGGACATGCTTTCGCTCATCGCGGATGTGCGCGAGCGCGTCCACAAAGCTTATGGCGTTGGCCTGGAAGAAGAAGTCATCGTCTGGAAGTAGGACTGAATGGGTAAAGCGAGCGCGGCAAGCGAACACGAAGCCATTCCGCAGGAAGTTTTGGCGGACGAAGAACCTCGATATCTTCGCCGGCAAAAACCTGTGGAGGTGCGCCGCAGGAAATTCGGCAAGCGCACCTGGCCTGCGTACCGCAGGATACTTGTGGCAGGCGCGATTCTGCTGGTTGCTGGATTCGTCCTCTATGAGGTGGGTGACTTTTTTCTTTTTTCGCCCCGCGTTACCTTGCAGAGCCTCGACCAGATTGATGTGACGGGCAGCCGTTACGTCGCTCGCCAAACCATTGTCGAAAAATTTTCGCGCGACGTCGGAAAAAGCATTATGCGGATTCCGCTGGACACCCGGAGCCTGAATCTGGAAACCATACCGTGGGTCGAACGCGCCGTCGTCTCGCGCATCATGCCGAATCACATCCGCGTCGAGTTGGTTGAGCGTGTGCCCGTCGCGTTTCTTCGCACCGGCACCGATGTCTCGCTAATTGATGCGCAGGGCGTCATTCTTGAGCGCCCCCTGGAAGGCGATTTTCGTTTTCCAGTGTTGAGTGGCGTAAGCGAATCGGTTCCCGCCGCCCAGCGCGCGATTCGTATGGGCTATTACACGAGTCTCCTTCGCGGCATGAATCAAGTGAAGCCCGGCGCAACCGATCATGTGAGCGAGGTGGATCTTTCAGACGCATCCGACGTTCGCGCCACGCTCGCCGGTCTCGATCAAATGGGAATCGCGGGCCTCGACGATCAAGGGGCTCTGCTCGTTCATTTCGGTAATAAGGATTTTGAATCGAAGTTTCGCGTGCTGGTGGAAAACATCGCGCAATGGCGCGCCACAGCGGGCCGCGTTGATTCGGTGGACCTGCGTTTTTCCAAACAGGTCGTCGTGAATCCCGAATCGAGGGCAACGGCCATCAGTGCCGGCGGCAATGCTCGTCCGGTAAAATCTCGGTGAATCGGCGCTGCGTTCAGCCCATGCAGGGGTGGCGCGCGGCATGAAAGTTGGGGCGGCGGATTGGCAAAGAAAGACCGGTATTTAGTCGGGCTCGACATCGGCAGCACGAAAACTTGTGCTCTTGTCGGCGAGCTCGATGACGACGGATTGAAATTTGTGGCGCTTGGCGCGGCCGAATCAAAGGGTTTGCGCAAGGGCCTCATCGTCAACCTTGACGCGACGGTAAGTTCCATCCGTCGCGCGGTTGAAGAGGCCGAGAGCGCCGCGGGAGTGCCTGTGGAATCGGCGATTCTCGGCATTGCGGGGAGCCATGTAAAGGGTGTGAACAGCCGCGGCGGAATCACGCTTGGTCAGCGCGCTCGCGACGTCCAGAAAGATGACGTCCGCCGCGCCATTGACGCCGCGCGCGCCATCTCTCTTCCCGAAGACCGCGAAATTATTCACGTCCTGCCGCAAGAGTTTTTGCTCGACGCGCAAAACCACATTCGCGATCCGATCGGGATGGTTGGCCAGCGGCTGGAAGTGAATGTCCACATCGTGACTTCGGCCGTCTCGTCCTCGCAGAATCTGGTGACCGCCGCCAATCGCGCGGGCGTTATCGTCGCGGACACTGTTCTCGAGCCGCTCGCGGCTGCGGAGGCATGCCTCACGCAGGACGAGCGCGAACTCGGCTGCTGCCTTCTCGATATCGGCGGCGGAAGCACGGACCTCGTCGTTTTTGCTGGGGGTGTCGCGCGCCACGCCGCCGTTGTGCCAATTGGCGGCGACCATTTCACAAACGACCTCGCCGTTGGCCTGCGTACACCCGTGCCGGAAGCAGAGCGCATCAAGCGCGACCACGCCTGCGCGTGGCGCGAGCTGCTTGCGGAAGATCGTCCCATTGAAATCGGGAGCGTCGGAGACCGTCCGCCGCGCACCGTCTTCACCCGAATGTTGAACGATATTGTCGAGCCGCGCGCGCAGGAATTGCTCTCGCTCGTCCGCGACGAATTGCAGCGCGCGGGTCTTGACGCGCTGATCCCCGCCGGACTCGTTCTCACCGGCGGCGGCTCCCGCTTGATGGGTTTACCGGAATTGGCCGACCGGATGTTTTCGCTGCCCGTGCGCGTCGGCGCGCCCCGCAGCCTTCCCGGTCTGCCGGAAGAATTTGCCCAGCCCGAGTATTCCGCCTGCGTTGGCTTGTTGCTTTATGGCGCGAAGGCGCGCCGTCAGATCACAGTGCGCCCCGCAACGTTTGTCGGAAAACTTAAAGCGATGTTCGCGGGCCAGTAGTAGTACGGGGAATGTCGTATAACGATTTGGATTTGCCGGGCCGGAATCGCGCGGAGCCCAGTCGGGCTTTCGGTTCGGAACTTGGACAGAGTTCTAAATTGGGGGGAGAGAAATATGTCACCGAAAGACTCCGGAATTCGGCTTTCATTCAGCGAAGATGTTTTGCAGGGCGCGAAGATTCGCGTTATCGGAGTGGGCGGCGGCGGTTGCAACGCCGTCAACCGCATGATCCGCGCGAAAGTGGAAGGCGTCGAATTCATCGCCGCTAACACCGACCTGCAGGCGCTCAAGCTCTCGCAGGCGCCCATGAAGCTTCAACTCGGCGCCAAGCTCACCAAAGGGCTTGGCGCAGGCGCCAACCCAGAGGTTGGCCGAAAGGCTGCCCTCGAGGACACGGAAAACATCATCGAAGCGCTCGAAGGCTCCGACATGGTGTTCATCACCACCGGCCTCGGCGGAGGAACCGGAAGCGGCGCCGCTCCGGTTGTAGCTTCGCTCGCCACTGAACTTGGCGCGCTCACCGTCGCCGTCGTCACCAAGCCTTTCGCATTTGAGGGCAAGCGCCGCATGATGCAGGCTGAGCACGCGCTCTCCGAACTTGTCGGTTGCGTGGACACCGTCATCGTGATTCCCAACGAGCGCCTGATGGAAACCGTCGAGCGCGGCACCAGTTTCTTCGAGGCGTTCCGCATCGCCGACGACATTCTCCGGCAGGCCGTGCAGGGCATCAGCGACATCATCACCGTGCCCGGCATCATCAACCGCGACTTCGCCGATGTGAAGGCCATCATGCACGGCCAGGGTTACGCTGTCATGGGCACCGCCGTTGCGTCCGGCTCGAATCGCGCCATCGACGCCGCGAACCGCGCCATTAACAGTCCCCTTCTCGAAGACAATTCCATTCAGGGTGCGCAGGGAATCCTCATCAACATCTGCGGCTCGTCGAGTCTCAATCTCCATGAAGTTCACGAGGCGAGCACCGTCATCCAAAAGGCCGCGCATGAGAATGCCAATATTATTTTCGGTGCGGTTCTCGACGAGGCGATGAAGGAGTCCGTGAAAATTACCGTCATCGCCGCGGGCTTCCGCGAAGTCGCGCGCAAGCCCATCCAGCAGAAGCCGTCCTATCTGCCGAAGACGTGGAAGGCTGGCCGCGATCCGCAACCCGAGCACATTCACCGCGAGATCCCGCGGCCCACGACAGAAATCATTCAGGAGGTGCAGGCCGACGACCTCGAGGTCCCGACCTTCCTCCGCCGCAAAGCCCAAAGCGCCTAGCAGACACTGGCAGAGGTAGACCACTTGATTGTCATTCCTCGGGCCGAACGATTCTATTCGGCCCGAGGAATCTGCTTCTTCACCTCATTTGACTACGAGGGCATGGCCAGTCCTCTACTCACAGGTCTTCTCGTTGCCCCGTAAGCTACAATTCGCCTCGTGGATTCCGTGAGGATTACCGAATCGGTCTTGGTCTCGATGCTGACTGAATCGCGTCAGGACTTCTCGCGTGAATCCTGCGGCCTCCTCGCGGGCCGCGACGCCGCCATCACGGCCATATTCCCCGCACGAAATGTGCACCCATTGCCCGCGACGGCCTACGAAATCGCGCCGAAGGAGCTTTTTCGATTATTCCGCGAAATCCACGCGCAAGGGCTGGAGCTGCTCGGCATTTACCACTCGCATCCAAGCGGCGAGAATGTTCCCTCGCTCACCGACATCGAACGCGCCTACTATCCCGAAGCTGCCTACTTCATCGTCTCGCCGGCTCTTGAAGCGAGGAACTTTGTCCGCGCCTTTCGGATCCAAAACGCCCGCGTCGAAGAATTAGCAATCGATTTGATTTGAGGGAAGGTAAGTCGTCCGCCCGCCGTTGCGGACCCGAACCCCGAAAATTCCACACCTTGGAAGGACCACAACTCGCTCGCTACGATCTCACCACCGCGCGGTACGGCGTTCCATCCGCCGCGTGATATCGCCGCTCATACATCGGAAACTTCGCCGTAAACTCCGCCACTTCTCCGCGCACGCGCCTTTCCGTCGCCGCATCATTCAAATGCCCTAGCGTTTCTGCAATCCACGCCGCGATGGGCGCCATATCCGCCTCGCGCATTCCGCGCGTCGTAATTGCGGGCGTGCCCATGCGAATGCCGCTCGCGGTCATCGGCGGCAACGTGTCGAAGGGGATCGCGTTTTTGTTTACCGTAATTCCCGCGCGGTCCAGCGCCGGCTGTGCGTCTTTCCCGGTCAGCCCCTTCGAGTGAATGTCCACGAGAAGTAAATGATTGTCCGTCCCGCCGCTCACGATTCGGAATCCCTGCTTCGCCATCTCTGCCGCGAGCGTCCGCGCATTCGCCACCACCTGCTTCTGGTAGGCGCGAAACTCCGGTGTGTCGGCCTCTTTCAAGCACACCGCCTTTGCCGCTATCGTGTGCATCAGCGGCCCGCCCTGAATTCCCGGAAACGTCAGCTTGTCCAGTTCCTTCGCGTACTGCGCCTTGCACAACACCAGCCCCCCTCGCGGCCCGCGCAGAGTTTTATGTGTCGTCGTGCTCACAAAATCCGAGTGCGGCACCGGACTCGGATGCACGCCCGCCGCCACCATTCCCGCGATGTGCGCCATGTCCACGAACAGCAGCGCACCCGCTCGCTTCGCAATCTCCCCGAAGCGCGCAAAATCAATAGTCCGCGAATACGCGCTCGCGCCCGCGACAATCATTTTCGGTTTGTGCTCCGCCGCCAGCCGCGCCACTTCTTCGTAATCAATCGTCTCCGTTTCTTTCGTCACCCCGTACGCAATGAATTTGTACATTCGCCCCGAAAAATTCAGCGGGTGCCCGTGCGTCAGGTGACCGCCGTGCGCCAGATTCATCCCGAGCACCGTGTCGCCCGGCTGCAGCGCCGACATATACACCGCGGTGTTTGCCTGCGAGCCCGAATGTGCCTGTACGTTTGCGTGCTCCGCGCCAAAGAGCTGCTTCGCGCGGTCAATCGCAAGCTGCTCGGCGCGATCCACGTATTCGCAGCCGCCGTAATACCGCTTGCCCGGATAGCCCTCCGCGTACTTGTTCGTCAGCACCGAGCCCATCGCTTCGAGCACCGCCTCCGAAACGAAATTCTCCGAGGGAATCAGCTCGAGCCCTTCCGTCTGCCGCCGAGTCTCCAGCTCGATGATTTCCGCGATGTCCGGATCCACTTCGCGCAGCGGCGAATTCATCCGGCTGATGTTTTTGGAGTCAGGGGTCACACTGATTTCCCTTTGCCACGCGCGACGTCGCGCTCTCGATCCAGCGCCGTAATCTCATCAATCCGCCGCTGATGCCTTCCGCCCGCGAACTTTGTATTCAAGAATTCCTTCGCGATTTCCACCGCTTGCGCGTCGCTTACCACTCTGCCGCCGAGCGTCAGCACGTTCGCGTCATTGTGTTCGCGCGCCATGCGAGCCGTCATCGCATCGTGCGCCACCGCCGCTCGGATGCCCTCCACCTTATTCGCTGCAATCGCCATCCCCATCCCTGTGCCGCATACCAGCACTCCGAGTTGGTCCTCGCCGCGTGCCACACGCTCCGCCACCTTCTTCGCATAGTCCGGATAGTCCACTGACTCATCCGACCACGTCCCCAGATCTTCAACGGGGTATCCCTGTTCGAGCAAATATCTCTTGATGACTTCCTTCGCGTGGTATCCGGCGTGGTCGGCGCCGATTGCAATGCGCGGTTTTTCTGTGGATTCGCTCATGAGATTTGTAGTGTAAGCGCGAAACGCAATTCTATCAGAAGCGTTCACCGCATCCCAATGGATGTGCTAGACTCGTTTTTCCAGCCGCAATATTGCGGCCTCCATTTTTCTTCTTATGAGAAAAATCGCTCCATCGCTCGGCATCCTCGTTTTTCTCACGCTCTGCGCGATTCCCGCGCTCGCGGACACCCCCGCGCATCCCGTCATCATCTATGATGGCCAGGCCACCGAGCTTTCCGCCACACCGCCGTTCGCGCAATCGCAAGACCTTTGGGTCACCTTCGCCGATCTCACCCGCGCGACCGGCTTTGAAGTGAAGCCGCAGGGCGTCTGCCGACGCGAGCTTTGTTTTCCGATTCCATCCGGCCGCACGAACGAATTTCTTTCCAAGCGCGGCAATCTAGATTGGTTTAACCTCAGCGCCTTCGCGCGGCTCATCAAGCAGCCCGTCGCACGCGACACCTCGCTCAATGCCTGGTACTTCGGCCCGCGCCCCACGTCACAAAACGAATTCCTCTCTTCGCTCGAAGCGCCCAATTTCACATTACCGGACATGAACGGCAAGCAGCACTCGCTCGCCGATTTTCGCGGCAAGAAAGTTCTCATCGTCACCTGGGCCTCCTGGTGAGGGTGCCGCTTTGACCTGCCAGGATGGCAGGTCTTCTACAAGGAACTCCACGACAAAAATTTTGAAATCCTGAGCATCGCTCAGGACACCGGCGGCGTTCGCGACGCCGGCCCGTGGATCACCAAGGCCAATCCCGATTACACCGTTCTAATTGACCAGCAGCATCTCGTCACCAAGCTCTACGGTTTGGTCAACGTTCCCACCGGCGTCTGGATTAACGAGCAGGGAAGAATCGTCCGGCCGCCCGAGGTCGCGTTCGTGGACGACCGCTTCAAATCTTTTTCGCACCTCGATTCCGCGCCTTATCTCAACGCCATCCGCGATTGGGTCGCGAACGGAGATCACAGCGCTTTCGTCATGAAGGAAGACGAGCTTCGCAAGCGCCTCACTCCCGCGAGCACGGATCGCCTCATGGCTGACGCCGAATTCAGTCTCGCCGAATATCTCTATCACGAAGGCCATGGCGCCGAAGCCGTGCCGCATTTCAAGGAAGCCCAGCGCCTCGATCCCGACAATTGGAATTTCAAGCGGCAGGCCTATCTCTTCTCCACCGACCCCGAGCGCGACTACGGCACTACGTTCGCGAAAGAAGTTCAAAAACTCAACGGCAAGCCCTACTATCCCGCGCCCGCTTTGCCCGGCGCGCCTCCCGCATCACAGCCCGCGGTGCCGCCCAAACGCCCCGACGGCAACTAGCATTTATTTTTCCGCCGCAAGAAATTTCCCAATCGTCTCATTCAAAAACTTCGCATCCGCCGGATTGCTCGCCGCACCCGCCGTGTGACCCCACAGTGACGGGATCGGCGCGAGCGTCACGCCCGGAATGAACGCCGCCTCGTACCGCGCGTCGCCGACGGGGAAGTACATGTCCGTTTCCGACGGCATGTAAAGCAGCGGCACTTTTATCGACCGCAGCGCCTTCTCCACGTCTCCACCGAATCCCGGCGACGCGCCCACGTCGTGCCGCTCCCACGTCCGCATTTGCAGGATCAAGTCATTCGCGTCCGCGGTATTAAGAAAATGTGTCCGCCGGTTTTGTAAATATTCGTCAAACGTTGTCCCCGCCGCCGCGCTCGGGCGCCACAATTCCCGCCGCCACCATTCTTGCGAATAAAGCCACGCGAGCCACACCGTCCCGAAAGCCTCAATTCCCTTCGTCGGTGGTGAAGTGTAATCGCCGCCCGCAAAAATTGAGTCCGTCGTAATCGCGGCGATCTGCCCTTCGAGTCGCACTACTCCGTGCGGGTAACACTTTGCCGTTCCTGAAGTCGCCACAATTCGGTCCGCGAAAGTCGGATAGCTCACCGCCCACTGGAACGACTGCTCCGCTCCCATCGAGAATCCGATAATCGCGCGCAGGTGCGTCACCTTCAGCTCCTCCGTCAGCAGACGGTGCACCGCCTCCACGTTGTCGCGGATGGTCATCATCGGAAATCGCGGCCCGTGGAACGGCTCCGGCGTATTGCTCGGCGATGACGATCTCCCGTTGCCGAATAGTTCCGTTGCCACCAGGAACAGCTTCGATGGATCAAGGGCCTTGTCCGCGCCCATCAGCCACTCGTATCCGCGGAACGTCGCCATGTAGTGCGACGGCAGCAGCACCACGTTGTCGCGCGCCGCGTTCAATTGCCCGTACGTTCCATACACCACACGCGCTTCCGGCAGCGTCACTCCGCTCTCCGTCTTGAAATCCTTGATTACAAACTCGTGCCGCTCCGGATTCAGCGGATTGCTGTTCGCCGCACCCTGGCTCTGCGCAAAAAGCGTCGGCGCAACAAAAAGCAACAACCCTGCAAGCCTTAAAATTCTCATGTCTGGGAGTCTCCTCTTTATGTCAGCACGCCATCACGCCGCGCGATTTTCTTCGCGGTGTGAAGCCCGGACTGCAACGCGCCCTCCATATATCCCATGAACGCATAGCAGGTATGTTCTCCCGCAAAGTGCAGCCGCCCGATGCCGTTCTTCAGAATCTCGCCGAACCGGGTAATCTCCCCGCATGCCGGGAACGCATACGCCGCCTTCGTCCAGGGGTCCGATGGCCAGTCAAAGAAGCGGCTGTCATTCAGGCTCTTGCTCAATCCTTTGTACACGGGCCTGAGTTTGGAAACCACCTTCTTGCAGCGGTCAGCAGGGCCCCACTTGCGAATTGTGTCCGCGTCATACGCACCTGAAAATGCCACAAGAGCATTCCCGGGCCCTCTTTGTCCTTCTGTGCCATGCCACGTCAGATCAATTGGCCCGTCAGAACTGTAATCGGGCGACATTTTGTCGCGAATCCAAAATTTGTCGTCGAAGGCCATCAGGAATTTCACGTTGTGCCCCATTTGCAATTTGAGCTTTTTTGGATCCATGCCCCTAATCTTGAAAGCGATCCGCCCCCACACGCTCGGCGGGACCGCAAGAATTACGTCGTCGCCCCCGATGACTTTTCCATTGGAGAGCCTGACGCTCACCCGCGGGTCCGTGGAAATCCGGGTGACGTGAATTCCAGTCTGAATGCTGCCGGCGGGCAGGGTCTCGGAAAGTTTCGCCGCCAACTGTTGATTGCCGCCGTCGCAGCGCCACACTTCGGTGTCGGTCCAGTAGTGCATTTCGCCGCCGCCTTTGATCATCGCCAGGTTGGCAAGCAAGCTCTGCTTTCGGACATCAACGCCGTTATCCGTTTGGAGCTGTTCGATCAAACTGAACTTGGCGTTTCTTGAAAAAGGCTGTTTGAGCACCCACTCCGAAAGGGACACCTTGTCATGTCGACGGTCTGCCGCGTTTTTCCACGGCTCATTTTCATTTACGCTTGACGCCAGCTTCGCCATCGCTTTCATGGCCACCTGAAGGTCCCCGCATAATTTCTGCTCCTCTTTTTCGCTGAGCCTCTTTCCTCGCAGGATGATCGGTCCCTCGCCGTCGTCCGTAACGCGAAGAAATCTAAGTCCAAACTTCTTCTTGTATGCGTTCCAGGCAGGATGGTTGCTGCCGATCAGTTCCGCGCCCCCTTCAACGTTCTTGCCCGGCACGAAATCGCCCACGCTATGCACGCGGCCGCCGAGCCATTTCCTCGCCTCGATAACCGTCACCTTATAGCCCAGATGATTCAGCTCATGCGCCGCGCACAGACCCGCGAATCCCCCGCCCACGATGATCACGCGCGACCCGGTCCGCCGCCGGGCTCCCGTATGAAGGCTCGCCGGAGTCCGCTCTCGGGTTACATCGGCACTGGGCCGCGGAGAACGTCTCGCCTTCGCAAGGGCTTTCGATTGATAAGCGTTCATCAGTCTCATGAAAGTTGTGGGCATTCTTCCTCCGCATCAGGGATTTTCCAGCGCCGGCCAAGCGGCTGCCAATTTTATTGCACAGAGGAATAATTGCAAGCAGGAATACTATCAATGGGAAATTACGTTGATTATTGGGTGCCGCACCCTTCGCTTTTGAGAGTGCGGGTTTTGATTTTCTCTCCTCTCCCGGCACAATACGAAGCCTGTTCATGAATGCAACTTTCTAGCTACACCTGAGGCGCCTTTGACGGAATCGTCGCCACACAACTTCGACGCAATCATCCTCGGCGCTGGCGCCGCGGGCCTCATGTGCGCAATCGAGGCCGGCAAACGCGGCCGCCGCGTCGCCGTACTCGAGCATGCCGACCGCAT
>JBGPHM010000049.1:0-29657 GCA_041484365.1 Terriglobia bacterium | reverse complement strand
GTCCCATGTGTAGACATACTTGTTCAAAGAAACAGGATTTGTGATGTTTGCGTACGGAATGGGTCCCGGAGTGTCACCCTCACCTGTGATTGCGTCTACTGGTCCACCACTAAACTCGTCAGATGACACAAACCTTCCGAGCGTGCTTGAGTAGTACCTCGCTCCGAAATCGTCCAACCCGGTCTCGGTGTCGCGCTCCTTGCCGGTGAATTTGTGGGTGGTGGAAGAACCGCCGGAAATCAATTCGCCGTAGGGCAAATAATCCATATTGTCGGAGACCTGCGCGTTCAGGTTCGCGGTGGTGTTGTAGGTGGAGAGGATGCGCGTGGAGCCGAGGTGGTCCTTGTGGACGAAGGTAGTCGTTGCGCCGGAGGCACCGAGTGCACCGGTGTATTGAGCGACGAGTTGGCCTGCGCCCGAGTACACATATCCTTTCGACCAAACGCCCCCGCTCCATTCGGCGATGACGGCACCGCTCGCATCGTACACGTAGTCTGTTGTGGTGCTGTTCGCGATCTTGCGGACGCGCTGGCCACTGGCATCGTAAGAGTAAGTGCCCGAGTTGCTGCCACTCACAGTAGTCATGCGGTTCTCGGCGTCGAAGGCGTAGTAGAGCGTGCCCAGGGAATTCGGGTCCGGCCCGGAGGTCATGTTGCCCGCCACGTCGTAGCCATACCCTGTATTTAGGATGCGATTTATTGTGCTTGTGGCCTGACTTCCGCTGAGGCAGGCGCCCGAAGTTACGGTTTGGGCTAGGCGGTTCGCCCACGGGTCGTAGGTCCACTTCAGCCCATAGCAGCCGGACGCATCGGCGGGCGAGGACATTGTCGCGAGACGATTCAGTTCGTCGTACGTGTAGCTGCGCATGAAGAGCTGCGTGGCCGTCGAGGTGAATTGCATCACGTTGCCGTTGTTGTGGCCGCTTGAATCAGTGAAACCGTAGCTCAAGTTCAGCACGTCGGCGTTGCTGTTCGCAGGATTGTAGGTGCGCATCCCGGTCGGCTGGAGGCGGCTGTTGTATGCGTTCAACTCTATCAGCCCGTTGCCGTAGGTGAATTTCTGAATTGCGCCAAAGGGAGTATAGCCCGTCGTCGCATCCACGGACATCAATGCCGCAGGGTGGGAGGGGTCGCTCCAGCTGCTGGTGAGATTCAGCAAGCGCGCGGCGGCATCGTAGGTCTGATTGACCGTGAATCCCATCGGAGTGGTTTCCTGCGTCATTTCGTCGTGGTAATTATACAAGTAGGTGAGGCTGTACCATGAGTTGGGGCAATTAACCGGCGTACATTGCCATTGAGAGGCGACACGGCCCCGTGCATCGAAGCTATTCACCGTCCTCGCGTTGGAGTTTTGCACCTCGACGAGGCGCCCAATCGGATTTCCGAGGCTACTGTGACCATCCGCCGAGGAGACGTCATAAGTGTACGTAGCTGACGGAGTGCTATCGGAATAGGTTTTCGTGATGACGCGGTGCAACTGGTCGTAGGTCATCGTCGTGACGACGTTACGGGCATCCGTTTTGGTCAGTAAATTTCCGTCCGCGTCATACGTGTACGTGATCGTGCCCGACTCAGGGTTCTTCGCGGTGAGAAGTTGGCTTAACGAGTTGTAGGTGAAGCGGCGGATGCGCCAGGAGCTTGAAGCGTCATTGCTGGAAGCGCTCGAGCAGCCGGTGCCGGAAACGTTGCCATGCTGCTCGACGCAGGTGAGGTTGTCGAGCGTGTCGTAGGTGTAGAGCGTGACGGCAGAGGTGAGTATGGACATCGGTTGAGCCGCGTTGCTGACGTTTAGCACCGTAGAGAAAGTTGTGGCGGTGAACGATGGCTGCGCGAAGAGATTGCTGTAGTTGGTGGTCGAACCAACCGAGAGCGCGGGGTTGGAGCCCTGCGTTTTCTCCGTGAGATTGATGGTACCGCTTGAAGCTGAAGCCGTGACCGGCATTGACGAATTGCCGTTGATCGCGGACGCGAGGGCAGTTGCGATGTTGGAGGCCGTGCTGCCACTGCCGAAATTCACCGACGCCTGCACGCCGCCGACGTTGGCCCACACGGTGCCCGCGTCAGTTGTGTCATTCACTCCACCTGTGAGCGCGCCACCCAATGGCGAAGTACCGAAGGATGGCCCGCCGAAATAACCAGTGGTGTCCGTGCTCCAAGACGTGGTGGAGATCGACCAAGAAAACAGTAGGAAGGACATCGCCGCGCTGGATATTGAAATACCGTCGCTCATGCCGCGCGTCTATCGCGAATATAAAAATCTCAGCTCGCTAAACATTAGCGCGCTAGGGCATCAGTCCGTAGCCTACTTGCAATTCAGTGAGGAACAACAAAGGGAGATCGTTTTCAAGGACGTCACCACAGGCGAAGTGACGCACACTACTATTCTGGACACTGCCGGTATCGCCGACTACCAAAGCGTGATCGGCTACTTCGCCCACGCAATCATGAAGGATCTTCGGCTCGTGAGTGGCTACGACGTGCTTTATGGCAAGGTAAAAGCGTTTGTACAAACCGAACTATTCGGCCAACAGGTCGATCTTGAAAGCCCAAACACATTGCGCAACCTGTCAGAAATCGCCGCGACCAAGACCCTGATCGAGACGTTCAAGAAAGCCATCAATGATCTGACGGTGCAGGATAAAGGCGAAGCTCAAATCCGCGACACAATTAAGCTGCGGCAAACCCGGCCCTTCGTAGTAAAAGAGCAGGGCTATCTCGTCCCGAGAAAGAGCGTCTTTAACCGCATAATCGGCGATAGTCCTCTTGAATTGTTGTTTGCCCGTTTTCTAGACGACTGCGAAGACATCATTTCCTTCGCAAAAATCTACATGGCGATCGGCTTCAAAATAGACTACGTAAACGCCAAAGGTGAAATCTCCAATTACTTCCCTGACTTTGTCGTGAAAAAAGATGACAAGCATGTCTTCATTATCGAAACCAAGGGGCTTGAAGACCTCGATGTACCACTAAAAATGCAGCGACTGAAACAATGGTGCGCGGACGTCAACGCGCGGCAGTCTGCTGTTATTTTCGATCTTGTATACGTGGATCAAGAGAGCTTCGAGCGGTATAAGCCGAAGTCATTCTCAGATCTGGTGAAGAGCTTCAGGCAGTATAAGTCCTAAACTCCTTCAGAAATCACTTGACTTTTCTATAACTCTATGGTAATCTCCCTTGCAGACTGCGACAACCGCTTCGAATTGAGTTCCGAAACGGGAAAAGTCGCCCCTGCCGAAAGCGATAATCGCCTGATTTGATGCACCTCCCATAAGAGTAAGCGCCTAAACGACTTTAAGTCCTTTAAGCGCACACTCTTACAAGCTAAGTTCGGGTCGTTCCGTAAGTCACTGAAAATACTATGTTTAGTTTACTCAATGTGAATTCTCGTAAGTCCTTTAGGCGCACACTCTTACAAAAAGATGGGGGGTAGGGGGTACAGCAAGGCACAAACCAGGAGCGACCAACTCAACCGGATTCCGTCACCCGCGGAAAAGATTCTTGAGGAAGAAAAGCATATTGGCGGGGCGCTCGGCCAGGCGGCGCATGAAATAGGGGAACCAGTCGCGGCCGTAAGGGATGTAAACGCGCATGTTGTAGCCGCGGCGCACCAAATCGCGCTGCAAATCAGTGCGAATGCCGTAGAGCATTTGGAACTCGAAGGCGCTCTTGCCGATTCCGCGCTCGGCGGCGAATTGTTCGGTGGCGGCGATCATGCGCGGGTCGTGCGTGGCGATGCCGTGGTAGATCCCGCTCGGCAGCAGCCGCTTCATTATGCGCACGTAGTTGGCGTCCACGTCGGTTTTTTTGGGGAATGCGATGTCGGGCGGCTCTTTGTACGCGCCCTTGCACAAGCGCAGACGGCAGCCCGCCGCGAGCAGCGCGGGCACGTCGGACTCGGTGCGCCGCAAATAAGATTGCACGACTACCCCAACCGCTGGCGTTTTCGCGCGGACGCGTTTGACAAGGTCAATCGTGCGCGCGGTGTACGCCGATCCTTCCATGTCCACACGCGTGAAATTGCCGTAGCCCGCGGAGTGCGCAACGATGCTCTCGACCAGTTCCTGGCAGAGCGCCTCGTCAATATCCAGTCCGAGCTGCGTCAGCTTGAGCGAAACATTGGCGTCAAGTTTTTCCGCGGCGATGCGGTCAAAGATGCGCAGATAGGTGTCGCGAGCCGCGCGCGCCTGCTCGGCATTCGTCACACTTTCGCCGAGCAGGTCGAGGCTGACCTTAAGCCCTTCGCCGTTGCAAACCCGCGCGGCCGCGACGGCCTGGTCCAGCTCTTCGCCTGCGACGAATTTCTGCGACATCCGCCGCGCTGTCTTGTGGGAGGTGACCCAGCGCGCAAGGCCCGGGCTGTTTGAGAATTTGAGCAAGATCGCCCGCATCATGGCCGCTTGCTCCCGCCGGAGTTAGGTGCGGAGTGATCGTTCACGCGTGATGGTGCTTCTCGAGGAATCGTTCGGCTTCGATGGCGGCCGTGCAGCCCGATCCCGCGGCGGTGACCGCCTGCCGGTAAACATGGTCTTGCACGTCGCCGGCTGCGAAAACGCCTTCGACGCTGGTGAGCGGGCCGTCGTGCGTGATGAGATATCCATTCGCGTCCATGGCCAGTTTGCCCGCGAATGGCTTCGTGTTGGGGTCGTGGCCGATGGCGACGAAAATGCCTTCCGCCGCGATAACACTCTTCGCGTTCGTCTCCGCGTTGCGCACATGCACGGATTCCGCGGCGCCCTTGGCCACGTCGAGGACGTCTTCGACGATATAAGGCGTCATGAAATGGATCTTCGGATTGGCGCGCGCGCGGTCCAGCATAATCTTGGAAGCGCGGAAGTCGTTCCGCCGGTGCAGCAGCGTGACCTTACTGGCGAAGCGCGTGAGAAACGTAGCCTCTTCCATCGCGGTGTCGCCGCCGCCGATGACGACGATCTCCTTGCCACGGAAGAAGTAGCCGTCGCAGGTGGCGCACGTGGATACGCCGCGGCCGATTAGCTTGCGCTCGTTTTCAAGGCCGAGCAGCCGTGCCGAAGCGCCGGAAGCGATGATGAGAGTCTTGCACTCGTAGCTTTCGTTCCCGGCGCTGAGTTTGAATGGCCGCTTGCTGAGGTCCACGCCGGTGATGGCGCCCGAGCGAAACTCCGCGCCGAACCGCTGCGCCTGTTTGCGCATATTCTCGATGAGCTCCGGCCCCTGGATGCCTTCGGGAAAGCCGGGGAAATTCTCGACGAGCGTGGTGATGGAGAGCTGTCCGCCGGGTTCGTAGCCATCGAGCACGAGCGGACTGAGATTGGCGCGCCCGGCATAGATGGCCGCGGTCAGGCCCGCGCACCCGCTGCCGATGATGATGACATTGTGCATGAAATTCTCCGCGTGAAATCTCTCACACGTTGGATTCGCCGGCCCCGCGCCGCGATGCAATTCCCGCAAGACCGCTGCAAAGAGCCGCAATTGTAACATTGCGTGGCAAATCGAGGCGCGGCGCAATCGTCCAATATGGCCTTTGACGCTGCTTTCCGCTCGCCGCTATACTCGCGCGTTACACAATCTGATTGCAGGAGAAGCCCATGCCGGAAAAATCCATTCAAGAAAAACCTGTTGAAGACCCGCGCTATCCCGTCGGCAAATTTGAAAAGAAGGGCCCGCCGAATAACGAAGACCGGAAACGAATGATTTCGAGCGTCGCGGAGGCTCCCGCAAAATTCCGCGCAGCAGTAGCGGGTCTGAATGACACGCAGCTCGACACGCCCTACCGCCAGGGCGGCTGGACCGTGCGCCAAGTGATCCATCATGTGGCCGACAGCCACATGAACGCGTACATCCGCTTCCGCTTCGGCGTTACGGAACCGGACCCGACAATCAAGCCATACGATGAGAATTCGTGGGCGAAATTATTCGACGCCCGCACCGCGCCCTTAGACAGTTCACTTGCAATCATTGACGGGCTGCACCAGCGCTGGGTGATGTTGATGCGCGAGATGCGTGAAATCGATTTCATGCGCTCGATTGTCCATCCAGAGCGCGGCAAGATGTCCCTCGACGATGTGCTCTCACTTTATGAATGGCACGGACGCCACCACGCCGCGCACATCACAAGGCTTCGCCAGCACATGGGTTGGTAGCGAACTGTCGCGAATCTTTCGCCATTTCTTCAGCCCCTTTCTCACAGTTGGTTTGCTTCCCCGTGCCCCCTGCGGGATAATCCACGACCGCCGCTTGCGAATGTGCGCGGCGCGAGGAGATCCACACGATGACACGCGCCCCCGGGCTTTACGCGCTTCTTGAAACTTCACACGGAGAGATCGTCTGCAGGCTGTTTGAAAAGGAAACACCAAAGACAGTCGCCAATTTCACGGGCCTCGCCGACGGCAGCAAAGAATGGATTGACGTCCGTATCGCGCAGAAAGAGAAGCGGCCATTCTATGACGGCCTGACATTTCACCGCGTGATTCCCAAGTTCATGATCCAGGGCGGCTGCCCATTTGGAAATGGAACGGGCGGCCCCGGATACAAGTTCGAGGACGAATTCCATCCGTCGCTGCGGCACGACAAGCCCGGAAAACTTTCCATGGCGAATTCTGGCCCCAATTCCAACGGCAGCCAGTTCTTCATCACCGTCGCGGCGACGCCCTGGCTTGACGACAAGCACACGGTTTTCGGCGAGGTTGTCGAAGGAATGGACAACGTGACAAAGATTTCAAACCTCAGCAAGGACTCCGGCGACCGGCCGAAAACCCCAGTGGTGATTCAGCACGTGCGGATCGAGCGCGTCTGAATTCCGCAAGGAATCTGCGCGTGCCCAATCCTCCCCAAATGCTGCGCCTGGTAAACGAGGCGGTTTTCCTTCTGCTTGGCGCGCTCTTTATCTGGCTCGCAATCACGGGACACTACATGTTTGACCCTCGCAGCCCTTCCTGGCTCGCAATGGCGGGCGTGCTAATCGTGTATGGCCTCGTGACGATGCGCTGGCGCGGCGGCGAACGCACCGTTGCAAGGATTCGCGGCGGCGCGCTGATTCTCGTCGGTCTCTTGATGCTGAGCAGCGCTTACGCGTCCTGGGCTTCGGTCACGCGCATACTGATTGCGGCAGGCGCAACACTTGCTGCCCGCGGCGTGATTGTCATCGCGCTTATTCTTGGCGGCAAGGTGGCGAGGTAAAATCCCGCAGCAATAAGGTGCCGTCCCGAGTGGTGGCCAAAAGCAAATCCGGAAGCTTGGTGCAACTGTAAAGCACTAGCTGAAATCTTCACCAGGGAGGCTGGCTTCAAGGAATTCAAGGAATTCGCGATGAAGGGGAATGTTCTCGATATGGCCGTCGGCATCATCATCGGCGCGGCCTTCGGGAAAATTGTCGCGTCGCTGGTTTCGGACGTCTTGATGCCTCCGCTCGGAGTTCTTCTCCACCACGTTGACTTCTCCAAACTCTTCATCTCTCTCGACGGCAAATCGTATGCGACGGTGGAAGCGGCGAAGGCGGGTGGGGCGGTCACGCTGAACTATGGGATTTTTCTGAACTCAATCATTGAATTCATGATTGTCGCGTTCGCGGTGTTTCTCTTGATCCGTCAGGTGAACCGTTGGACGCGCAAGCCCGCGCCAGCGGCGGCGCCCACGACGCGCGCCTGCCCTTATTGTTGCTCGGAAATTCCCTTGAAGGCGACGCGCTGCCCACACTGCACTGCCAACGTCCAGCCGGCTTAATCCCTCTCAGATCGCGGGTCAGTTTGGTTTCGGGCGGCGGGCCGCGTTTTCCTGCAGGTGTTCGCGTAGGCGGTTGACAACATCCTGTTCCTTGCCTTCATTCACCTCGTGCTCGACTTCGTTGAGCGCGAAATGGACGATATCGTGATGGTGCAATTCCTCGGGGGCAACCAACTCGCTGAACTTCAGCCACAGTCCATGGATCAGCTTCACCTCGTTCGCCGTTAGATTGGGAGAATGCGGGCCTAGCAGATAGAACTCGCGCTGGCCGCCGGGCAGGAAAATCTCCAGATTGAATTGCGGGCGCGGGTCCGGAAGTTTTTCCCAAGCGAGACCAATTTCGCGGGCCTGCTCGGCCACGGAAAGTTTCACGGAATGCCCCAGCACGATCGTGGAAGATTCCAAACTAACGGCCGCCCGCATAATGGCATCCCAGATATCGTTTGAGGCTAGCACCGCGAGCCGGATTGATTTCCCGCGTTTCTCCGCCATGGATAGCGCCTGTGTGAAAAGAAACTGCTCAATCCCCCCGAATAACTGCTCCGGCTCGAGGCCGCTTTCGCCTGAGGCGGAACGCCCCAGCAAGCGCACATGCAGGACGACAACGTCGCGCCGCGCCGGTTTCACGCGGTCAAGGACCGCGGAAAGATGATAGAGCGAGTGAAAATTACTCACCGGCACAAGAATGTTTCCGGCTCGCGCGCCGACCGCATGCGGCGTCAACTCGCTTCCCTGCTCGAGATTGAACTGGTCCATCTCAACGTGCTTCCCGGCATACTTCTTATGCAGATGTCTTTCGGAAAGCGTGAAGAGCGCGAAGAGTCCGAAGGAAAAGCTGATGCCTGCAACTGTAGCGCTCGGCTTGGTGAAAAGGTTGATGATGGCCATACCGATCAGCACCAGCGTAATCAGTGCCAACCCGATGGGAAGCTCGGTCTTGCCAACTTTCAAATTCATTGGAACGCGATATTCGCGGTCGCCGGGATGTGTGAACCGCAGCACGAGCACGGCGATGCCCTTCATAGCAAAACTCCAAATCACACCGAATGCATAGAGGTTTGCAAGGAACGACACTTGTCCGCGGCTGATAATGATCGTGAGAATCTGGAAAAAGACGACCGCGTTGATGATGCGGAATGAAGTGCCGAACTTCTTATGCGGCTGACGGAACCATTCCGAAAGAACTCCGTCTTCGGAAACGCGATTCAGCACACCGTTCGAGCCGACGATCGCCGTGTTCACGGCGCCCGCGAGAATCAAGACACCGACGGCGACCACGAACCCGTGGAACAACAACCGCATCCCGAGCGGCCCGGCCAGATTCATGGCCAGTCCGCCGATTAGGTTCTCGAAGAAGTGATGCCGCTGGCTATCCGGAATAATCATGACCGCAAAGATGGAGACCAGCGAGGTGAAGAGCAGGCTGTAAATGAAAATGACGAGCCCGGTCTTCTTCAGATTTGGCAGCTTGGGGCTTTCGATTTCGCGGTACACCTGAGCGAGCGATTCTTCTCCGCTCATCGCCAGCACGGAATGTCCGAGGCCGACAAAAACCATTATCATTCCGATTTGGGCGAAGAATGTTCCGTGCAGCCAGCCAAGGGCCTCTTTGCCGAGAACCAGGTTCGCGGGCCGCGGGAACGGCGGCAGGTGCGAGCCGCGCACCCATACGGTGTAAACGCACCAGCCAATCAGCAACACGACCATCACGGTCGTGATCTTCATGATCTTCAGGGCTTTGTCGCTGGACTCCGGAATCCCCTTGACGTTCTGCCACCAGAAATAAACTGTGACGATCACGGCAAAGATTGCCGCCGTAAGGTTCTCCGGGAAACGGATGGACAAATGAAGGTATGGCGCGACGTCGTTGAGCAGCCCTGCAAGATACTGCCCCGCGGCCACGCCGCTGATCGGCCCGGTCAAAACGTAATCAAACATCAGCGCGGATACGGAGAATTTTGCGAGCGACCCGCCCAGGGCTTCCTTGACCACCCGATAGACGCCGCCGCGGACGAACATGCTGCAGCTCTCGACGTAGATCGCGCGCACGCAGTAGGAAAACAGCATGATCGCGAGGATGAACCACGGCGCGGTCTTGCCAATGTAACGCTCGGCTTCACCACCGGCGTAATAGGCCGACGAAGCGAGGTCGTTCAACACAATCGCCGCGGCGCGCCAAAACGAAATAAATGTGAGCATGGCCGTAGTGGCCACGAGTACGCGCGGGAGGTTTGCCGAGCGCGCCGAATCGGGCGGCATTGAGATGGGTCCGTTTCCCATTTGACCTGGTTGGATCAGCTAGCGGGAAGTTATGCTCGCATGAAGCCGCGCGGGATGTCCAGCAGAGCGCGGAACACTTGCGGCGCGAGAGGCACCGCTCTTGCTGCGGCGTCAAGCAACATCAAGCAGAGTGGAAATCGCGAGCACAGGCCGCACAGGGGCAAATCGTGCGGAGCATGTCGAAACTGTAGATGCCGGTGGAATGGCCGTCGCTGAAATCGATCTTGATGGCGTATTGGCCGACGGCCTGCGCGCCGCGCGCCTTCGTCTTAGGCTTAAACATTGGCAGCGCGGAGGGTGTGGTTGGTGCGGCAGACCCTGCTTCACCTTTCTTCAGACGCTCGTCGTTGCACGTTGCGCAGGGACATTTCTCGCGCAGAAACTCGAAATCGTAGTGGCTTGAGTGGCCATCCGCCCAGGCGATATCCACGCCCGCGTTGGTCGAGACGTGAATCTTCACATTCGCTGGTTTCTTCCGGGGATCAGCGGGGCCGGGCATAGTCAATTCAATTCTAACAAATCGCGCAAAGGAAAAACGGTGGCACCAATCCGCGGCGAAGTTCTCAGTGCTGCGGGCAACAGGTTCCGGGCGGAATGGGGTTTCCGTGGGGACAAGTCTTCGGATGATTCAGAAAAGTGCAGATTCGATGGTCCAACTCCGCGCTGATGATGTGTTCGAATTTGCAGGCGTCGGAGTGAGATTCGGGGTCAGCGACGGAAAACGTATCCGTGAAGAGCCGCTCGGCCAGCCGGTGGCGGCGGACGATGTCTCGCGCGCGGCGCTCACCGCGTGGCGTGAACCGCACGACTCCTCCCGCAAGTTCCACGAGCTTCAGGTCGGCCATGCGGTCAAGCATGCGAATGGGATCAATCTCTTCGTCGGTCTTCACACTTTGCAAATTCGCGATCGTGCCTTCCTCCGCGCAAACCCAGACTTGCTCGAGCAAGTGATCGAAGCGCACCTCGTCTTCCTGTGAGAAAACTGTGATTTGCGCGAGCTTGCCGTGAGCCAGCTCGATGCGGCGGTCGGCGAGGCGGCCAATGTTCGGGTCGTGCGTGACGACGAGAATCGTGTGTCCTGCCGCGTGCAAATCGTGGAACAGGTTCAGGATGATCTGCTCGTTGGCCTCGTCCACGTTGCCGGTGGGCTCGTCGGCAAGGATGAGCTTCGGCTGGTTGATCAGCGCGCGGGCGATGGCCACACGCTGCTGTTCGCCGCCGGAAAGCTGACCGGGTAGATGACGCAGGCGATGCGACAAACCGACGCGCTCGAGCGCGCGCGTGGCTTCGCCTTCGTCGGTGATGCTGTGAAAATACTGCGCCAGCATCACGTTTTCGAGCGCAGTGAGATACGGCACGAGGTGATACTGCTGGAAGACGAAGCCGATTTTTTCAGCGCGGAAGCGCGTCAACTCATTTTCGCCAAGCGTGCCGACATCGAGGCCGTCCACACGTGCGATGCCGGAGGTGGACCGGTCGAGTCCGCCGAGAATATTGATGAGAGATGTTTTCCCCGAGCCCGAGGGGCCCATGATGGCGATCCATTCGCCCGCGGCAACCTCAAAGCTCACGTCCTCGAGCGCGTGCACATCGCCAAATTGCTTTCCAAGCTGGCTGACTTCGACAAGCGGAGCCATTATTCGCCTCGCAAAATTTCCGCCGGGCGGATTCGCCCAAGCAGCCGCAGCGGGAACGCTCCCGCCAGCGCCACGCCGACCATCAGCGCCACAACCAGTGGCAAAACTTCAAGCCGCGCGTTGATGGCAACACCAAATGCGCGCCAGCCAATCCAGCGCGAAAGAAAAATGCCCGCAACATATCCGATCAGCGCTCCGGCCAAACCGAGCGCGCCTGCTTCCGTGAGGAAAATCGCCACGATGCGCGATATTTTGCCGCCGATTGCTTTCATCAGACCGACGTCGCGGCGGCGCTCCATCGCCAGCGCCGCCATGCTGGCAAAAACGCAGAGGGCGGTCAGCACAAGAATCAGCGCGACCATCGCGTAGATCAGTCCCTGGATGCGCGGAAGAAGCTGCCCTTCGGCTTGAGTAATTTGCGGGATGGGCCGAACGTCATATCCACGCAACTCGGAACTAAGCCACAGAATCCGACTGGAGAATTCTTCCAACGTCCCTGTCAGCCTTATTTTGATCAAACCAACACGGCCCTTTGCATCAGCCAAATTTTGTACCGTGCCGAGACTCGCAAGGACCTGATTGTCCTCTTGCCCACCTGTATCAACTACTCCCGCCACAATTAGCGACACTCTGCGCTCGCCCTTCTGGTCGTCATAGCGCAATTCGATTTGCGAACCCGGGGCGAAACCGAGTTGCTTCGCCACCGAACGCCCAATCAAGCATCGAGATGTGTCATTGCGATCCACAATAGGCCCGCCTGCAATTTTCCACCACGGCGAGAGCTGTGGCGCGCGATCAAGCCAAGTCCCGGCGACCACAACTTGGTGTGAGTCTTGACCGCGATAAATACTCGCGACAACATATAGAAACGGAGCCGAATATCCAACGCCTTGCGACTTGGCCAAGCGATCCATCACGGATTCATCCATCAGCGGCGACGCCTGTGGGTCAGAGAGCGATGTTCGCGCCGCTGAATCCTGGGGCAAGACTAAGAAGTTCGGTCCAAGCGCACGGAACTCGGCACCCAGCTTGCGTTCCGCATCGAAGTGAAGGTTTACAAGAGCCGTTGTGACCGTAGCGCCGCTGGCGAGCGCAATCAGCGCTACGGCAAGCCGGCCACGGCTCGCGCGAAAGAGTCGTCCCACAATCCTCCAGAACATTACTCGCCCCTCAGAATAGGCGCGGGGTCAAACCGCGCGGCGCGCCGCAATGGGTAAAGGCTTCCGGCCAGTGCGACAAATACCGCCAGGCCCAGGGCTACCGGGAGCAAAATAATCCGAGCTGGTGCGCTCACACCAAAAACGCTAAGAGACAGCCACCGCGCCATCAATACTCCGAATGCGTAACCCAATCCACCGCCGAAAATCGCCAGCAATAATTGTTCCCCCAGAAAAAATGACCCGACAAGCAATTTGCTCGCGCCAAGCGCTTTCATCAAACCGACTTCCTTCTGGCGTTCAAGCACGGTTGTCGCCGCGGTCGCGCCGACCGCAAGACCCGCGGCGACGAGCGCGGCAAGCGTCACGACCCAAAGCAGCGCGCTAATCCGCCCAAGAATTTGGCTCTCCCCTTCAGACACCTGCCGGATGGCTTTGACGTCAGCGTCTAGAAATGTTTGCTGGATTTGCAGAGCAATGGAGGAAATGTACGCGCTGCAATACCAGCGGTCGAATTCAGCGGGGGTGAACGTGCCCGGGTCGCGTCGGCCAAAGGCGTCGTCCGGCTTCACGACGGCACTCACCATCAACTTTCGGAACTTTCCAGGCTGATTAGCCAGCTTCTCCGCAACCGCAAGCGGAGCCACGATCGCATCATCTTCCGGTCCATCTGTTGAAAGAATTCCGGTGACCTGTAGGCGACTTGCCGAAGAGCTTGTCCCTACTGAGATGGTTTTGCCTACTTGGATCTTCCAATGGCTGGCAAATTTCTTTCCGACTACACACTCAGCGTTGTCTTCGCCAAACCAGCGACCGCCGTCTTCAATTTTCCACCAAGGATGGGTTATATCAACTCCCGTATCAAATAGCGCCCCGTCGGGAAGTTTGACTACGTGGTGGACCCACGTGCCGATCAGCACAAGTCCCCAACCGCTGTTCTTGTCCCAGCTTGTCAGCAAGGAATCACTGTGCGACCCATAAATGGGTGCATAACTTCGCTTCCCATCTCGGCGGACCAATATCGCTTCCCCGTCGAAAACCCCACCAACGGGCACATCCAAGAACGGCGTAAACCCCACAATATTATTCCGCCAGAAAATCTGCTTCAGTTTCGGCAAATCGTCCACGGGCAAATACGCGCCCGCGTTCACGGGCCGGTAATCCACGCCCCCAACTTCGAGCGGCAGCGTGTCCGCCTTTGGCGTGACGAGCAAGTTCGCGCCGAGGCTGCGGAATTCCGCCGCGAGCCGGTCGCCCACGCTCAGCGCGACAGTGAGAGTTGCCGTCGCCACGGCCATGCCTAGCGCCAGCGCGGCGCCGGTGATCAGTTTCCGGCGCGGGGACCGCGCAAACGATTCGGCGACAATGCGAAGGAACATTTTTCGTTTCTGCTCGATTCAGTTCGATCCTCAGTTAGGAACTTCCGACGAGGCCTGCTGCAGCGCGGACATTTCCACGATCAACGTATTCCCTTCCACGCGCCCGCCCACGCCGACCGGATTGCACCCGCCCGCGTCGCCAATCGACGGAACGTAGATCGCCGACGAACAGTTGCGGCAAATCACGTTTTGCCCGTCCTGCCGGTAGCCCGCGCGGCCGCAAATGCGGCAAGCATCCAGCGCGACTCCCCATCCGCCCGGTTTGCGGATCACGAAAAATCGGATCGCCGTGGCTCCCTCGCGCGCCTGGAAGAAGTGGACGTTGCCGTCATCCACCTGCGCAATCGGAATGTGCAGCGCGCCCTGCTGCGGGAAAATCGCTTCAGCACCGGGAGGGGTAGCCGCCTGCCGCGCGTACACAAAATCCGCCGTAAGCGCGACGATCACCGCCGCGCACAAAAATGACGCCGCAAACATCCAGCGCCGCTGCCGGCGCCGCTCCCATTCGATGCGACGACGCTCCGCGCTGCCCGCTTCATCCCGCGCGGCCGCAGGCGATTCGCCATGCGACGCCGCGAACCACTCACGCAAAATGAGTATCGCCGCCGCGCCCAGAATCACCACGAAAAAGAAAACGTCGTTGCGTACGATCGGCCCGATGAGCGCCATTTCGCGCTGGCCCGACGCGATCCACTGTGCCTCGCTCAATTCGTGAACGCCGGTCAGCGCAAGCTGGAACGCCACGACCATCAGGATGCCGCTGGTGACCGCAAAAAATCGCCCAAGCGGAACGCGCAGCGTTCCCTGAAAAAAGAAGAGTCCCACGGCGACCGCGATCGCCAGACCCAGAAATGTGCCGACCCAAACATTTACGCCCGCCGCGGAAAATTCCACCGCGCGCAGAATCAGCGCAAGCTCCGCCCCTTCGCGCACGACCATCAGGAACACAAACAGGAACAGGCCCCACCCCGCCGCGCTCGTAGTTCTGGGCGATGTGCCGCCCGCGATGGAATCAATGCGCGTCTCAATATCTTTGCGCAATCTACGCGCCACGCGGTTCATCCAAATCACCATGGAGACGACGAATCCCGCCGCGGCAAGGAGCAGCACGCCCTCGAAGCCGTCCTCGCTGATTTGCCATCGCGCAAGGGTCCACGCGACCCCCGCGCTCGCCACCGCTGCCAGCGCCACCGCTGCCCACACGTACTGCGCCAACGCGCGCCGCCCGCTGCGATTCAAATATACGAGTACAATGCCGACGATGAGCGCGGCCTCGACGCCTTCCCGAAGAGCGATGAGCAGTGCAGAAAGCAAGTGGATACCCAGTTGCAACTCTAGTTGCAACTGGTTTGCAACTAGAAATCGAGTGTAACCCTATTTGCACCGCACCGTCAAGGCGAAGCGCGCTGTCGCGGCGTCTATTAGAATGGGATAGCCGCTTCTGGCCGGCGCCAAATCGTCAATTGACCTCACACACTCCACTTCGCAAAGCCGCGGCGCTGACTCTGGCGTATTGTTTGCTCACCGGCACGATTTGTCCGCAATCTAAGCCCCCTGCCGGCGCGCCGCAGTCGTCCGCGCCACAATCCGCGCCGCAACAGCCAGCGACGACGCCCCCAGCGCCGAAAAAGGTGATTCCCTCCCCTGCGCTGGCCAAAAAAGCTTTGCTGGCAGGGCGCATTGCGGAGACTTCCGGCGATTGGAAGGCGGCCTTTGACGCCTATTCGCAGGCCGTTGCCTATGCTCCAGATGATTCCACCGCCCAGTTTCTGGTCGAATTCTCGCGCTATCACCTCGCACAGCAGCACTTGGACGCAGCGGAACGCGAGGCCCTCGCAGGGAACGTGGAACGCGCATCCGAGGAAGCTCGCCTGGCCGTTGGAATTGATCCGAGTTATGCCGTCGCCCGCGAGCGCCTCGCGCAAATCGAATCGCTCAATACAGCGCGCAGTCAGGCGCGCCAGACTCATCTCGCCGGGCCCGTGACGCTCGAGCCGCGGGGCGGTCCACATACTTTCGACGTGCGCGGCGACGTCCGGGCCGCATACCTGGAACTCGCGCGGCAATTCGGACTTACGGTGAACTTCGATCCCGACCTGCCCAACCGCCCCACGCGCTTTCGCGCTCCTGACGTTGATTTCGAGACCGCCGCGCGCATTCTCGGAGAGGTGACGCACACTTTCTGGACTCCTCTTGACGCGCACATGTTCTACGTCGCGGAGGATACTCAGCAGAAGCGCAAACAGTTTGAGCGGGTCATCACGCAAACATTCGTACTGCCCAACAGCCTCACGGACGCCGAAATGGCTGAAACGCTCCGGCTGATTCGCGAGATGACGGGAATCACCGCGACATCCTTTGACGCATCTGCGAGAGAGGTCACTCTGCGGGACACTCCGCAAAGGATCGGCGTGGCGGAAAAATTGATTCAGGAACTCGAGCAGGGCCGTGGCGAAGTCATCCTCGAATTCGAACTGCTTGAAGTGGATCAGGACGAAGCGCGGATTCTGGGCGTCGCCACGCCAAATGCCACAAGCATTGTTTCTTTGAGCCAGGCGGAAATCCGCAAAATTGAGAACGCAAAGACAACTCAGGATTTGCTCGCGATCATCCAGACGATTTTCGGCTCCGGACTGGGAGGTGGCGCGCTCGGTGGACTTTTGCCGCCACTCATCGCGTTTGGCGGAGGAAAAACTTTCTATCTTTCAACTCTCCCAAGCGCCACGGTGAATTATTCCCAGACGTTTAGCCTGGTGCGCAGCGCGCAGCGGCTGCTCCTGCGCGCGCAGGACGCCAAACCAGCCACCTTTTTTCTTGGCGAACGGTTCCCGATCACACTCGCGTCGCTTTCCGCGAACCTCCAATCCAACAACTTCATTCAAGGCGCGCTGCCGCGCACCGACATTGTCGCGGGCACGGCCCCCGGCGCAGTTGTCACAACTTCCCTGCGCGGCAACGGATCGAATGACATCATCGTTGCCAATCAGGGCGCCAATTCAATTTCCGTTTTCCTTGGGAAAGGCGATGGCACATTTCCCACTCGCTCGGACATCACTGTCGGCGCCGGCCCAATCGCGCTCGTCACCGGCGATTTCAACGGTGACGGCAAGCCGGATATCGCGGTCGTCAACGTAACCGACGAGACGGTCTCGATTTTGCTTGGCAACGGCGATGGAACATTCACTGCCGGCCCGGTCCTAACCACCGGCCACGGCCCGGTTGCCATCCTGGCCGCGGACTTCAACGCCGATAACCACACGGACCTCGCGATCGTAAATCGCTCCGACAACAGCGTCTCTGTTTTTCTCGGTGACGGCACAGGGAATTTTAATCCCGCGCCAACTCCATTGCTGGCAACGGGAATTGGCCCGCAAGCCATCGCATCCGGCGATTTCAACAGCGATGGTCATCTCGATCTCGCGGTCGTGAATCAGACCGACAACACCGTTTCGATTTTCCTCGGCGTTGGCGATGGCACCTTTTCCGTGAAAACCGATTTCCCGACTGGGCAGGCCCCCAGCGGAATCGTCACCGCCGACTTTGACGCCAATGGCGTAAGGGATCTTGCCATCACGAATCAGACCGACAACACGATTTCCATTCTGCTCGGCAATGGAGATGGCACTTTCGCCGCAAAAACGGATTTTCCGACGGGCAACGAACCCGTCGCCCTTATCGCCGGCGACTTCAATGGCGATGGCATCCTCGATTTGATTACGGCCAACAAGACAGACAACACCGTCACAGTCCTCGTCGGCTCAAATCAGGGCGTATTTAATGGACTGCGCCTCGATGTGCCCGTCGCCTCGGGCCCGGTCGCTCTCGCCGCTGCCGACTTCAATGGTGACACCCGCCTCGACCTCGCCGTTGCTGGACAAACCGCGAACGCGGTCTCGGTGATCATCAACACCGCGGGCCTCAGCTCTCCCAGCCTTGCCGCGCAGGTTCCCTACCCTGGCTCGCAATACGAGGACATCGGCCTCAAGATTAAGGCGACTCCGCGCGTGCATCCCGGCGGAGATGTAACGCTTGAACTTTCCATCGATATCAAAGCTCTTGCGGGCACGAGCCTGAACAACATTCCGGTCATCACCAACCGGAATTTCGAGCAAACCATCCGCGTCAAGCAAGACCAGTCCACTCTCCTCGCGGGCATGATCGACCACGAGGAATCCCTGGCTATCTCGGGCTTGCCGGGCTTGGCGTTGATTCCCGGAGCTGGTCTCCTTATGGGTAGCAGAAACCCACATAAATCCGAGACTCAGCTTCTGATTCTGATCACACCACGCCTTGCCCGGCCCGTCGCTGGCACAGGCCGGGCGATCTATGCAGGCAAAGACAGCTCTGGCCGCCCAGGTTCGACTGACCACTAGCTCCGTATGTTGATGAGCACCCTGGGCGGACCCACTCGGAACAAGTGCCCTGGAAACAACCTTTCTGGCACTCTGGCGCGTCTAAGTGCGGGGGAGTAGTATCGTCAACAAGATCGGCGTCCAGATTCGCGCGTGGGGGCTCCTGCGAGTTGACTCGCGTAAAACGCGGCGGATATAATGCCTGTCTCGCATTTCGGGAAAGTTCCCACAAGGAGAATTCAAGTGAAGAACCGCGCAATCATTTCCTGGGTGGCGCTCGCATTACTGTGCGTAACCCCTGTAGCAAAAGCCCAAGCTGGCGCGCCCCAGGGGGCCGCTAACGCGAACAAGATCGCGACCGTCCGAGTACTCGAGGCGATCTCTGCGACGGCTGAAGGCAAACAGTCCGTCGCCGAAATCCAGTCACAATTTGCGCCTCGCACCGCGGAGATTGACGGCATCCGCAAACAGATTGATGACATTGACAAAAAGCTTCAGGCCGGCCAGAACACATTGAGCGATGAGGAAAAGTCCCGCATGACTCGCCAGGGTGAAATGCTGCAGCACAAGTTGCAGCGGACCCAGGAAGAAGTCCAGGAAGAAGTCAACGCCGCGCGAGCCGACGTGCTGGACCGTCTTGGAAAGAAAATGGTCGACGTCGTGAATCGCTTCGCAACCGAGAACGGCTACGGCGTCGTCATTGACGCCTCCAATCAACAAACCATGACGGTTGTTTATGCTTCAAAACAGGTGGACATCACCGACGAAGTCGTGAAGCTTTACGACCAGCAATTCCCGGTGCGCGCCGCCGCGGCTCCAGCGCCAAAGCAACCCGGCACTCCGCCGGCGCAGACTCCGCCCGCCAAGCGGCCCGGCGGCAACCAGTAATTTGATTTAGCGAGCGGCGTTCCGTTTTAGATTGATCGAAATTGTAGTCGGCGAAATTCTCAGGCCTCTTGCAACGAGCACCGTGCTCGCCACAAGAGGCCTGAGTTTCTTCATGCCACCCCCGCCTTGCCTTAACCCCGTTATCAGGCTTATACTTAGCTTCGCTCTGAAGCGGGTCGAAGTCTCAGGTGGGCGCGAGCCCACTTTTTTGTTGGCGGCGAACAGCCTTTTGCATCGGCGCGCCGCGATGCTAGAGGACTCCCCGCCTGCGGGAATATGGAACAGGATCGGATTCGCGCGGCAGCCGAGCGTGTGGCGGGCTCGCTCGGGCTGGAAATCGTCGAAGTCGAATGGAAGACGGGCCAGCAGCGCTTCCTTCGCGTCACAATTGACAAGCCCGAAGGCGTCAGCCACGCCGATTGTTCGGCCGTGAGCGAGCAGTTGAGCGTCATCCTCGACGTTGAGGATCTGGTGCCCGGCTCGCGGTACGTCCTGGAAGTCAGCTCGCCGGGCATGGACCGGAAGCTGCTCAAGGCCGCCGATTACGAGCGCTTCGCCGGACGGCTTGCAAAGATTTGGACGAAGGAGCCGGTTGTTCCCGGCGAGGGCGCGCGCCCGGTGAATTATCTCGAAGGGCGTCTCAAGGGAATTGAAGACGGCCGCGTGCGCGTCGAATTGGAAAGTAAGTCAGGGGTCAGAGCAGTCGAGCTGCAGTTTGAAAGCATTCGTAAGGCGAATTTGATCGTCGAGTTTTAGGGTGAACCGGAATGGCGAGTTTGCTTTACCAGACAGTCGAGCAGATCAGCCGGGAGAAGCATATCGAGCCGGAGATCATCATCGCGGCTATCGAGGACGCGATGGTCGTCGCTGCCCGGAAGTTTTACAAGACCGAGGAAGAGCTGCGCGCCAAGTTCGATCAGGAATCCGGCCAGATAAGCGTCTTCGCCGTGCGAACCGTCGTCGAAGAAGTTGCCGACCCGAACCGCGAATGGACGCTCGCGGAAGCCAAGAAGCAGGTCCCGACCGCCGAAATCGGCGCTGAAATTATGATCCCGCGGCCCACCGACATGCTTGGCCGCATCGCCGCGCAGACTGCCAAGCAAGTGATCATGCAGAAGGTGCGCGAGGCCGAGCGCGACACTGTTTACAACGAATATATCGGCCGCGTGGGCGAGTTGGTGAATTGCATCGTGAAGCGCACCGAGGGCCTCGACGTTGTCGTGGATCTCGGCCGTACCGAAGCACGTATGCCCAAGCGCGAACAATCGCGCCTTGAAACTTACAACCTCGGGGAACGCCTGCGCGTCGTCATTCGTGCCGTGGACCGCGCCGCCAAAGGCCCGCAGGTCATCGCTTCGCGCGCTGATCCCGTGCTTGTGCAGCGGCTCTTTGAAATGGAAGTCCCGGAAATCTATGACGGCACCGTGCAAATCCGCGCCGTCGCGCGCGAAGCCGGCGAGCGCACAAAGATTGCCGTCGCCAGCCGCGATAAGGAAGTGGACCCCGTCGGCGCTTGCGTTGGCATGAAGGGTATGCGCGTGCAGTCCATCATCCGCGAATTGCGCGGCGAAAAAATCGACATCATTCCCTTTTCCGAAGACACGGTTACGTTCGCGCAGAAGGCGCTCAGCCCCGCGAAAGTCACGCGCGTCCAGATCGTGGATCCCGAGACCAAGAGTCTCGAAATTATCGTTGAGGATACGCAGCTCTCGCTGGCCATCGGCAAGAAGGGACAGAACGTCCGCCTTGCCAGCAAGCTCATCGGCTGGAACATTGACATCAAGAGCGAAGAAGAAAAACGCCAGGAACTTGAAGCGCAGATGGCCGCGCTCACCGCTCCCGGCACTCCGCTCAGCGAATTGGCCGGCGTTGGCCCGAAGACCGTGGAGAAGATTGAAGCCGCGGGCATCACCACCATCGAAAAACTCGCGGACATGACGCCCGAGCAATTAATGGAGATCCCCGGCATTGGCGACAAGATGGTGGAGAAAATCCATCAGTCGGTGACGGCGTATTTCGAGGCGCTGGAAGCCAAGCAAGCCGCCGACGCGGAAGCTGCTGCGGAAGCCGCCGCGGCGGCAGCAGCCGCAGCCGCCGCACCACCCGCAGAGGTGTCAACAGTGGCGGCGCCACAAGAGGCTCCGGCAGAAGCGCCTGCGGAAACATCTTCACAGGAATCGGCGGCCGAACCGCCATCTAAAGTCGCAAAGGAAACAGAACCGACAGAAACGCCCGCGCAATCGGGCGACACGGCCGAACCTCGGCCCAGCGAGGAATGATCCCCGAGCCCTATGCCCGACGCCAATCAGATTCGCATCAACGAACTGGCCCGCGACCTCGAGGTCAAGGCTAAGGCGATCCTCGACTATCTCCCTGAAATTGGCGTCACCGAAAAAAAGACTCACTCCAGCTCGATTGAAGTCGCCGCCGCCGAAAAAGTAAAAAAACATTTCCAGCAGCTCGCTGACGCCGAAGTCGCCGCCGAAAAAGCCGCAGTCGCCGAAAAGGTCGCGAAGGATGCCGCCGCCAAAGCTGCGCGCATGCGGCCCGCTGCCGCCGCGACGAAACCCGCCGCGCCTGCCGCTGCCGCTCCACCAATCATTGTTGCAAAGCCCGGAGCGCCTGCTGCCGCACCACCTGCAGCCGGCGCTGTTCCCGGAAAACCACTCGTTCCGCGACCCGCGACTACGCCGCCTGCTCCCGGCACCACTCCTGTTCCGACAAGACCAGCCGTGCCTGCCGCGCCCGGTGCAATCGCCGCAAAGCCGGCCGCTCCGGGAACCACGCCCGCAACGGGTAGGCCGCACGTTGCGCCTGCCGGCCCGCAACGCGGAGTTCCTTTGCATCAGCAGGCGAAACCACCATATCCGCCGGCCTCGCCCCGCGCTCCGCAATCAATGCGTCCCGGCGCTGCTGGCGCTCAAGGGCACCCGATGCCCGGCCGCCCAATCGCGCAGCGGCCCGGCCAGCCGAGCGGACCTCCCGGCAGATATCCGCAGCGGCCTACCGGCCCCGGAGGCCGCCCGCCGATGCGTCCCGGTCAGCGAGCCGGCAGTCCCGGCGCTTTGCCGCCGCCATCGGGAAAAGCCGAGCCAGGGAAACCAATTTATGAGCGTAAACCCGCCTCGCGCGCGCGTCCCACCATGGACCGCCGCTTCGAGGAAGGCGAGCGCAAGCTCCATCCGGTTCGTGCACGCGCCGGTGCCGGACCACGCGCAATGCGACCCGAAGCGCCCGCACCTGTCGAGCGGGCTCCGCGAGAGATCACCATCACTGAAGGCGTTACCGTTCGCGAACTCGCTGAAAAACTCGATGTCCGCGCAAAGGAACTCCTGAAAGTTCTTCTCGACAAGGGCATGTTCGCCAGCATCAATCAAGCGCTGGACACCTCCACCGCCACCAGCCTCGCCGAATCATTTAACGGCATCGTGAAATTTGTTTCCTTCGAGCAGGAAGCCGTTCAGGAAGTCGCCAAGGAAGAGAAGGCCGAAAACCTCGTTCCGCGCGCGCCGGTCGTCACCGTCATGGGCCACGTGGATCACGGCAAAACAAGCCTCCTCGACGCCATCCGCGAAACCGAAGTCGCCGCGGGCGAAGCGGGTGGCATCACGCAGCACATCGGCGCTTACTCCGTCACCGTGCACGGACGCAGAGTCGTGTTCATTGACACACCGGGCCACGAAGCCTTCACTCGCATGCGCGCGCGCGGCGCGAAGGTTACCGACATCGTCGTCCTCGTCGTCGCCGCGGATGACGGCGTCATGCCCCAAACGCTCGAAGCGATTGATCACGCAAAAGCCGCGGACGTGCCCATCATCGTCGCGATCAACAAGATTGATAAGCCTGACGCGCAGCCCGATCGCGTCAAGCGGCAACTCGGTGACCGTGGCCTGCTGTCCGAGCAATATGGCGGCGACACCGTCATGGTCGAAGTTTCCGCGAAGGCCAAAACAAATATCGAAAAATTGCTCGAGATGATTTTGCTTGTCGCCGACCTCAGAGAACTCAAGGCCAATCCGAAAGCCCCCGCGAGCGGGACGGTGCTTGAATCGCGCGTGGACCGCGGACGCGGAACTGTCGCCACCATGCTCGTGCAAAATGGCACCTTCAGTAACGGCGATTTCTTCCTCTGCGGCGCCGTCTTTGGAAAAGTTCGCGCCATGTTTGACGATAAGGGCCAGGCGGTAAAAAGCGCCGAGCCTTCTTCTCCGGTCGAGGTCATCGGCTTGCAGGGCGTGCCCGAGGCGGGCGATCAATTCCAGGTCACCGACGAAGCCAAGGCGCGCCACATCGTCGAATTCCGCCAATCGAAATTGCGCGAGGCCACGCTCGCGAAATCCGCGGGGGCGCGCCTCACGCTCGATCAGTTGCACGAGCAGCTCCGCGCCGGCGAAGTGAAGGAATTGCCCATCGTCATCAAGGCGGACGTGCAGGGCTCCGCCGAAGTGCTTGGCGAAATGCTGCCCAAGCTTTCCGACGATCGTGTTCGCCTCAAAGTGATCGGCTCGGGCGTCGGCGCCGTCAGCGAGACGGATGTGCTCCTCGCCTCCGCTTCCAACGCCATCATCATCGCGTTCAATGTCCGGCCCGAGCGCAAAGCCGCCGAACTCGCCGCGCGCGAGGGCGTGGACATCCGCACGCACTCGATCATTTACGAAGTCTCGGACGAATTGAAGAAGGCCATGACCGGGCTGCTCGAGCCCGTCATCAAGGAAACCACGCTCGGCCACGCCGAAGTGCGCAACACCTTCCGCGTCAAGGGAGTTGGCACCGTGGCGGGCTGCTATGTCGTTGACGGAATCCTGAAGCGAGACGCGCAGGTGCGCGTCGTCCGTGACGGCGTCGTCACTTACACCTCGAAGCTAAGCTCGCTCAAGCGCTTCAAGGAAGACGCCACCGAAGTCCGCACCGGCTACGAATGCGGCGCGGGCATCGCCAACTTTAATGACGTAAAAGTCGGCGATGTCCTCGAATGTTTCAACGTGCAGCGGATTATCCTGAGCGAAGCCTCCGCCTAGAAGTTTTCGTAGGGCTCACCTTCAGGTGGGCCGCGGTTTTGTCTTTTGTTTTTCTTGGGTTACAGGGGCGCCGATGCCCATTGGTCTGCTGACGCTCGATATTCATCTTCCCGAATCGCACTCGCTCAAAGACAAGCGGCAAGTGCTTCGCAGCCTGAAGGACCGCCTGCGCGGGAAGTTCAACGTCGCCGTCGCCGAACTCGAACATTCCGAAATCCTGACGCGCGCGACCATCGGCGTCGTCACGCTCGCCGACCAGCCCGGCTTTGTTACGCAGTCGCTCCAGGCCGCTCTTGCCGAATCCGAGTGTATACTCGGCCGCTATCTTGTGGACCACCAGATCGAGCTATATTGAGTTCAGGGGTTTTTGTTTTACTCTTTCGACTTTTGACTTTCAACTTTTCGATTTCGACTCTACACTTTCAACAGGAACCGATTGCCATGCACGCCGCCGGACACCGCCACGAACGCATCGCAGAGGAAATCCACCATGAGGTAGACTCCATGCTCGCCGGAGAGCTGCGCGACCCGCGCCTCGAAGCCAGCGTCACCGTCACCGAGGTCCGCTTCCAGCCGGATATGAAACTCGCGCGCATCTTTGTTCAAATCATTGGAACGCCACAGGAACAGTCCGACGCCCTCGCCGCTCTCGTGAAGGCCACCGGCTACATTCGCCACGAACTCACCGAACGCATCCAGATGCGCCGAAGCCCGGATCTCCAATTCCTCATGGACACCTCCGAAGAGCAGGCCCGCCGCATTGAAGAGCTGCTGCGCATGTCGCAGTCGCAGACAAAACCTCCACAGGATTCAGGCCCCGATAATCCTTCGGAGCAATCCTGAAAGAACTTTCCTAAGCATGCCTCGCAAACCCCAGCCCGCGCCCCTTGAAGGCGCGCTCGTGATGGATAAGCCGCGTGGAAAAACCTCGCATGACGTTGTCGAAGCCGTGCGCCGCATCGTCGGCTTCCGCCAGATCGGCCACCTCGGCACGCTCGACCCGCTCGCCACCGGCGTCCTCGTCCTGCTCCTCGGCCGCGCCACGCGCCTTGCGCAGTTCTACGCCGGGCGCCGCAAGCGCTACGAAGCCGTCATCCGCTTTGGATTCGCCACCGATACTTATGACGCCGACGGCGTGCCCGCCGGCCCAGATTCGGCGCCCGTGCTCGTCCGCGCCGTCATCGAAGACCTCGCCGCGAAACTTACGGGACGCTTCCCGCAAATGCCACCTGTGTATTCCGCCAAAAAGTTTCACGGCAAATCCGCGCACTCGCTCGTGCGCAAAAACAAGCCGGTGGAATTAAAGGCGGTCGAAATTGAAGTTTACGAATTTCGCGTGGATAGTGTGGAAGGCTCGCGCGCCCGCGTCGCCATCGAGTGCGCTGCCGGCACCTACATCCGCTCGCTCGCGCACGAAATGGGCTGCCTCTATGGCGTTAGCCCGGACAAGAGCCTGCCGGAAAATATGTCTGGATGCGGCGCGCACCTCGAAGAGATCGTCCGCACCGCCGTCGGCGAATTCACGCTTGACCAGGCCGTCAAAGTCGAAGACCTCGCGCAGGCCGCCAAGGAAAACAAACTCCCCGATTACGTAATTCCCCTTGAGCGTCTTCTGCCCGAGCTTCCGCGCCTCACCGTGCTGCCAATTATCGAGAAAGCCGTGCGCCACGGCGCGAAGTTCAACATCATCCCCTCGCAGGTGCAGGCGGGCCACATCGCCATGGCGCAGGGCGCGCCTGCAGAACTCGACTCCGGCGAATGGAAGCCCGCGCGCCTCCGTGTCTTCAGCCCGCAGGAAAAATTGATCGCCATCGCCGAAGCCATCGTGCCTCGCACGTATCGCCCCGTCGTTGTATTGGCCGCGGAGAATTAGCTGAGGCGTTCTGCCACGAGGAAGGATCTAAGAGTTGAACCAACCGCCTAAACTTTTCCTGCGGAAACCGGCAGCTCCCATTCCTGGGTTTCAGGGAGCAGTTGCTTCACGATCTCTTCCAGTTCGTGAGCGCTTTGCACATTATCAGGATAATTGTGGATGGAAATGTCATACGTAAGGCCGTGCTTGGCCGTGACCGTTTGCAATTCTTCATGGAGACTTACTGCCACGCGCTTCGCACTTTGGGTGTCTGACTCGGGCAGCACAAGGGCAAAGAGGTCGGGCGAAAGATTGTAGATCGAATCCGTCGGCCGCAGTTTGTGGGACAACGCTTTGGCGGCATCGCCTGCTGCTGCGGTATTTTGTTCGGCGTTTGGCGCGCCGGATCTGCGCTTTGATTGCACAAGCAAGAGAGACAGCGTTTTATTCGTTGTCATAGCCCTGCGGAAATCCATCGATAGACGATCCCAGAAATGGTCCTGTCCTGGCATTGATTGCAGAATGTCCACGCTGGCTTGCTGGCGAATTTGGATGTTGCGCTCCAATTGCTCCAGCAAATCTGCCTTCAGCTTGCGGAACAGTCGCTGCCGTTCCAGCAAGTGCCCAACGAAAAGCAACGTCAAAACGCAGAACCCGAAATAAGCCACGCGCATCGTCCATCTATTTCCATCGTCGGTGCGCACGAACACCAGCGGGTACATGAGCACCGCCAATCCGGCCGCCTGCACAAGCACGAACACCACGGCAAGTATGGTGAGCTGCAATTGGTGCCGCCCGATCTGTTCTAAGTCTTTGCGATTCAGCATGGACATCGGTTCGTCTTTCTGCTCACGTAAATTTCAGCCGCTCACAAAAGTCCTGTGCAGCCGCCCTGCCATCATTCTATGGTCTGGAAGTGGCCTGCTTCCCGCAATAGACTGGAGGTACTTTGTGGCCGATTTGATACTGTTTTTTCTCCTGCCGCTCGGGCATAGGGGAGCCATTGCTTGGCTCAAGGACAAAATGCCTCCCTTTTGGAACGTTCTCATTCTAAAAGACTTACATAGAGGCGCCTTGCGCAAGGTCTGAAAGTTTCTTAGTCCAAAGGATTTAGACAGGGGCGGAAATGGGCGCAAAAAGGCGTTCGACCAAAAGGAATTGCGGGAGAAGTGGCGGGGAAGGCTGGCAGCGCGAGTGAGTATTCGCAGAGTATCAGAGAGCACATTTGGGGATTGAATTGGATAGGATGCGATGGGGCAACTGGTGCCACTTAGGACGCAGGAGTTTCTCAGTGTTTCTTATCGGAGTCGCGCTGCTTCTGCAGCGCATCGAGGTCCCAAATCAAGTGCTTCACAACCTTGTCCGCGGCATCGGGACCTGCGCCTTTGTATTTCGCGCCGTTACTCTCCTGCGTGGTTGACCAGATCACGTCGCCATCCGGGGCCACCAGGCGCACGGCAAAATGAACGTCGTAAATCGTCTCCGTGGCGTGCGAGGAGTCGCTTAGGTTGGCGGACTGGCCCGACGCCCCGACGCCGACCGACTCGCTCGATGAGTGGGATTCCTGGTGAGCATGCTCGGTGCTGACACCTTTCAGCGTTGCATCGGCTTTCGAGCAGTTCTCTGTAATGATGAATCTCTTGCTCTCATTGAGCGCGTTTATGACCATCGCTTGCAGCTGCTTTGAAATCGTATCCTCGCCAAAACTCTCCACACAGATTCGATGGACATTGAGCAGTTTTGCCGCAATTTCGGCGTCTAAAGCGGGCGCTGGGGCGGAGGGTGGTTGATGTTGCGGGGGTGGCGGTGGTGGTGATTGCTGTGCGACCGCTAGTGGCGCCAACACCAGCGGGAAGAGCAGGACAAGCATGCGCTTAATCATCAAACCTTAATTCCCCTTTGCGCTCTTGCGCGCTTCTTCGTCCTGATAGTCGATCTTCTTGCCCGTGCGCGCTTCCATGGAGGCCAGAGTGGTACGGACGATTTCCTTACCAAGCTCGAAGACAGCCGCCTGCTGCTTCCCCTGTTCGTCGGTATACCCGATGGTAAGGAAGTGTTTGCGTTTCTTAGAAAAGAGCAACCAAGGGGAAATTGCAATCGCTAAACCCAAGCGGCGGCCAGCTTTTTGTCCGTACTCCAGGTCGTTGACATGGTCATACGGCACGGTCAACTTAACTTCATTCTTGCCCTCTTTATAGGCAAACACGAAAACCTTCTCGTCGCTGGTGGATGAGAATCCCTCGGTGCCATCCTTAATGGTCGTAACCGTTCCGCCGACATACATCGCCTTCTTGCTGTCGAGGCCTGCCTCCACGGAAATTGCAAATACCATTACTCCTATTAGAGTGGCCGCAATTATTCGCTTCATTCGGACATCTCCTTAACGTGACAAATGAACATAATAATGACTTATACATATAGAGCACGTCAACTGTCAACACATCGCAGAAGGTGGTAGTGGGTCAGTTTTCGAGAAGACAGTTTTTTAAGCTACTTTGTCTCCTGCACAAATGTCAGATTCGCCGGCTGGGTAGGAATTGCCTTGAACGACTTGCCAGCCAGGAGCCGCTGCTGGTCATTCACGCTTTTCTCCCATGTGGCGAAGGTTACACTCACCGAAACCCTCGCAGCCTGAATGGTTCGAGCAATGGAGATTGCGTCCATCACGCTTCCGATGGCGCTGATTGGGGTGAAGCCTGACATTGCAATATCCACGCCGGCGCTGGCAATTTTGTATCCCATCACGAATTTCTCGCCTCCGCTCATGCTTTCGGTTCCCAGCTTGGAATCCTCAAGCCCCGGATAGCGAACAAACATGCGCGTATAATTGTTGGCAAATCTTCGCGCCTGCGGACCCTCAATGGGTGTGAAGGAAGGAAGATAAATCGGGGAAAGATAGACATCTTCCTTGGCGAGTTTCAACTTGAGCATCCCGCTATTGGTTTCGACTTTCTGAATGTCGCCTGACGACAAGTTGAGGGAATCGAACACTTGTTGGCGCTTGGCGGAAGGCTCGACAACCAGATCTCCGAGGCCGTCCTCTCCTGCGGGCTGGGCCGGCGGTGCTGATTTCCCATTCTTGTCGTACGAAGAAAGGAAAATCAACCGGATCCCGTCCCGACTCAACTCACACTTTACGGCGCGATCCTGCTTACGAGTGCGCATTTCGGCATAAAACGAGACCGGGAGACCCTGGGTAGCGATTACATCAAAATTTCTCGTTGCCGAACCGCCATCGTTTGCCTGTAAGAAGATCAGTCCCATCAGCTCGTTGGCTTCCGCTCCGAGAGGAAAGAGAGCAAGGGCGATTTGAAGATGTTCACTGGCCCGCGACAGTTGTTGCTGCGCGTAAGGAAAGGGAACGGAGAAGCCGCCGACTCTGCCCTTCGCTTTGGCC
>JBGPHM010000048.1:0-29861 GCA_041484365.1 Terriglobia bacterium | reverse complement strand
GCTCAATTATTTGCGCTTTACGGGACGCGATGCTGCGCGCGTGGCGCTGGTGGAAGCGTACACGAAGGAACAAGGACTCTTCCGCACCGACGAAACCTCAGATCCGATCTTCACTGACACACTGGAGTTGGACCTCAGCACCGTCGAGCCGACGCTGGCAGGACCGAAGCGTCCGCAGGATCGCGTGCCGCTGCGCAGCGCGAAGCAGTCGTTCGAGAAAAGCGTTGAAGGCCAGCCGGTGAAACTCGCACACGTAAAAAATAACGGCGACCAGTTCGATCTCTCAAGCGGCTCAGTGGTGATCGCCGCGATTACGAGCTGCACAAATACGTCGAATCCATCGCTGATGATTGGCGCGGCACTGTTGGCCAAGAAGGCGGTGGAGCGAGGACTGACCTCGAAGCCTTGGGTGAAGACGAGCCTCGCGCCCGGCTCGAAGGTCGTGACGGATTATCTTGCCGCGGCGGGACTGATGCAATATCTTGAAAAACTGAAATTTCATCTGGTCGGGTTTGGATGCACGACGTGCATCGGCAACAGCGGGCCGTTGCCGGAGGCGATTGGCGCGGCGATTAAAGAAAACAATCTGGTTGCCGTCTCCGTGCTCAGCGGCAATCGCAATTTCGAGGGACGCATTCATCCGCTGGTGCGCGCGAATTATCTGGCATCGCCGCCGCTCGTGGTGGCTTATGCGCTTGCGGGGCGGATGGATATGGACCTTACGACGGAGCCGCTCGGGAAAGACTCCGCCGGAAAGCCCGTGTTCCTGCGCGAAATCTGGCCATCGCCGGAGGAGATTGCGAGCACGGTGCGCGGCGCAGTAACCACTGCGATGTACAGCAAGGAGTACGGTGAAGTGTTCGAGGGCGACGCTCGCTGGAAGAGCTTGCCCGTACCTGATGGCGACCTCTATGCGTGGAACACGAAGTCCACTTACATCAAGCTGCCACCTTACTTCGACGAGATGCCACGAACGCCCGCGCCGCTTACCGATATTCGCGGTGCGCGAGTGCTGGCAATGCTCGGCGACAGCGTGACGACCGATCACATTTCACCTGCAGGCTCGATTCCGGCGGACGGCCCCGCGGGAAAATACCTGATCGCGCAGGGAGTGAAGCCTGCAGACTTCAATTCCTATGGCGCGCGGCGCGGGAATCACGAAGTGATGATCCGCGGCACGTTTGGAAATATCCGGTTGCGCAACCAGCTCGCGCCCGGCACGGAGGGTGGCTGGACGCTTCACCAGCCGGGCGCGGAAAAACTAACGATTTACGATGCCGCAGTTCGCTACAAAAATGAAAAGATCCCGCTCGTGGTGCTGGCCGGAAAAGAATATGGCTCGGGGTCGTCGCGCGACTGGGCGGCGAAAGGCACGATGCTCCTCGGAGTGCGGGCGGTGATCGCAGAAAGCTTCGAGCGGATTCACCGGAGCAATCTTGTCGGAATGGGCGTGCTGCCGCTTGAATTCCCCGCGGGAAAAAACCGCGAGTCACTCGGGTTGACGGGGCGCGAGGAATTCACGATTGCTGGCGTGAGCGCGCTCAAAGCACGCGCGAAGGCGCGAGTGGTAGCGCGCGATTCCGATGGGCACGAGAAGGCATTTGACGCGACGGTGCGCGTGGATACTCCTGAAGAACTCGCGTATTACCAGCACGGCGGGATTCTGCATTACGTGCTTCGGCAGATGATGTAGGGGCAAATCGGCCCTATTCAAACCAGGTCCACTCAATTGTACGCGCTGTTGGATCGTTCTACGGATCCTTCGGGCCAATAAATCAAGTCCGACCCCCAGGATGACAACCAAATCTTCGTCTTGTGCAAAACGCTTTACATTGTCCCGCGTCTAAGTGCGTTAGGGTTTGCACGGCGGAGGAGCAACCGGTGGGTTCCGGTGCTTTAGGTAGCGGGCCTATATCAATTGTGATGAATCGAGTGTCATAATCCGTGCCCCGCCGTCGTTTAGACTATGGGTGGGTGTGAACCGAAGGTCCTCAGAAGGGGGAAGAATATGCAAAGGTTGAAACAGGTACTTTGTCTCCTGGTGTGCGCCATTCTGGCCGGGAGCGTTTTGACGCTGGGATTGCGGGCGCAATCACCGGGACAGGCATTCCAAATCAAAATCCGGCAGGAGAAACTTAAAAACGGACTGCGCGTGATCCTGTCTGAAGATCACTCCGCCCCGACCTATTCGATTGCGGTTGCGTACGACGTCGGCTCGCGGAATGAACGCCAGGGCCGCACCGGTTTTGCACACCTTTTCGAGCACATGATGTTCGAGGGCTCGGAAAATGTAGGCAAGGGCGAAATGGATTTGCTGGTGACGAACAACGGGGGCGGGATGAATGGCACGACGAATGAAGAACGCACCCTGTACTACGAGACGCTGCCCGCAAACCAGATTGACTTGGGGCTTTATCTGGAAGCAGACCGCATGCGATCGCTGGTGATTACGCAATTCAACGTGGATAACCAGCGCAACGCGGTGCAGGAAGAGCGCCGGCTGCGAGTGGATAACCAGCAGTACGGTCAATTGACGGATGCGCTCCCGGAGCTCGCTTACGACAGCTTTCCGTACCATCACTCGGTGATCGGTTCGATGGCCGATTTGAGCGCGGCAAGCCTGGACGACGTGGTGCAATTCTTCAAGACGTATTACGCGCCCAACAATGCCGTGCTGAGTATGGTGGGCGATTTCAACTCGGATGAGGTGCTGGCCAAGATCCGGAAATACTTCGAGGCCATTCCTTCGCAGCCCGCTCCGGCTCCGGTGGTGGTGAATGAGCCGGCGCAGACCGCGGAACGGCGCAAGACGCTGACGGATAATTTCGCGCCGCTTGCGCGAATCGACATCGCGTTCAAGATCCCGCCGGGCGACACACCGGACTGGTACGCGCTCAATGTTCTGACCGACATACTTTCCTCCGGGCAATCTTCCATATTCACCCAAAAGCTCGTCCGCGAAAAGGAAGTCGCCACTGGTGCATTCGCCTTCGTGGGCGAGCAACGAGGCCCGGGACTGTTTCGTGTGTTTGCAATTATCCGCCCCGGCCACACCGCTGAGGAAGTCGAGAAGTTGATCAACGAAGAGATCGATCGCGCAAAGACGCAGACGTATAGCGGGGACGTGCTGGCAAAGGTCAAGATGATCAACCGGCGCAATCAGATCTCCGGGATGAGCAGCACGCTGAACCGCGCGGCATCAATGGCGGACGACGCGGTTCTTTTCCACGACCCCACGCTGATTTACGCCGATGTCGAGAAATTCAACGCCGTCACTTCCGCCGATGTTCAGCGAGTGGCGCAGAAATACCTGACCGACAACAACCGCACCGTGATCATTACAAATCCAAAACCGAAGGCCGCCGGCAACAGCGGCTCGGGCGAGTAAGGCGGGAGAGGAATGATGAAAATGAATACATCAATCAAAAATCACAAATACGCGACACGCATCCTGCTTTCGCTCTCACTCGCGGCCACTCTGTGCTTTGGCCTCGCACCAATCGCTCTGACGCAAGGAATGGGCTCCGGCCCGGGGCAGCAGACCAAGCCGCCCACCCAGGTCGAGCGGAAAAACCGCGCGCCGATCTCGAAGGACGTCCTCAAGGTGAAATTCCCAAGGCCATTCGAGACGACGCTGACCAACGGCGTGACGGTATTGATCCTGGAGGATCACCGCTTGCCGACCGTAAACGTTAGCCTGCAAATTGCCGGGGCCGGCGGACTCTACGAGCCCGCGGATATGCGCGGACTGGCGAGCATTACGGCGACAATGCTGCGCGAGGGAACCAAGACGCGGTCAAGCAAACAATTCTCCGAGGATGTGGACAGAATGGGCGCATCCTTCTTCGCGGGAACGGGCTTCGGTGCTACCGCCACTACGCTCGGCGCGTCCGGACTCTCCGAGAACTTTGATGAATGGTTCGCGCTGCTTACCGACGCTTTGATGAATCCAACTTTCCCAGCCGACGAGTTGGGTAAATTGAAACAGCGGCAGCTCCTCGGGTTGCGCCAGCAGCGGACTCAGCCATTCATTCTTGCCCAGGAGCGATTCTCCCAGGCCCTATATGGCAGCCACCCGGCTGCAACGACCATGATGTCAGCGGATGTCATTCAGTCGGTGACGCCGGAGGCGCTGGCGAAGTGGCGGCAGGACCATTACCTTCCGCAAAACGCAATCCTGGGGATTTCCGGCGACGTCAAGCCAGCGGAAGTGGTTGCCAAGCTGACAAAGTGGCTTTCCGGGTGGCAGAAGACCGACTGGAAAGCCGCCCCGCCAGCCACTGTGAAGGCTGCAACGTCCGGCAGGGTTTTGCTTGTTGACCGGCCGGGCTCGGTGCAGACCACGCTCTTTATGGGCAACATCGGTGTAGAGCGGCGCGACCCCGACTATATCGCGCTTGTGGTGCTGAACCGCATTTTCGGCAGCGGCCCGGCAAGTCGGCTTTTCCGGGTGATCCGCGAGGAAAAGGGCTTCACTTATAATCCGGGGAGCAGCATGGGCGGAACACTATTCCCGGGTACTTGGAGCGCGAGCTGCGATTGCAGGACGGAAGTGACCGATCCCGCGATGGCGGAATTCGTCAACCAGATCAAGCTCATCCGCGACGTAAAAATTCCAGCGAGTGAGTATGAAGATGCGGAGCGAGGCGTGGTGGCCGGATTCGCCCTGCAACTCGAGCAACCTGCCCAAGTGCTTAACAATGCGCTCACGCTGAAGATTTACGGCTTCCCCGCGGACTACTGGGACACGTATCCCGCAAAGGTTTCCGCGATTACGGCCGATGATCTGCAGCGCGTTGCAATGAAATACTACAACCCAGCCACGATGCAGATCGTGGCGGTGGGAGACGCGAGCAAGATCAAGACGCTGATGGAAAAGTACGGTCCGGTCGCGGTGTATGGTACCGACGGCAAGCCGGTGGCAGCGGCGGCGCCTGCTTCAAACTGACGGCGATAGAAAACTAACAATCTAAAGAAGCAAAGCGGCGGCCACTCGATTGCGAGTGACCGCCGCTTTCAACTTAGCGGATATTCGAGATGGAATTCTTCACGGTGTCGTGTTTTGTCTTCATGATGTTGCTCACGGCAGTGTACTGGCGATTCTCATTCTGCATTTGCGCCTGCAGTTGCAGGTACTGGAGATTGAGGCTCGTTTGCGATTCCTGAAGCTGTTGGAATGCTTGCCTCGTCTGGGGTGACATCCCCTTGTCATTTGCCGCGGCTCGCGTGGCATCAGCCACTTTCTGCCGCAAAGACGAGAACAGATCCGACATCCTGCCATTGAGTTCGATTATTTTCATATGTCTTTGGTCGAGATCGTTAAGTGAGGAAGCCATGTCATTCATGCCGCGAAGCGCATCATTCCTTGCATCCGCGGGGAGGGCGGCGGGTTGAATGAGTGCGCGGGCTGCCACGCCAGGAGTGTGAATCCAAAAAAGGGCGGCAACAATAAGCGCGCCGAGCGCGATGAGCTTAAAATTCTTCATTTGATGCCTCCGCGTAGAGATGATGGCAAACATACCACTCGGCCGTGCCGCTCCGGGACCCAACGGATATCCATATCTTATCTGGCAACGATAAACGGCGCTAGGCAGCGCTTGGGCGCACTCTGAGCATCAGGAAAGCGCCTAGTAGCACGCAAACGATGCTGACGACCTGCGCGTTGGTCAGGCCGAAGAGAACACGCGGGTTGAGGCGAATGAACTCGACGAAAAACCGCGCGATGCCCGTGAGAAGCAAGTAGATCGCGAAGACCTTGCCGATGGCGTGAGCGTCGCCCATCGTCCGCGCGCCGATGCGCCAGAGTATCCAGAAAATCAACGCGGCACCCAGGAATTCATAAATGGGCGTGGGGTGAACGCGCTGAGTGGTCGGCACGATGCCGTTTGGAAAGCTCATGCCCCAGGGGAGCGATGTGGGCGTGCCGTAATCACCGTCGCCGGAGATCAGGCAGCCGATGCGGCCGATTCCGTAGCCGATGGCCGCGGCGGGCGATGCAACATCGAGCATGCGGAGCAGCGGAATGCGGTAGTGGCGCGCGAGAAGCCACAGCGTGATGAAGCCTCCGATGACGCCGCCCGTCCAGGTGAAACCCATACGGCTGAAAAGCATCGGCCAGGGGTTCGCGAAAAACTCCGAAGGAGTTTCGAACAGACTATAAAGCCGCGAGCCAATGAGTCCGGCAATTCCGGTGCAGCCGACGATGACGTTGGGGTCGGCGTCAAGAGCGCGGCGGCGCAAATCCTTGCTGATTGCAAACGCGGCAACGAGCAGACCTGTGGCGACGAGGATGCCAAAGGTCCCAAGCGTGAGAGGGCCAACGTGAAGGTAGGGCACCATGGCGCGGCGCTAAGTATACACAAGGTGCAGGAGAAGCCGCTTCCTTGAACCTTGTTCTTAGGAGCGGCAGACTGAGTTTCTTCGCCTGCAAACTAGAAATTAATGCGCAAGCCAAATTGGGCGGCAAATGGGATTCCAACCGTGGTTCCCGGCCCGAAGAAATCGCCGAGCGCTCCAGCCGGCACGCGAAGTTGGTTTAGACTTGTGATCGCCTTCATCTGCGTGCAGGCGGGATTGAGGCAAATGGCTGTCGCATTGGCGGGATCGTTCACGGGCAAAGCAGAAATATCTGGGATAAAATTGTTGCCGGGATTCGTGCGGTTGAACAAATTGAAGAACTCGGCGAACGGACGAATCGAAACACGATCCGTCCAATGAAACTCACGGGTGACGCGCAGATCCACTTGGATGAGAGGAGTCCCTCTGAACTGGTCGAGGTAAGTCTGGGTGCCATTCACAACCGCGCGATCATTGGGGATACCGTCGCCGTTAATGTCGACGGGGGTGGTCATGGTGAATGGCCGCGCGCTTTCAGCCTGGGACAGAGTCGAAATCTCGAAGCGAGCGGGCAATCGCACGGTCCCCTCAAGGACGAATCGCTGGCGCACGTCCTCGCCCGAAGGACCATGATCACCCGGGCCGAAGGGATTATTCACGTTGGACACGCCGTTTACGTAGTCAAACAGCTCTCCGACCGTGGCGCCCCATGTAGTCGCACTCGCAAGAGTGTAGTGCGCCGTCATTTCAAAACGATTTGAAAAACGGTGCTGGACGATGATGGAAGCGCCGTCATAGCGAGAGCGGTTGTCCGTGCGGAACACGGAGAGATTGGGCGCCGTGTCCGGCAGCGTGACATCCGATGTGTATTCGTATCGGCGGTACTGGTGAACGCCCTGCGAGTGCTGATACTGAATGTTGAGGCGCCAACCCTTCGCAAATTCGTGCTCAAAGCCTGCGCTGGCCTGGAGTGCGTAGGGCGTGCTGTAACGCGGATCAATCACGGCGCCTTGATCGCCAGGGCCAAGCAGCCCGCCAGGCGATGGTGTCACAGCGCGCAGAGCATCCACCCAACCGTTCTGCATCAAATCGTTGTAGTACATGCCGACGCCGGCCCGGAATACAGTGTTGGATGATCCCCCCGGAGCCCACGCAATCCCCAGCCGCGGTGCAAATGCTTTTCGATAGTCGTGCGGGATGCCCTTGGCCAGCGGCAGACCTAGCGCCTGAATGGTCGTCACACCCGGATTGTGAGTTTGATCGAGTCCCATATCATTGAAGAGCCCGAAGGTCGTGTCCCACCTTAGGCCGTAATTGATAGTGAAATTCGGGCGGACGCGCCAGGAATCCTGGACGTAGAGACCCAGACGCTGTATGCCCTGGTGGAAAAAACCATTCGTGGCGGGATTTTCAGTCTTCGAGTCGCAAACGGTATTCGATGGGTCGCAATTAATTGCGGAACAATCCGAAACATTGGGGTTACAGTTTATGACATTTGAGAATAGCGCGGGATTGGCGGCGTAAAAGCTGGGATCGTGAGCAAACCGAAAAAGCGTTTCGGCATTCGTGGCGAGCAGTCCGGAGAGCACCGGCTCATGGATGAAGTTAACGCCGAATTTCACGGCATGCGTGCCGCCTACGTGGACGACATCGTACCGGACTTGATACTTTTCCTGCATACGCCGGATGGGAAACGCCGTAATGGCTGTAGTGAACTGATTATCGCCGAAGGTCTCGAAACCGGACGTGGTGATCGCGGTGGAGCTGAAAGGAAATGCAAAGGCCTCGCCGAGATTGGAGTTGCGGTCTTTCGAGTGGTAGAACTGGCTGGCCTGGAATGTAAATTCTCCAAGCCACTTGTCGCTCAATTGCCAGGTATTGCTGACCAACGTGCTGTAGTAATTGGAATGTGTTGTCGCACCAGTGGAAGGTAGTGTGGCCTGTTGAACCAAATCGTTCATGGTGCGATTTCGATCCAGGCCGAATCGCAGAAACCACTGGGAATGGGGTGACTGAGACCAGTCGAGCCGACCAGTGTAAATAGTGTCGCGGAACGGCACGGGTGTTGAAGTCGGGACTGGAATTGAATTGACGCCCGGGACCAGACCCAGTGAGGCAAGATGCGCCAGCGCGGAGAATTCGGTCTGACTGGTGCTGTTGTAGGCGACGCTCGCATTTTCATCCACGTATTCAAACGACGAGAAGAACCAAAATTTTTGTTTCACAAGTGGTCCGCCAAGTGTCGCGACGGAATTCCAGCGCGAAAATGGCTGTTTGGGATCTGGCGCGGGGTTATCCAGAATATTGCGGGCGTTGAGCGCCTGGTCGCGGTCATAGAAAGCGCCGCCGCCGTGCCACTGATCCGTTCCACGGCGCGTTGAGATTACGACGGAGCCGCCATTTGTCCGGGATGTGTCCGCGTCAAATTGCGCGGTGCGAACGGCAAATTCCTGGATGGAATCTACCGAATAGTTTTGAAGGAAGCCGCCGATCCAATCGTCGTTGTTGTCACCGCCATCCACGGAAAGATCCACGTTCAGCCCCGAACTGCCCCCAAAGGACACGGCCGTGATGCGCGCCTTGGTAGGGTCAGACGGCTCGACCGGTGCGGTCATTGGCGTCAGGTACGCGATGTTTGCAAAGCTGCGGCTCGCCAGAGGAATCAAAGCGAGATCTTTCGCGGTGACGACTCCCATTTGAACGCTGGAGGTCGTCTCGATGGGTTGAGTTGCATAGGAAAGGCCCTGCGCGTTGACCTCCATGGTTTGCGCAATCCCTGCTACTTCAAGCCGGATGGTCAGTGTGGGTGTCGAGCTGACCGCGACAGTTACAGACTGTGTTGCGGGCTTAAATTTGTCCGAGCTGACCGTAACTTCATACACACCGGGAGGCAAGTCTTCAAACCGGAATTCACCTTGGGCGTTGGTCTTTGTCGTTCGCTCAAATCTAATCTCCGGCCTTACAAGCTTGATTCTGGCGCCCGCGATTCGAGCCTTCGTACTATCCTCGACATTTCCCACAAGAGTGCCATTCACGGTCTGCGCAGAGGCATTCGGCGGCGCGAGGCAAAGTGCGAGCAAAGCGACACAGGGAATGACTGCGATACGTGCGAGCCTTTGGCGTGCCATCGGGCAGTTCCCTTTCATATAAAGAATCGGAAGCATATTAGACACGGCCGGTGTACTACCACTGGTCGTAGTTGAGATCGGTTGAAAAAAGGGCTGCGAATGACCAGGTGACTTCGTGGATTCTGCGGGCAAAACTACCTAATGGGTGAGCCTCTCAAGAAGCTCATGGACGGACTGAAGCAGAGTGGGGCGCACGAGAAGAACTGTGAGTATTACAATCAAGACGCACGCCGCTCCGCCAATCATTGCGCCCATGCGCCGCCAGAGTTTTCCCTCGAAAGATGGCGGTAGGAGCAAACGATTTACCCGCGCAGAAAGATCCTGGTCCGGAGGAATGAGGGAGGTGCAAAGTGGCGATGGCCGCGGCGTGGCGCCCAGGCGTGCCACACGAACGAGCGACTCCGCGAGCGTGAGAGAGAGCGCGGCGTCATTCCCAGAAGCATCGTCGTCCGCCGCCCACTCGGAGAGTTGGGCCCATGCCCGTTCAATCGAATCGTAACTCCGGGAGAACGGCAGGATTCCCGGCGACAGCAATAGAAGCAAACGCTTAAGGTTGTCGCGGGAAGCGCGGTGGGCATCTTCGTGCCGCGTGACTGAGATGAGTTGTTCCGGGGATAGCGTGCGAATTACGGCGGTCGAAAGGACAAGGCGGTGCCGAAACACTCCCGCCAGAAGAAGGACTGGCGTGTCCGATTCCAGAATCTCAACAGGAAGATTCACACCAGAGAGCTTGGATTCGGCGCAGCTCTCCTTGCACTCTTGAGCGAAATGCCGCGCAACCACAACGGCTTTGCCGGTCCGGAGCAGCAAGGAAAACCAGATGAATGCTCCACACAACGCGGCGAGAACAAAAATCGAGCCCACATTTTCGTTTGTGGCCGCAGGCTCGAGCCACAAGTAACTCGGCAGGCAGACGCCGAGCACTACAAAGGCAGTGATCACAAGCGGGAGAAATCTAACGAGCAAGAGAAAGCGAGTGGCCTCGCGCGGTGTCATCCGATGCGCGAACCGGATGATGGAATTGGCGGCGAGGTGCAAGGCCAGTCCAAGCGCCGCGTTGACGAGAAAGAATGTTGCCGCGCAAAGACAGAGCAATCTCACAAAATAGGGGATGGTCATTGCTGTCCCCCGCGGCGAAGCCGCCTGCGCTGGTTGCGGATTTTCTTTTCAAGTTCGCCGAGGACTACGTCGTCATGTTGCCCCATGGCATCGAGGAAACATGAGACGAGCAATTCCTTTGAAGGTTCCGGCCCGGAAAGGAAGCTCGCAACGAGATCAGTAGCGCGAGCGCGAGCGAATTCGTCGCGTGACAATTTCGGCGAATAAAGAAATGCACGCTCAGCTTTGCGGCGGTTGAGGAGGCCTTTCTTGTAAAGGCGGTCGAGCGTGGTCATGACGGTCGTGTAGGCCAGTGGACGATCGAGATGATCCGTCACAGCGCGAACGTTGTTTTCGCCGTTCGCCCAAAGAACCTCCATGACGCTCTCTTCGAGATGGCCCAGAAGCGAGAACACGGCCGTCTCATCGCGATTGGTGGTCCGTTTTTTCCAAAGCTGGAACATTTTCATCGTTCCCTGAATCGCCTGCGCTCGAAGCGAGAGCTGATTCCCCGCCAGCGCCCCGCGTCATTTGCGGGAGGATATTTTATAACGAAAAGCAGCTAGTCAGAAATCACTTTCACTTATACCCCGAGATTGAGGCGAATAGCGGCAGGTCCGGCGCTTGTGAGAAAAAATGTCGCGCGGGACGCCGCTCCGGGAAACTGCATACGATAACGACCAATCCACCTTCGGATAAAATCCCCGGCGGAATCGCGTGGCACCAATGCCCACACGCTTCCACCGAAGCCCGCCCCGAATGACGACGCTGCCAAAGCGCCCATTTCCCGCGCCAGGCGTGCCGACGCGACTGTTTCGGGCACCTGATTCCCGAGCAGCTCTTCCGCGGCAGCTTGCGAACGATTCACGAGCAGACCGAGCGCGCCCCAGTCTTTGCGGGCAAAGGCATCGCTTGCGGCGGGCACAAGCCTCTCCGACTCTTCGGAAAAATGGTCGTAACGATTGAGGAGCACTTTCACGGAGAACCCGGCGAAGTCCCTTCCGGCAAGCAGGCCGCGCATTTCTGCAGGAGCGCCTGGCGAGGAATTGTGCGCGGCGGCGAGCGTGGCATCCGTTCGTCCAGTCGCGCGGTGCCACACATCGAGAATCGCATGCGCAGATGCCGCGGTGCGGTTGTACCGCTCGAGGGCGGCTCCGGTTTTTTCGGCGGCGATGCCGCTCGTTCCAATTGCAAAAATAAAATCCTGCGGAAGCGGAATTGTTTTTTCCTTGCGCGTGGGACAGAAAGAGTACTGTGCCAGCCGATGCGGGGCCGAGCAAAGTATGGCTGTGTGATCTTCGGAACCGCCCGTGGTTCCGACGCCCTCATCTCCCTGAAGCGCGCCAAAGCTCATTCCACTTTCGATTGCAGCCAGATAGGCGGCGAGATCTTCCCTTGAGTGAATGTTGTCTGCGTAGGCAGAGGCCTGTTCGAGCGAGTTTGCTTCCGAGAGCGCTAGAAAAACCGCGATGATGAGAGCGCTCGAGCTGCTCAATCCGGCGGCGGGAGGGAGATCGCTCGCAAAGGCGATGTCCGCTCCCAGCCGCGTGGAAGGGAAATTTCGCGCCGTGCGACGGATAACCGTGCGCGCGTATCTCGACCAGTGATGCTGCTGTGGGCCCGGCTCCGTGGAAATATGGAAGGAGACCTGCTCGCCTGATTTGGCGTCGCACAGATTTACTTGCGCGTCCTCCCGGTATCGCGCCACCACACAAAAACCTTTTTCAACGGCTGCGAGCAGACTTCGGCCTCCCGCATAATCCGTGTGCTTGCCAAGAATTTCCACGCGGCCCGGAACGAACCATGCAGCTCGATTTGCGCCCGCTGCGCTGCTAATTTTGCGCAGACTCTCGTCCGCCATTTGAAAGAGAATTTGCTTGGCGTCCGCTTCGGCGGCGCTGAGGCCAGCGACGACAAGCTGGTCACTCAAATTGGGCAACTTGCGCAACCCGGGCAGCCCTGACAGGCCCGGCATCAGAGACGAACCTCAATGCCCGCGAGGCGGTCCGCTACCGTCGAAATGTCGGCGCGCGCGGAGAGGTCTAGAATACCGTCGCGGAATGGGAGAGCGCGAAATCGCTCACCGAGATTTGAAATTGCGAATTGGACTGCGAGTGGAAGCTCTAATTCACCGCGGGGTGATGGCGCGACCCGGCGACACGATTCAAAAATGTGGGGACCGAAGCTCCACAGATTCGCGCTGACGAAAACTGGAGCCGGCCACGCCGCAAACGTCGCGGCATCTGGCTTTTCGACAATCTTCTTGAGAAAACCATCCGGGCCAATTTCCAGGAGGGCGAAGCTTGCGATTCGCTCGCGCGGCACATTGCTCTTTTGGACGAGGGCCTCGATCTCAAAAGCAGATAGGCCGGGCGCGTCCAAATCTTTCAAGGCCTTGTACGCCGCAACCGGATAGACGTTGTCGGAATTCAACGAGAGGAAGCATTCGCCTGCCGTGAACTTTTCCGCGCACAGTAGCGCATCGGCTGTACCGCGCGGCTCCTTTTGAATAGCAAACTCAATTTGTATGCGCTCCGTGGGGAGGTGCTCATAGTAATCGCGCGTCTTCGAGTGCTCCGGGCCGATGACGAGACACACCTCTCGAATCCCTGCTTCCGCGAGGCCGCTCAAAACGTAGTCCAGAAATGGACGCGACGCGAAATAGATCATCGCCTTCGTTCCGGACGCCGCGGCGCCGGCCTGCTGCGGCGTCAGCGCCGCCGATGAATCCGCCGCGCGCATTCGTTTGCCCAAACCGCGAGCCAGAATGACTGCCTTATTCAAAGCGGACATCCTCCCATGCTTTTCCAAGCATCATCAATCGTATCTCAACTCGACTCTCTCGCCGCATTGAGTTCGGACGAAGCGGGCAGTAAGATGCCGCGTGCGAATCAGATTGAGACCCATCCGGAACTTGTAGAAGGGACACTGAAATTGCGACGCACAAGAAAAGCCAGAACATACGCAATCGTATTGATTGCATTCATCGCGGCAGCGGGAGCTTCCCTTCTGCCTGCGGCGCAAACACATTCGCGCCGGACGGTTCAAATTCGGGGGCCTCAATTCGTCGTTGACGGTCATCCCCTGCAAATCATTTCCGGCGAGATGCACTACCCGCGCATCCCGCGCGATTACTGGCGCGACCGCATGAAAAAGGCGCGTGCGATGGGCCTGAATACAATTTCCACTTACGTCTTCTGGAACTTGCACGAGCCGCAGCGCGGCAAGTTTGACTTCACGGGACAGAACGACATTGCAGCCTTCGTCCGAATCGCTCAAGAGGAGGGACTATACGTTTTGCTGCGCCCCGGCCCTTACGTTTGCTCCGAGTGGGATTTAGGTGGCTTGCCCGCGTGGCTCCTGGCGAGCCCGGACATCGTGCTGCGCAGCACCGACGCAAAATTCATGCGTCCCGCGGAGGAATATTTGAAGCGGCTCGGACAGGAACTCGTTCCGCTCCTCGCGACGCGCGGCGGCCCGATCATCGGCGTGCAAGTGGAAAACGAGTACGGGTCATTCGGCAAAGACGCGGCGTACATGCAGAAAGTGCGCGACGCGATTGTGGCGGCTGGTTTCGGCGAAGTCCCTCTCTTCACAGCTGACGGCCCGGAGCAACTTCCCTTCGGCACAATTGCCGATGTGCCCGCCGCTGTGAACTTCGGGCCGGGAAGCGCGGAACGCTCCTTTGTTGCTCTCGCGCGATTCCGCCCCGATGGCCTTCGCATGAATCAGGAATATTGGGCGGGCTGGTTCGACCAGTGGGGCAAGCCTCATAACAAAACAAATTTCGAGCGAGAGGGACTGGAACTCGATTGGATGCTTTCGCAGGGTTATTCCGTGAACCTTTACATGTTTCATGGCGGCACGACATTTGGCTTCATGAACGGCGCGAATTGGGATGGCGGGTACAGACCGCAAACGACGAGCTATGATTACGATAGCGCGCTTGATGAGTCCGGCGCGCCCTCGGCAAAGTTTTTTGTCTTTCGCGATGCAATCGCGAAGCGCCGCGCCGAGGAACGATTCCCTTCTCCACCGCCGGAAACTCCGCAACTCGAAATCCCGGAATTCACTTTGAATGAGTCAACTTCCTTATGGTCGAACCTTGGTGTGCCCGTGGAAGCACAAACCCCCAGGCCGATGGAGACGTTCGGGCAATCGTACGGATACATTCTTTACCGCACGACCATTCAAGGCCCCGCCACGGGAGAAATGGTCCTGAAAGAATTGCGCGACTACGCGCAAATTTATGTAGATTCAAAAGAGGTAGGCACCCTCGACCGGCGTCTTAATCAAGATCATCTGACCCTGGACGTTCCCGCGGGTGCGCACCTGTTGGGAATCCTGGTGGAAAATTCCGGCCGCATTAATTTCGGGCCGAAGCTGCGCGACGATCGCAAAGGGATCACAAAATCCGTCACGCTGGGCGGCGCGGAACTGAAAGGTTGGCAAGTTTCCTGCCTGCCGATGGATAAAATCGGCGTCCTTCGGTTTTCGCGCGGGAGGTCGGATGGCCCCGCATTCTACCGTGGCTTCTTCGAGCTCTATCAACCCGGCGACACATTTCTCTACACGCCGAACGTTGGCAAAGGCGTGATCTGGGTGAACGGGCACAACCTTGGCCGCTTCTGGTTTATCGGACCTCAGCAAACACTTTACTTGCCGGGCGCATGGATTAAGAAAGGGCGCAACGAAGTAATTGTGTTTGATCTCATGGCACACTCCGACGCGCCGAGGATCGCGGGGCTGCCGCATCCCATCCTCAACAAATTGAATGAACCAGCAGTCCGACCAGCCTCGACGAATCCACAATGACTTTCACGACGCTCGATTGGGCCATCGTCGCGGGCTACCTCGCCGCATCCATGGCCGCCGGTCTCATCGGCAAGCGATACGTCGGCAACCTTTCCCACTATCTGGTCGCGGGACGCGAGCTGGGTACGTTCCTCGGCATCGCGACGCTTGCGGCCACTGAAATCGGCACGATCACTTTCATGTACAACGCAGAGCTTGGCTACCGCTACGGCTTCGCCTCATTTGCGGCCGCGTTGATCTCCGGCGTGGTGATGATCATCGTCGGCCGCACGGGTTTTGTCATCCGGCGATTCCGCGAATTGCGCCTTATGACGGTGCCGGAATTTTTCGAGGTGAAATACAGCCTGGGCCTGCGGCTGCTGACCGGAGTGCTGGTCGCGGTCGGCGGCATTCTGAACATGGGCGTTTTTCTTAAGATTGAAGGGCAGTTCCTCACGATCGTGACGGGGATTCCTTCGCGTTACCTCGTCGCTGCGATGACCGCGATTCTTATGCTGGAGCTCATCTACACTGTGCTTGGCGGAATGGTTTCCGTGGTGATTACGGATTTTTTGCAGTACGTTTTGCTTTCCATCGCGACAATTCTCATCTCGATTTACACGGTTTATCACACCGGCTGGAGTGCGCTGGTCAGCAAAGTCACAGTGACGATGGGCCGGGCGGGGTTCGACCCAATTGCCAGCCCGAAATTCGGCGTGATGTTTCTACTTTGGCAAATCCTGCTGTGGTTTTCGATTCACACGTGCTGGCAGACCACCGCCATGCGCATGTTCTCCACTCGCAGCCCGGAAGTTTCAAAGCGCGTGATGACGTGGACGGGATTCATCTTTCTCGGGCGCGGGATGTTGCCGATGCTTTGGGGGATTGCGGCGCTGGCGCTATTCGGTACCGGAGCCTTACAAAATGGCGTGCCGCAGCCAATTGTCGGCGGACATGCGATCGCGCCGCTTGACGCGATGCCGTCCATGCTCGCGCACATTCTCAGCCCCGGCATCAAGGGAATCGTTGTCGCGGGAATGCTGGCCGCCACGATGTCCGTGAACAGTTCCTATCTGCTCGGATGGAGCGCAATCATTTCGCAGGACGTCGTGATGCCCATGAGGCGCTTCATGGGGCGCGCGCCGCTCAGCTCCCGCGCGCAAATGTTTGTCAACCGGATCGCAAATTTATTCGTCAGTCTGTTCCTGATGTTCTGGGGGCTTTACTACACGCCGCCGGGCGCCGTTTATCTTTACCTGAACATCACCGGCACAATTTTTCTGGCTGGCGCATTCGCGGCAGTGCTTGGGGGGCTTTACTGGAAGCGCGCGAGCACTGCGGGCGGATATCTCGCAATGTTGTGCGGCGCCGCGGGAGCAATCATCCCGTTTTTCTTCCTGCATTGGAGCGAGAACATCACTGGCTTCACTGCCTTCGGACTCGCCGCGGCGGGGATGATTGCCGGCTCGCAATTAGTTCCGCGAAAAAACGCACTGCCGTTACAAGCGTTCGCGGTGCCTCAGAATGAACCAAAGGAGTCGCCATGAACGCGTGGAAAACATTCTGGGAGGCATGCCTGATTGTGGCTGGCGCGACATTCGCGGGAATCACAGTGATTGTCGCTGTGCGCGGCTTCTCGGACCTCCGTGAAATGTTTGCGAGCCTTGCGCGACAGAAGAATGAAGACGCCGTAAAGAATAAATCGGACAAGTGAGTGCGAGCTACCTACCTGGGCCGGACTGTCGGATGAAGAAGTGTTGTTTATCGAGCGATGCCGGAACGGCAATATCGAAGAATCCCACCATCATCTCTTCGTAAGTCTGGTCGCCCCAGCGCACGGCCTTCGTGGGATCGGGGTTGTGCGGATTATTCTTTGAATTATCGAACACGCCGATTGCTTGCAGCTCCGTACCCGCCTTCAGCGGGAGCGGCTTCGCCAGTTTATAACTCAGCTGCCAGTAGAAATTGTAATTCACGTGCAGCAGCGTCTCTTTCGAGTGGTCCGGATGCACGATGTTGTATTCAAACGCCTTCCCGCGCAGATGCATGTGCGGGAAAAAACTGAGGAGCGTCGCATCATTCGGCAGCGTGCCGTGAACTTCCACTGGAAAGTTGTCCTCGCCAGGAGGAATCTCAAAGCGGTCGTTGGTCAGTTGCAACGTGATCACGCGTTGTTCGGGTGGATTCTTCGCAAACACAATACCCACGCTCGTCTGGTCTTCGCCGGGAGTGCCGTTCGTGGTGTAGTGCATCTGAAATATTAAGTCCGAGCCCGCAGGAATGAATTTCGCCATCCCGTCGGGCCAATTATCCGGCGAGCTTCCCGGGGCATAAACAAGCAGCATGTCGCTATCCGTCCAATGAGCTTGATGACTTAGTTGCGGATCATGCAGGCTCGACGCCGTGAAGGGGGTGCCGACCGGCGCGCCGCGTAGCCATTGCGATCCCGGAGGGCGAATGTAAACGACCGCGTGATGAACGTGCTTTGCCCCGGACGGCAAAACCTGTGAAATCTGCGCCCATTTATCTTCGGTGAAGCCGGTCGGCACGATTTCGTAGGTGTACTCAACGTCGCCGTGCGCGGGAATTTCCACCGGCGCGGACATCTTCAACACAACATCCGGCTTCGGAATCGTCCACGCTCCCGCCCAATGCCGCGGGGCAGGCGCGTCGTGCGGATCTCCTTGCTGCGCGCCTGATTCCGTCCACTTTTTAATCAGCGCAATTTCATTGCTTGAAAGCGACGGATCATTCGCGAAGTCACCAACGCGCGGATCGGCAAACCACGGCGGCATCGCGCGAGAGGCCACCTTGCGGGCGATGGCGTCCACGCGCTTCGCGACCTGCTCATAAGTTTCCAGCGGCATGGGTCCGATGCCGTCTGCGCGGTGGCACGTTTGGCAATGCTCTTGCAAAATCGGCAGGACATCACGGTTGAAGGTCGCGGGAGTCGCTTGCCGCGCCTGTCCACTCCCGCGCTGGCTGAATGAAGTCCCCGCGGATAGAATTGTCGCGAGGGCAGCCAAGGTCAGAAGTGAGACAGCGCTCCGCATCATTTCAAGTACCCCGCAGAATTATCGCGCCCCGGCGTGAACCGTGCAAATTTCGAGTCGCGTCTAATCTCACATGTTGCCGCGTGGATTGGAACCGTGTACGATTGGTTTGAATGATGAAGGCGAAGGAGTTCGCCTTATAACCGCTGTCCCTCTTGGTACGGGCAGATGATGACTCCTGACAGGGATCTTGTCGCGGAGTCATGTTTTCCCGGCAAGGATCCACACAATACAAAAGTGGAGTGAGGTTCCCTATGGGGAATGTGTGGGTGTTAGCTTCTGTGTGGGTAGGGCTGGCTCTTATCGCCACCCTGCTCGCCATCTGGTTCAAGATCTCTACCGCTCTTACAGAGATCCTCGTGGGAACTCTCGCGCAGTTCCTAATCATCACACTGATCGGTCAAACTGGCCTCTCAGCAAAGTCAGAATGGATTACATTCCTTGCCGGAACAGGAGCCGTCGTTCTTACCTTCCTGGCAGGCGCTGAGCTGGACCCTGTGGTGTTCCGGGCCAAGTGGAAGGAAGCGACCGTCGTCGGTCTCGTTGGTTTCTTCTGTCCCTTCTTAGGGTGTACTGCGGTAGCGCATTTTGTTTTGCATTGGACAGTCCGTTCTAGTTGGCTGGCGGGCGTCGCACTTTCAACCACCTCCGTCGCGGTAGTTTATGCAGTCATGCTGGAGCTCGGATTGAACATGACGGACTTTGGAAAGGCGATCCTTGCCGCTTGTTTTATCAATGACCTTGGGACCGTCATCGCGCTGGGCCTGATTTTTTCGCCGTTCACATATAAAACTGTGGTGTTTGTCGTCGTGTGCGTGTGTGTGTTCATTATCCTTCCCTTCGTCACGGGTCGCTTTTTCAAGCGCTACGGCGGCCGCGTCTCGGAGCTGGAGGCGAAATACCTGTTGTTCTTGCTGTTTGCGATGGGCGGCCTGGCGGTATGGTCGGGAAGCGAAGCTGTTCTTCCGGCGTACATGATTGGAATAATTTTGGCGGGAACAGTCGGCAAGGATCACGTGCTGATTCGGCGGCTGAGAACTCTTACATTCGGACTCCTGACTCCGTTTTATTTCATTCGTGCAGGTTCATTTGTATCCGTCCCTGCGCTCGTCGCGGCGCCTCTGGTGTTCCTGATATTGTTTGGGGCTAAAATGGTTTCCAAGATTGTCGGGCTATTCCCCACGGTCAAGGCGTTCAAGTATCAACGCGAAGAAGGTTTGTACTTCACGCTGATGATGTCCACTGGCCTGACATTCGGGACCATCTCCGCGCTGTTCGGCCTCAACCATGGAATCATTGATCAAACGCAGTATTCTCATCTCGTCGCGACTGTCATCGGAAGCGCTGTGGTGCCGACGATGTTTGCCAACGCCTGGTTCATGCCAAGGCACCTGCTGCCGAAGAAATCCAAAGAGGCTTCCGCAGTGAGCACGGAAGAACGTGCGGCCGATGCCGATTGAGACTAAGGAGGAAACGATGCCTCGGAGAAGACAGAATCCCCATTTCCGGAAGATCATGGTCGGATATGACGGATCTCAGCAGGCCGATAAGGCAGCCGAAGTTGCCTTTTCATTTGCGCGATCCGTTGATTGCAAGGTGTTGGTTTTTGCTGTCGCCCGGCCTCCAGAGCCCGCTACAAGAGTCGAAGTGGAAGCGATGCTGGAGGATGCGGAAGAGCATTTCGAGGCGAGTTTCAAGAAGTTAAGGCAAAGAGCTGCGGAACTTGATGTGGGCCTTGAAACCGCTATCGCCGTGGGCCACCCTATTGAGCAAATCGTGCACCGGGCAGAGATGGACAATGTGGACCTCATCATCCTCGGGCGCCGCGGCATGTCTCGATTCGAGAAGATGCTCGTGGGGTCCACCTCGGAAAAGGTGCTCCGCTACGCGCATTGCCCCGTGATGGTTGTCCGCTGAGGGTCCAATGAACTCCAAGGCGGGCCAGCCTTTAAACTCACTCAACGAAAACCAGCAACGACACCTCCGCGTTAGTTGCGAGTACATCGATAAGCTGCTATCGAATATCGAGAACATACTGAATACGTCCGCATCAAAGGCAGCGTTTCCCCAATATATCGCACGGATTTCGCCGGCACAAAGACGCACGATTGAGGATTACATCGCCCGGTTGCGGGCACAACTTGTGCGAGTGCTCGATGGGCAAGGCATGCCGCGGCATAAATCTTCGATTCCGGATGTGCGGGCAATCTCTGTTGCCTTGACTGCGATTGAAATCGCCGTCGATGATTTGAGGCCAGAGAACATGCGTGGATACGGCGACTTCCCGCCGGAAATGGCCCTTGAATTCAACGGGATCGTTGGGGAAATGGAAGGACTCGTCTCCCGGCTTAGCCGTTATGTTCTGCAGGAGGAAGGAGAGGATCTCCAATCGCGATTGCAACGGTTGGAACAGACGTCGGACGAATTTGGGCTACTTCAGAGGACTGAACGCACCGTTGCGGAGCATGGCCTCGTCGAGTTTCGCTCTCTCATCTCAGGAATTTTGGACCGGATGGAGGATAGAAGCTTCGAGATAGCCGTCTTCGGACGCGTCAGCTCAGGAAAGTCTTCACTGTTGAACGGCATCCTTGGAACGGAAGTGTTGCCAGTAGGCGTTACGCCCATCACTGCCGTGCCGACCCGCGTCAAATATGGTGAAACTTCTTCGATTACGGTCTGGTTTGCGGAGCGGGCTACCCAAACGCTCGAAGTATCTCGTCTTGCCGAATTTGCCACAGAGCAGCAGAATCCGGGAAATTCCAAGCACGTGACACGCATCGTGGTGCAGATCCCTTCCGAGCGGCTGCGTGATGGTGTGACGTTTGTAGATACGCCTGGATTGGGCTCTCTTGCAACGAAGGGCGCCGCTGAAACCCTGGCTTACCTGCCGCGATGCGACCTGGGTGTCGTGCTCATAGACAGCGGAACCTCGTTGGCTCCCGATGATTTGCGAACAATCGAATCCCTGCGGGAGGCCGCAATCCCCATCCACCTTCTTGTCAGCAAGGCCGATCTGGTGGCGCCGGCGGATCGCGAACGAATTCTCGCGTATGTGAAAGAGCATGTGGCGTCGGAATGCCGGATTGCTTTGCCTGTTCATCCTGTAAGCGCGCTGGCAGACCATCGCGAAATGTTGGATCAGTGGTTTCGGGAAGAGATACTCCCTCTGTACGGGAAGGCAAAAGAACTGAAGAGCGCGTCGTTGCGCCGGAAGATTGGCGCGCTGCGGGATTCGGTGACTGCTGCGTTACAGGTGTGCTCACGAGCAGGACAGTCTAAAGAGGCGCCGGACGGGGAGCGCCTGCGCGAGATAGAATCCAAACTACGACAGGCGACGGGGAAGATACAGGAAGTACGCCCAGCTTCGGAGCGCGAGATTGAAAAACTTCCCTTTCTGACCGCGCAAATTCTGCATGAGGTCGCCGCGCAACTGTTTCTGGATAGTTCATTCCTGGAAAGCAAGAAATCATCAGCCTCCGGTCTTGTGCTGGCAAGAATTTCATCCATGGTTCAGGAGCGGACAAAAGTCTTTCACGAATACATCATCAGCCTGGCACACCACTCCGCGGAGGAGCTGATTGAGACAGGTAAGTCACTTGGGCTTTCAAATTTGCCTCACGAAGATGAGTTCGACGACTTCGTCCATGAGGTTCCGGTATTTGCGCTGACGGGGCCCAATGTGGACGTGTCGCGCCCTGCACTTCGGTTTGTGCTGGGGAATAAATACGCCGCCAAGAGCGTGGCCCGGCAATTGAATGATCAGATCGGATCTGAGCTCGAGCGCGCGTTGGCGACATACTCCAATTTGCTGATGAATTGGGTAGTTTCCGCGTTGAAGCAACTGAAATTGGGTTTTGACGTATACGCAGACAGCTATCGCGCGCAAGCGGAACGGCTCCTGGCAGAACTCCAAACGGTTAAGGGAATTCAAGCGAATAAGATTACCAACGCAGGATCCTGAGCCTCGACGATCATGAACGCGATCAATTGCTTTGACGTTTGGGTGGGCCGCCGCGATGAGTTGGAACGATTGGGCGAAGCGGTTCGAAAACGGCAGAGCCTGCTGATCTGGGGGCAATGTGATTCGGGGAAGACAGCACTCGTGAGCCGCTTCCTCGCTTCTCTTACGAAGGAACGGGCAGGACGATGCTTGTGCATCTCCATGGACGGGCGTGTGCATGACATTCTTCGAGAGCACGTTTCGCGGTTATACGACGCACGCGACCCGTTCGTTCGCGGCAAATTCGCAGCCGAATCAACTACCTCTCGATCCTTTTCGACATGGGTGAAAAAACAAACGAGCGTGCGGCTCCGGGGGCTGCTTTACCGAGCCGCGAATGAAACGCCATATTGGCTGTTCTGGGATGATTCTCCGGTGCTCGGGTGGGCACACACGCGCATCTTGAAGGAACTCATAGGCGTCCGGAGAACACCTGTCTATCTAATTGCACAAGGCATGAAAGAAAAGGACATCGGCGAAGGATGGCATCACTACTGGCATAATGGATTGCGGCTCGGCGTGGGATCTTTGCGAACCTCCGAGGCGAAAGAGTTGCTCGACGAATGCATTCGATGCCGGGGACTTTCGCGTTTTGCCCGGACCAGTTTTAGGGAACAGATTCTTGAGCTCAGCGGATTGTTGCCGGGCGCGATTGTGAAGATGACAGCAATGGCAGCACAGTCGAGGTATCAATTCGGAGACCAGATAAAAACAAAACTCATCTATGTAGATTATCTCGCGCAGCAGATTGGTTCCCGCGCGACTAAGCCTGCCACTCGTGTTCACTGATATCAAAGAGGCTAATTCAAAGAACTCGCCGCCGCTTGCTCCACAATCGGGCCTGGACGGGAAGCGCGCAATCCTTGACGGCGTGTTCAGACGGCTTCGCGGCGTTGGCGGCTACGGCTCCACAAGCATCTACCACACGGAAAAAATCCTTCGCCTCTCGCAAGACCTGCCCATCGTCATCGAGTCCGTCGAGTATGAAGACCGGATCGAACACATGCTACCTCGCCTCGACGAAATGATCGGGGGAGGGCTCATCACGCTCGAAAAAGTTCGAGTCATCCTTTACCGGTCCACGCAGGAAAAAGGGAAATAAAAGTCAGTTTGGCCGGCTCAGTCGGGCTCTTGCGTGACGATGTGGACATCCACGGCCGGAGCGTCTCTCAAAAACCGGTTAATGGCGTGCATGTAGAGAAACTTTCGCCAGCCATCCACTGCTGACCGCCCGAAAATTACCTGTGTGACGTGCTTGTCGCGCACAAACGCGGCGACAGCATCAGCGATGCTCTTCCCTTTTACTCGCGTCACCTTCGCGCCCAGGCTTTCCGCGAATTGTAAGTTGGCCTCGAGCGTCTTCTGATCCTCCGCGCTCGCATCGCGGTTGGTGTCCACGTACACGACATAAAGCTCCGCATCAATCCGCCGCGCCATGCGCGCGGCACGAGCAATCAGGTACTGGGTCCGAGGGTGGGCACTAATACAGACTGCGATGCGTTCGCGCACCGCCCAATTCTCCTGGATGTCCTTCTGCTCCATGTACGATTCAAGAGATTTGTCCACCTTCTCGGCCACCTGGCGGAGCGCGAGCTCTCGCAGCGCAATCAGATTCCCGCGGCGAAAAAAGTTCTTCAGCGCCTGATCCACCTTCTCGTTCGTGTAAACATCACCGCGGATCATGCGGTTGTGCAACGCCTCGGGCGTCAGGTCCACCATGACGGCCTCATCGGCCATCTGCACAATCCAGTCCGGCACGGTCTCGCGCACCTTGATCCCGGTAATCGCGTTTACGGTTGGCGCGATGCTTTCAAGGTGCTGGATATTTACAGTCGAGAGCACGTCGATGCCCGCCGAAGTTATTTCAATCACGTCTTCGTAGCGCTTGCGGTGTTTGCTGCCGGGAATGTTGGTGTGGGCCAATTCATCCACGACGGCGACCGCCGGCTTTCGCTTCAGGAGCGCGTCGGTGTCCATTTCCTCAAAGATGGTGCCCTTGTATTCGATTTTCGTGCGTGGGACCACCTCAAGCTGCGCAGCCAGTTCACTGATGGCTTTACGTCCGTGCGTTTCGACAATTCCGATAACCACGTCTTCGCCGCGGGCGCCGCGGCGGATGGCTTCACTGAGCATCGTGAACGTTTTCCCCACACCCGGCGCGTAGCCGAGGAAAAGTTTCAAGCTGCCGCGTGTTTTCTTTGGCGGCGAGGCGACTTCCAGCCATTGTTCCGGTGTCTTGGGCATAAGTGCGCGCTCTTCTAGGGTACCCGATAAAGCTAAGTTAGAATAAGCTGGTGCGAGGCCTTCTTACCAGCCGCATTCCCGGCTTTGTAACGTCCTTCGCCGTGGTGGCGGGGATCACCGCCATTTATGTCGAAGTCGTCCATGTGAACGCGACAACCGTCGCGCTCACGTTTCTCCTCGCGATCCTTGCCGTCTCGACGGTCTGGGGCGCAGCCGTATCCATTTTAATGTCGGTCGAAGCAGTGCTTGCGTTCAACTATTTTTTCCTCCCACCCGTCCGCAAATTCACGATTTATGATCCCCAGAACTGGGTCGCGCTCTTCGCGTTCCTTGTGACTGCGATTGTTGGCAGCCAACTTTCCACACGGGCGCGCATCAAGGCTGAAGAAGCCAACCGCCGCCAACGCGAAACGGAGAAACTTTACGAATTCAGTCAGCGCCTACTCAGTTTCGGAAATGTCATTGAACTTCTGAACGCGATCCCCGCACTTGCCGTGGACCTCTTTGAACTTGGCGCCGCCGCACTCTTCCTTGCCGACAAAGAGAAAGTCTATCGCTCCGGCACACTGATTCCCCAGCTCGGCAAAGAGGAATTAAAGGCCGTGACTGCCCGCGAAGAGGTGCAGGTGGATCAGGCGCAAAGTTTGTGCTTCGTTCCGTTGCGACTCGGAGTTCGCGTCATCGGCTGCTTCGGCACTTCAGGCCGCATCCTTTCCCGGCAGTCGCTGGAAGCGCTGGGCACGCTCACCGCCGTTGCGATCGAACGCGCGCGCGCCATAGAGCAGCTTGGCAAAACGGAAGCCGCTCGCGAGGGCGAGCGTCTCAAGTCGGCTCTCCTCGACTCCATCACTCATGATTTCCGAACGCCCCTCACGTCCATCAAGGCTTCGGTCACCAGTCTTTTATCGGATGATGCGCGTCTCGATGCGCAGCATCGCAAGGAACTTCTCACGATCATCGAAGAGGAGACCAACCGCCTCAACTCTCTTGTCGGCGAAGCGGCGGAAATGGCGCGCCTCGAAGCCGGTGAATTCGAGCTTGACCTCAAGTCTCATTCGGTTCCCACAATCATTCAAGCCTCCCTCGATCAGTGCAAATCCCACCTCCACGGCCGGCCTGTGATTGTTCAGGTGCCCGAATCGCTGCCGGAGGTGCGCGCGGATATCGACCGCGCAAAGCAAGTCCTCACACAATTGATCAATAACGCCAACAATTACTCTCCGGCGGAGAAGCCAATTACTATCAGCGCGGAATTGAGCGGAAATTTCGTCGCCACCAGCGTGGCCGATAACGGCAATGGAATCGAAGAAGTCGAGCTAGGCCTGATCTTTGACAAGTTTTACCGCGGCCGTGAAAAACGCTTCATCGTGCAAGGCACGGGCATGGGGCTTCCCATCGCGAAGGCGATCGTGGAAGCGCACGGCGGCGCGATTAGCGTCGTCAGTCAATTGGGTCACGGGTCGGTCTTCACTTTCACGCTGCCGGTGGCCCGTGATCAGGCGCGCAAATGAGCACCGCGACAATTCTCGTTGTGGATGACGAGCCGCAGATTCGCCGCGTCATGCGCACGACGCTCGCGAGCCACGGCTACGTCATCGCGGAAGCGCAAACCGGCGAGGAAGCCGTCGAAAAACTCGACGCCGCGCACGCCGACCTCATCCTCCTCGATGTCAACATGCCGGGCATGGGCGGCCTGGCCGCCTGCCGGGAAATCCGTGAGCGATCCGATGTCCCCATCATCATGCTCACCGTCCGAAACACGGAGAAGGACAAGGTGCGCGCGCTCGATGCAGGCGCCGATGACTACGTCGTAAAACCATTTGGCATCGAGGAGCTTCTTGCGCGAATCCGCGCTGCGTTACGCCGCGCATCGCCCGCGGAGCCACTACCTCCATTTGAATCGCCCGGCTTGCAAATTGATTTTGAGGCTCGCCGGGTTGTGGTTCAGGGAAAGGCGGTCCGCCTGACGCCGAAGGAATTCAGTCTTCTCCGCCAACTGGTGAGCAACGCAGGAAAGCCGATATCGCACCGGAATCTCTTGCAGGCTGTCTGGGGCCCTGACTACGGGGAGGAAACCGAATACCTTCGCGTGTTCATCAATCAGCTTCGCAGGAAAATTGAGGCCGAGCCGCGCCACCCGCGCTACATTCGCACCGAACCCTGGATCGGCTATCGATTTGAAGCGCCACCTTCCAGGAATTCCAAGGTGCGCAAGTAGACCACGTATGGATTAGTGAAGCGGGTGGCGCTGGTCCAAGTCGAGGTTTAGCTCCAGCACATTTACTCGCGGCTCGCCCAGAAAACCAAGCTGGCGCCCGAGCGTGTGCCTTGCAACAAACGAACGCACTTCCGCTTGGCTGATACCGCGTTCGCTGGCCACTCGTGGAATCTGAAACTCTGCCGCCGCGGGAGAGATGTCCGGATCCAATCCAGAACCCGATGAAGTTACAAAGTCAACGGGGATGGGCGCGTTTGCATTTTCTTTTCGCAAGTCCTGAACGGAAGCAGCCACGCGATCATGCAGCGCCTTGTTGGTTGGCGCCAGATTTGACCCGCTCGAATTTGCCGCATCGTACCCCGCTGTTCCCGCGTATGAGGGCCTCGAATGAAAATAGCCCGATGACGTAAATGGCTGGCCAATCAGGCTCGATCCTACGATCCTGTCATTGGATCGCAACAGGCTTCCGTTTGCCTGCTTCGGAAAGATGAGTTGTGCGAGCCCCGTCACGGCGAGGGGATAAATGATTCCCAAGAGCAGGGTCGTTACCAGGGTCATTAGGATTGCGGTCAGAACATTTCGCTTCATAGAATCCTCACCAACTCACGCCAAACCAATCCGCGTGATCAGCATGTCAATCAGCTTGATCCCAAGGAACGGCACAATAACACCGCCAAATCCATAGACAATAAGGTTCCGCCTCAATAGTGCCCCCGCACCCATCGGACGGTATTTCACGCCGCGGAGCGCCAGCGGAACCAGCGCAATAATAATCAAAGCATTAAAGATCACGGCCGATAGAACAGCCGACTCCGGCGTCTTCAGACCCATGATGTTCAGGACATTGAGTTGCGGAAACGCGCCGGCAAACATGGCCGGAATGATCGCGAAATACTTCGCGACGTCATTGGCAACGGAAAAAGTCGTCAGCGCCCCGCGTGTAATCAATAACTGCTTGCCGATTTCGACGATCTCGATCAGCTTCGTCGGGTTCGAATCCAGATCCACCATGTTGCCCGCTTCCTTAGCGGCTTGCGTTCCCGCGTTCATCGCGACCCCGACGTCAGCCTGTGCAAGAGCAGGCGCGTCGTTTGTTCCATCGCCCGTCATCGCGACGAGCTTTCCGTTCGCTTGCTCCCGGCGAATCAACGCAAGTTTGTCTTCGGGCCTCGCCTGAGCCAAGAAGTCATCCACGCCAGCCTCTTTTGCGATCGCCGCGGCGGTCAACGGATTGTCGCCAGTGATCATTACCGTGCGGATCCCCATCGCGCGCAACTGGTCAAATCGCTCGCGCATCCCGCCCTTTACAATGTCTTTCAGGTAGATGGTCCCAAGAACGCGACGGTCTTCGGCGACCAGAAGAGGCGTTCCCCCGGCATTCGAGATGGCTTTTACGACCTCATCCACCTGCGGCGGCAATTGATATCCGCTCTGCGCGCAGTACTGGAGGACTGAATCGGGCGCACCTTTGCGGATTTCGCGTCCATCGAGGTCCACGCCTGACATTCGAGTTGTCGCAGAAAAAGGAATGAATGTTGCGCCGTAAGCGGAGAGTTCCCGGCCACGGAGCCCATATTTATCTTTGGCAAGCACGACAATCGAGCGGCCCTCCGGCGTTTCGTCCGCAAACGAAGCGAGCTGCGCGGCATCGGCCAAATCCCTTTCGATCACTCCCGGCGCGGGAATCAGCTCCGTCGCGCGCCGGTTCCCCAGTGTAATCGTGCCCGTCTTATCCAGCAGCAGCGTGTCCACATCGCCTGCCGCCTCAACGGCGCGCCCGGACATCGCGAGCACGTTTTTCTGAACCACGCGATCCATCCCAGCGATCCCAATAGCAGAGAGCAGTCCACCGATGGTTGTCGGAATCAGACAGACAAGCAGCGAAATCAGCACAAAAATTGACTGAGGCGACCCGCTGTAAATAGCAAGCGGCTGCAAGGTCCCCACGGCCAGCAGGAAAATAATTGTCAGACCCGCGAGGAGAATATTCAGCGCAATCTCATTCGGCGTTTTTTGCCGTTCGGCGCCTTCGACCAACTTGATCATTCGGTCGAGAAATGTCTCGCCGGGATTTGACGTAATCCGAATCTTGATTTCGTCCGAAAGCACTCGCGTCCCGCCCGTCACCGCCGAGCGGTCCCCGCCCGACTCACGAATCACCGGCGCTGACTCACCCGTAATCGCCGACTCGTCCACCGAAGCAACGCCCTCTACAACCTCTCCGTCGCCGGGAATGAACTCGCCCGCCTTAACGATTACGAAGTCTCCCGCGCGCAACTTTGAGCCGGATACCATGAGCGATGTCCCGTCGGGCATCAGCCGGCGCGCCATGGTCTCGGAGCGCGCCTTGCGAAGAGTGTCCGCCTGCGCCTTCCCGCGCCCTTCCGCCATGGCCTCCGCAAAGTTCGCAAACAGTACGGTGAACCAAAGCCACAGGGTGATCTGTAGCGCGAATCCAACGCCGGGAATGTGATCCGCAATGTAACGCACAAGATCCACGGTCGTAATCACAGCGCCAACTTCGACGACGAACATCACGGGGTTCTTCATCAACGTGCGTGGGTTAAGCTTCCGCAGACAATCCCATAGCGCGCCAGTCACAATCCCAGAGGTCCAGAGAGACTTCTTACCCTCTCTGGCCTTCTTGCTCTCTCCGCCAAGGATCGGCATCACTTCCGGGTTCATAGTCATTCCAGTGCTCATGGACTTGCCCTCAGAAAACCCTTCCGGCGTGCATCAGCAGGTGCTCCAGGATCGGTCCCAGGCTGAGCGCCGGGAAAAACGTCAGCGCGCCTACAATCAGGATGACGGAGACAAGCAAAACGGTGAAAAGCGGCGTCGTGACCGGAAATGTCCCTGCCGATTCGGGCACGATCTTCTTGCGTGCGAGGCTTCCGGCAATCGCCAGGACAGGGATCACCATAAAAAATCTGCCGATCAACATGTCAAACCCGATGCTCGTGTTGTACCAGGGCGAATTCCAATTGCCT
>JBGPHM010000047.1:0-32486 GCA_041484365.1 Terriglobia bacterium | reverse complement strand
TTCCAGAGTTTCGGTCCTCAACCTCTCTGGCTACGACGCGGTGGGGGAAACACTGCAAGGCAAAACTGCGCCTTGACAACGCCTTCGCTCTTATCGAGGGGCACCCACAACATTCTTAGCGCGTCACTCGTGGGCCACCCGGCCTGTTCGCCCTTTGAGGATGGGCGAACATGGGGCACCCGGCGGGGAAAGGCGCACAGACAGGAATGTCTGTGCCACTAAATGCAAAGGCAACAACCGCACCCTTACGTTCAATTGAACTCAGGAATCTGGTCCCATGTGGCAGCCGATGCAGAAGCGTTCTTGTTTGCCGACTTTCGACAGATCGACAAGCCACCGCTTTGCCTGTGTTTCATAGGGTGTTCCCGGCAGGTCTTTAATGATGCGCTCAAGGTACTTGCCAGCTTTCTCGAAATTGCCAAGCCTCCGGTAGCCGTCCGCGAGTCCACCCAAGAGTTCGCCATGGCCATGCGTAGCCACTTGGTCGAAATGGGAGCCTTCAATTTGCATGACCTTTTCATAGTCGCCGACCGCGATCTCAATCAGAGGCTTTGTGATGGTGTCATCGTCTATGAATCGCGCGCTGCCGATTAGAATCGCGGCGCGCGGAATGCGAGTCTGCACGCTTTCGGGTTCGAGCGCGACCGCGTCCGCCATTTCCTTCAGTCCCTGCGTGTTCAGTTTTTGCCCGTTAACGTAGTCGCCTTTGCGGAAAGCAATTCCTGACCGAACATACACACCAGCGCCGTGCCAAACCAGCGCGGCCGCATTCTTGGGGTCTTTTGCAAGCGCATCTTCGCAGGTTTTCATAGCGCGCTCGAAGCGCGCACTGTCGCCGTCCATACCGGCAAAGAAGTCGTCCCGCACAAGGTTGTCAAAACGCTGCCCTTCTGTTTTTTGCGCCTGGCCGAGAACGATGGCTGCCACGAATAAGAATGCAATCGCACTCCAGATAATTCTTTTCATTGGTTCCCTCCACGCCGCCAGGGTGTGGTGGAAAGGGTCTGGCGGCTATTCAAATGTGACGAGCGTGACAGAGTGCGGACGTGCACACCCGTGATACGCATGGAGTGGGTGGCGGATTTCACGCAACGGAATGAAACTGGGGCCTGAAAAAAGGCCGCGATCCGGCTATCGCCGCGGTCAGTGCGAACAACAGCGATTAAGGCGCGGACTGCAGCGTTTGAATGGCGCAGCCGCCGGATGTGCCGGAGGTGGTGCAGAGCTGGTTTGCGAGCGGAGTGAAATAGATATTGGAGGCGCCTGCAAAGAGCGAGGAGTTATCAATAATGATGGCGCTTGTTCCGCCAGCCTCGGTGGTTGCCGCGGTCGGCGGTGTGCTCCCGTTAATTGAACCGCTGGTGACATCAAAGCCCATGACGCAGCCATTGGCGAGTGTGTTGCTACAGGCGGCAGGCATTCCGAAGCTGAGCACGCTCAAGAAAACGTAATCATGACCCGCGCTAAAAAACTCAGTGACCTGCAAGCCCGCCGCAAAAAAGCCATTTGTGAAATTGTCGCTTACGGCGGGGCCCGCAGTGGAGGCCGTGTTCATGACATTGGAACTGATGGATATCTGGTAGAGAGTGTTATTTGCGGAACCCGTATTTCCGACTACATACAGGTGCCCCGATGGGCTTAGAGGAGCGCCGGAATTCAGATAAGTATTATCAAACGCGCCGGAAAGAAGAAATTCAAATCCGGGGCCTACAGTTGTTTCGACGCCGCTACCGCTCGTGAAATTCGCGGGGAATTGAAATACTCCGCTACACGGGATATTGGCGCCGCAAGCAGAGGGAGAGCCGCTCTGGCCATCCGCTCCCACAAAGACGTAGGCCATGCCCGCAGCAGAATCCACAAGCGGGCTATCGACGATGCCGTTGATGAAATCCAGTCTGTTTGATTTGCCAACCAATGCGGCCGACGATGCCTTTATGGAATAAAAAAATCCGCAGGGGTTGCCCGACAGAGCGCACGTCGAAACGGCGCTAAGGAGGTAGTCTCCAACGAAGATATTTCCGGAGCCGGAATCGAGCACTGGGCTACTGAGCGCGGATGTACTGACCGAAACCGGCCAGGCACCGGCCGTCTCTGAGGGAGTTCCGAAAAAGACTCCGGTGAATTTGTGGAGCTTGCCGGCATCGTCACCCACATAAAGGATGTCCGAGGCGTAATCGTAGAAGGGGGCCGACCCGCTGTCATTCGCGGCGCCTGAAAAAGAAATGCTGGTCATGCAAGGAGCACTGCAACCGCGATAGGAGCCGGTGGACGTGGCGGAAAGCGTAAGCGGCGCCGCAGCGGTCTCACTGGCTGACGCAGCCCACTTCAAGATGACCAGGCTGGCAACTCCCGCACTGGTCTGCGCGAAGGATATCTGCGAGCCGTCGGGAGAGAGCACGACCGAAGTAATGATGCTGCCGCCGCCCGTGTTGTACGCCCAATAAACTGACGGCACACTGCCCGAAGCGCAACCGGTGTAAAGATTGTCGTACGCGATGATGCTCGCCTGAGAAGCGGATCCGGCCAATCCCGTGTTGTAAACGACGAAATCAGGCGAAGCGGCGCTGGCACAGTTCGCGCTGCCGGTGGTGAATGAAAACTTCGCGGGAAAGACGCCCAGGCCGGCCGTGGCCCCGCTGCCCATGTTTTCACTCCAATCGGTGTGTACGCGGCGTGATTTGCTGCGGCGTTCGCGATCGTTTCCCGAACGCCCTCGACGGTGCAAAGGCGCCTTGAAAAGTCCCCGGGGCAGTTGGGCGGTATTAATCCGACTCGTGGATTCCGGTGTTTCCGCCTCGGTGCTCTCCCTCTCATCTTCCGCATCGCGAGGATCTTTCCATGCGGCCGGCCCGGCTTTTGCCATGGAGCTTCGCTTTATCTGCTGCACCTTAAAGCGTGGATCATTGACGATGTTGAACCAGCGGCCGTGCGAGCCGTTCTTCACCGCATCTTCAGCAGAGCCAGGATTGGAAAAAATGAGGTGGTGGTGGGTCCAATCGTCGGCTACGCCGTTTTTTGGGGGCTGAGAATCGTGGTTTGAAATAGAAGCGGTCAACGCGACCAGCATCCCGATAAGTACGGGCGTTGTGAACGGCCGGAAGAATAAAGGGCTTGCAGTTTTCATGTCCAAAATGCCGCCTCATGATTGATTCGCGGCGCGGATTGCCCCCGGCAGTCACAGGCCGCGCAGTTCCAAGAAAATTTGACACTTACTTCGCCACTCTCGCGGGGAGCGAGAGGCGTTTGGCCTACTTCACCACGCCGTATTGTAGACCAGGTTGTATGCGTTTACCGTGCCGATCCCGGTTGAGAAATCCCAGCCTGTGGTTGCGACGAATGCCGGGTCGTACACCACGTTGCTTTTAGAAAGAACTCCATTTGCGCCAGAGGGCCGGAAGCAATTGTTGGCGCCCGTACAGTTCACGTCCAAATCACCAAGCGTTACATCGTAGAAAGTGCAAGTGCTCGCCAGTCCTCTCCTCGGCGCCTGATTGCTGGAGTTGCATGTGGCGCTTCCGCTCGCTCCATATTCGCTTGCCGCGATCTGGTAATAGATGGGATTCGGATTTCCCTCGCGGCTGTTGTGCTTTTGGTTTACGAGCGCCTGAATGCCCGCCATGATTGGCGATGAGAAAGATGTTCCGCCCGCTCCGGGCCAGGTGCTCGGAGCGCCCGCGCAGGAGCCTCCGCCGTTGGCAACGTCCGACCAGCAAAAGACAAAGTAGTGCGCCCAGAAATTATTGGCGGCAAACAGCGAGACGTCCGGAATGTCGCGCACTCCGTCACTCGGGTTGCCGAATACGGATTGCCACGCGGGCTTTGCATATCCAGCGCAAGTCCCGCTGACGACCCCCGATGTTGAGGGTGTGCCAGTGGCGCAACCGCTCGGGCCGCCGCTCCCGGAGGCCGTTGTCCGGAATGTCGTGTTGCCGGGAGAATGGTTGCAAAAGCCGGCTGTGCCGTAAGTCGTCGCGAAGCCGAAGTGGGTGGCAAACAGCACGCTGGCGCAGGAATCATTCCAAGGGATCTCGGGAATGTATGACATCGCGGAGGCGAAAGTCGTCGTGTTCCCCGAATTCCAGTAGGTGCCGTTGTTATTGAGAAAAGTGTCGGCAAAATCCGTACCGCCTACTGCGACATTGTACGGAGTCGAAGCGAATCCGCTGACCCCGATGCCGTGCGTGGCGTGCGTTTGATTCGCATCGCAACTGGCTGCGCCTTCATCACCCGACGACACGAAAATGGAAACACCCTCAGCCACTCCCTGCTGGTATGCCGTCGAGTACGCCAGATTTGCTGTCGCGCCGTTAAAGGCTTCACACTCTCCGTAGCTGATGCTTATGAGGGCCGGCGGCGTGGCCGTCTCGTTGAGGATGTTCTGAAGCGCAATCAGACCACCGAATGTCGTAAATGTATTCGCGCAGGAGGCCAGCTCAATGGCCGCGCTCGGTGCCGCGGCGCTGGCGTACTCCGCATCCAAGATCGCTTCGCCGTCATCGCCGTTCACGCCTGGATTTGTACAGTTGTTTGAGCCCATCGGCGGCGCCGGGTTGACCTGCGAGAAAGAGCCTGCTGAAAAATTGGAAAGCGCAAACTTCGCGCGGAAGTTCGTCCAGTCCGCCGGAGCGGGCAAGTTGCCCGGGTTGAACGCGTTGGTATCTTCGATCACTACGATTGTCTGGCCCTGACCCGAATAACCTTCGCTGAACAGCGGATTCAAGTTGTAAATCGTCGCCAGGTCTCCCGGCACAACCGCATAGTCTGTGCCGTTGCCACCGGGACTCCCTCCGGCAAAAGTATATTGGACGCGCGGCTTATACATCGGCCGCGGCATGAAGTCGTGAAGAGAGACGATGCCCGCAACAACAGGCGCGAGCGCAGCCGGAATCCGCGGATCGCTCATATTCGCGACGTGTTTTGCTCCGTCAACTTCCAGGTGATGAATCTCCGTGCGAAAGGCTTCGCGCACTTGGCGCGCCGTGCCGGTGAAGTCAATCACCATCCGGCTCGGATAAACCACATTGACCCTGAACCCTTGCGATTCGAGCCAGTTCGTGATCGTACTAATATCAGCCAGACTCACGCCGTAGTTTTCACCGAGTTCAGTCGCGGTTAGCCACCGATGGAAATTCGCCGAGTTATGATTGGATAGGTCATCGAGATAGGTTTCCAGCGCCTGCTCACTATCAGGCGAGCGCTTCAATTGCAGGAGCATGTGCTCCATTCGGAAATCTTCGCGAACGCGGCCGCGATCGTTCCGTTCATTCGCTTCCCCGCGAGTATTGCCCCTGAGCGTGTGGAGGTCGGAGTCGTCAATCCTTTGCACAATGGAGGCGCGCTCATGCAGACCAGCTTTGGCAGGTCTTGCAGAAGAGAATAAGTTGAAGGCAATCGCCGCGGCCACAATCAGGGGCGAGAAGAGCGCGAACTTAAATCTTGAGATCATTTGTCCCCTTCTCGTAGCGGAAAAAGGAATGAAAATCTCTCGAAAGCCTAGCCTCACTGCACGGCCGTGTCAATCGAACGTCGTACCGGCCCATTTGAGATGGTAAAGCGGCTCGTCTTGGCCGTTCTACGGAGCCGCTGTAATGGACCTGTCCGGAACTCAAAAAGGTTGGGCCGTAACGAGTAGAATGGTGCGAGCAAATACCAATACGGAGCGAATATGAAAAGACAATTTCATAGAGTGGGCGCCGTCATCGCGGGGGTTTGTCTATGGGTCAGTTTTGGGGGTTTGGCAGGTTCGCGGATACACTCGTTGGATTTTAGGGCGGCACAAAAGGAGATGGTCGTGACGATTCATGCAAGCGGGACATTTGAAGTAAAGCTCACTCCACAGCCGCCAGAGGCGGGAGTGGATGCGAGCCTTGGCAGGATGACAATTGACAAACAATTCCACGGCGATCTGGAAGCGACAAGCAATGGCCAGATGCTTACGGCGGGGACGGCGGTCGCGGGTTCGGCAGGTTACGTTGCGATGGAAAGAGTGAGTGGTAAGCTGCGCGGCCGCAGCGGCAGCTTCGCCTTGCAGCACACCGGCACGATGGCGCACGGTGCATTTCAATTGAGCGTCACGGTGGTGCCGGATTCCGGGACCGGCGAACTGGTGGGGATTGCAGGCGCGATGAAAATCATCATTGACAGCGGAAAACACTCGTACGAATTCGACTACACGCTGCCGGAAGCGCATTGAGGTAACACGCGGACATGCCTGACTCCGCGACGCTCAAGTTGAACCCCGCGGTTTCAGGAGGCGACGAGTTCGGCGGCTTGGTCGTGAATCCAGCTTGTCTCTTCGAGGACCTCGTAGGTTGTCTCGAATTTCGCAGTCTGCTTCACCATCGCTCCCACCGAGCAGTACTTGTCTTCGGAGAGCTGGATGGCCTGTTCAACGGCCTTCTTGTCGATGGCCATGCCGGTGAGGATGTGATGGATCCGGACAGCGGTAAATACTTGCGGCGGGCGCTCCGCTTGGTCGGTTTCCACTCGAACTTCGTAGCCCGTGATTTTTTGGTGGTGCTTTTGGCGCAGGATGGTGATGACATCGAATGCAGTGCAACCCGCCAGCGCGACGGCAACCAGCTCAATCGGCTTGGGACCGGTCGCGCCCACGGCGTCGTCAAGCAACATGTGATGTCCGCTTCCGGTGACACCGATGAACTGCCTTTCCGTCCTGTGAGGCTGGGTGAGAGTGACTTTCGCAGTGATCATATTTGCGTCTCCTTCAGTAAGTTGTTCTGTGATATTTGATGCTTGAAGGGATGTTTCAGACTGTGATGCAAATCACGGCCGACTGTGACCGCGTACGGGCGTGCTTCGCCAATTGCGAGAATGCGGCGAATAGAATTGCGGTAGAATGGCTTGTCCCCAAACGAGTTAATATTCTGCGGGTGTGCGGAGGCTAGAGTGATTCACCGCTACGTATTTCACAACGACCGGCTGGTGCCCATCGAGCAAGTGCGGCTTTCGCCGGGCCAAGCAGGTCTCCTTTCGGGCTGGGGACTTTTTACGACGCTGCGCGTTTCTGAGGGCGAGATGTTCGCTTACGAGCGGCACTGGCGGCGTCTGGAAAAGGACGCGCACCGAACGCATGTGCCGTTTCCGTTCGACGCGGAAAAGGTGAGAGGACAGCTTCACGAAGTGCTGCGCGCGAATCAGGTGCGCGAAGGCACGGCGCGCATCTACGTTGTGTTCAACAAGGCGGGGTTTTGGCAGAGCGATGAGCCCGCGCCGCAGGTGGACTTAATCCTTTACTCGGCGGGGATGCCGAATTACAAGGAGCCGGTGCGGCTCGGTCTGCGCGAACACGGACGGCACGCGGCGTCTCCGCTTGCCGGAGTGAAGGTGACGTCGTGGTTAAACAATGTTTGGAATTTGCATGAGGCACAGCAGGCGGGATTTGACGAGGTGGTGCTGCTGAACGAGCGCGGAGAAGTGTCCGAATGCACAGCCGCGAATATTTTTTGCGTGCGCGGCGGGCGCGTACTGACGCCGCCGCTTTCATCGGGATGCCTGGAGGGGATCACGCGCGGAGTGTTACTGGAGATCGCGCACGCTTCGGGCGTGCCTGCAAGCGAGCAGACACTGACGCCGGAAGACTTTTACACCGCGGAAGAAGTTTGCATGTCGTCGACAAACAGGAATTTGCTCGGCGTGGGCGAGATTGCGGGGCACAAGATTGCGAGTGCGCCGGGGCCCGTGACATTGAAATTGGAGAAGGCGCTGGCGGCGTACGTGGCGGAATATGTTGCGAAGCGCAAGGGAATGGCGGCTGTAAAGAGGTAGCCGGACGGAATTCGGGAACGCGATTTCAGCGGCATACGTCCAAAGTCCCGGATACCCAAAGGGGGGCTGCACCCGGCGCAGAACCAGCCGCTGGGTTTGCCCAATTCATGCATGAATCCGACAATCGAGGAGAATCGAAAATGAAGAAATCAGCAATATGGCTTGCGGCGCTATGTGCATGCGCATTGCTGCTTGCGGGTGTGGCGATGAATGCCGCTCCGCAAAGCAACGCCAATGTCGCCGGCGCATGGACGATCACTCTGGCCCCGCCGCCCGCGGGTGGTGGCGGAGGTGGTGGGGGAGGAGGCGCACCGCCTCCAGGTGGGGGTGGCGGGGGAGGCCAGGGTAGAGGCCCCGGCGGCCCAATCGTAGTCACCTTCAAGCAAGACGGCGCGAAGCTGACGGGCACTATGCCCGGACGCGGTGGCGCCGACGTTGCTCTCGAAGGCACGGTCTCCGGAAACACAGTGACGTGGACCGTGAAAACCCAGGGTCGAGACGGTAGTGACATCACAACAACCTACAAAGCGACCGTGGACGGCGACAACATGAAGGGCACTCGGACTTCATCGTTCGCCAACTCAACGCCGCGCGATTTCACGGCGACGAAGAACAAGTAGCCTGGAGTCAGATTTAGTCCATGTGCCGGCGGCTCTTAAATCCGCTCGTGGCATGGAAGTCTCGAGGCGCGCTCTCGATTTGAGAGCGCGCCTTTTTTTTGCCGGATTGAATCCTTTCGCCATACGCGATTCACGTGCGCATCCTGGGTGGTTTCAGTTCGCCGGAGACGTGCTAACATGTCCCGACTTGGTGCCCTAAATGTCTGAAACAGTCTTCATGGCGCGAATGCCGGAGGCGGTGCTTGAAGTTGTGTCGCCGGAAGGCACGCGCACGCTCGTGCGCGTGGATCGCTCGCCATTTTTGATTGGTCGCGGCGCGGATACCGGAAATCATTTGCAGTTGAACGACCGGCGTATCTCCCGTCAATGTGCGGCGTTGACCTTTGACGGAAAAGCCTTCCGGCTGGAAGACCGCGGACAGAAGCGCGGACTCTTCGTGAATGGGGAAAAGGCTCCGGAATCGGCGCAACTGCGCGACGGGGACATGATTAATTTCGGCCTGCCGGATTCCTACGAAATCGTTTTCCGCTCGGACACGGCCTCGCTCCCGAAACTGCTCGACAGGATGGAACACCTGACGGCGACGGAAAGTGGAGCCGGCGGTCTGCGAAAATTGAATTTGCTCCTGGAAGCGACATCCCTGTTGCACTCCCACATGCCGCTCGAGACGATCCTCGCGAATATGGTGGACACAGCGATCCAGTTAATTGACGCCGACCGGGGCTTGCTGCTTGAGCCGGGCGAAGACGGAGTGATGAAAATTCGCCTCGCGCGGCAGCGCGGCGGCGTGACGCTTACGACTGATAGCGTTTCGCCGACGCAGACTGCGATCCGGCTGGCGCTCGAACAGAAGCGCGGGATCGTAACGGAAGACGTTGCGTTTGGTGATGAGAATTTGCAGGCGGCGCATAGCGTGATCGCGCAGCGGCTGCGCACGGTGGTCGTGATTCCGCTCTATGCCATCGGCGAAAGGCGCGCGGAAGGCATGCCCGATGGAGAGGAGCGCGGGAAATTGCTGGGCGTCCTTTACATGGATAGCCGGCGGCCGGCGGCATTCTCGAAACTCGAGCGGCAGATTTTGGATGCGGTTGCGGGCGACGCGGCGAGCGTCATGGAAAACGCGCGTTTGATGGGCCGCGAGCGCGAGCGCGAACGTCTGGAGCGGGAGATCGGGATCGCGCGCGACATTCAACAGGCGCTGCTGCCGCGCGAGTTCCACAGCTATCCATACGTGGAGGTCACCGGGACGAATCAATCGTGTCTGGAAGTCGGCGGAGACTACTTCGATCTCTTCGATCTGGGGCCGGACCGGATGGCGTTTGTGCTGGCGGATGTGTCCGGCAAAGGACTTGGCGCGGCGCTGATGACGACCATGTTGCAGGGCTCGCTTTCCGCAACTTCCATCGGGCAGCGTCCGCCGGAAATGTTTGCGCACATCAACCGGTTCCTATGCGATCACGCTCAAGTTGAGCGGTACGCGACGATGTTCTTCGGGATGCTGCAAGCGAATGGCACGCTTGAATTTATTAACGCGGGGCATCCATCGCCCCTGCTGTTGCGAGCGGGACAAGTGGAAGATCCATTTCCGGCGGCCTGCTGTCCGGTTGGCCTGATCCCCGATATTGAGTTTACAAGTTCGACGGTGACGCTCTCGCCTGGCGATACCCTTGTGCTTTTCAGTGACGGCGTGAGCGAAGCGATGGACCCCGAGCAGAACGAATTCGGTATCGCCCGGCTGAAAGAGTCTGCGGGGGAGCGCGCAACTGCGCCGCTGGAGGAGCTGCAAGAGGGCATCCTCGAATCGGTGCGGCAATTCGCGCGGGGTGCGCGGCAGGCGGACGACGTTACGCTGCTAATATTGCGCTACACCGGTGCGAAGGCCGCAGAGCAGCCTGCCGCGGCGTGAGATCTGTGTTTCGCAATCTTCAACAAGTTAATCCAGGAGGGACGGCCATGCGGAATCGTGTGCTGTTTGCGGGGCTATTGGTGGCGCTGGTGTGCCTTGCCGTAGTTGTGCACGCGCAGAATGCGCCGGGGACAAATGCGAATGCGGCGCAGTTGACCGCAATCAAAGCGGGAACGCTGATTGACGGCACGAGCGACGCACCGAAGATGAATCAGGTGATCTTGATCCGCGGGAACAAGATCGTCGCGGTCGGAGATGCCGCCTCGACGTCAATTCCCGCCGGCGCGCGCGTCATTGATCTTTCGCACGCGACGGTGATGCCCGGGATGATCGAATCACACACGCATCTCTTTTTGCAGGGCGAGGAGCCGGATCAGGGCGGGTATGACGTTCAGCTGCTGAAGTACCCGGCGTCGTACCGCGCGGCGCGGGCGACCGTGTCGGCGCGGCGCGCGCTGGAGCAGGGTTTCACGACGATACGCGACGTGGAAACCGAAGGCGCGGGCTATGGCGATATGGGAATCAAGCGCGCAGTAAATGAGGGCATTATTCCCGGGCCGCGGATATTCGGCGTCACGCGCGCGATTTCAACAACTGGTGGGTATCCGTTGGAGGATTACGCGCCCGAGATTACGGTACCTAAGGGCGCGCAGATCGCGGATGGTCCAGATGCGATGCGCAAGGCTGCGCGGGAGCAGCTCGATCACGGCGCGGACTGGATTAAGGTCTATATGACGCACCGCTCGTGGGTGGACGATGCCGGCAATCTAGTTTCGCAGCCGACGCTGACGGTGGATGAGTTGAAGGCCATAGTTGAAGAAGCGCATGGCTGGCACAAAAAGGTGGCGTGCCACGCGTACAACGGGATCGGGATGCAGCGGGCGCTGGATGGCGGATGCGATTCGATCGAGCATGGGCTGGAGCTGACGGACGCGAACGTCGCGCAAATGGTGAAGCAGGGAACTTGGTATTGTCCAACGCTCGCCGTCTATTACAAACATTGGGAGGCAGATGGCACGCCGGGCGGCATTCGTGACCGAAAGCGCGCCGAAGTTCACGTGCCGTCATTCCAAAGGGCAATGAAGGCCGGCGTGAAGATTGTTTTCGGTACGGATGTCGGCGGATTTTTGTGGAGCGAGCCCATTGCACAGGAATTTTTGCTGATGACCAAATTCGGAATGTCGCCGATGGAAGCGATTCGCTCGGCAACCTCGCGCCCCGCGGAGATGCTCGACATGAAAGGCAAGATTGGCGTGATCGCGGTGGGGGCCTACGCGGATATCATCGCGGTAAGCGAGAATCCGTTGCAAAACATCAGAGCGCTGGAAAACGTCGGATTTGTGATGAAGGATGGAAGCGTGTTCAAGAACGAACTCGCTCACTGAGGGCAGGGCGAGGAACTTCTCCCGCGGATGCGGGTTGAATTGATTAGGCGCAAGGCGTATTGATTGTAAGGAGAGCCCGGCTCCGGCTGACGTCCGAAGGAGTCCTCCGCTGTGCGAATAAGAAAGTCCTGTAATTCATTCCACGAATTATCACGGATTGGGACGATTGGTTTTTGCGCGGCTGCGTTGTTGCTGATTTTGGCTTGGCCCTCACCCGAGATATCCGCTGCAAATCTCACGTATTCCTCAGGGATCCACTCCGATATTGAAATTGGTCTCCCACCGGCGATTGGCAACTCTGCGAGCGATGAGCACTGGGCGGGGAAGCTGCCGATCAAAGACCTCACGGAAGATGAGGCCATCACTCACGCACTGAACAGGTTGGGATACGGGCCGAGGCCCGGTGACGCGGAGCGCATCCGGCGTATGGGACTTGAAACATGGATTCAGAAACAACTACATCCGGAATTGATTGACGACAAAGCGGCCGAAGCGAGGCTCGCTGCTTACCCGACGCTCACAATGATGCCCGCGGCGCTGATGAATGAGTATCCGCGTCCACAGCTTGCGGCGCAGCGGATGGGCGTGACGCTCGAGGAGTACAACAAGCGCGAGCAGGCGCTGCTGCGCCCGCCGCAGGGCGTGCGTCCGGCGGCCGACCGGCGTCCGCAGACGATCGTCAACGAGCTGATGATGGCGAAACTCTTGCGCGCCGTTTACAGCGAGCGCCAATTGCAAGAGCAGCTCGACGATTTCTGGTTCAACCACTTCAATATTTTTGCGCAGAAGGATCAGGATGTTTACCTGATCACTTCATTTGAGCGGGACACAATTCGGCCGAACCTGTTCGGCAAGTTCCGTGACTTGCTTGGCGCCACGGCTCACAGCCCCGCGATGCTCGTCTACCTGGATAACTGGCTTAGCGCGGACCAGGAAGCAGTGAAGCGGGCGCAGGCGGCGACTGCCGAGGAGAAACGCGCGTGGAAGGATTTGCCGCCGCTAGGAAATAAGCGCGGGTTAAACGAGAACTACGGGCGCGAGTTGATGGAGCTTCACACGCTCGGTGTGGATGGCGGTTACACGCAGGCGGACGTGATTCAGGTGGCGAAGTGTTTTACGGGCTGGACTTTGCGCGCGCCACAAAACAAGCCGGAATTCGTTTTCGATTCGCGGCTTCACGATGCCGAGCCAAAGAAAGTGCTCGGCAAGAGAATCAAAGATGGCGACGAGCGCGACGGCGAGAGAGTTCTGGATTTGCTCGCCGCACACAAAGCCACCGCCCGTCACATCTCATTCCAGTTGGCGGAGCACTTCGTTTCGGACAATCCCCCCGCAGCGCTCGTGGACCGCATGGCGAAATCATTTCAGAAGTCGAAGGGCGATTTGCGCGAAGTGGTGCGCGCGATGATTTATTCGCCGGAGTTTTGGTCGCGCGGCGCATATCGCGCGAAGATCAAGACGCCTTTTGAGTTTGTCGCGTCTTCCGCGCGCGCGCTGGGCGCTGAAGTGGACGCGCCGACGCCGCTTGTGCAGTGGGTCGCGAACATCGGCGAGCCGCTTTATCAATACCAGGCGCCGACCGGTTACAAGGACAACGCCGAAACATGGGTGAACACAAACGGGCTGCTCAAGCGGCTGAACTTTGCGATGACGCTTGCCGGAAATCGCGTGCGCGGCACGGCGGTGGATTTGCCCTCGCGGCTCGGCGGCGATCTCGCGAGCGATCCCAAGCTCGCGCTCGACCGCGCTATTGACACTTTTCTCGGCGGGCAAGTTTCCGCGGGCACGCGAGCCACGCTTGAAGCCCGCGCAAACGATCCGCAGGTGATTCACGCGCGGCTGGACGATCCAGTGCGGCAAGTGGACCTCGCAATAATTACCGGGCTGGTGCTAGGGACGCCCGAATTTCAGCGGCGCTAGAAAGATAGATAGTTTCATTCCGAAGTAATACTCCTGTTAGAATCGCCAGGCTCATGCGGCTCTTTTCGCCGCAGTCACCCAGACAAGCGGGTATGGAGGAAATTCAATGAGTCAGAACTACTCGAATCACACACGGTGGGTGCCCCCTTATCACTTTTTCGCGGTACCCATTCTCCTGGTCAACATTGGGTGGTCGGTCTATCACCTGATTAAAGTTCAGTCCGCGGACACAGTGATTACGACACTGCTTGCCCTGGCACTTTTCATCGTCGCATTGTTCGGACGGCTTTTCACGTTGACGGTGCAGGACCGGCTAATCCGTCTAGAGATGCGCCTGCGGATGGCGAGCGTGCTGCCGCAGGATTTGCGTACCCGGATTATGGAGTTCACTCCGGGTCAACTCATCGCGTTGCGATTCGCAAGCGATGAGGAATTGCCGGCGCTCGCGCGGAAAGTGCTCGATGAAAAGATTGCGGCGCGCAAGCCAATCAAGCAGATGGTGAAGAATTGGCTGGCGGATGAGTTGAGGGCGTAGTTTCTTGCAATGAGTTTTATCGACAGAACTCATTCTCCACACCGGCGCGATTCAATTCCAATGTCGCCCCCAAATCTAATTAGCCCCCAGGCTCCCGCTTGGGGGCTGTTGTTTTCAATGTGAGTCCCCATCGAATGGATGTTGATTCAGAAACCCATCTGTCGAGCAGTTTCGCGGTAGGTGCACCAGTTGCAGCCGGGCGAGGGCGGCGGAGGCGTGGCGAGTTCAAGGACGGCGGCGACTTCGCCCAAAAATTTCAGGAATGCGTTGTCATCGCGCGGAATTTCCGCCCAGGTGAGGGTGCCAGTGAGTTGCGCGGCTTCCTTTGCCGAAGAAAACGATTTCGGCTCGAAGACAAGCAGGCCGAGCCGGCGCACGGGCTTCAATGCGAGCATACCCATCGCGGCGTTTTCAAGCGCGTGCGCGTAGGCGCTGAGCTGGCGCGAGTAAGTTTCCACGTTGCGGTCGGATTGCGCAGAAGTCTTGAAGTCCACCACGGCGAAGGTGCCGTCGTCGAAGCGGATGTTGGCGTCAAGCTTGCCGCGCAGGACAAGTTGCACGCCGCGGCCGGGAAGCGAGATCGGCGCTGACTGTACCCACTGCTCCCGGCAATCGAATGCGCCCGGCGGGAGCATGGGCGCGGCCTGCTCGGTGCGCTGGCGGTCAAAGCGGTTGCGCATTTCGCCGTCAATCACCGTGAAGATTTTTGGAAAGATGCTCGGCCGCGCGAATTTGCGCGTCACCTTCAGAAAGTAGCAGCGCTTGCACTCCTGCCACAGAAAGCCGAATTCAGATGGACTGAGAGTCCAGATTTTTCTCGGGACCTGCGAGGCGAAGAGGTTGGATTGTTCGGGGGTCATTGGGACTTAGCCACCTTGGCAGAATCAAGTGCTCCGACATCCACTTTGACGGAGACTACCTTAATAGTTTGAATTTCAAATGGTCTCGTATGCACAATCACTCGAGAACCGGTCAGCGGAAGCTCCCTCTCGGTTTGTTCCATTAAGTTTGTGAGATATACCTTTGCCGGGGGAAATGGCAAATCAATCGCAACGTCAGCCTCTTGGCCAGCCCACTCATAAAACCGAAGAATAAAACTGTCGTTATCTTCACTGCGTTTCAGAGCAGTTAGTACAACATTCGGCGTCGAAAAGCTGAAGTATGAATAATGCGCGTTGAGCGAGCCCGCGTGAGTCTGGACGGGCGCACTTATTAGACGATAATTCAATTCGTATCCACGGCGGACTGTCTGGGCTTGCTTCCAGTCACCATCATGGGGATAGAGCGAATAAATGAAATGGTGACTGCCTTCATCCGCGTGCGGGTCAGGTGATTCGGGCGAGCGTAAGAGTGAGATACGTAAAACATTGTCTTTGGCGTCGTAGCCGTACTTGCAATTATTGAGAAGACTGAAGCCGTGGGCCGTATCACTCATGTCTGCCCATCGAATGGCAGGCACCTCAAACATCGCTTGCTCTTCTTTTGTGTTGCGAGTTGTGGGGCGCTCAATGGAACCGAATGGAATTTCGTACGTTGTCATGTTTGACCGCGCGGTGACAGGGAAGGCCGCCTTTAAGAGGATATGTTTCTCATGCCATTCTGCATACGTTTCGATGTCTACGCGTGGTATGCCTGCATACACCGTAACATCCTGGTAGATCATCGAATCTCGGAACTTCCTAGAAATGCGTATTTCAGCTCGCACGGGACCATTTTCTACAAGAGTTACGTTTGGGGCATCGGTCAGATCCCAATGGACTTTCTCGAAATCAGCGTCAATATTCCATGCGTCGTAGTCTTTGGGTTTGTCCTGAAAGGCTTGTAGCAAATTGCCGCAAGACCCTGGCTCAATTGATTCGTAATTGTCTTTTTTCAACACCAGGCTGGTAATGCAACCTGACTTCTGGTCGACCTTCACTGTGAGGTACTCGTTTTCGAGATTCCCTTCTTCAGCGTGCAGGATGGTGGGGAGGGTTGGGACCTTGGACTTATCCACCTGCACGATGTGATAGATCTCATATCCCAACGAAGGGACGTTGCGTGCCAGAAAAAGTACGGTGACTTCTCCAGTCTGCGGGTCGAAGTTGTCAATCTCTGAAGGAACTGCATGGCCTGCCGAGTCAACAACATTCACATATCTCGGTCGCGCTTTAGCCATCTGCGCCTTCACCTCGACGATGTCGGTGCGCTCCCAAGCAAGAGAATTCAGAACAACCACAGACACCCCAGGCCCTGTTGTATCCATACTCGCAGTTAGTTTTCCGAGCGAGTTGCGAATGCTTTCTTCGCTGATGCGGCGGACTTCGGCGTAATCGCGGTCGGCGTCGCGATAGACGGCGGAGATGCCGGAGCCGGCGGCGACGTCGTGGAACTGGTTGAAGAGAACTTTTTTCCACGCGTAGTTGAGTTGCTCGGAAGGATAGTCCGCGCCGGTGAGGTAAGCGAGCGAGGCGAACTTTTCAGCATTGAGCAGAAGTACTTCGCTCTCGCGGTTGTGGCGCTTCGTTTCGGCCTGCGACGTGAAAACGCCGCGGTGATATTGCAGGTAAAGCTCGCTGTTCCACGTGGGCAGGTTCAAGCGTGGCATCTCTTTTTCTAGATCGTCGAAAAATCCCTGCGCGGTGCCGAAAAATAGGCGCGGGAAGGGCTGTGCGGGATTGCGCCAGCGATTTCCTTCATCGAGCATAAATCGCGTGGGGCCGCCGCCGTGATCGCCGATGCCATAGAGGTGCATCATCTCATCGAGATTGGGGACGCGCGGGAAAAGATCGGCGGCGTCGCGCGCGATTTTCACTGGGTCGAGGGTGTTGACGTAGTCGTGTGGGAAGTAGGTGAGGATGCGGCTGCCATCGGGCGATTGCCACCAGAAAAGTTTGTAGGGGAACTGCGTCGTGTCATTCCATGAGATTTTCTGCGTCACGAAATAATCGATGCCGGATTTTCTGTAAATTTGCGGGAGCTGCCAGTTGTAGCCGAAAGAATCGGGGTTCCAGCCGATGCGGATGTCCTTGCCGAATTTCTCCTTGAAGTAGCGCTTGCCGAGAAGCAATTGCCTCACCTGCGATTCGCCGTCGGGCATGTTGAGGTCGGGCTCGACCCACATCCCGCCGACGAGTTCCCAGCGGCCTTCCGCAACGCGCTTCTTGATCTCCGCGAAAATATCCGGGTACTTTTCTTCCATCCATGCACTGGCCTGCGCTGTGGACTGCGTGAACGTGTAGTCCGGATACTCATTCATGAGTTGAAGCGCGGTGCCGAATGTGTCGTGGACGACCATCGTTGTCTCGGACCACGGCCAGAGCCACGCCATGTCAATGTGCGAATTGCCCACTGCGCGGACGGAATATTTCTTGAGCACGGGATCGAGCGCGGAAAGTTTCTGCGTCGCGGCAGTGAGCGATGCGTCGAATGCGCTCTGATCGCCGCGGCCAAGCGCTGTGAAATCCACTGTGGTGTACGCGCCGTCAATGATCGCAATCGCCGCCCCGCGATCCATCAAGCTCGTGCCGCTCGATCCAACGCTCGCACTCGGCGCAGGGAAGACCGGCTCCAGCGCTTCATTCGCCTGCAGCGCCTGAGCCGTCATCCACGGATCCGGCCGTCCCGTGGCCGGACTCATCATCACGTTCCCATCCGCAAAAGTAATTTCCTTTCCCGGCAAGGCAATCACTTTCGCGGCAATCAGGATTCTCTGGCCGGGGCGGACGTTGTTCGCAATTTCAATCGGCTCAAGCTTGACGCCCATGGCGACGCGCGATCCGTTGATATAAATGATGGAAGGGATATCCGTGTCACTTTCCGCGGAGAAGGAAAGCCACAGCGTCGCGCCTGTGTAGTCGTAACCGGAAGACGCCGGCGGAATTTCAAGCACGTGGCGGAACCACAAGGTTCCGCTCGTCCACACGTAGCCGGTCTTTACGACCTGCCACGAAGAGTCATCGACCCGCGTGCTCTGTCCATCTGAAAGATCGCCCGCATGGATGCGCCACTCGAAAGTCGGCAATCGTGAAATTGCTCGCAAGCGATCAATCACAGTTTTGTGGGCGGACGGTTGCGCGTCGCGGTCTTGCGTGCGCGCAAAGGGAACAGCCCCCACGCAAAGCACTGCGCCCGCCGCCAGCATGTTCGCAATCCAAGAACGACGCTTCAACATCCGAAGATCCCCCGCAACAGTTACATCGCCTATCGATTCAAGACGAATCTTCATACCACAAATCGCGCGGTAGGCGTGAACGGGCTGCGCCGCGCGCAAGCTTGTGATAGTCTCGCGCGCATTGACTGTGACCGCGAATTTGTTACTGCGCGGCCGGAGGGACGCAAATGCCGAGCGCCGCATGGGGACTCGTTCTATTGATCATCGCCGGCGCGATGAATGGCAGCTTCACGCTGCCAATGAAATATACGAAGCGCTGGGCGTGGGAGAACACCTGGCTGGCATGGACGATCTTCGCGCTATTCGTTCTCCCTCCGGTAATTACATTGGTCATGCTGCCCGAAGTGAACCAGGTGTATGCACATTCGTCCTGGACGCCGATTCTGATTGTGGCCGCCTGCGGCGCTGGTTGGGGAATCTCACAGGTTTTCTTCGGTCTGGCCGTGGAATCGGTCGGAATCGCGCTCGCTTTCTCTGTGATTCTCGGCATTGCCGCCGCCGTGGGAAGTCTCCGATCTTTGCTCAGCGATCACATGGATAAAGTTTTTTCCGCGGGAGGTCTTGGAGTGATGGGCGGTGTGGCGCTCGTGATTGTTGGCGTGGGAATCTGCGCGGTGGCCGGGCGCAAACGCGAAGCGGCGCTCGGTCTTGGGCCGCAAGAGGGCAGGGCGTCCATTGGCAGCGGACTTCTCTTTTGTTTATTCAGTGGACTCGGGTCCGCGCTCGTGGCGATAGGACTCGACAAGGGCAATGGCCTCAGGTTGGCTGCGATTAACGATTTTCACGGTAGTCCAATTTGGGCTCCGATGGCGGCGTTCTTACCATTAATGATTGCAGGCGGCATCCCGAATCTCATCTACTGCCTTTACCTTCAAGGTAAAAACAAAACAGGCAAAAAGTTTTCTGAATCTGGAACCGGGGGCTACTGGCTTCTGGCACTGATTATGGCGATTTGCTGGTTCGGAAGCACATTGATGTACGGCATTGCGAAGGACTACGTCGGCTCTTGGGGCACCAGCATCGCCTGGCCGATGTTCATGTCACTGATCGTGATTACGGCGAGCATTCACGGCATCCGCACCGGTGAATGGAAAAATACCGGCACCGCGCCGCTACGCATCCAGTTGAGCGGGGTGGGCGTGCTGATCTTGGCGGTCATCTTGCTTCAATTATCATCTCAGTGGGTTTAGCAAATTAACCTTTCAATACGGTGAATTCAGACATGGCGAGTGACTCCCTCTATCTCGGCGTGGACATCGGCGGGACGAAAGTCGCCGCGGGCCTTGTGGACGCGTCCGGCAAAATCATTTGCAAGGGTCGCGCCCCGATGAATGCGCACGGCACTGCGGAGGAAGGGCTCGCGTCCGTGTTTGCCGCGATGGATGACGCTCTGAAAGCGGGCCGCGCCGCTCTGGCGAATTTGCAAATTGCGGGCATTGGGATTTGTTCGCCCGGGCCGCTCGATCCGCGCACTGGAGTCGTGATCAATCCGCCGAACTTGCCCTGCTGGCGGAATTTTCCGCTGGCCGATGAAGTTAGCAGGAAACGCGGCGTCCGCGTGCTCGTGGAAAATGACGCGAATGCAGCGGGCCTCGCGGAGTTCCTCTGGGGAGCGGGTAGCGGCTATCGCAATGTTTTTTACGCCACGCTTGGCACGGGCATCGGCACTGGCCTCGTGATGGACGGACGCATCTACAACGGACGCACGGGCGCCGCGACCGAAGGCGGCCACGTGACGATTGATTACCGCGGCCCGAAGTGTGGCTGCGGAAAGTTTGGTTGCATTGAGGCATTTGCCTCAGGGCCCGCGATTGCCGCGCGCGCGCAGTTGGTGGTTGCCACAGCAGGACCGCGCGGCGCGAAACTGATTGAGCTTGCCGGCGGCAAGGCGGACGCGATTCATTCCGAGCACGTCGCGGCGGCATGGCGCGCGGGCGATCCACTGGCCACGGAAATCCTCGCGGAGCGGATGGACCTGCTTACGATTTGGCTAGGCAACATTATCGATTTGCTCGAGCCGGACGTGATTGTTTTCGGTGGAGGGATTGGCCAACTGGCAAGCGAGTGGTTCGGCCACATCCGCAGTAAATTGCCGGCGTGGTGCATCATCAAGCGAGGCGTAGAAATCCCGCTTCTGCTTGCGCGCTACGTGGCGGATTCCGGCATCGCGGGAGCGGCGGCGCTGTGTCTCGCGCCCGCGGCAGCTAAGGCGTAATCGCAATCACCCGCAGCGGGCTTCCGGAGCCGCCAACAATCTTCAGCGGCGCCGCGATTACGATTGCCCCCGTTGCAGGTAGCTGATCCAGGTTGCACAATCCCGCCAGTCCGAATTTTCCGCTGCCATGCATGATGTAATGATTCGGAAACGGCGGATCGAGTTTCGCCGCTTGTCCCGCATCGGTGCCGATCGTTTCCACGCCGACACCGAGGATGTCGCGATCGCGCGCGAGGAATTCTGAAGCCGCGCTCGTCCACCCGGGGCTGTGCGGCCCGTCGTCCTTCATATTGATGTACTCAGCGGCGCTTGTGCGTTGCGACCAGCCGGTGCGCAGCAGCACCCACGCGCCTGCGGGGATTCGGCCGTGTTCGCGCTCCCAGGCTTGCAGCGTCTCCGGCGTCACGAGGAAATCCGCGTTGCTTGCGACGTCGCGCGTCACGTCAACCACGCACGCGGGGCCGATGAATTTTCGCGGCGGGATGCGGTCCACGGTGTTGTTCGCGAGATCCCTTCCACTGATCCAATGCACGGGCGCGTCGAAATGAGTTCCGGTATGCTCGCCGGTCTCGAAGGCATTCCAATACCAGGCCGGGCCGCGGTCGTCGTAGCGGGAAAGCTCGCGCAGTTGGAAAGGCGGCGTGTTATTCCATTGCGGCGGCAAAGGAAGCAGAGGGGTTTCAGCGCTGAGTGGCGCCGTCAGGTCCACCACGCGCAGGCGGCCCGCCGCGAGTTGCGCGACAAACTGTGAGAGTAGCTCTGACATGAGTGCACCTCGAATGAGAGAAGGTGGATGGCGCGAGCGCTAAGTTTTCCGAAGAGAACGGACGTGCCGCGCGAATTCAAATCGGTTTTCGAGCAGGCCGAGGCCGGTAACATATTTCGCAGGGCCGGTGGCTTCCACTTTGGCGACGATGGTCGCCAGCTCATTTCCTCGCATCGCCGCGCTGAATTGCGACCGGAAGTCCTCAACTTTGATAGCTGTGGACACGCGCTCGATTCCAGCCGCCGCCGCGAGTGCGGCAAGGTCGCTGCCCGTTGATGTCGCCGTCGGGAAGCCGCCCACGGAAAGCAGGCTTTCGTTATCGAAAACAACTTCAATCAGATTTGCCGGGCGATAGCGAGCAAGTGTCGTCAGCGTGCCGAGGTTCATCAACAGCGATCCATCGCCATCCAGTACAACAACCTTTCGCTCCGGCACGCACAGAGCAAGGCCGAGACCGGTTGAAGATGCAAGTCCCATCGCGTGCTGCAGATAAAAATGATTCGGCCGGTGCCCGAGCGACTGCAACTCGGCGGCCACGGCGCCCATGATCGTGACGACGATGCACGGTTCGAGGTCATCGTAAATTGCGCGAAGGCATTCGAGTCGCTGCATAATTCTGTTTGTTATTCCTCCCACATCAATTCGCGCATCAGGAGCAACGCCACGGGATGCGAGCTGCTTTCGGCGAGCGTCTGCGCCCAGGCAATCTGCCGCGCCGCTGCTTCAGGTTTTTCCAGCTTCTCGTAAGGAATGTTCAGCGCGCGGAGCACTGGTTCCGTCGCGCGCCCGCCTTCGGTCTGCCACGGGTCGCGTTCGCCAAACGTGCCGCGATAGCTGGTGAGCATGAGCAAAGGAATCCTGTAGAGCTGCGCGAATGAAACAATTCCATTCACCGCCGCGAGAAATCCGTGGTTCTGCATCAGCATCGCCGATTTCACGCCCGCGAAATGCGCTCCGGCGGAAATGCCAACGGCCTCTTCTTCTTTCGCGAGGCGCACGAGCTTCATTTCCGGGTCGTCCTCGGCCATGCGGATCAGGTGAACGAGCCACGTCTCGGGCAGCGCGGAGACAATGCGCACGCCGCACGATTTGAGTGCTTCGTAAATGACGCGCGAATTTGCGGTTGATACGGGCATTTATTCTGTACTCTGCGCCAAAACCACGCGCCGGAGGAGCGCCATGATATAGGCGAAGCTCAGAGAAGGGAAGCAGCCCAAGCGAGCGGCCAGCGTGTAAAATGCCACCAATGATTTGCCGACGTATCTTGCCGAAGGCCGCAATTCAGCCGAGTTGTCCGCGATTCAGTCCACGCGTGATTGCAACAGTGATCCTCGCCCTGCTTGGGACTGTCTCATCAGCGCATGCTCAATTCCCACATCATCAGACCGGCTGCTATGCCGACAAGATCCAGGCCAATCCCAATCGCCCAACGGTCGCGAACCCAGCCGACATCACGCAATACGGGGTACTTGAACTGGAGTACGGTTGGGATCATGGCTGGCCGGCAGCAGGGCAGCGCTTTTCCGATGCCGGAGGACTCGCAAAATTCGGCCTGCTTTGCGATGTCGAGTTGCGCTGGACAACGACCAGCTTCCTCTCTCAATCAGATCCTTCAGGCACGCAACGAGGGTTTGGCGACAACTGGATCGGCCCGCAAATTCGATTTGTCCATCAGAGCGCGCATGTCCCCACGATTGCCGCGAGTTACGCGGTGAAAATTCCATCGGCAAGTGCGGCAAAAGGACTCGGCTCCGGCCGCGTGGATCAACAATTTACGGTCCTCATGAGCAAAGACGTTTTTGGCGTGCACATCGACGCGAATGCCTCGATGTTCCTGATTGGGCGGCCGGGTTCGACAGGATTTGACCGCAACGGTCAATTCAACCTTGCCTTTGGCCACGCGATTTACAAAACCTTGCAGGTGCAAGGTGAGTTGTACGGGAACACTCAACTGAACGCCACCACGCCCGGCTTTGCTTCAGGATTGGCGGCGCTCGTTTGGTTTGTGACGCCTCGTTTGGAGGTCGACGCCGGTTTGGACACCGGCATGACGCAATTCGCTCCGCGACGCCGGATTTTTGTGGGATTCACTTACTCGATTGCGAATTTGTATCGTGCGATTAAGGGCCACGGTTCAGGCGGAGCGCCCAAACCTTAACTCGCAGTTAAATCCCGCAGCCGTGCAAGCCGCGCTTCTCGTAATACTGCTGATGGTAATCCTCGGCGCGATAGAAAGTGGTTGCGGGCACGATTTGCGTAACGATGGGCCGCCGAAAGCGTCCTGATTTTTCCTGGCGCTCCTTGGAAGCAATCGCTGCGGCTTCCTGTGCGGCATCATGGAAGAAAATCGCGCTGCGGTATTGCGTGCCGACGTCCGGTCCCTGGCGATTGGGCGTGGTTGGATCATGCGTGACCCAGAATACTTCAAGCAGGTCTTCGTAGCGCACCTGCTTCGGATCGTACTCAACCTCGATTGCTTCAGCGTGGCCGGTGCGGTCCGTGCACACAGCTTCGTAAGTGGGATCCGCACTCTGCCCGCCGGTGTAGCCCACTACCGTCGAAGTCACACCCATCACTCGGCGGAAGTTGGCCTCGACGCCCCAGAAACAACCCGCCGCAAAAGTTGCTTTTGCCATGGATCTATTCTACCTCGCCTTAAAAGATTGATGGTTTGATGGATTGTATGAAAATCTCGGCAACCCTGCGATACATTAGAGTGCGCACGCTCCGCATGGGATTCAAGGAATGAGTTTTGAGGGACGAATGAGAAAGAGTCAAATCGAATCCGGATTAAAGCTATCCGCCCTTTTGATTGCGTCATTCCTTTTCTCCGCTGGGCCACTGCACGCGCAACAGGACGCTGTCTATTTTCGCCCTGCGCCCGGAATTGCGCAGGTGACGATTGCAAGGGGCTTCGCGCGTCTTGGCAATTCGGCGATCGAAGGGACCTGGTCCGTGGCAGGCGGACGCCTTGCAGCCGTAAGCGCGCGCGATCTCATTTCTGCAAGACCCATCACATTGGGCGCGGACGCTTTCGTCCTCATCTTCAGCGACGGCCGCGTATTGCGCTCCTCGCAAATGAAATTTATTCGCGAGCCTTCGATCCGTTTGATTAACAGTGATCCAAGCAATCCGCAGCTCGCCGCGCGCGTGGCTGGGGAGTCCATCGGTGGCGAACTTGCCGACGACGCCAACGCGGTTCACGTCATCTGGCGCGCGAGTTTGCGCGACGGCGCGAACTACATCCGGCAGGAAATCACCATCGAAGCCCAGCAGCAGGACGCGCCGATTCGTGAAGTCCGGTTGCTCGATGCACCGCTGCCGGGCGCAATCGTTTCCGGCCACACGCGCGGTTCGCCCATCGTCGTGGGAACATTCTTTCTCGGCTTTGAGCACCCGCTTTCACAATGCAGCGTTTCGATTGGCCGCGCTATCTGCGCCCTCGAAAGGCAGTTGCCCTTGCGCTCCGGACGGCAAATGACCTACTCATCCGTCGTTGGCGTTTCCCCGGAAGGCCAGCTTCGCCGCGCATTCCTTTGTTACATCGAGCGCGAACGCGCTCATCCCTACCGGCCATTTCTCCATTACAACTCGTGGTACGACCTCGGTTACTTCACGCCATACACGGAAGCCGACGCGCTCGATGTAATCCGCACATTCGGCACGGAATTGCACACGAAGCGAGGTGTCCAGCTCAGTTCGTTTCTTTTTGACGACGGCTGGGACAACCCATCATCGCTCTGGAAATTTGGAGTGGGTTTTCCGCGAGGATTCACCGCGGTTCGCCGCGCCGCCGAACAATACGGCGCGGAACCCGGCGTGTGGCTTTCCCCCTGGGGCGGCTACGGTCAGCCGCGGCAGAAACGCCTTGACGCCGCAAAGGCCGCGGGCTACGAAACGAACAATTCGGGCGTCGCACTCTCCGGTCCAAAGTACTTCAATCTTTTTCGGGAGACCACTCTCGACATGGTGCAGCGGTTCGGCATCAACCAGTTCAAATTTGACGGCACCGGAAACGCCGATCGCGTCGTTCCCGGAAGCGATTTCGACAGCGATTTTGATGCTGCGATTCATTTAATCAGTGAATTGCGCACGGCCAAGCCCGACCTTTACATCAACCTCACAACAGGGACGTACCCTTCTCCGTTCTGGCTGCGTTACGCCGATTCCATCTGGCGCGGCGGCGAGGATCACAGTTTCGCGGGCGTCGGTTCGAACCGGCAAAAATGGATCACCTACCGTGACGCTGAAACGTATCGCTACGTCGTCCGCGAAGGATCGCTCTTTCCTCTGAACTCGCTCATGCTTCACGGCCTCATTTTCGCCAAGCATGCGGATAAACTTGATTCGGACCCGAACGGCGATTTCGCCGGCGAGATTCGCGACTACTTTGGTTCGGGCACGCAGCTGCAGGAAATGTACATCTCGCCCGCGCTGCTCAAGTCTGCTGATTGGGACCATCTCGCGGAAGCCGCAAAGTGGTCGGCCGCGAATGCCGCCGTGCTCGTCGACACGCACTGGATCGGCGGCGATCCTATGGCGCTGGAGGTTTATGGCTGGGCTTCCTGGTCACTCGCGAAGGGAATCCTCGTGCTGCGGAATCCGAGCGATCACGAGCAGGGCATCGACGTTGACGTGGCACGCGCATTCGAGTTGCCGAAGGGCGCACCCGCGCGCTATTCGGCCCAAAGTCCATTCAAAGAAGATGCGCGCAAAATGCCCGCAGTCACGCTCGCTGCGGGTCAGCCACAGCGCTTCACGCTCGCGCCTTTTGAGGTTCTCGTTCTGGAAGCAACGCCGCAGGCGCCACCGCCCGCGCCGAAGACGCCTGTGAGGAAGAACTGAGCATGGCCCACCGCGACCCACTTGACCGCGCCGCCGTCCTGGAGACGCTTCAGCTCCTCGTTGCGACGCCGTCTGTGAATCCAACGCTCGCGCCCGGCGAAGGCACAGGCGAGTCCGCCATTGCCGCCGCGATCCGCGATTGGTTCACCGCGCATGGAGTGGAATGTTGGCTTGAAGAAGCCGCGCCCGGGCGCCCGAACGCGATCGCGCGCGTCGGTAGCGGCGTGGGCCCTGCGCTCGTCCTCTGCGCGCACATGGACACCGTCAGCACGGAGGGGATGACCATCCCTCCCTTCGACCCGCGCGTGGAAGGCAACCGCGTATATGGCCGCGGCAGCTATGACATGAAGGGTGGCGCCGCGGCGATTCTGTGCGCGATGGCGAAGCTCGCGAAGGAACCGCTGCGCGGCAGAGTGATGGCGGCACTTGTGGCCGACGAAGAATACGCCAGCATCGGCACGCAGCACTTTGTCGCGAATCATAAGGCGGACGCCTGCATTGTCACCGAGCCTTGCGACAGGAAACTCATCCTCGCCCACAAGGGTTTCGTGTGGGCGGAGATCACCACGGAAGGCCACGCGGCGCACGGCAGCCGGTGGGACATCGGCGTGTGCGCGATTGCGCGCATGGGCCGCATCATCGCCGCGCTCGATGAGTTTGACCGCAAGCAGCTTCGCGCGCGCACGCATCCTCTGGTTGGGCCCGCATCGCAGCACTGCTCCGTGGTTCGCGGGGGCGCGGGGCTCAGCACGTATGCCCCGAGCGCCACGCTTGAGGTTGAGCGCCGCACGCTTCCCGGAGAGACTCCGGAGCAAGTGCTCAATGAGCTTCGCAACGTGATTGCAAGCGCAGGGGAGCAAGCAACTGTTCGGTTGATGCTCACGCAGCCGCCGCTCGTTTGTTCAAGGGAAGCGCGCATCGCGCAATGCGTGCGCGATGCTGCCACCAAGGTGACCGGCCGCGCGCCGGAGGAAGGCGGTGTCGCATATTGGATGGACGCCGCGCTCTTCGCTGCCGCCGGAATGGAAACTGTCAACTATGGGGCTGACGGGGCTGGCGCGCATGAGGCTGTTGAGTGGGCGGACCTCGATTCTGTGGTTACCTGCGCCTCCGTACTTGTGTTATCCGCACGCAAATTCTGCTCGTGAAATGGGGCTATTTCAGGACCTTTTGGGGGAGTCCTGGTCCCTGTGGGAATCCCAGTGGCGAATTTGCTCCATGTTGCAATCTATTGCACACTCCTCTTGAATTGGGGTTGACAGGGTATGGGGCTCCCCCTACGATGGCTATGGATACCTCTCGGAGGTTACTGTGCGGAGACTAGCACAACCTGTTTCGATTGTTGCACTTGCACTGATTTTTGCATCCATACCGGCGCTTGCCGGACCATCTACCACCTCCCTTGGTGTCGTCACCGGGGCGGAAAAGGCGAATGTTGCTCAGGTAGCTGCGGTAGATGGTACTAGTGTTTATGATGGCGACATCATATCGACTCAGCCAACAGGCGCGATTCGCTTGCGCATTGGGCAGTCACAGCTCGTGCTAGCAGGCAATACGACTGTCACGCTGCACAAGACGGATTCGGGTGTCTACGCGACACTCCTGCGCGGCTTGGTGCGTTTCTCGAGCGTGCCGGGTTCACCAATTGAAGTGCACGGACTGGAATCCCTCGTCGTGCGCGCGAAGGGTGACACGGCGGTGATCGGACAGTTGTCACTCGTCGCGCCGACCGTATTTGAGGTCGGAAGCAGCAAGGGCGACCTCGCCGTGAGTATCGATGGGACGGATCATGTTGTGGCTGAATCGTCGGCTTACCGCGTAAGTTTGGATGAATCAAGCGGCCGAGATAACCACTCGCCAGGCAGGCGTTCGCTCCTGTGGATCTGGCTGCCGGTTGGTTTGGTTGCCGCGGGAACCACAGTGGGACTCATCCTGGCTTTTATGAGCCCCAGCAAGCCCTGAACAACGTCTTAATCCGGTTTCTCTGTCGGGCGGGACTCGTTGATGTCCCGCCCGATTTGTTTTTGGCTTGCTAATATTTGCCCCGGGTCTGATTCGGAGTTGCGGGATAGAGAATTCTATTCCGTGTGACAGAGGGTTGTCTTGAAGGGATCAACCAGGATTCGCTTCGGCGCAGACCGCGCGACAAATCGAAATGACGTTTTCTCTCCGTTCGTAGTCACTCGACCGAGCAGTTCAGGCTTTCCGATCGCGTATTGCGCGTACAACGGCACGCTCGCCAGGAATGTAGAAGGCACGCCCGTCTGGAGAATGCTCCCTTTCACGACATACTGATCGCCCGACTGTTGCGTGGTGAATTCAACTTTGTAATTTGGAATGCCCGTCGCCCGCACCCATTGGTCGAAAAACCACGCCATGGAGCGGTCTCCTTCCAGATTCATTGATGGCAGCATGACTTTCTCAATTGCGTCTTGCAGCTCTCCAGTCGTTAGAAAACCATCTCGATGCGTCTCGGTAAGGGATCGGAGTAGAGCTGCAAAGCGCTCATCCGGGTCCTTGGCCTGAGGATTCCGCAGCATCATCCGGATCATGTGAAACACCCAGGTCGCCTTTGCATAAATCACTTCATCGTAGCCTTCCGGATTGAGCGAAGAGCGCAATCGGTAGCCGAGTGTGAGAGGGCCCGTTGAATCCACAGTGCCCTGTTTGCCGGGAAGTTTGGAGATCAAGCTGTCACGGTAACGGTCGAGCCAGACATTTAGAGCGTGTTCTGAATCCTTTCGGCTTTCGGCGTACATCAGCGCGACATAATTCGCAATCCCTTCGCTAATCCATTGATCGCGATAGCTGCGCCACGCTACCAGATTGCCCCACCATTGATGCGCAACCTCGTGATAGGGGACGATCTCCGTGAAATGCTCCTGTATAACTTTATTCAAGCCGACGCGCCGCTGCGATTCGCTCGAAAGAAACGAAAAAGTCGGCAGGTACAGCAATTCCGGCCATCCTTGACCAAATGTGCCGGGGATCTGTGAGACTTCCAAGTGTTCAAATGGAAACGGTCCGCCAAAGCGCCCGAAAAACTGCACAGCTTGCGCAATCTCCTCGCCAAGTTGGTGCAGTATCGCCGCCGGATTCGGCGCGGGGTTTGGCGTAGAGACGGACCCATTCAGCATCGGCTGTATGACGCCTTGTCTGTTTTCTTCAGGAATTGGCGTGAGGATTGTGCGGCGGCTCGACCGCGTTTGGAGCGCCTGCTCAAGCTGCGAATTTGCGTAAACATTGATTTTTACGCCGCCGGAATCTACCGTGTTCACAACGTACTCACCCAGGTTGAAACCAGCCACCAGTACGGGTTTTTCCGAGCGCCAGTGGCCCTCGCGCCAGTCTCCCTCTTCGCGTTCATCGAGTTTATGGCCGGTCGCCACCAGCCGCAGTCGCCGTGGCCAACGAAAAGTCAGATCGAATGTGGCGAAGGTATCCAGGCCGCTGACGTGCGGATACCAAGTCCCGTGCTCGCCTACGAAGAAAACACCATTGCCCGCGTTGCGGATTACTTTTCCGCGGTACGTAATTTGCAACTTGAATTCCTGGCCTGCATGAACGGCCCGTGGGAGGACCACGATCAGCGAATTGCCCTCTGCCGAGCCCGCTCCCTGCCCCTCGACCGGCTCTCCTTGAAAGAATTCCAGTGGCTGGTCATTTTCATCCGCCACAGAGTCCACACGGAGCAAGTTGGAAAGCTCGAGAGTGACGACTCGTTCTCCATTTCCGACCGCACGCAACGAAAGTGCCGCTATCCCGGACAAAGTCGAATCCTGCTGCACCGTGGTTGACAACGAATAGCCCAGCGGTGAGAAGGGGACACTGCCATCCGGAACACCTTCTCGTCGATAAGACGCCCATACGTCGAAGAGTACGACGTCGTTGACCGTCTTTGGCTGTCCCAGGAACACCTGCTCCGGGCGGCGGTTATCAATTAACGCGTCAAACGGGCCGGAATCCTGTCCATCAAGTCCTGCATAAAAGTACGGCAGGGGCCGGGAAGCCAGCAGGTCCGTAAGTATGCGCAGGGAATGTCCTGGGTTCAGGGATGCAATGAGGGGATCCCATTCCGACACAAAATCCGGGTCGGTTCCGGATTCCGCGCCTGTTTCACGAAGCGATGAGTGGAGTTCGGCAGCGGTTTCATCGTCAAATCGGAAGTAGGCCTTGGTGAATTCCTGATCCAGCAAGGGTGTGCCGAGAAATCGGGCCATAGAGGCTTTTTCAACTGGGTCGCGGGGAATCGCCAGAATGTGGCCCCGTCCTGAGAAAACGAAACCTGTCTCTTTTCCCTCCAAGGGTTCGAGAAACGCGAATTCTCCATCGATAAAAGTAATGTGAATTGCATCGCGCCGAAGGTCGAGGTTTTTGACGATGTAGATTTGGCCGGGATTTACGCGGAGTGCGTTCAGCGCATTGTAAATCGAGTGTGCTGATGGAGGCGAGTTACCCTGTGCGTGCACCAAATGATTCGCGCCCAAGCCGAGCACACCCGTGCTGAGCGCAACTAACAGCGTGGCCCGAAACCTGGCCCGGACTGCCCCACCCATGAATCTCACTGTAGCAACTTAAAGCAAGGGCCTGCAACCATAGTCACCTGGATCGCCGCGCTGCCGCTAAAATAATAGAATGCGCCTCCGCAGCGCCTTTGGTGCATTCGTTGTATTTGTGTCCCTCGCCGGCTTTTGCCCGGCGAATGCGGACACTATTGTCCTCAAGAATGGCCGCCGCATAGTCGTGGATAGCGCTTCGGATTCTGGCGACCGAGTAACGGGTTTGACGTCGGCGGGCGAGATCTCATTCCCGAAATCGATGGTTGCGCGAATCGAACATGATCCTGTCGCGCAGTCAATTCCCGCCATTCTAAATGCGGGGTCAAGCTCGGTATCAATAACCGCGCCTCTCGCATCCCCGGACGACTCGTATGACCCGGCCGTGATCTCCGGCACGCTCCACGACGGTGCGATAGATTCCGGCTACATTTCGCGGCTCGACCAGGAAGCCTTGAACGGTGGCCCGGCTGCTGCCTTTCGCGCGTTCACGGCGCACCATGCTGCTGCATTATTTGAAATGTCGCGCGGCAATGTGCGCGCCTCCATGGACCAGGATCGCCTAGCCTTGCAATTGCAGCCGGGCAGCGCGCCGCTATTGCTTAACGTCGCCTACGGCCACCTGCGGCTAAGCGAATACACGTCGGCCCTCGAGTATCTCGAGAAGGCCAGGCGCGTGGCCCCCGATTCGGCCGACGTTGCCAAACTGATGGGTTGGGCGAATTACGGATTGAATCGGATCCCCGAAGCCGTCGCTGAATGGAAGCGCGCGCAAAAACTCCATCCGGATCCGGAGGTCGCAAAAGCGCTCGACAAAGCCGAACGTGACGCTCGCGCGGAAGTCGGGTTCCGCGAAGGGCAAACCACGCATTTCGTGATTCGCTACACAGGCGCCGCCGCGCCGCTTCTCGCGGGCGAAATTCTGCACACGCTCGAGATTCAATTCGGCCAAATCAGCGTATTGCTGGATTACACGCCGCCGGAGCCGATTGGCGTGATTCTCTATACGGATCAGCAGTTTCAGGACATCACGCGCGCGCCTTCCTGGGCTGGAGCCATTAATGACGGGCGCATCCGCATCCCCGTTCAGGGTCTCGCTTCCATTACAGACGAACTTTCCCGCGCGCTCAAACACGAACTCACACACAGTTTTCTTCAGCAGAAAACCCGCGGGCGCTGCCCGGTATGGATCCAGGAAGGTGTAGCACAATGGGTGGAGGGACGCCGCGTGGGAGCCGCCGCGCACGCTCTTCTGAATGTGTACGATCAGCATGCCGCCATTCCGCTGCACGATTTGGAGATTCCATGGATGAATCTTTCCGCCACGGGCGCGAGTTTTGCCTACGGTTGGTCGTTGGCTGTTGTCGAGACGATTCTTTCCGCCGGAAACATGGAGGATATTTCGCGACTGCTGGATTCCTTCGCCAACGGAAGCCCCGCCGAGGCCGGGGTAAGGGATGTACTTCACGTGAGCTACGCTGAATTGGAACAACACACGGCGGACTATCTCCGCCGAACTTATCCCTTCTAGAATCATTGCGTGGTCAGAGTGTGGCGATCAGTGCGGCGATTAGCGCTGCTCGTGGCGCAAGTGCGCGGATCAAAATATTTTCGCCCGTGCTGTGCGCGTTTTCTCCGACGGCGCCCAGGCCGTCGAGTGTGGGAACACCGAGAGCAGCGGTGATGTTTCCATCGGAGCCTCCTCCGACGGAAACTTCGCTGATTGGAATTCCCAGATGTTCCGACAATTCATTGGCGCGCTCATAGAGCTCGGCGCTCGTTTTGCGTTCCATCGGTGGG
>JBGPHM010000046.1:0-32593 GCA_041484365.1 Terriglobia bacterium | reverse complement strand
CGCCAAGATCAGTAAGATACTCAGAAAGTTCCTTCCTCAACCGCTGTGCGATGGGCAAGAGAGCAAAATATGCAAATAGAATCAGGGCCAACAAGACCAGCAGGGCATAGATTGGCCAAGGTACACTAGTGCCCAATCCTAGCGTTTGCTGGAAAAAAGTCTGCATGAGTACCTCCAAATATCTGCGACACAAATGGCCTATAGAACCTTGCACTTATAGGGATCAGGCAACCATCCGCCCATGGGGATTGGGTGGTTATTCTACGTGCCATTATCAACATTTGTGAAATGTATTACTAGGGAAAAGTCTTTCGAAGCCTACGCCGTTAATCTAAACATAAACGCTTCTACTATAGTACTCACAAACGACCCGCAAGATCTACTGGTGGGCTTAATTTGACGTAGCCACCCGGAACTCCTAAAATAGATATGGAGCACTACCGGGCGCAACCGCAACCAATCTGAAGCATCTAATGTGGTTGAAGGTGATCATAGCCAGTCGAGAGCAATCCTAAGAAAGCCATCCTATGCGTGCACTGAAAACTACCTTATTGCTGGCCGCGCTGAGCGTCCTTCTCGTCCTCGGCGGACAGATGCTGGGCGGGCAGCGGGGCCTCATCTTTGGCTTCGCCATCATGGTCGTCGTCAACCTCGTCGCCTACTTCGCGTCGGACAAAATCGCCCTGGCGCAAAATCACGCGCAGCCCGTCACGCGCGAGCAGGCCCCGCGCCTTTATGAAGTGATGGAGCGGCTCTGCGGCAAGTCCGGCATCCCCATGCCGAAGCTCTATATGACTCCCGAAGAGGCGCCCAACGCATTCGCCACCGGACGCAGCCCGAAGCACGCCGCCGTCGCGGCCACCGCCGGCCTGATGAAATTGCTGAATGACGATGAACTCGAAGGCGTCATCGCGCACGAACTTTCCCACGTCCGCAATTACGACATCCTGATTACTTCCATCGCCGCGATGCTTGCCGGCACAATCACGCTTCTCGCGCGCCTGAGTTTCTGGTTTGGCGGCGGAGGCAATCGCCGCGGGAACCCCATCGCCATGCTCCTGATGTTCATCCTGGCGCCGCTGGCCGCGATTCTCTTGCAACTCGGAATTTCGCGCCAGCGCGAGTACGCAGCGGACGCCGCCGGAGTAAGACTCGTCGGCCACGCCGAGGGATTAATTTCCGCGCTGCAAAAGCTCGGCGAATATAACAAGCGCATCCCGATGAACATTTCTCCGACCACCGCGTCGCTCTACATTGTCACACCACTGACGGCCGGCTCGGTTTTCCGCGGACTGTTCAGCACGCACCCGCCGCTCAGCGAGCGCATCGCCATCCTCCGCAACATGACCATCCTTCGTTAAGCGCCGGGTAATTTGCACCAAAATGGTGCAATGTCGCATAATTCGCAATCGAAAAAAAACACCGTTTTTTCATATCAAAAATAATTTGGGAGATCATTCAAATTTTGTTCCGGCCCCCAAAAAGAACCCTCCCCAGTGTAGAAACGGCATCGTCCTAGTACTGCCCTTCCAGCCCCACTTCGCGCCGCGCTCCCGCTAAACGCTGTCCTGCCAACCAGTTACGGATATGGCGCATCCAATCTAACTGTGGCCGGGCAAGTGCTTTATCAAGCTTGCCAGTCCGGGGGGATTGCCATGAATTGCAGCGCCACAATTAAGCTGATTTGCGATTACATCGAAGGGCGTCTCTCACCAATGATGGAGCAACAGGTCTCGCATCATCTGGCGGCGTGTCCCGATTGCCTGCGAATTCTCGATGCCGCCGAGGAAACTCTGCAAGTTTATTTCGGCGCCGATCCTTCGCGGCTTCCTCATCCAACCCACGCGTAATTTTTCGCACCCCATTTCATTTTTTATTTTTTCTCCATTTTTATTTAGCTTTTCCTCCCCATTTTCGCGCTCTTTTTTGCTCAACTAAGCAACACATAGAAATGACATATCCCCTGTAAAGATTGCCGTGCCGCGTTTTCGGGCGCTTTTCCCAAGTGACTGTAAATAGGCCACTTACAGGTCTGCGGATTTGGCGCGGCGCGTGCTCTTTACATACTCCGCTAGGGGAAACTCTAAGGAGAACACGAAAATGTACGACGAACGCCCTGATACAAACGAAGTGAAAGAAGGAACAGGAACTCCACGCTGGCTGGGCATCGCAGTTGTTGCGCTGGCCGCAGTTTCTCTAATCGCTCTCGGCGTAGGTTGGAGCGCGGCCAATCACGCGCGCGATGCGCAGCAAGCATCCATCAACGACGCCAAAGCGTTGCGGACAAATCTGGATACCGTTAGTCAGAGACTTTCGCAGTCCGAAGCGTCCAACACTCAATTGCAGGCCGATCTCGGAACCGTGACCGACAAGTTGAAAGTCACGCAAACCGATCTCGACAAGACGCGCCATCAGTCCAGTGCGACTCGCGCGGAATACACCAAGCAGATGGCCGCGATTCAGGATCAAGTTCAGACCACGCAGAATACGCTCGCGACCAAAGCCAACTCGGATGATCTGAATGCTGTTTCGACAAACGTGAACGGCGTGCGCACCGACCTCGACGCCACCCGAAGTGATCTGGTGAATGCTCGCGGAGAACTCGGCACGCAGATCGCGCGCAACCACGATGAAATCGAACAGCTCCGCCGCCTGGGACAGCGTGATTATTATGAATTCACGATTTCGTCCAGGGGCGAAAAGCAGAAGCTCGGCGCGGTCACGCTGGAACTGCGCGGCGTAAACGTCAAGCACAACCAGTACACCGTGAACCTCTACGTGGACGACAAGAAGTTTGAGAAGAAGAACCGGGCAGTGAACGAGCCGGTGTTCTTCATCACGCACGGCAGCCGCGACAAACTTGAACTGGTGATCAATGAAGTCTCCAAGGACAAGATTGTCGGCTACCTGAGCGTCCCGAAGAGTTCGGCGACCGCAACGGCGGCATCGGCGAGCACGGGCGGAAACTGAACGCGCATTGAAACACAGCGGAAGAGTCCCTACCGGCTAATCCGCGGACAGAAACAGGCCACGCAGTAGGCAAACAGCGGGAGGATTCGCAAGAATCCTCCCGTAGTTTTTATTCAGGATTCAATTCAAATTGAGATTAGAAACGAACGCTATACTGGGCAAGGATCAGAAAGGTCGCGAGATCTCCGCCACCAAACCTGTTCAATTGGACATCAACGAGACTTTTCTTGAAGTTCCGGTGGACGCTAACCGGAATATTCATTGAGAAAATGTTGCGACCGTGGACAAAGGTCACCCCTGGGTCAATATAAAGGTTATAGCCCGGTCTCCGGAAGCCATCGCTGCCACCAATCAGATCGCGAATCGGTATGCCGTCGATACGGATTCCCAGGCTCGCTGAGAGACCATGTGACGGCGATAAAGCGTAAGCCACGCCAGCGCGCGCGGAGTATACGTCCGGTACAGACAAAGTCACGCCGGCGATGGGCGATGGCACGTTTATCATGTTCTTCGGAGATAGGAGATACAAACCGTAGGCGTATCCTGATGCCCGCTCGAAGAGCTTCTTGTAAGCCTGAACTTCAAATGTGACGCCCCACCCACCATCACCAAGTTGGATGGATTGGTCCACTGGGAACTGGATCACAGATCCATCCGCTTGAAAGAAGTTATCGGTAGCCGAATCATTTCCGCTTGGCGTTTTCACTCCAAGCCCCAGAGAGATGTTGGAGTTTGGATGCTTCTCAGGATTCAGGAACCACACCGTGCCGCTAAAACCAATGTCACCAAGCCCAGCGGCGCTAACTTCATGACGATGATTATCGGCATAGAAGCGCGATTGCGTGCCGTACGAGAACGGCAGTTCGAGGGTGATATTAAACCGATTGGTGACACCATAATTCACGCTGACGTCCATCGAGTTGATGTGCAGGAATACAGGTTGCCCGAATGGTGCAGCGCTTTCTTGAACGTGAGTCCCTACATACCATGGGCCACCTGGAAGCAGGCGATACGAGAAGTCAACTTGCCACTGGTGCGCCTTCAGCTGAGGCACGCTGCCCTCCCCCAAACTGGAGGAGTTGAACCGAACCGGCATTCAACCTTGCGCGAAAGACGGAGTGGGAAACGTGACGCAGCAGACAAGAAGCGCTAGTAAACCCACCACATATTTTACGATTCGGTATCTTAGAACTTGCATATTCTCGCCCCTTCGCGCTACCTGGGGTGACACAAGCGTGGCATGCTATCACAACTCTAGAGTTCGCTAATCAGGAAACCCGATTCGGTGAACGAGCTCTTTAAATCTTGGATCAGTTCTGATTGGGTCCCATCGCGGATCAAGTCTTAACCAGACCAGCCAGTGACCCCGATCCTGAACTGCTTTCTCCAGAAAAGTGAACGCCTGGTCTTTTTCGCCAAGGCTCGAATAGATAAGCGCAATTCCGTAAGGCGTTACGTATTCACGCTGAGAAAGTGTCTTGAGCGTCGTCAGCATGTCGCGCGCATCGCTCTTCTTTCCGGCCACGCCTTCCATGTTTCCGATTGCAGCAAGCGTCACCACCCAACCGGGCCATGCAGCATCGGTTTGGCGATACTCAGCGATTGCTTGCTCGTACATTCCTTTTTGCTGATATGCGCGCCCCAGCCAAAGATGGGCCAGCGGAAACTTAGGATCACTCTGGAGTGTTTTTAGCAACTGCTGGATGGCCTCGTCATAATGCTTGTTGTAATAAAACTGAAAGCCAACATCCGTGTTGATGACAGGTGACAACGGATCCAATTTTTGGGCCTGGCGAATTTGCGCCATCGCCTCATCCGGACGTCCGACAGCCGTTAAGTAATAGCTGTACCAATCGCGGCCCGTGGCGTAATTCGGGTTTAACGCGATTGCCTGACGGAATTCCTTTTCGGCTACGGTCCAGTCCCAGGCGTAGTAAAGGTTGTAGTAGCCGAGTGTGGCGTGCGCCTCCGCAAGAGAAGGATCGAGCTCCAGAGCTTTGTCGGCGGCGGCCTTGGCGCGCGGAAATGTGTCGTTTGGACTTAAGTAGCTGAAGTAACCAAGCGCAGTATAGGAATCGGCGAGCCCGGAATATGCCGCGCCATAGTTCGGGTCGGCTTGAATCGCAGCATTGAATTGGTCAATGGCTTTTGAGAGTCCCGCTTCCGTCCGCTGATTCCAATACGAACGGCCGCGCAGATATGCATCATAGGCTTTCGGGTCCACTGCGCCGACGTTAGTCAAACGAATTTTCTCATCGGGAGTGATGGTCGCGCGGATTTCCTGAACAATTTTGAGCGACACTTCTTTCTGTAACTGGAGAATATCGCGCTGAGACCCTAGGAAATCGTCAGCCCAGAGGTGGTGGCCGGTAGCTCCGTCGATCAATTGAGCGGTAATGCGCACATTGTTTCCGTCACGGACGACAGAGCCCTCGACGAGGGCATCAACATTAAGTTCATGCGCGATTTCGGGTATCGATTTTCGAGTTCCCTTGTAGCGCATCACCGAAGTTCGGCCGATGATCGCAAGCGAACTCACCTTGGCCATGTTCGTCGTGAGCTCATCCGTCATTGCGTCGGCGAAGTAGTCTTCCTTGGGATCGCCGGAAAAATTCTCGAGGGGAAGGACGGCAAGAGAATGAATTGTGGCTGGCTTTGATTTGCCAAGAATCCTATCCCGCAACCCCCGAACATTTGCCGCGAAGAGGACCAATGCAATTACCAGGATTACAGAAACAGCCACGCCAGTGATCCTTGATATACGGAAACTAACATGGCCGGAGACTGGTTGTTCGCGCTTCGCAATGTTTGACGCGCTCTCGTTCGAGGCGTGCGACGATTCCTCGACGAGTGTAACCGGCGCAAGAAAGCGGTACCCGCGGGCGACAACTGTTTGAATGAATTGCGGATTTTCGGGATCGTCGTGAAGTATCTGGCGGATTTTTCGGATGGCAGTATTGATGCCAGCTTCGGAATCAACGAAGACCTCCTTGCCCCAAATACGCTCCATGATCTCTTCTCGCGCGATCAGATCGCCCTTCTTCTCCACGAGCAAGATCAGCAGATCCATTGGGATCTTTTCCAGGCGCAAGACGCGGCCCTGGTTTCGCAACTCGTACCGATTGGGGTCGAGTTCAAAATCGAGGAAACGGTAGAAAGCCATCAATTATTCCTACCTTAAACAGGGGGAGTCTACCACATCTCAATTTTCTCACAACCAAGTTGCCCATGCTCCTGTCTTCTTTGTGAAGAACAGCTTCACACTAGCTTCAGTCAAACTTCAGTTGCTCTCTATTGTCCTCAATTGTGGTTGCGAGTACACCGCCCCCGTGCCGGAAAGGGATTTCCGGACTGTAACTGACGAGCCTGCTTCCAAAGCGGACTCAGATGAAAGACTTTAAGGAGATCAAAATGTTCAGTAAAAAAATACTTGTAGTGGCACTAGCATCAATCCTTGCGTGGTCACCGCTAGCATTATCGGCAAGTCCCGCACCAAGAGAAGAGCTAAAACGCGTTCAGATGACTCCGGGCCAAGTGGTTCTTGAAGTGACCGGCGAAGTGAACAATTTCGCCGCAACCTCATCGGCGCCTCTCGGATCCTCTCAACAGTTCGGGTACCTGGCATACGTGCGAGGTGTGGATTCGATTTTTACAAGTTCGAATCCGGCGGCCCAAAACGAAACCACGGCCGAATTCACATTTTTTACGGATGTGAACACGACACGGGTTACGACACATGGTCCGTTCTCAATCATCATTCGAGAGGGGACGACAACGGTGTACCAAAACACGTCTCCTGCAAACTTTACAATCCCGGATTCCTTTCGAACAGGAACTCCAATCATGACATCGGAGATCCGCCAGCAAGTGATTGTGGACACTGTGGAGAAAACATTCACCGTTGAAAACATGAACACGATCACATCCACGTCGCGATTCGATTTGAATGGCGAAAGCCTTGAAATTGGAAAGCGCGGCGAGAGTTTCCGCACGACGCTACAAGGCGTGCTCTTTGTCCGCAGTGGTGGAACACCGCCACCGACGGGGCACTTTGCTGGCTATGCGGTTGGGGTGCCGGGAGGCGAGGAAAAGTAAGAAGAGCTGGGCTATCGCGTTGGGCTGATGCGCTTGCAGCGGTTCGCACGTGAGGCGAGAACAACCCACTGGAAGGTGCAACGCGCCGGTGGGTGGTCAGAGCGGGGCCTCCGCTGCAAGCGACTTAGCCACCTGGGTGGTGGAAACGCGTCTATTCTTTCGCAAACCAATTCAGTTGCTCGGCTGCTGCGAACAACTGGCGAGGAGTGCGTTGACATCCATGAGGTCAGGTGGCACGATTTCCTTTCCCATGTCCCGGCTTGCACTCGCAACAAGGTCCCTGGCTTCACTGCGCTTTCCCTGGTGAAACCACAACCGGCCCAACGTGACAGCAGTGCGCAAAATAAAGAGCTTAGCTCCCTGGTTGCGCGCAATCTCGAGTGCTTGCAGAAGGCTTTGCTCCGCGACGCCTGCTGAACCGCCATTTTCAGACAACTGGAGTAGGCCCCTGAGCCTGAACAATTCTGCTTCGTAGAATCGTTCGCCGGTGCGATGCGCGACAACCAGTGCCTCATCGATCGTGCGGAGGCCCGCTTCGGTTTCACCTCTTTTAAGGTGCACTTCGGCAAGGAGACCAAGCAAGTGCGGCATGAATTGATCCGATCCAGCCGTCCGAGCTTCGCTTACACCGTCTGCAATTCGGCGCAGGCCTCCTTCGTGCTGGCCCAGTTCAGCCTCGGCCCATCCTTCAAAGGCTGTTGCCCATGCAAACCAAAGCCTGAATCCTTGCTCGCGCGCGATCGCCGCCGCTGCCGCCGCGTGTGCTCCTGCCGCTGCGTGATCTCGCAGCACTTGATTTACGGATGCGGCGAAGAACAACGTCGCCGTCGTAGAAAATGGCTGACCGAGCTCTCGCGCCAGGACGATGGCGTCATTGCTGATTCGCACCGCCTCCTCTGTCCGTCCAAGCAGTGCGAGTGTCCGAGCCCTGAAATTAAGGCAACACGCGCCTGCGTCGTGGCTGCCAAACGTTGCGGCCATCGCCGCGTGCCGAGCTTTATCGTAGAGGCGAAGTCCCTCCTCCGTGTGGACCATAGCGGCCTTCAGATCTCCGCGCGAGAATTCGGTAGCCCATCCTGCGTGATGCGCCTGCAGCAAAAGGGCGCAATCTTCACCTCGGCGAGCCATCGCCAACAGATCTTCTGCAACCTCTTTAGCAGTGCTGAGAGATCCTCGTCCCCAGTAGAAGAGCCACAGTCCCCACAGCGCCGGGAACAATTGTGGGGCACCTTCGCCGAGCTTTTGGCAGAGGGCGCGCGCCCTTGAGTACTCCTCTTCAGCGTCTTTGGCGGCAAATCCATGAGTGGCCATGATTACGGCACCGAGCCCGATGCGCAATACCGCTTCACGCTCCGTCCGATCGGTGCCAGGCGGCTGGCTTTCAAGGAGCAGGAGCGCCTTATCAAAATGAATCCGGGCTTCTGTATACGCGCTGAGGTTACGCGCGTTCTGTGCCGCTTGCTCGAGATAAATCAGGGCGCGGGGGACATCGCCGCCGCGCTCAAAATGCATGGCGAGTTCCGCGGCAATTTCCGGCGCACGTTTTCCGTAAGCGGCCTCCTCGCGGGTTCCGATTTGCCGATGAAGCTCCTCCAGCCGCCCCGGGGAAACACGCTGATAAAAGGCGTCGCGGTATAAGACGTGGAGGAATTCAAATCTGGCGGCGATGTGTCCATCGGGTCCCTCGAGCGAGTCCGACATGCGAACGAACCGTTGCCGCCGCGCCAGCGCGGCGAGAGTTTTCTCGGCTACGGTAACTGGAACGCCAGCGACGGTGGCCACCACAGATGTGGAGAAATTCACTCCAGCAACACTCGCCACCTCGAGCAGGATATGTTCGTCCGGGGCGAGGCGATCGATCTGCCCGTCAATTGCGCGGCGAATGCTCTCGGGGATTCCCAGATCTCGCTCACTGATAATATTCGGCAGTCTCCATTCGCCATCCTTCTCGACGAACAATCCACGCTCGACCAAATCACTCAGCACATTGACTACGAACAACGGATTCCCCCGCGTGTGCCGATGAACAAGTGGAGTGAGTCGCCGAGAGGCTTCAGTTTGACCGGATGGGGATGGAAACCGGAGCGTGACATATTCCGCAATCGCGGATTCGTCGAGCCCGTCGAGTGCCACCTCACGGCAATAACCCTTGAGCCGCAGCTCGCCGGGCAGTGTTGCGAGTGGATGCTTGGTGCCAGCTACCTCAGAGGACCGAAAGGTTCCGATTAGCAAAAGGCGCGCTGCCTCGGGCCGCTGGACAAAGGCCGCGATCCAATCAAGAGTTGAGGTGTCGCTCCAGTGAAGATCCTCAAGCCAGAGGACTAACGGAGTTTGCTCGGTGATGGCTTCCATTACGTCGGTCAATTCCCGGAACATTCGCTCCCTGGTTGTGCCTGTAGAAGCACGCTGAAGCTCGGCGACCCGTTCAGGAGAGATCAGAGCTGGGAGCTGTGCCAGCCAGGTTGGAGCGTATCGCTCGAGAGTTGATATGATCTGGCCGCAACCGGGTTGACGACACAGCCGCGTGAGAGCATCGAGGAGGGGTTCGTAGGCCTCTCCAACGCCGAAGTGCTGGACACACTGCGCCCAAGTTGCTCTGACCGGACCGCGTGCCGCGGCCCTTGCAAAAAATGCCGAGACGGCGGTTGTCTTGCCCACTCCTGGTTCGCCGGTTACGAAGAGTACTTGGCGGACACCGCGCTGTGCCAGCGTCCAGGCGGCCAGCATTTCCCGCATGACTGTTTCCCGTCCGACAAACGGCAAATCGGAGCGGAGCGAAGGCAGGGCCGGAGCGGATGTAGACTCGCTTGTGACATCGGCAAGTGTGACGCGCGCAAGAAAGCGATAACCGCGGCCCACGACCGTTTGGATGAAACGCGGGTTTTCGGGGTCGTCGTGAAGAGTCTGGCGGATTTTTCGGATGGCAGTGTTGATCCCGGCTTCCGAATCCACGAATACATCTTTGCCCCAGATGCTTTCGATTATTTCTTCGCGCGTGGCCAGATCGCCATTTTTCTCCAGCAGCAGAATCAGGAGATCCATGGGGATCTTTTCCAGGCGCAAGTTGCGGCCCTGCCGCCGCAGTTCGTACCGACTGGAGTCGAGGCCGAAATCGAGGAAACGGTAAAAAGCCATCAATTAACTACCCGATGTAAGATGCGCGGAGTCTACCATAATCCGGTCTGCCTCCTTCGTATCGCCGGCTAAGTCATTTATTCATGAGGCGATACGACTTCATAGCAACTTCAGACAAGCTTTAGCCGCTCTCCATTGCCATGCACTTTGGTTCCGGGTACACCGTACGCGCACGAGAAAGATGTTTTCAGAACGCACTCGTTCCGGGAGCGCAATGGGGAGGCTGTTATGAACGGAAGAACAGTTTCGACGATAGGAATTCTGATACTCGCAATCGTAAGCCTTGGGTTACTGGCTGGATGCGGAGGGGTCACGGCTCACCAGCCTCCCCCTCCGATCGTGGTAGCGGTCACCCCCGCAAACGCGTCAGTGCAAGTCGGGCAATCATTCGGATTCACTGCGACTGTACAGAACGACCCGTCAAACAGTGGAGTCACGTGGAGTGTCGGGAATGCCAACTGCACGCCGACGTTCTGCGGAACAATTGACGCCAGCGGGAAATACACAGCTCCCGCGACTCTTCCAAGTCCAGCTAATGGAATTGGGGTCGTGGCGACGTCCGTGGCGGACCCAACTAAGTCGGCGAGTGGTTCCGTAAGTCTCACTTTGCCAGTGATTGTGGTAAGCGTCTCACCGCAAGGCGTACAGACAGTACTGCCCGGGCAATCACAGCAATTCACTGCGACTGTCCAAAACGACCCTGCGAGCAAGGGGGTCACTTGGAGTGTCGATTCTGGAAATCCCTTCTGTGCGCCGTTTGGCTGCGGAACAATTGACGCCAACGGAAAATACACAGCACCAGCGATTGTCCCTATCTTTGTGGCATCCATGGCGATTACCGCGACCTCGGTCGCTGACCCGACTAAGGTGGGGGCGGGTTTTGTTTCGCTCCCGCCGCCGCCGACAGGGGTTGCTGCTTCGCCCAACAACGTGACTGTTCCGCTCAATGGCGTGCAGCAGTTCACCGGAACAGTCAGCCCGTTCGGAGCTATTTCGGCTGTCAACTGGGGCGTGTCCGGGACCGGATGTACGGGAGCGAGCTGTGGAACGATTGACGCGAACGGAAAGTACACCGCGCCCGCAACGGCTCCGGATCCCTCCGCTGTGACGGCCACGGCGACATTGGCATCGGACGCATCGCTCTCCGGTACAGCTACTTTGTTCATTGGCACTAATCCAAACAACGCCAAATTGACCGGCCAGTACGCGTTTCTACTAAAAGGATCCGGTTTTGAGCCGTTTGCAATAGTGGGAAGCTCCTTTGGAATGGTGGGAAGCATCACAGCCGACGGCAACGGCAATATTACTGCCGGAGTAGCAGATTTTAGCTCCATCATCGCTTTCTGTTGTGGCACCGACGTCACTTTGAACGTACCGCTTACGGGGACCTATTCAGTTGGCTCGGACAACCGCGGAACCATGACTCTAACTCATTCGTGTCCTTCTTTTTGTTATCCTAGTCAGACATTTTCTTTCGCTTTGGGATCCTTCGCCGCAGGAGTGGCTGGACGCGGACAATTGACTGAATTGACTGAGATCGATGGCTTTTTTGTGGGCGGTGCCCTCGCGAGCGGTGCCCTCGCGCGGCAAGACCCAACAGCATTTTCGACTGCCGCCATTGCCGGGGGCTACGCCTTCGGCTTGAACAACGTCGGGGGCCAAGGGGGTGCTGCCGTTGGCAGATTCAAAGCCAACGAAGGCTCGCTCAGCGCCGGGCACACGGACGCAAATACCGGACATACTTCTGACGTGCCTTTTGGGGGCACCTATACCGTCAGCGCAAACGGCCGTGGGACAGCTGTCTTCACATACCCAGGCCAGAGCGCAAGTTTTTCGAATTTCAGCTTTTACGTTATTTCCGCAAGTGAATTGTTTGTTATCGAAACGGACGTTTGCCAGACGAATGGCCCGACTTGCAATCCCCAACAAGTGCTGACTGGTGTGGCTCTGCAACAGTCATCAGGGCAGTTCACTTTGAACTCGCTGAATGGCCCAGAAGTGCTCACCGTGTCAGACGATTCGGTTGAAAACAATTTAAGTATCTCGCTTGCAACCTTTGACGGAACCGGGACGATGAATGGCACAACCGACGCAGTTGACAGCAATGGCGGCGTGATTGCAAACATTCCAGTCAGTGGGACATACACAGTTGACGCGGACGGGCTTGGGCGTGGCGTGCTCACTTTTTCCGGTGACCAGACCTCGAGACCTTTTTACCTGGCAAGTGCGGGAAAAGGGTTCATCCTCGCCTTCGAATCGAACTCAAGCACCAGCTATGCCGGGACATTGGAAATCCAATCGGGAGCACCGTTCGGGGATGCCTCAGTGTCGGGAAATTTTTTTCTCGATGTGGTTATCTTTCCTTATTCTGCTTGGCCCGGTCGGGGTACGGGCGTGGTAACGGCGGACGGGGCCGGCGGCCTGAGCGGTACCGTCGACGGAGGAGGAGGAGAAGACCGTATGGACCCGAGCTTCACAGGCAGCTATTCGGTTGCTACCAACGGCAGAGGAACTTTGACAACCACGACCACGAGGAATTGGATTTTGTACATCGTCTCCCCGTCGAAGGTTTTATTTACAAGGCTATTCATACCGGGGGACGAGTTTGGAATGCAGGCAACGATTCGGAAATAGGAAAGATCGGCCAGGTCACGAGGCTGCTCCTCGTGCATGGTTAAGGCGGGAGGATTCGCAAGAGTCCTCCCGCTGTTTTTTAAGCAGAGCGATTCCGCGGAAAGCCATCCCCTCATAGTTGATAACGCGGAGTTTTCTTGAGCGGGCGGGCGCAGGGTGTGGCACACTCTTGCGCGAGCGGGGAGTGAATTAAATCCATATGGAACACGACATAAAACAAAAAATGCAAAAGACGATTGGGTTGAGGCGAGCTGCGCTTGGTCGGGTGAGGGTGATTGGGCGACTGGCTGTGATTGCTGCGGTGGGAGCGGCGTCGGCGTGCTTACTGCTGGCAGGGGCGCAGGGGCAGCAGCCGACTCCGGCGAAGCCGATTGATTTGCTGAAGCACAAGCTGGAGCAGATTTCGGCTGGCGTGAGCGCGGACTGGGGAATCTACATCAAGTCGCTGGACACGGGCGAAGAGCTGGCAATCAACGCCGATGCGGCGATGGACACGATGAGCACGATCAAGATTCCGCTGCTGGTGGATGTGTACCGGCTGGTGGACGCGGGCAAGCTGAATACGGCGGACCGCATTGTGATGACGACGGCGGACAAACGATTCGGCACGGGCGTGCTGCGGACGCTGGACGACGGGCTGAACCTGAGTTTTCGCGACGCGCTGGAACTGATGATCATCCAGAGCGACAACACGGGGACGGACATGGCGTTTGCGCGCGCGGGCGGGCCGGCGCACGTGACGCAGACGATGCGTCAGCTCGGATTGAACTCGATTACGGCGACGGGGACATCGTTCGAGTGGTTCCGCGCGCTCGGCGCGAATGCGGATCCTGCGTGGAACAGTCTAACGCCCGAAGAATTGTTCCGGCGCGGATTTCCGCGCACGATGATGGACGCGGACACGGAGCGGTTTCATTTCGAGGGGAAGCATCCCTTCGGGCTTTCGAGCGCACGCGACATGGGACGCATCCTGGAAATGATTGCGCGGAACCAGGCGGCGAGCCAGAAGTCATGCGAAGAGATGATGCGCTTCATGCGGCAGCAGCAGTTTCGCACACGGATTCCGAAGTATCTGGATAATGTGAGCAGCCCGCACAAGACTGGGGATTTCCCGCCGTACATCGCGAACGACGTGGGATTCCTGGAAACGGATAGCGGGCGCGTGGTGGTTGTGTTTTTTTCCGCGCATCACCGTGGGTATTACAGCGAATTGGAGGACGCCATCGCGCGAATGAGCGAGCAGGTGTGGGCGTACTTCAACTATCGCGGGAAGCAAGCGGGCAATTGATGAGCATATGGGCTGTACATGCCGGGCGAGCGTTCACACCGCATCAGGAGATCGCGGACGCTGTTGCCATAATTGAAGGCGACAAGATCATCGCGATTGGGCAGCGGAGGGACATCGCGATTCCCGAGGGCGCGCGGATGGTAGAGGCACCGGAGGCGACGCTTGTGCCGGGATTTGTGGACGTGCACGTCCACGGCGCGGGCGGACAAGATGTGATGGTGGGGACGAGCGAGGCGCTCGACGCCGTGGCGGAGACCCTTGCGCGCGGCGGGACGACATCGTTTGTGGCGACGACCGTGACCGCGGCGCCGGAGCGGCTCTGCGCGAGCGCGCAAGGAATTTCGCGATATGCGAAGGAGCAGAACGGCGCGCGGAGAACGTCAAGCCCGCGCGCGGAAATTCTGGGAATTCATTACGAAGGGCCGTTCATCAGCGCCGCGCGGCGGGGCGTGCATCCGGCGGAGTGGATTGCGAAACCATCGCCAGAATTTTTTGGCCGGATGCTCGAAGCTGCGGACGGAATGGCGCGAATCCTCACGCTCGCGCCGGAGGTTTCGGGCGGACTCGAGCTTGTGAAGGATGCGTGCGACTCGGGGCTGGTGGTTTCCATGGGACACACGGATGCAACTTACGAGCAAGCGATGGCGGCGATCGAGCGCGGCGCGCGACATGCGGCGCACGTGTTCAACGCGATGCGGCCTTTTTCGCACCGCGATACGGGAGTGCTCGGCGCGGTGTTCACGTCGCCGCAAGTGACAGCGGAATTGATCGCGGATGGAGTGCATGTGGATGCCGCGGCGATGAAATTGTTGCTGAAGGCGAAGACATCGAGCGGCGTGATTCTTGTGAGCGACGGGACGGCGGCGACGGGAATGCGCGACGGGCGCTACCGGCTTGGGGATTTCGACGTGAATGTGATCGGCGGCGTGGTGCGAAATACGGACGGAAAACTCGCGGGGAGCGCGCTGACACTGGACCGCGCGCTACGAAACATTTTCGCGCTGGGCGTACCGATGATTGATGCGGTGCGAATGCTGACTTATCAGCCGGCGAAGCTGCTGGGCCTCGAAAAGCGCAAAGGGGTTTTGACCGCGGGCGCGGACGCGGATCTTGTTTTGCTTGATGCGGAAATGGAGATTACGGGTGTGATGACGCGCGGCGTGGGATTTGATTGAGGATTCAGGGGGGAAAGAGGGTTACGCGAGGGAAGAGAAAAAAGAAGAAAGGAAATTTAAGATCTCAAATTTGAGATTTGAAAGAGAGCCACAAAGAAACAATCTACCGCAGAGACGCAGAGGGAACGGAGAAGGTTGAGCAAACCTGGGAATCAAGGCGATGCGGACGGACCGCTTGAAAGGCAATCAAAGGAGATTTTTTAGCGGGGATTCAGTGGGACGCCGAATTTCTCGGCTAGCAGGTTGGGGTCGAAGGGACTGCAGGCGAAAAACTCGCCGTTCATATCAAACGTGGGGACTACGCGGCGGCCGTCGTTCTTGCTCATGATCAAGTCTTCCGCGTCGGGCGATTCATCCACGTTGATTTCCTCGACTTCGATGCCACGTTCCTTGAGGAAGCGCTTGGCGCGAATGCAATCCGGGCACCATCCCGTTGTGTACATTTTCACCATGGAAGTGGAACTCTCAAGGTCGAATCAACTCTATCGCATTTGATGCTGAGTGGTGCGATTGGATTCTCGGGGGTTAAAACCCCTGAGTTTACGAAGCCAATCGGCACGGCTGAAGCCGTGCCCTGATACAAATCAAAATCGACAAGAGAATTCAGGGGGAGTGCGTGTGTTTGCGTCAGGCGGAGTGCGTGAGTTCGCGTCAGGCGGAGTGCGCGTGTTTGCGTCAGGCAGAGTGAGCGAGTTCGCGGCTGGGTGCGCCAGTGGCGTGCGCGGCGACTTTCAAGCGCAGCTCGGCACGCGCGATAGATTTGCGCGCGGCAGCGGCAGTTTCATCGGGCGTGCCGGGCGTTGAAAGAATTTTTTCCGCGCCAGCCTTCGCCTTCGCGGCGCGCGCAGCGTTAATTTCCTCCGCGCGCTCCGCGGCTTCCGCGAGCAGAATTACACGGCCAGCCAGAATCTCGACATAGCCGCCGAACACGGCGGCGTAGCTTGTCTGACCGTTTGCGCGAAAGCTGAGTTCGCCTTCGCCGAGTTCGGAAAGCAACGGCGCGTGCCCCGGCAGGATGCCGAGGAAACCGTCCTGCGCGGGGACTTGCACTTCCGTTGCAGTGGCGCGGATGACGCGCCGCTCGGGAGTGACGACTTCGAGTGCGATGGAGTCGGGCAACATGCTTGCGAATTACTTCTTTTCCTTTTCTTTCTCTTTCATTTTTTGGGCCGCTTCGAGGACCTCTTCGATACCGCCGACCATGCCGAAAGCAGGCAGTGGCACGTCATCGTGCTTGCCTTCGACAATTTCCTTGAAGCCGCGGACGGTATCTTCAATTTTCACGTACTTGCCCTCAAGGCCCGTGAACTGCGAAGCGACGAACATCGGTTGTGAGAAGAATTGTTCGATCTTACGCGCGCGGGCGACGATGAGTTTGTCTTCGTCAGGCAGTTCTTCGATGCCGAGGATGGCGATGATGTCCTGCAAATCCTTGTAGCGCTGCAAAACCAATTTCACCGAGCGCGCGACGTTGTAATGCTCGACGCCGACGATATTGGGATCGAGGATGCGCGAGAAGCTGGCCAGGGGATCCACAGCCGGATAAATGCCCAGCTCGACGATCGCGCGGCTGAGGTTAGTGGTTGCGTCCAAGTGCGCGAAGGTGGCCGCGGGCGCCGGGTCCGTGTAGTCATCAGCGGGCACATAGATGGCCTGCACCGAAGTGATGGAGCCTTTCTTGGTGGAGGTGATGCGCTCCTGGAGTTCGCCGATTTCGGTATTGAGGTTTGGCTGGTAGCCAACGGCGGAGGGCATGCGGCCAAGAAGCGCGGAAACTTCGGAGCCTGCCTGGACAAAACGGAAAATATTGTCAATGAAGAGAAGAACGTCGAGGCCCTCTTCATCGCGGAAATATTCCGCGACGGTGACGCCTGTGAGGCCGACGCGGAGACGCGCGCCGGGCGGTTCGGTCATCTGCCCGTAGATGAGGGCGCAGCGGGACTTTGCTGAATCGCCGGCCACGACGACGCCCGATTCCTGCATTTCGAGCCAGAGGTCGTTGCCCTCGCGGGTGCGCTCGCCGACGCCGGCGAAAACCGAAACACCGCCGTGCTGCATGGCGACGTTGTGGATCAGCTCTTGAATCAGGACGGTCTTGCCCACGCCCGCGCCGCCGAAGAGTCCGATTTTTCCGCCCTTGAGGTACGGCTCCATCAAGTCCACGACCTTGATGCCGGTCTCAAACATTTCGAGATTGGTGGATTGGTTTTCGAGGAGGGGCGCAGGACGGTGAATCGAATAATGAATGTCCGAAACGACCGGGCCGAGCTTGTCCACGGGCTGGCCGAGGACGTTGATCACGCGGCCGAGGGTGGCGCGGCCGACGGGAACGGTGACGGGTTTGCCGAGGTCGTAAACTTTCATGCCTCGCACGAGCCCTTCGGTGGGCTCGAGCGCAACGACGCGCACGCGGCCCTCGCCGAGGTGCTGCTGGACTTCGCCGATGATGTCCACAGGCTGCGCGAGGTCGTAGCCTTCGCTGGTGATACGAAGCGCGTTGTAGATCTGCGGCAATTCCTTGGCATCAAACTTTACGTCAATGACCGGCCCAATGACTTGAACGATGTGTCCGATGCCGGTGGTTTTTTCAGCCATTTCTTCTTTCTCCCTGTTCCCTACGCGGTGTAAGACGCGCCGCTCACAACTTCAATAATTTCCTTCGTGATTGCGGCCTGGCGAATCTTGTTCATCGTCAGCGTCAAAGTCTCAATCAAATCTCCAGCGTTGTTAGTCGCCGAGTCCATGGCGGTCATGCGGGCGGCGTGTTCCGCGGCGGAAGAATCGGCAATCATGCGGTAAATCCGCGCTTCGACGAATCGCGGCAGCAGCCCTTTCAGGATTTCATCGGCGGGCTGTGAGTAGATGTAATCCACCTGCGAGCCTGAAACGTCCGGCTCGGCGGGGTCCATCGGCAGCAATTTTTCAAAAACCATTTTCTGCGTAATGACACTCTTGAATTCGTTGAAGAGGAGATAGACGGCGTCCGCGCGGGCTTCCGAGTATTGCTCGATGATCTTTGCGGCGATTTCCCGAGCGCGCGAGAATTCGGCGCGGGCGGTGAAGCCGACGTATTCGCCCGCTACGGTCCACTTCTGCAGGCGGCGAAAGGCGTCGCGACCCTTGCGCCCGACGGGAATAACTTCGAGCTGCTTCTCCGCTTGCGAGCGGAGAAACTCGACGGCGCGGCGCACGGCGTTGGCGTTGAATGCGCCGCAGAGACCGCGGTCACCCGTCGCGAGAACGAGCAGGATTTTTTCTTCCGGCCTGCGCGCGAGCAGTGGATGCGTGGGATTTTCCATCCGCGACGCCACGGAGCGCACAAGCTGGGTGATGGCGTTCGCGTAGGGGCGCGCTTCCATAGCCTTTTCCTGCGCTTTACGCAGCCGGGCCGCGGAGACAAACTTCATGGCCTTGGTAACCTGCTGGGTGTTTTTCACCGAGCGGATGCGGCGCCGAAAATCGAGGAGTGCAGCCATTTGTTAAGCGTTCGTTCCTTTAGCTCGCCTTTGGCGTAGCCACGAACTTTTCCTTGAAGGCCTTGAGCGCTTCGGCGATGAGCGATTTGACCTCATCATCCAGAATTTTCTTCTGCGCAATCTTGGCGAACACGCCGCCATAATTTGAGTCCATAAACTGATACATCTCGCTCTCGAAGCGCCGGACATCGGCCACGCTGACGTCGTCAAGGTACCCGTTCGTAGCTACGAAAATCACAAGCACCTGTTTTTCGATGGTCAGAGGCGAATACTGGTTTTGCTTCAGAACTTCCGTGAGTCGCTGTCCGCGCGCAAGCTGCGCCTGCGTGGCACTGTCGAGTTCAGAGCCGAATTGCGCGAAGGCCGCGAGTGCCCGGTATTGCGCCATTCCAATACGCAGGGTGCCCGCGATCTTGGACATCGCTTTAATTTGCGCGTTGCCGCCAACGCGGCTGACCGAGATGCCGACGTTGATGGCGGGGCGGATGCCGCCGTTGAAGAGGTCGGCCTCGAGATAAATCTGCCCGTCGGTAATGGAGATGACGTTCGTGGGAATGTACGCGGAAACGTCGCCGGCCTGCGTTTCGATTACAGGCAGGGCAGTGAGCGAGCCGCCGCCGAGTTCCTTGCCGAGCTTTGCGGCGCGTTCGAGCAAGCGCGAGTGCAAGTAGAAGACGTCGCCGGGATACGCCTCGCGGCCCGGCGGACGGCGCAAGAGCAAAGAAATTTCACGATACGACTGTGCGTGTTTAGAAAGATCGTCGTAAAAACAGACGGCGTGGCGGCCGGAGTCACGGAAAAATTCACCCATGGCGCATGCAGCGTAAGGCGCGATGTATTGCAGAGTGGCGGGCTCGGTGGCGGAGGACGCGACGACGATGGTGTATTCCATCGCACCCGCGTCCGTGAGCGTCTTGACGATCTGCGCGATGGTCGAGCGCTTCTGACCGATGGCGCAGTAGATACAAATCATGTCGCCGCCCTTTTGATTGATGATGGTGTCAATGATGATGGCGGTTTTGCCGGTCTGGCGGTCGCCGATGATCAGCTCGCGCTGGCCGCGGCCGATGGGGATCATGGAGTCGATGGCCTTGATGCCGGTTTGCAGAGGCTCGCGGACGGGCTGGCGATCCACAACGCCGGGTGCGAGGCGCTCGAGCGGGAGGCGCTTCTCGGCGGCGATGGGGCCCTTGCCGTCGAGCGGATCGCCGAGCGGATTGACGACGCGGCCGACGAGGGCGTCGCCGACGGGCACGGACATAATCGTCTTGGTGCGCTTGACGATGTCGCCTTCCTTGATTTCGGTGTAGTCGCCGAGGAGCACGGCGCCGACCTGGTCTTCTTCGAGGTTGAGCGCGATGCCGGTGACGCCGTGCGGGAACGTGAGCATCTCGCCGGACATGCAGCGCTCAAGCCCGTGGACGCGGGCGATGCCGTCGCCGACGGAAATCACGGCGCCGACTTCGTCCACCGAGACGGTCTGCTGATAGTTTTCAATCTGCTCGCGCAGGATTTTTGTAATCTCGTCTGCCTTGATCTGTGCCATTCCTTCACCAGCCTCTTGTGTGGGCGGGGATTAGGTGCACCCGCCGAATCGTTATTCTGTGGCCAGAGCTGCTTCCATGCGCCGGAGCTGCTCTTTCACCGAGCCATCGTAAATCACGGAACCAATCCGGACGACCGCGCCGCCGAGGAGCGCGTCGTCCACCGCGTACTGCGCTTGAATTTTCTTGCCCGTGGATTTTTCGAGACCTTGCACGAGCCGCGTTTTCTCCTGCGCGCTCAACTCCGCTGTCGAGGTAACTGTTGCAATCGCGATTCCCAGACGCTCATTCAGGCGTGCGGCGTATGCTTCGGCGATTTCCGGCACGATTCCCGCGCGGCGATGGTCCACGATGACGTTTAAGAAATTGCTCATGATGGGACTGGAGCCGAGGAGCTTGAGCAGCTTTGCAAGCACGCCGCGCTTGGCATCGCGGGGCACGGCGGGATTTTCGAGAAAATGCTGGAGGTCGGCGGACTCCTGAATTTCAGCGGCGAAGTCCTCGAGACTCGTCTTCACCTTTTCCGCCGAGCCCTGCGTCTGCGCGACATCGAGCAGCGCCGAAGCGTAACGATCCGCGATGAGTCTCAATTCACACGCCCTTCAGCGGAAGTGGCGGCGGGCAAGTCATCGACAAATTCTTGCATGAGCATCGCGCGGCGGTCGGGCGTCATCTGTTGCGCGATAAGCGCGGCGGCACGCCCGGCGGCGAGGCGGGCGGCAAGTTCGCGCAATTGCAGATGAGCGGTGCGGCGGGCGGCGGCGATTTCGACATCGGCGCTGCGGTCAATCCGTTCGACTTCCTGTTTGCCGGCGGCGCGGAGGCGCTCCGCTTCGGCCTCAAATTCTTTCTTGAGCGCATCGCGCATTCTTGCTGTTTCACCATCAAGACGTGCCAACCCCGCTTCTGCCTCGCGGAGTTGACGATCGGCTTCGGCCTTTGCTGCCTGCGCCGATTCAATTCCGGCGGCAATCTGGTCCGCGCGGGCGCGGAACATCGGCGGGGCCTTTTTCACCAACAAATACCCAATGGCGCCGAAAACGACCGCGAAATTCAGCCACTTGAAGACCGTGCCGATGGGCGACTCCGCGGGATCCTGGTTGGCGGCTTCGGCGGCGCGGGCGGGGAGCGCGGCAAACATGCCGCAAAGAATAATCGCCAAGAACGCGAGGGAGAACCGCCTGAGGAGCATTTTCATCGTGCACCGCTCGGCGCATTGGGACCCGTGCGCGGCCGGCCCGGCGGAGGATTGAGCAGTCTGCCGACGATCTCGGCGGCAAGCTGTGGGGATGTGGACTCGAGTTGCGTGCGGGCGGCAGAAACTTCCTTCGCGATGCCGTCCTTTTCCGATTTCACGCGATTCATCGCGCGGCTGCGCGCCTCGCGAGCTTGGGCCGCGCGAGCATCCATGATGGCACGGCGCACAGTGTCCTGCTCTGCGTAAACAGCGGACCGCGCTTTTCGGAGCGCCTCTTCATAGGCGCGGATCTTGTCTTTGGCGGCGGCCTGGCTGGCTTCGGCTTCGCGGCGGGCGCCTTCGGTTCGCGCGGCACGCTCTTCCATGACACGAGTGAGGGGCCCGAAAAAGGTGTACCGCAGAACCAAATAAAAAAGGAGAATAATAATGACGGTGGGGACTGCTTCGAGGAACAGTTGGCCTAGTTGTTGAACAATTTCCATCGTTCGACTTCGTGATGCCTCTGGTGATACCCGCGAGTGAGAACCCTGTTTCCTGCCTAAGACACACTACACCAACCGCTCCCACACCCCAAATGAGAGCAAAAATTTATAGCATTGGCGCGGAGTTTACGTCAATGTCCTCCGAACCTTGCCGCTCGGAAACGCATCCTGTTAAGATACAGCGTCACAAGCGGTTTCTGCGCGTTTCAATCGCCGCGCAAGCATTTTGCAAAGAGATGTTTTCCAGACAAGGAGCCAACGGATGCCGGGTTTTGCGGGAGTGGACTTTATAGACTTCGATTCGCTGCTCAATGATGAGGAAAAACTCGCCCGGCAGACCGCGAGGCAGTTTGTGGATGAAGAGATCCTCCCGATCATCGAGAAGCACAACCGCGATGCAACATTTCCGCTGCACCTGGTTCCCCAAATCGGCGAGCTGGGCTTTTTCGGCGCGAACCTTACCGGGTACGGCTGCGCGGGAATGTCAAACGTGGCTTACGGGCTGGTGATCCAGGAGCTCGAACGCGGCGATTCGGGGTTGCGAAGTTTCGTGAGCGTGCAGGGCGCGCTGGTGATGTATCCGATTTATGCGTATGGGTCGCCCGCGCAGAAGGACAAATGGCTGCCAAGCCTGCAGAGCGGCAAGGCCATCGGCTGCTTCGGGTTGACGGAGCCGCAATTCGGCTCAAACCCCGGCGGGATGCTGACGCGCGCGGTGAGGCGCGGCGACCGGTACGTGCTGAACGGCGAAAAGATGTGGATTACGAACGGGTCGCTCGCGGACGTGTCGCTCATCTGGGCGAAGTGCGAAGACGAAAAAATCCGCGGGTTCCTCGTTGAAAAGGGGACCAAGGGATTCAAGGCGTGGGATGTTCACGGAAAATGGTCGCTGCGCGCCTCGATTACATCCGGGCTGGCGATGACCGATTGCGAAGTCCCCGCTGAAAATATTTTGCCGGGGGTCGAAGGGCTGCGCGGGCCGCTTGGCTGCCTGACGCAGGCGCGCTACGGCATCGGATGGGGCGCGATCGGCGCTGCAATGGCCTGCTATGACACGGCTCTGCAATACGCAAAGACGCGCAAGCAATTCGCAAACAAGCCGATTGCCGCGCATCAGCTCGTGCAGGAAAAGCTGGTGTTCATGATTACGGAAATTACCAAGGCGCAACTGCTCGCAATGCACGTGGGCCGCCGCAAGGACGCGGGCAAAGCCGATTTCTCGCACGTGTCGATGCTGAAGATGAATAATGTGGGCATCGCGCTGGATATCGCGCGAAAGGCGCGCGACATCCTGGGCGCAAACGGGATCGTGGACGATTACTGCATCATGCGGCACATGAACAACCTCGAGTCGGTTTACACCTACGAGGGCACGAACGACATCCACAAGCTGATCATCGGCGAAAAAATCACGGGCATCGCCGCCTATTACTGAGGAGAATCCATGGAATCGAAACTGAGCCTCGAATTCCTGCGCGTGGTCGAGCAGGCCGCCATCGCATCCGCGCGCACGATGGGCCTCGGCGACCGCCACAAGGCCGACGACGAAGCCGTAAAGTCGATGCGCGCGACGATGGACACGGTTGAAATGGACGGCACCATTGTTATTGGGGAAGGAGAGCGCGACGAAGCGCCGATGCTATTCATCGGAGAAAAGGTGGGCGCGGCGCAGCGAGAGAAAGGACGCACCTTTCCCGCCGTGGACATCGCCGTGGACCCGCTGGAAGGCACGAATCTCTGCGCGACGGGCGAACCGAACGCGATTGCGGTGCTGGCCGCGAGCGACCGCGGCGGTCTGCTTCATGCGCCGGACCTTTACATGGAGAAAATCGTGGTCGGCCCATCGTGCAAGGGCGCAGTGGACCTTGATGCGCCCGTGGCGGAAAATCTGCGCGCAATCGCAAAGCGCCTTGACCGCGACGTCGAGGATCTCGTCGTGATCGTGCTGGACCGGCCGCGCCACGAGAAGCTCATCAACGAGATTCGAGCGACCGGCGCGCGCATCCGGCTAATCGGCGATGGCGATCTGAGCGCTGGCATTGCCGCCGCCGTTATCGGCCTGGGCGTTCACGCCGTGATGGGCACTGGCGGCGCACCCGAAGGAGTGCTGACCGCCGCGGCACTGCGCTGCCTGAACGGGCAAATTCTCGGGCGGCTGGTGGTCTCGAAGCCGGAGCATGAAGAGCGGCTGGCGAAGATGGGGATTCGCGATCCCAAGCGGATTTACGATACGGATGAGCTTGCGCCGGGCAAGAGAATCATTTTTGCGGCCACCGGCGTGACCGAAGGAAACCTTCTTCGCGGTGTGCGCTTTTTCGGCGAAGGGACACGCACGCAATCGCTGATTCTCACGCTCGAATCGCGCCAGGTGAGATTCATTGATACGGTGCACCTCGAGAAGCGGCCTGATGTGAAGGTGCGGTTCGCGTAGCTCTGCATTGGAGAAACGCAGGGTCTTGCGTCAAACGCCGCCGATCCAGCCAATGGGCGTCCTTCATTGTCCCGCGCCGGCCGCCATTCGCCGGTAACCAGCCGCCATTCGCCGAAAAACACGAGACGCATCAAGCCATACCTACTACTCTCTCGCCATGCAAGACACCACAATGATTGCGGGAGAGGAAGCGATGACAAACGAATCACAGCAAACATCCAAAACGATGCCGACGGCTATGCATGGATCGAGCGCAGGAATCCTGATGGCAGCGGCGGGGCTACTGACACTCCTCGGGTTGATGGCTCAGTTCGGTGAGCTGGGACTTGGGCCATTCACGCGCGACGCTTCCTGGATCATTCCTTTTCTGACGCAAGGACTCTGGAATATCCTGTCGGCGCTAGTGAGCAGGACGGCGCTCGCGGCTGTATTTCCCTTCTGGCCTCTGACTCTTGTAATGGCCGGATGCGCGGCCCTTTTTCTACTAAATCCCAGGAGTCGGGTTGTCACCACGCAGGTTTCAAGTGAAAGGAGCGATCATGGCCGATAATTCCCGACGACCAAACTTCGTCGGCGTCCGTTTGGGCTCAGGCCTGTTCATTGGGCTGCTGCTCACGGCGCTGGGTACCATCCTACTGCTTGACCAACAGGGGATCATCGAGGGCCACAAGGTCTACCGTTTCCTCTGGCCCTCAATTCTGATCTTCTTCGGGCTGGAGAACCTGCTTTGCCGCACCGGCAGGCACCACTTTTTCGGGGCCGCGTTGGTTCTCATCGGCGCGGTGATCCTGCTTGGGGACCTTGGGTACGTTCCTTTCCATGTCGGGTGGTGGAACATCTGGCCGATTGTGTTGATTGCGCTGGGGATCAAGCTCGTCTTTAGAAGGTTCAGCGAACGCGGCGGGATTGTTGCAGGATCGCCAAGTCCGTTTACAGGCCGCGGGGATGCAATGGGCTCTGCCTCGCTTGGTAATTTGGATGCCCCGTCCTTCAGGTATCTGGCCTTATTGAGCGGCGTGAAGCAGCGCATTATCAGCAAGAATTTCCGGAGCGGTAGCGTTACGGCTGTCTGGGGCGGATTCGACATTGACCTGACCCAGGCGGATCTCGAAGGCGGAACGGCCGTCCTTGATATCAACGCGTTTATGGGCGGCGGAAAAATCCGCGTTCCAAACAACTGGACTGTGGACATGCAGGGAACACCCGTGATGGGAGGGCTGGTGGACGAAAGGGAGCAAATCCCCACGGCAGATGGAAGCGCCGCCCGGCGATTAATCATACGCGGTATTGTTTTCATGGGCGGCGTTGTAATCAAGGATTGAGTCGCGAATGCACCCGATCCTCAGCCAGTTCCGCAAGCTTGCGCTTTATCTCCTCGCGTGGATTCCCATCGCGGGAATGCTCGCTTATCTTCTCGGAATTCCAGGCGGGATTTCGTGGCGCGAGTCGGTGGCGCTCTCTGTTCCGCTGTGCCTGCTCTATGCGATGGTGTGTCTCTCGGCGTGGTATTCCTGCCGCGTAACGCCGCTGGACAAATCGAGTTTCACTCGCCTGGTGGGAATGCACCTGACTGCCGGGCTTGTGGCCGCCAGCCTGTGGGTGGCTGCGGCAAAAGTTCTGGCGCTGGTGCTTTCCAACACGGGTGTATTCCCCGGACTGGACAAACGATTCTCGCCGGAAGTTCCCCTAGTTGGAGGGATGGGATGTTTGCTCTATCTGCTTTCGGTGGCGTTCTATTACGTGATTATCGCGGTGGAATCTTCGCGCGCGGCGGAGGCGCGAGCGAATCGCGCGAATCTTCTGGCGCGCGATGCTGAATTGCGGGCGCTGAAGGCGCAGGTGAATCCACATTTTCTTTTTAACAGTCTCAATTCAATCAGCGCGCTGACGAGTTCGGACCCGGCGCGCGCGAGAGAAATGTGCATCCTCCTTGGAGATTTCCTGCGACGCACGCTGGGACTCGGCGAAAAGGCGGTGATCTCACTGGAAGAAGAGCTTTCATTGGTGAACGCATTCCTCGCGGTGGAAAAAATCCGTTTCGGGGCGCGGCTGAGCATGGAGGAGAACATCGAGAAAGAGGCGCTCGCGTTCGATGTGCCACCGTTGCTCTTGCAACCACTGGTGGAGAACGCCGTTGCGCACGGCGTCGCCAATTTAGTGGAGGGCGGCTCAATCCGGCTCGATGTGCAGTGCCGGGATGGCGAGATCTCCATCGCCATCGAGAATAGCTTTGACCCGGAGGCGCCTCCGCGGCGCAAGAGTGGAGTTGGACTTGCAAATGTGCGCCAACGGCTTGCAGCGCGTTACGGCAGCCGTGCAAGCTTTGACGTGAAAACAGAGGGAGGCGTCTTCCGCGTGGGGATCACGCTTCCCGCAGAGGCGGAGGCCCGGCCCGCATGACACGCGAACCCGGCGCAAAGATTCGCGCCATCATCGTAGACGATGAGGAACTGGCGCGGCAGGTGCTGCGCGAATACCTTTCCGCGCATACGGATGTCGAAATTGCCGGGGAGTGCGCGAATGGTTTTGAAGCGGTGAAGGCGGTTTCGGAATTGAAGCCGGATCTAGTTTTCCTAGACATTCAGATGCCGAAACTCGATGGATTTGAAGTTCTTGAGCTGATCGGCAATGAGGCCGCAATTATCTTCGTCACAGCCCACGACGACTTTGCCATCCGGGCCTTTGAAGTCCATGCAGTAGATTATTTGCTGAAGCCCGTCAGTGCCGACCGCTTCGGAGCAGCCCTGGAGCGCGCGAAAAAGCGGCTTGGAGATAAGGCGCCGGCGCCCCGCGTTTCCACGGCCGAGCTGATTGCCGCGGCGCGTCCCCCCGCTCAGTACGCCGACCGCATCCCAGTGCGCGACGGCGCGCGCGTACACATTATCCCGATGGCGAAGCTGGATTATGCCGAAGCGCAGGACGATTACGTCGCGCTCTGCGCCGAGGGAAAGAAACATCTAAAGCAGCAGACCATCGCGAGCCTCGAAGCCGCGCTCGATCCGGCGCGCTTCCTGCGTGTACACCGCTCGTACATCGTGAACCTCGAGCGCATCGCCAGGGTCGAGCCGTACGGAAAAGACAGCCACGTCGCCGTGCTGCACAACGGTACGCAACTTCCCGTGAGCCGCGCGGGATACACGCGGCTGCGCGCGTTCCTCGACCGCTGAAATTATTAATTCGTTCCCTTCTTGCGGAGACTCCTGACATAAGCAACGATCTGCCAGCGCCGCGCCTCCGGCAAGCCCGACCACGAAGGCATTCCCGTCCACAGATTGCCGTTGGTGACGAACCAGAAGAGATCCCCTGGCGTTGCCCGTTCCACGACATCTGAATTGAGCGCAGGAACCCTGCCCCGCCCTTCTCCATCAGGTCCGTGGCATGTGGCGCAATGGCGCTCAAAAAGTTTGCGCCCCGCGAGAACAGCTTCTGGCTTGCCCTCGAAGGGATTGGGCCGCGTGTGCACAGCCGTTGGGACACTTGATAGCACTGATGAGCGCTCTCTCTTACCAGCGTCCTGGCCCTGGGCGATTCTGAGCGTCACGATGAAAGTCAGAAGGATGGAGATAAATATCCGCGCGCGGGTTTTCATGGCTTCTCTCCGTGGAACATTTGTTTTACGCGCCGCCCGAACCCTGAGATTTCGTAGGAAATTCCAAAGCGAAGAAGGAAGCGGTGGCCGTTGCCGTTCAATCCAAAGCTGGGCGAAAGCCGCAGTGTTACGCTGTCGGACACATTCCAGGCGACCACCGGCGCAAGATAGTGGGATGTGTCTCTGAGCCCGAAACTGTAACGGTCGCCGAGCCCGCCAAACAATTCCGCGCCAACGGCGAAGTTTTCGGGACAGAAGGTGCAGCGGTTCGGTCGTGCCGCCAGCGCCAGAGGACGGCTGGCCCCGATGGCATATCCAAATTCCCATGGAGAATTTGTGAGATTCTTTTCCGCGATGATGTTCTCGGAAATGTTCCATCCACGAAAATTGCTGGAAAGAATCAGCTTCGCTTCCATCTCGCGCTTCCGCTCCCGGCGGCTTTCGGAATTGGGCACCGCGTGATCGGCTTCCCCGTCATGTCCCACAACCTCGAGCAGGGTCTTATCCGCGCCGTTGATGTCCTCAAACTCCACATACAGCACCGGATTGATCCAATGTTCGCGAAGCAGCGGCCGAAAGCGGTTCTCCCACCGAAAGCCTGTGAAGAGAGCACTGTCCCTGCGCGTGCTTTGCCAGTCGAGATAGAACTCCGTGGTCCACCAGCCTCTTGCTCCGTACTCGAACTCCGTCCATGTCGCGAGGAAATTTCCGCCGCCGCGCTGCGTTCCGAAAAGGGGATTCGTTGCAATTTCCAGACTGCCCGGTTCCTCCATTTGGTGGGTATAAGTGATGAAGTAAGGCCGCTCCTGTGACCGCGCGCTGGCGCATGCGAGCACCAGCAGCGCGGCCAGGGCCACGAATCGCGCGGCACCCACAAACATACCCTTGGCGACCCTTTTCCGAGAGGAGTTCTGCGTGTGCACTACTTGCAAACGGGTTGCAACTGAATTGGGATCAAGACTCGTCAAAGCGATTTCTCCTGTCCGTCAAGAACTCATTGGGGTAGAAAGCTGGAATGAAAGTTCATTCAATCTCTTCCAGTTGCAACTGGTTTGCAATTACTTTGGCCACTGTAGCTGTACCCGCCCAAATTCTGCAACCACATTTCACGGAATGGAGAATTACTCGCACCGAATGGCCGGGATTTTCCCCTTAATGGCGCCTACACCAGGTGGAAATGGACAAATGGGGAGACTGGAAATAGGAAAGGCGGCGCGCACGGCCGTCCCGAGGTATCGGGACCGCCGTGCATGCCGCCAGTAAATCTCGCTGCTGTAAGAGCGCCGCCGTGCTCAGCGCTGGCCCACGGCGACGCTAGGCTGAGGGCGGCGCACAAAGGGCGGAGCGGAGACACGCATCGGCTGCGGCATCGTCCGCACCTGGCCATTCCCGTTTGCGGGAAGGATCGGTGCTGCGACGTGATCACTGATTGCCGCGAGCCTCTTCAGAATGGACTGCCACTGTTCCCAATCGAGTTGACGGAGATACGGCCGCAATCCCTGAATAAAGGGGTCTTCGAGCAGTGCTTCGCCATTGGACTCCGGCACAAAGAAGCGGTTCAGGCCGACTCCGAGCGCCTCGGAAATCTTTTCGAGCGTTCCGAGACTTGGAGTCATCTGTCCACTTTCGATGCGAGAGAGATACGAGCGCGAAACACGTGAACGCGCCTGTAGCTGGCTCTGCGTCATCCCCCGCGATTCGCGAAGCTGCCGGATCCGCTGTCCGATGTTCTCCACCGTTTCGCGGTTCGGCCACTTCTCGAAAAGCTGCCGCTCGTCGCCCGGCAACTCCTGCGGCACCGGCGGCGGAATTAAGAATTCCGTCTTCGGCGGCAGCATGTGCAAGCAACGCCGGCAGACGTCGTTCTTGGTACGATACTGCACCAAGCCGCACGTCTTGCAGCGTATTACATCACGATCTAAATCATTCATTGCCTTGTTGCCGTTATTTTCCGACACCGGTGCTCCTCGCACATTCTTCCGGCGTTGCGGAGTAGAGGAACTACACTTGGGGGGAAGGCAGAAACAGGCGCGTTGGGCATTGTCAGTGTATCGCTCCCACGTGTCAAGGGTTATTTTCGGGAATCGTCTAAACTGCACCCTCTAAAACATTCCCAGGCATCAGAGCCGGATTACATCGATTCTCAAACACGCGAAAACCGCTGGAGTTGCGGTAATCTATGCGTTCTTGGTTTCGGACGTATTTCAACGAGGTTTCAAAAGCGTTTCAAAGGGGGGCAGCGGTGGCAACGGATCGTAATGCGGCGTGGAATTTGCTCTGCGAATTCACACAGAACGAAAGCCTGCGCAAGCACGCGCTGGCTGTGGAGGCGTGTGTTCGCGCCTACGCGCGAAAGTCAGGCGCAGATGAGGAGCTTTGGGGCGTCACGGCGCTGCTGCATGACTTTGACTATGAACACTGGCCGAACAATGATCATCGCGCTGACGCCGAGCATCCTTATGAAGGCTCAAAGATACTGCGCGAGCGCGGCTGCCCCGAGGAGATGATCCATGCGATTCTCGCGCACGCCGATTACACCGGCGTCGCGCGGGAATCCGCGCTCGACCACACGCTCTATGCTTGCGATGAGATTGCGGGCTTTCTTACGGCGTGCTCGTTGGTAAAGCCGGGGAAAAGCATCTTCGAGGTGGAGCCTGATTCCGTGATGCGCAAGATGAAAGACAAAGCCTTCGCGCGAGGAGTGAACCGCGACGATGTGCGGCGGGGGGCGGAAGAGCTGGGCGTCCCGCTCGACCAGCACATCGCGTTCTGCATCGAAGCGATGCGCGGGGCCGCGGATGCGCTGGGGCTGCGCGGAAATCCACATGCATCGCAAACCGCGAAGACGAGCTAAAGATTTCGCAAAGCCTCTTCGGAAATATCTAGCTTGACGAAGGCTGTTTGGCCCGCGCGGCTTGACAATGGAACGCACGCGGGCGCAGCATGAAGTTGAAACCTCCTTGGAGTGAATCACATGCTAATGGGAATCTCTTACGCTGTGTGGGTGTCTGGCGGCGCCGCGCTCGTTTTCCTTTACATACTGATGTCCATCCGCCGCGTGGGTCCGTCGGAAGTAGGCTTGGTCCTGAAGCGCGTTTCCGCTAAGAAACTGAGCGAGGATAACGTCATCGCGTTTCATGGTGAAGCGGGTTATCAGGCGGACCTCCTTATGCCCGGGCTCCGCTGGAAAGCATTTCTCCTCTATGAGGTGATCAAGTTTCCCTGGGTACAGGTTCCTGCCGGAGAGGTCGGAGTCGTTATTTCACAAGTGGGCGCGCCGCTGCCGATTGGCGCGAAGTCCGCAGTTTACAAAAAGGAGTTTGGAAATTTTTCGGACTTACGGTCATTTGTGGCGGGCGGAGGCCAGAAAGGCGTTCAGCGTCCCGTGTTCCCTCCCGGTACGCTGGCTCCAATTCATCCCGTTGGTTTCATGGTCATTACGAAGAACCAGGTCTTTGGGCTGCCGATATCTTCTGAGCTTCGCGTGCGGGCTGCAAAGGCGGGAAGGCTTACTTGCGATGCGCTGGGCCTTCGCCCGGACCAGCTCGACCTGGTGCGAATCGAGCCGAGACCCGTCGACAAGAGCGGCGCGCTTAGAGATTCCGTCGGCATCGTGACTACCTATGAGGGCGACCCGCTGCCTTCAGGAGACATTGCCGGCCGGTTGGGCGGATTTGCGGACATTGACAAGATGGAGAAGGCAAACGCCGCCGACGGTGAGATTATCGAATTGCTTCTGGGAAACAAAAACAAACTCCATAACAACTATCAGGACTTTCAGGCGTTCCTGGACAATGGCGGGCGCATCGGGTTGCAGCACGACCCCCTGCTTTACGGCGCGTACGCGCTGAATCCATTCCTCGTCAGCGTTGAGATGGTGGAGATGCTGGTGGTGCAGCAAGGGCAGGTCGGAGTTGTGAAGGCTTACGTGGGCCTGCCTACACAAGATACTTCCGGGACTGATTTCAAATTCGGATCGCTTGTGCGCCCGGGTCATCGCGGGATCTGGGAGGAAGCGCTCCGCACGGGAAAATATCCGCTGAATCCGCGCTGCTATCAGGCCGAAATTGTGCCTACGTCAATTCTTACGTTGAATTGGGCGGACGCGGTTTCGCAGGCTCACAATCTGGACGCGAATCTCCAGCAGATCGTGGCCAAGAGCAATGAAGGATTCATCTTCCACATAGACCTGCAGGTGCAAATTCACGTGCCGGACACAAATGCGCCGCGAGTAATTTCAATGGTTGGGACGATGGTGAATCTGGTGAACGAAGTCCTGCAGGCCGCCGTGGGGAATCATTTCCGCGACAAATTGCAGAGCATGCCGGCCATCCGTTTTATCGAAACGCGGCAACAGGTGCAGGAGGAAGCGTTCAAGCACATCAAGGAGCAGCTCGACCAGTATCACGTGGAAACGCGCGGCGTTTACATTCAGGATGTCGAACTGCCGGCGGATTTGGTGAAGGTGCTGACGCAGCGCGAAATCGCCAACCAGGAAATCGACACCTACAAGAAGCAGCGGTCCGCCCAGGAAGAAAGAATCGCCATGGAGAATTCAAAGGGCACGGCCGAAATG
>JBGPHM010000045.1:0-33393 GCA_041484365.1 Terriglobia bacterium | reverse complement strand
CGTGTTGGCAGAGCCCTGCGTGAGGGTTTCAGAAAGAAGATTGGCCCAAGGGTCGTAACCGTAGGTAAGGCCCCAAGAGTAGGTGCCGGAGGTGGCCTGCGTCTGCGCGGTGGAGACGCGGTTCAGCTCGTCATAGGTGAATGACTGGCTGCGCGCGGTGTTGCGGTTGTTGGTTATCGAGATCACGTTGCCGTTGTTCGCGGTGCCGCTCGTGAAGCTGTAAGTGAAGTCGAGCACGTTGCCGATGTTCGTTGAATCGGTGCACGAACTTGGCGCGGTGCCGCTGCTCTTCACTGAGATGCGGCAGGGCTGGAGGCGGTTGTTGTAGTACGCCGTGAAAATGAGATTCGAGCCGCTTTCCTGCAGGGATGAGAGATGGCCGGGCGCGGCGTAGTGGGCGTTCGAGGCATAGGTGATGCCGTTCGTCACGTCGGAGGCCGAAGTGGTCTGGTCAGCGGCGTTGTAGGTGTAAGACACGGTGCGGCCGGAGGGATAGGTGATGGTCTTCACGCCTCCGTGGAAATTATAGGCGTAGGCGGTGGACTTGGTCACGCTGTTGGTGCTGCGGCGTTCGGTAACGACGTGGCCACGGGAGTCGTAAGCCCAGGACTCCCAACCAGCGGCGTCACACATGGCGGTGCGGCGGCCTTTGCCGTTTGTGATGGTGAGCGTGGGCGAGCAGCCGGAGATGGTCGTGCCGTCATAGGCGATGGTGACCGAGGGCGTGCTGTCGCTGAAGGTCTTGGTGAGGACGCGATGGAGCGCGTCATAGGTGAGCGTGGTTGTGACAGTGGAGCTACCGGTCTGATTCGGCGCGGGGGAAACTTTCGTCGAGAGCTTTCCTTCTGAATCGTAGGTGTAGGTGCTGGTGCCCGACTCGGGATTCTTCGACGTGAGGAGTTGACCCAGCGAATTGTAACTGAAGCGGCGAATTCGCCAGAGACTGGTCGAGTCATTAGAAGACGCACTGGAGCAGCCCGTCTGGCCGGTTTGATTGCCGTGCTGCTCGACGCAGGTGAGGTTGTTCAAAATGTCGTAGAAGTAGAGCGTGACGTAGGGCGAAGAGGTGGATTCGCTCGGAGGGAACGATGGGACGGAATCGGAACCGCCCATGAGATTCGAGCCCGACGGGGCCCCGGTGAACGACGCGTAAGAAAAATGGGCTGTGTCACAGGTTGAGGAGGACGAAATTGTGTAGTCGGTGCCCAGGCCGGTGGTCTTCGAGGTCAGCGTGATGACGGCCCCGCTTACGGAGGAGGTGACGTACGCGCTGGAATCCCCATTGACGGCCGAGTTCAACGCGGACGCAATCGAAGAGGGCGTGCTGGATGAACCGTAACTCACCGTGTTCGTGTGACCGTTGGCCGTAATGGAGACCGTGCCGACATCATAGTTGTCGATCACAGTTTGGTATACCGGCACCCACCGCCAGCAGCTCCCGTCGTCATTGAATCCCGTGCACTGATAATCCACGATCTCCTGATGCGACGTGTACTGCTCTCCGCCGCTGATGGTGACCGTGCCCGCGGCGGAAGTCGCGGAGATTCCGGGGAGGGCGTAACCCGCGGCGGGTTCGTCCACTTCGATGAGGCGGCCGAGCGCGTCCGTTATCGAGCGACGTGCTCTGCCGGTCTGATCCACGGCGGTGACAGTGGCGCCGTGGTAATAGGTCTGAATGTTATTCGACGAAGAGCTGCCATCGGGCGGAATGATCTTCACGGCGCGGCCAAATCCGTCGAAGTTGTTCGTAGTAATGCCATCCGTCGTTGCGGAAGAATCGCGGTGAGGATTTGACCCTGTGGAGACACGCCCGACCTCGTCGTAAACCGTATCCACAGTGTCAGTGCCGTCTGGATCGGAAGTGAGCTGCGTCTTGAAGACACGACCCAAGCCATCAATCACAGCGGCGTTTGTGAGATTATGGGACGAATCAATCACAGAGGTTGCACTCACGCTTATCCTCGAGCTGGGGCTTGGAGTGGCTGGCTCAGTGAAAGTAAAGCTGGTGGTGCCACCGTCACCATGGGTGACTGTGTACGGGCGACCCAGTGCGTCATAGGTGTAATTCGCATAGTCGGAATATGTTGTGGTAGGTGGACTCGGAACGTAAGTGTTGACGCACGCCGTTGTTGAGGGCATGTTTTGACCGCAGACGGCGGCGGTGAGGCCGGTGTACCAGTAATACTGTTTGCGCTCAACGTGATCGATACTGTTGGTTGTGGGCCCGGTGACCGACGTGAGGTAACCCTGCGAGTTGCGGTCCGTGCCGTCCGTGAATTTATCCGTGTAACTGAGAGTATATGTGTGGCCACCGGGGTCGGTAGTCTGGATGAGGTTGCCTACGTCGTTGTAATAATTCGTGGTCGTGAGCCAGGAATTATTTGTGTTGAGCCAGCGGCTGATTACAGTCGGATTGCCTCGAACGGTGTTGGAGGAAGAATAGGCGCTGTCATGCATGGGCACCCCGCTCGTACCGGTAATGGAGGTTGTGTCGTAAGACGTGGACGTGGATGCAAAGAGCGTGTTGCCTGCATCGTAGACTGAGGTCTGGGAAACGCGATCCCAGATGTGCGCGTTCAGATAGGTGGAATTCGAGTTGTGGAGATAGGCGTACGTCGTGTAGCGAACGAGCGAACCGGGCGTTCCCGTGCCGAAGGCATATTCGCGCGTCTGTGTGGGGCCTTGACGGCAATCGGTGAAGTTCGTCGCGAACATGGAATAGGTGTAGCAATCGTTGTAATCGGTTTCGGATTTCGTGACCTGGTTGGTGTCCATCATTGTGGTAGTCGTGCGGATGAGGCGATTGTTGCGATAACCAGGGGTGTAATCGAGATTTGATGGCATGTTCTGCCCGGGCTGGGCGGAAGTGACGGGGCCGCCGTCGCATCCATAGTCATAAGCAACTCTCTTCAGAATCTTTCCTGAAGCGTCCATATACTCAACGCCCAGATCAACAGGTGAGCTAGACGCATAAGCATTGAAGCCCGGAATATAGCAGCTCTGGCCGAAGATATTGTGTATCTCTTTGTTTCCGAGGGGATCGGTGACCACCATGCCGAGACTGTTTGTGTAGTCGTAGTTCCAGTGCTTCTCACCTCCGGTGATGCCGTCCTCGCTGACGTACCGGTCGGAGAGCCTGCGAGCGTCAATACTAACGACGGTTCCGGGGGGGCCATCGGGATTGGGGTCCGTAGGGCCATCATCAGACTTGGCAAGCGTAGTCCACTTGTATCTGACGTAGCCACCGGTAGGCAGGGTGATCTTCATAATTTCACCGAAGGGGTTAGTCAGGCCGGTGTCCGGGTCAATGTAAGAGAAGGAGTAGGAGAGCCCATTGGGGAGAGTGATTTTCGAAATCACCCTCAGCCCATTCGAGTACTGATTGAAGATTTGGTACGGGCCATTGGATGTAGTCGGAAAAGAGGGATTGAGAGTAATCGTAGTGTAGTCCACTTTGATTTGTTGGGTTTGCCCATTGGAATCGATGTAGTCATAAATTGTTTGGCTTTGAGTGCTCGCCGAATCTTCCGTGAAGAGCGGCCGACCGAGCGTATCCGAAGCCCAAGAGGGAGATCCGCTTATTGTTCCGCAGCAGAAATTCCCATTCGTGTCTTTCAGCAGGAAAGAGGACCACGCGCCACCCTGAGCTCCATTGGCGCGGACAATCTGAATCCCAGTGTGATCCGTTAATGTGTCGTTTGTGATGTCTACGCGAACGTGGCCATCATCGGTATGAGCGACATAATTTTCGGGATAGGCGTTTTGCGAGCAGGATGCGAGCCCGATGATGGGATAATTCTTGCGCAAGGGTAATTGGTGCTTGGAGCCGTCAGCAGAATTGAAGACCCAGTTGCTACGAACCAAGACCTCCGGTGACTGGCTGTTGTAGTAAGGGCACCCAGGGTCGAGTGTGTAGGTTTGCTCCACCCAATCAACACCGCCCGACAGGTTGTTGCGGAGATTCCATGCCGACGTAATCGGGTCGGGTCTCCAACTGAAGAAGGTCGTGTGGGTTGTATTGGGGAAGTTTTGAACAACGTAGGTGTCCATGACCCAGAACTTGCTCTGGTAATCGAAATGGAGTTCATAATCGATGCCGCGACCTTTTCGAGACAGGATCGGAATGCGGATACTCAGTCCGCCGTTCATGAGATTGACGGTGTCAATCCCGGTTGAAACGAAAGCGCCGTAACTGGGCAATCCTGTGTCGTTGCTGTTGGTGACATAGCCGGGGTACTGGGCATGGGCGGAAGGGGCAAGCCCGGACGCGAGAACCAAGAGAGCCAAGCCGATCCACTTCAGATGTGCGCGATTCATGGTCAGTTCCCCTTGAACAATGTGTCAGGCGCGCCCTGATTCACGGCGACGGAGGTGACCTGCATTTCACCGATGGGGTGGCCAGCATAGAAGTGACGTTGATGGAACGGCACGGCGATACCGTTTACGGTGCGGTAGTCGTCATAATAGATTTCCATCGACAGGCTTTGCCGCCAATCGTTTTCCGCAACGTGTCGGTAGGAAATCTTGGCCACCATGTTGGTCTGCGCATCTACGAAAACGTCGAGCTGGGAATTGCGCGTCGCAGTTTCATCTATGGAAGGATTGCCGGTGTTCGATATCCGAGTGATGCTAATGTGGTGGACGAACCGGCCTTCGAGAGTTTCCTCTCCCACGTAAGTAGCCGAGATCTCGGCGCGAGCGATTTCGTAAAAGATCATCAGAGCAGGCAAGTGGTCGATCCTCTTGTGATTCGCATTGGCCGCGTGCGCTGTGACCCAACCCCTTTCCGTGGAGCGCGTTTCACGGCCGTTATTGAAGATCGTACTGGCTGTCTTGCCGCCACCGGAGCCGTCAGTGCGGATCATGCCGGCGCCCTTGGTGGTAATCGTGAGCGTGCCGGGGGAACCACCGAGATTGGCGGGAGGAGTCACCGTGGCCTGGACGACGGTGTCCTGAATGACCGCCGCGCCTGGGCCGCCCATTGTGGCGAGTGTGGCGCGGAGAACAGCGACCGCTTGCGGGTCGCGGACAGGCGCCACGGCGAGCGAGGATTGCGCGGCCTGCGCTGAGCAGGCAGGAACGAGACCGGCAAAGAAAACAAGGAGAAGGGTAAAACGGTAAGGATGCGGCACGGGGCACCTCCACAAGTGATAATTCTCACCTTGTACTCCGCGTGGCCGTACCTGTCAAGGCAATTCTCTGTGGATAATATGTGTCGGAAGTAGCGCCGGGTTCTGCCAGCCCCCCAGCCCGGAACGCTGGCCGGGAATTACATAATTGTTGTCACGGGGACTTCGTCAAACTCCGCAGATCCCGTGCAGACGCTGCAATTCAATCTTACAGTTCAATAGAAAAGCAAGAAGGATTCCGCCAACGAGTTGAAACCAAAGTGAAGCCTTGGTGCCCGGGGTGGGAGTCGAACCCACACGTCCCGTTAAGGACAGGGGATTTTAAGTCCCCCGCGTATGCCATTCCGCCACCCGGGCAGGGATTCGATAAGTTTACGCAGCTAGTGAAATTACCGCAATGCGACGGATTCCAATTCGATGCGTCCCGCGCGAAAAGAACGGCGCCGGTGACTGATCTCACCGGCGCCGCGGTGTTCAAGAGAGAATTGCAAATCAGAAGTTGAGCTTCATGGCGATCTGCATGATACGAGGGTCGCGAGTTGCGCGTACCAAGTTGAAGCTTGTGGACGCGAAGCTCGTGGACGCGCAGCAGATCGGGTTCGTGTGGTTGAAGGTGTTGAACGTCTCCCAACGCAACTGGCCGGAAAGGTGCTCCCCGAACCTCATGTTCTTGAACATGGAGAGGTCGGTGCGCCAGAAGCCGGGGGCGCGGATTGCACCAGGCCGTTCTGTGGTTTCGGTAGTCTGGCTTCCGGACGGAACAGTAAAAGCTGTCGCGTTGAACCAGCCGAGGTCATAGGAGCGGAAACCCGAGATATTGGGGTTGCCTACCTGGTTCGCGCGGCAGCCGACAGGCGAGGCGCCGAGCAAGCAGCCTGAGCCGGTGGGATCCATGCAATTAGCTCCCGTTCCAGAAGCGCAGCCGGCATTACCTAGAACGGCCGTCAAAGGAAGTCCGGTCTGGAAAGTCTGGATGCCGGAGAACTGCCAGCCGCCAAAGACGGTGCCCGCGAAGTCGTGGCGATCGCGGAGCCACGGTACCTCCCAGACGAAGTTCGCGGTCAAAACGTGCCGCCGGTCCGCGACCGTCGGTCCGTAATTACTGCGAAAATCGCCGGTGACCTGAGGAATGTTGGCGCCTCCCGTGCTGCGATCAGTGGGATCGGTGGTCAAGCCGTGCGACCAGGTGTACGAGATGCTGAGCATCGTGCTCCGCGCGAAATGTCTCTGCAACTGGGCCTGCAGCGAGTGGTAGTTGGAGGTGAAGGCATCAATGAAGAACAGCCCAGGGCCGTAACCGACGAAAGGCCGAAGCACCGCCAGCTTGTTCGAGTTCGTCGTGCCGTTGATGGGGCCGGTGATGACCACTCCGTTCGCCGGCACAGAGGTCGGGCCGGCAAAGCACGGCGTGGCGGCGGTGCAATTCAAATAGGACGCCACGGCGGGCTGGTTGAGTTCCTCGAAGCCCGGAAGATGGATGGCGTTGTTGCCGTAGTAGCCGACATCTATTATCCAGGTGCCGCCAAATTGCCGCTGAATGTCTAGACTCCATTGCTGCGTGTAAGGCGACTTGTAGTCGATCGGCATTCTCGACTGGATTGTAAACGGGGTCGTGCTAAGGGCAGTTGTGGTCGCACCAACTGGGCTCGCCAAAGTGCTTCGGTTGATGCTGAGGTTGGTCAGGAAACCCTGACTCAAGCCGACGTTCAGTTCGGGGTTACCAAACTCGAGGCCGTTGTCATAGAACATGCCATAGCCGGCGCGAATGGCCATCTTTCCATCTCCGAATGGATCCCATGCGATTCCAAAACGAGGGGCGATGGCCAGATTAAATTCCTTACCAACCTTGCTGCCATACGGCGACTGGGCGCCAACGAAGCCGTTGAATGTAGGTGGATTCGCGAAGATGAGTCCATTCAGGGGGGTGTAGTTTGGGTTACACGCGCTGCTAGTCGGGACACCGTTGACCAGCTTTACATCCATGGCGCCAGTGGAAGTAATGCACGGCGCTTTCGTTGGGTCATAGTGGGCCGGATCAAAATTGACCAGCCGGCTCGAGCCGTTCGGGCCGCTGGCATCGGTTGGCTGGCGGAAGAACGAGTGGCGAACGCCAAACGTAACGGTCAAGTTCGACCTGACACGCCAGGTATCCTGGCCGTAGTACTCAAACTGGTTGTCAAAGATGTTCGCAGTCACGTCCAGCGAGGCCTGCGCGAAGGTGTTGAGCTGACCAAGCAGGAAATTCGCGTATGCCTGTTCAAACGAGAACGGACATGTGCCCCCGGCAGCTGCGGTGCCGGTGCAAACCGGGTTCCCAGCGAATAGAGTCGCAGCGGTAGGAGCATTCTGAGCGTCGAACGAATACGAGCCGTTGTTAGCGCCGGTCAGCTGGTTTTCATGCTTGTTGTAGTGATAGTAGATCACGCCGAACTTCAAAGTGTGTGCGCCCACGATCCTCGTCACGTTGCCATAAACCGTGTGGTTGACGTTGAAGTCGTTATAGGGGCCAAAATCGGCAATGCCGGTACCCCCCGTGATGGCGACGGTCGGCACACGGCCGAGGAGATTCACGAAAGGTATGGTGTTACCGACCGCGGTTTTGACGTCAGGCGACTGCGAGAAATTTTCAGCGCCAATCACCTGGCTGATGATCGCCCCATAAGAGTAACGGTAACCCGCGTCAATCACCATTTTCGGGGTGGGAGAGTAAGTGGCGGCGATGCTGTATTGGTGTCCCGGCGAGTTGGTGGATGTCGTCGCGATGCCGTTGATCGGCATGCTGGTAAAAAGGCCTCCCGCTTCGATCGTCGGGTTGGTGTCGTGGAGGATTTTACCTGAGAGGGTGAGCTTCGGGCCGAAGACGTGATCGACCTTCACCATGTCTTCGCGGAAATTAAAAACATTCCCCAGCGACGCAATGTATCCGAAGGGATTGCCCGCGGTAACTAGATTTGGCGCCGGGAATTTGGAGAAGATGTCCTTAACGTATGCCGCGGCAATGGGGTCAATGGCACCGGCAGAGATGCTGGTACCGTAAGCGGTGCAGGCGCCGGGTGCGCCGCCACTGTTCGCCCACGCAGTGCAAACCACATGATTGAATTGCCCGTTGATCATCCCGGAATACGGCACGGTCGCTGAAGGATTTGAGTAAGTGACAATGCGGCGCGCCTCCTCGGATACGAAAAAGAAGGTCTTGTCGCGGTGCCTGTAAATGCCGGGAATGTAAACCGGGCCTCCCAGTGTGCCGCCGAAGTCGTTGTAACGAAGTGGGGGACGCGGCACAACCGGCGTGGAGCGATTATTGAAGAAGCTGTTTGCGTTCAGAATGTCATTGCGGAAGAATTCGTACACACCGCCGTGAAGGGCGTTGGTGCCGGAGCGCGTTATGACATTGACTTGCGCGCCTCCGGAGCGGCCGGATTCGGCGTCGTAAACACCCTTTACCACGCGGAACTCGGCAATTGCGTCGACACTCGGGAAAGAGAGCAGGGTAAGGTTGGAGCCCCGGTCAACATTGTCGGCGCCATCCACCTGCCAATTGTTTTCCTCCCGCCGGTTACCGTTGATCTGGAAGGTCATCAGGTTGGTGCCGATGGGAGCGGTGGCGCCGGGGAATATCTGATCGGCGTTGCCGGAATCCGAGGCGCCCGGCACCAGGAGCACGAGTGCCGCGTAATTGCGGCTGTTCAGGGACAGCTCCCGGACCTGCGTGCCTGTAATCACGCCCGTGGCAGTTGCACTCTGGGTCTCGATTTGTATGGGATTGGCTTCCACAGTTACGCTCATGCTCAACGAACCGATTTCGAGAGTGAAATTTACCGATAGTTTGTCATTGACGTTCAGCGCCACGCCTGTTTTCGTTGCCTTCTTGAAGCCGGTGAATTCAACGGTTACTGAATAGCGGCCAACAGGCAGCAATGCCGCCACATATTGACCGCGGTCGTCGGTCGTGAGCGTGCGCACAACGACCTTCTGGTCCGTGTTGGTTATCGTGACCGTGGCGTTTTGAACGACACCGCCTTTGGGGTCGAATACCGTCCCGACAATTGTGCCCGAAATGTTCTGCGCATGAATGAGAGCCACGCAGAGAGCAAGCGAGAAGACACACGCCAACACTGCAGACAGAATTCTGCTTTTCATGGTTTCTCCTCCCCTAGATATCTCTCTAGGACTAATTGTCGAGAGCGAAGACAGAAAAATCCTGGATTTTTCGGCGGCTGAACCAACGGTCGAACTTTAAGCGGAATTTTCATGTCGAGCTTCCACTTGGGCCGGAAGACTAGCCCTCCCGCCCCGAGGTGTCAACAGAAAGTCGTGCTTTTCTCTTGGGAGCAGTAGTGCGCCTCATCTGGGCTGTTTTGGGGAGCGGCTGAGCTGATCTTGCCGGCAAAGTCTGCAGCGCTGCTAGCACTTTGCGCTTGATCAAAACAAGGACGGAACGATCGGTCGGGCTGTGGCCTCATCCGTATGAACAATGCAATCCGGATGACCCTGCAACAATGTCGACGGATAGTAGGCTGTCGGTTCTGCAAGCAAAGTGATACGGAAGATCGCGCGGTTGCGTTCACCGCCGCGCAGAAAAAGACGTATGCGGCGAGCCGCGAGTATTTCGCGCATCCCGATGGTCACCGCCATCGGCGGAATCATCTGGGATGAGCCGCCGGCACTTCCGATGCTCTGCACCACAATTGAGTCGTCCCCCAAGGCCACAACCCGCGTTGTGGAATTCCGCATTTCTTCGGCGCTGATTTGATACCAACGGGAAATCGGCGGCTCATTGAAGGCAACGTGCCCGTGGTAACCGATGCCGCCATAGCACGTATCCACGCCGCCTGCGGCCCGCATCTTTTCACCTATTTCGTCCGGGCGGAAAGGATTTGGGAAATGCACCCGATCAGGATCCGGACGCAGGCCGGCATCGAGTTTGGCAAGTACTTGATTGCGAATGAATCCTTCAAAGCTCAGAGGATTGTCCTGCGGAAGAGGACGGCCCTGCCAATCCAAAAAATCATCCATTTGAAAAATATCTGCGTTCTTCCAACTTATGCATTCCACGTTACACGTCTTTACCAGCCGAAAATATTGTTTCACGGGGCCGACCGGCAAAATCCAGCGGGTCGGCGCTCCTGCGGCGTTGTTGCGTCGAAGTTCATCGGCCATACTGTCCGCCATGTAGCCATGCATCAAATTCATGTCCGGAAACAATCGGACGCCCATGCGGGCCTGCTTGAGCAGGGCCGGCAATTCCAGCCGCAGAATGTCTTCATACGAATTCATACAGATATCTTATAAAGGGATTGGGAATTTACTGCAATGCGAACGCTGTTGCCGCACCACGCGCAGGACGCGAAGGGTCTGGTGCGCGAACGCGGCGCAGCCTGATTTGGAAACTGGGCGGTGGCAAGACTATTTGGTCGTGTATTTCACGTGCGACTTATCTTTGTGCGAGGGGGTTACGTCCAGTTCGGGCTTCAACACCGGCACGAGGTGACTCGCAAAGCCGATGCCCACAAGAATTGTCCCGAACTTCTTTTCCGGCGTAAATGTCCGCACCACTATTTTCCCGAACTCGAGTCTGTAGAGTTCTGTTTTGTAACGCCGCGCGAAAAGTTGCTGCATCGCTTCGCGGAGATTTGTTCCCGCTTCTTCCACCGACCCGTTCCCCGCGTACTCGCATGCGAAACCGCCCAGAAATGAGCCGTCTTTATTGCGATAGACCCTGGCCAACAGCACGCCCGCTGTAATCCGAGTTCCCGGTTTTTCAGTGTGTTGAACCGCGATGATCCCCTCGAGCACGGAGCCGTGGTGGATGTCCGGCAATTGCGGAAGCTCGACCGCTTCCGGCGGCAGCACGGAGGTGTAAAGCATCACGTTGTAATTCTCGATTCCCGCCATGTGCAGCGCCGCATCATACGAGCCGGTCTCGAGTCCAACGTCGCTTTCGCCCCAGCCGATCACCCAGAAATACTCATGGGGAATCCGGCAGCCGATTTCGGTGTAGCGTGCGGGAAGATGCTTCGTCACTTTTCGATGGTCCGGCGCAGCTTAATGTGGTTCCAGCGCAAGGTCAATCAGCGCTGGTGAATAAAAAAGGGTGGAGGCTTGTGGCCTCCGCCCTTGCTGTCGCGTTGGGGGGTGAGGGTTTACTGCAAGGGGGAATCTGTTGCTGTCGCGGTTGCCCCGGCGTTGAAGCGGATAACGCCCGAGCCGTCCGTGAAGAAATGGCGGACGCCCGTCTGGTTCACAGTGATCGGGTCGGCATGAACGATGTAGGTTGCATTGCCCGTGCCCGCGCTCATCTTGCCGTTCGTGGTCTTTTCCGCCTTGCAGAGAAAGCCACACTTGGCATATCAGAGAGGTAAGAGCAAGCAAGGTTCCAGTACCGGAGTGTCCGTTTACCTGTCATGCATCCTACGGTAAGGTCATTATTCACAATAAGTTAGCGACATGTAAATATTCACATGCCGCTGAAATCGTTCCCATCTGGAACGGATGGCCTAAGTTCTGGCAATTTGTGTCATTCCTGGAAGCCGAGTTCTGTCACCGCTGGCTCATGGCGGCGCGCTGGCGAACGCGTGGGCCACCGTGATTCTGCTGCAGCATCGCGCGAAAAGCGAAACGTCGCGCTATCGCGGCTCGAGCGATCGCCGGTGGCGTGGACCTAGCCATCTCGGTTTCGCGCGACCGCTCGGCAGGCATCATCAAGCTCGATTGCTTCAAGTCGCGCTTCAGCGAGGAATTCTCGATGACGTTCCGCCCCGAGCTCCGCGACCGCGGAGATTTTGTTGTCACGGATAACCCCGAAGCCGCACCCGGCCCGACAATCGCGGAGCAATTGTGGCAGGTCATTCAGGACAACCCCGGGAGATCACAAACGGCATTGATGACAGCTATAGGTCTACCGGAACACAGAATGGTCGCATTCGATGTGTCGAAATCTCATTGGGAAAATCTTATGCCTTATCAAATCTCGCGTCGATATGCCACCCGCCCAGCGGGCACCCCGTTCAACGTTGATTGGTCAGGTATCAATACTTTGGCCGCCCGCCTCCGTGCCTTCAATGTGACTCAGGCTACAAGGCGATGTGACGGGGCCACCCGCCTTCGTAGCAAAGGTTGTGATATAAGCTCTCTAGCTAGCTGCTCGCACCGGAACGAAGGTCCGGTCACGAGTACCGCGAATAATGGTGAAGAGAGGTGACAGCGATGAATCGCATCAAACCGCATTCGCTCGGTCTCGGGTTCGGTATTTTCTTGGGGCTCTGGCACACCTGCTGGTCTCTCCTGGTATTTTTCGGTGCTGCACAGTGGTTGCTTGATTTTGTTTTTCGGCTGCACATGATCACGCCGCCGTACAAAATCAGCGCCTTCAGCTTCGGCACAGCTGCCGGTCTGGTCGTGGTGACGACCTGTATCGGGTATGTGGTCGGCTTGCTCATCGGCATCATCTGGAACCGCTGCGCCTTGGGTTCTGTAAAGAATTGAACCAAGTCCCGAGAATTCGCATTCTCCAAGCCGGGCGCCTACAGGTTGTCCCGTGCGGTGGAGGTGTGGAGGTTTTCTGTATTCGATCCTGAAGTGAAATCAAGAACCAGAAGTACAGCTCGAGACAGAAACCCCATGCGCAAAGCCGGCGTATGGGGCACACCACACTTTTTCAGCGAGTCATCAAATCAACCCAGATCACAAGTGTGCTTTGCCCGTCGCCTGCTTGTAGACCGCAATGGCATTCGCGGTGTCCAGCGCAAACTGCTGCACGTTGGAAACATTGACACCCGCCGGGAGTTTCATCAGTCCGGTGGTATACAGCGCGTTCACGAGGCTTGTGATACTTGCCGTCACCTTCAACCAATCCACGGTTCCGCTCGATGACGTGGCGGCGAGAATGTATCCATCGAGCGCGCGCAAAAACCCGCCCGGTGAAATGGTGACGCCCGCATTCCCCGTCATGTTCCACGTGAGTTCGCGCGCGAACAGTTCCAATTGCGCAGCGGATGTTTCCGACGGCAACGCGATGATGCTGTTCTTCAATCCCGCTGTGATCATGGCATTCACAAACGCGTCTTGCGCGGGCTGATTCGCGGTTCCATCCGCATTCGTTGGCGGCACAGCATCGGCTGTCGCGCCCGCCATTCCCAGAAGAAAAATAGCCGCGGACGGAGTTTGCAAAACTCTCGAGACCGCGACCCCGTAGGACTTGTATTGAGACATGGTCATCCCGGAAGGAAGGACCAGCAGCCCCGTTGAAACAGCGTTCTTTACGAAACAGTTCACCGCCGCATCCTGACTCTGCTGGCATTGCGCGTGGCTCGGCACGCTGATCAACAGTCCGAATACACCCGTAACAATAATTCGATTGATATGTCGCATTTCCCCGGCTCCTTAGTAGAGTGCCGCCCCCAAGTACTTGCTACTGGCTAGATTGTGCTATCTGAGCGCAATCATGCAGCCGAGCGGGAGTTTGCGGCTACTGCCCCAAAGGACAGGATAGGGACTTGGGGAGGACTGTACTTCGGTCAGGAGAAACGGGAAATGGACGGAAGGATTTCGGCGAAGAGAACCGATTCGCCAGGACGAGGAGGGCGGTAAGGCCGTCGAGAGTAGCCGGATCAGTCTGTCGAAGGGCCGGAGTCACCATCATCGGCGGTGAGGGAATCCGTGCCGCCGGACTCGGGAGAGCCGGACGCGGCGATCTGTTCTTCGGCGCGCGATTCTGAATCCTTTGATTCGGGAGCGGGCGGCTCAGTGGCGTAAGCCGCGGGCGTTTCATTCGACGGCGCAACTGGTTCAGGCGCAACCGCAGCGGACACGGAAACCTCGACAGCAGCAGGAGCCGCTGCTTCCAATGCAGCCACCCGCGCGGAGAGCACGGAAACGATGAGGTCAATCAGGGCGCGCGCGGAAGCGCCATCCGGATCGAGCGACGGATTGTAGGTGGTGACTTCGAGCGCGACAATATTTTTGCGCGACGCAAGAACGGTCAGCGCCTGCTGCGTATCTGAAAGACTCAGCCCGCCGGGGCCATGGTAAGTCGCCGCGGGAAAATCGCTCGACGAAATCGCGTCCACATCGAAATGCAGGATGAATTCGTACTGCCCACCGTGCAAATGATTTGCGGCGTCTTCCGCAACAGCAGTGGCGCCTTTGCGGCGCACTTCACTCGCACGATAACAGCGAATCGGCGAGCGCGACAGCGCCTGCTCCTCGGGCGCGTCCATCCGGTCCACACCAAACAGAATAATGTCCGGTTCGCGCACCAGCGGAGGCTCGCCCCAAAAGCGCACCAACTCCGGCGCGCCGCGGCCCGCCATATGCGAGATGACCATGCCGTCGACGCAGCCGGAAGGCGTTGTCGCGGGAACATTCATGTCGGCATCGCGATCCACGTAGATCAATCCGACGCGGCGGAAGTAACGGCGTGCGGCGGCTACCGTGGCGAGCGCGATGCTGCAATCCCCGCCAATAATCAGGGGGAGCGCGCCGCTCTTGACGGCGATCTCGATGCGCGGTTTCAAATCATTCAGAGCGGCAACCAGTGCGGGGATATTTCGAGCGCGGGGATGCTCTTCATCGGGCTTGGAAATTTGTGTGACGCAATCGCCGAGGTCGGTGACTTCAAATCCGGCGGATTGCAGGCGCGAAATGAGGCCTGCTTCGCGAAGCGCGGCGGGCGCGCGCTCGTGGCCCGCGGTGAACGCCGCGGCGCTTGTCGGCGCCCCAATCAGGGCAATTTTCTTCGGCAGACGGACAATCTTAACCGCCAAGGAAATCTCCTGGGTCGAGAACTAATCAGCGATACGCCAGCGATACGAAGCTGAGGCAACCCGTCCGCGGTCGAATCCCCTGTGCCGCGGAAAAACTCGTTCTAACTTTTCCTGCCGCCCGACGCCACCGCCGCAAGCTCCGAGGGGAGCGTGAAGCGCACGTCTTCGCGGATCAAATCAAAATCGCGCTGGTCGGTGAAACCCAGGCTCGCGAGGCGCTCGCTCACGTGCTCGACGAGCACTTCCGGCGCGGAAGCGCCAGCGGTCAGGCCAACGCGAGTCACATTCACGAACCAATCCGGATTTATCACGGAAGCATCGTCAATCAGCATCGCGGAAACGCCCGCGCGCTCGGCGACTTCCACCAGCCGGTTCGAGTTCGAGCTGTTTGGCGAGCCGACAACCAGAATCAATTCCACATCGCGCGCGATGTGCTCGACGGCTTCCTGGCGGTTCTGCGTGGCGTAGCAAATGTCGTCCGAAGCGGGACCCTGAATCGTCGGGAAGCGCTCGCGCAGGCGGGCTACAATTTCCTGCGTGTCATACAAACTCAGCGTCGTCTGCGTAAGGAACGCAAGACTATCCGGGTCGGAAACCTTGAGCTTGTCCACGGCCTCGACGCTATCCACGACCACGGTCTGGTCGGGCGCTTCACCAGAGGTGCCCACGATTTCCTGGTGGTCCTTGTGGCCGATGAGAATAATCTGGCGGCCTTCGCGCGCGAAACGCAGCGCCTCAAGATGAACCTTGGTGACGAGCGGGCAAGTCGCGTCAATCACGCGAAGCTCGCGCGTCTTGGCTTCGTCGCGGACGGTGGGCGGCACGCCGTGCGCGCTAAAAATGAGGACGGCGCCATTCGGCACCTCGGTGACGGTCTCAACGAAGATCGCGCCGCGCTGGCGGAGCTGCTCAACCACATAACGGTTATGCACAATCTCGTGGTGGACGTACACGGGAGGCCCGAAGGCTTCGAGCGCAAGCTCGACAATGTCCACGGCGCGGACGACGCCGGCGCAAAAGCCGCGCGGGCGGACGCGCAGGAGCACCTTGCCATTGCCGTTTGGCTTGGCCCCGCGATTGGAGACCTGTACCAGCGGATTGCTCATCTAAGTTCTCACTCCGTGGTTGCTACGAGGAACCGGGCGCCCCTGAAACCGCACCGAAACGAACCATGATACCCCATTTCCGTCCGGAAGTAATAGCCTGGGTCATGCGGGTCCTGGGATTGGGCGGGGGAAAACAGAATCCCCACCCCTGCTGGTTGAACCGTTCGATGAACAGTTCGTGCACCAGGAGTGGGGCGATACCGCTATAAGAGCGGCGCTTAAACCGATTTATTTGAAGCGGAAGATGAACCCGGTCTCGACGCGGGCGTTGTGCAGCGCTGCCCCGTCAAATTCGCTGAAGAGGTATTCCACCTTCAGGATACGAACTCCCCAATGACCTCGGACCCAGTCAAATGAGCCGCCGACCTGTAAAGCAAAGTTGGTCTCCTTACCGCTCTCGCAACCTTCGCTGCAAGCGGAAAAGCGCTGGCGAGCAACACCAACGCCGCCGTTGGCCGAAATGCGGAAGTGTCCGATGTTGTGTGAAACAACCGGCCCGAAAATGAGGTAGTACTGGTCTTCGTGCTGGAGGACAGTCTCGAAGTTCGTTCGGATTGTCGCCGTTCCGTTATTGCCGCTGAAGTCGGCCATAAAACCGATGTTCTTGTTGGCGTAGTAGGTGAAGGACGCAGCATACCCGTTGAGTCCCTGGCGCAAGCCGAAGGAATCCTGGAACGCGATGTCGTTGCTCAGGAAGTTGTAGCCGGCGAACACCTCAATTCTGGGAGTGCTGTCCGAGTCTGACGACGCGGCGGCGCCGGATGCCAGGCGTGCAGACAAGGGCGGCGGCGCGGGAAATAAACCGATATTGGACGCGCTTGCGGGAGCTACAGTGCTGCTGACCGCCGGGGCCGAAGCCGCGGACGAATCCGCCAAGGTGGAAGACGATTGCGCGTGAGCCGCCACAGCCGAAATGCAAAGAACGCCGGCTGCGACAATTGAAGTTAATATGCGGGGGATCTTCATAGATTGATTCTCCTTTTGAATTTGAAAACAAATACAACGAGCCTCCGAGCACACACATTTGCCCTGTGCTAACTGGACGAAACAGGTCTAGTGGCCCTGACTAATTCCAAATGAATTGAACGGACGAGGATTTCCGCAGTTCCATAGCTGGAATTCGATAGCTAGGACCACATCACCCACGCCCCCCAAGGATATGATCCCTGAGAACTAACCTTTTGGAAACGCCAAGCTGCGAAAAGGATGCCTACAAATCAATAGACGTTTCAAAAGGGAAAAAAGTACGGAGAAATCCTAGAATTTGTTGCGAAAAAGCCCCGAACGCGATGCGAGGACGGGGACCATTGGTTCCCTGATTGCGCCGCTGAGCAAGGTGCAATAGCAGCGCGGGACACAGTGAATGACCCCTCACTCATGAAATCATTTCGTTCACGATCATGGGGTACTTTCCGGAGCGTAGAGGTTTAATGTCAGGGACATATTCAAATTCGAACCGGATGTTGGAGTGCAAATACTTGTCCAAAAGCCTGCGCAATTCCGCCTCGGTCTCCGCAGAGTACCCGGGGCCGGTGACGATGCGAAAGAGAATGCTCCGGTCGCGGCGATACACGACCTGAAATTTCTGGACTTCCGCGGTTTGCCGGTTGAACATGAAAATGCCGCACCAGGTGCCGGGTTCAATCAAGCGGCCATCCTCTGTCTTGTAAACATCCCCCGTTCGCCCCGCGAGGTTCTTCAATACGCGCAGGGACCGGCCGCAAGGGCAATCGCTCCCTCCCAATTCCCCGAGGTCGCCGATACGGTAGCGAATGAAAGGCATGGCTGACTCGTACAACATGGTGACGAGGATTTGTCCCGGCGCGGAACTTTCTTCTCCGCCCTGGCCTTCAATCTCCACAAGGAAGTCTTCCTGATTTATGTGCATGGAGCCCTGCGGGCACATCATCGCAATGTGCCCTACTTCGCGGGTGCCGTAAATGTTTGTCACCGGACACTGAAAGAATTGGGAAAGAAGTTTCTTCTCTTCCTCAAACAGGGGAGCAGCCCGCGTAATCACGAGGTCCGGATGATATGGCGAGATATCCTTATTTGCGCGCTGGATATACTGGGCCAGTTGCTTCAGCGCTGTTGTAACGGCCCAAAGAATGCGCGGCCTGAACCTTTGCAATTCTTGAAGGCAAATTTCGTACTCGTCATCGGACAGGTAGTACCCCGGAAGGAGCATCTGGTTCCACAGATGCTCCCTGACCTTTTGGGTTTTGTTCTTTACCGAGAAGTCCGCTGAGTCCATGGTGAAGCGCGCTTCTTTTGCGCCGGGCGGCATTCCGAACCAATTCTTCAACCGCAGCTCCTCGGCCCAGTTCAGCACCGCCACGGAGCCATCTTCATAGAAGACCATGGGTGTCCCGGTCGAGCCTGTAGTCGTGTTCCTAACCAGCTTGTGCTTTCGAAACTTCGCAAAAGGAAGCGGCACGCCCGGATAGTGGCGCGATTGGTCCGCGACATCTATTGAGGCGTGGAAACGAACGTCCACGATGTCGCGGCGGTTCTCGACAACGTCCTGACGGCTGAGAGGAGGAATGCGCCGGAAGTCTTCGAGAGATTTGAGATCTTCAGGCGCAAACCCGATTTCCTTGAACCGCCTCTGATAATAGGGACTCGACCGGGAAGCATGCTGGAGGACGGCGATGAGCTTCTGGAGTTGTAACTTTTTCAACGCATCTTCACTGTAATGTTCGGTGGCCAACAATTTTCGATAGCGGCGCAGAATTCCTTTTCGATTGAGGAGATAGTTGAAAGCCGGGAATGTGACTCTTCCGACGAGGAAATTGTTTGCGCGTTCAACAAGGCTCACGGCCGCACCCTTACAACGCGCCAGCGCTGGGTGCGGAATAATCTGACGTAGTGGATGTCCGCGAATACCCTAAACCCGACGGACCTCGTGAGATTGAGCGACGCAATATTGGATCGGAGGGTGCCGCCGTAAAACCAGCGAACACCCCGTTTCCTGAGAATTTCAAAAACTCCGTACCGCAACCGCGACCCCAGGCGCGCTTTCTGATATTCCCTCTTCAAGCCAATATGTTCAGACCAAGCCCTGCCGCTTCGGAGTTTCTTCTTGAGGTTTACCAGGACGAGGAGTCCAGTATCAAAACTGATCAGGTTGAACCCGGCGACTATCGATCCATCCAGAGCGACCAGGCAGAGATAGCCCGACGTGATACGCTCCTTCAATTGGCCGCGCAACCATTCCGCCATACTTTCAATCTGTGTGATCTCATTCACGTCTTGCGGCGTCAAAATCTTGAAGGTGAAGTCCTTGCCGGCAGAGCATTCTTTTTGGGTTCGTGCATTAAGATCAATTCTGTAGACCCGGTAGATCTGTTTGAAATAAATGAACCCAAATAGATAGGCAATCGTCTTTCTGAGGGTGATTGACCACCCATAGTCTTCCAGATTTCTCTGAAGCCTGTGTGTGAAGGCGCTCAGGGTTATAGGACTCCTAGTTTCGGACAGAGTATCCCACGAAGACAAGAATGCACGTCTTAAGCCACTCGTTATAGTGTCTGAGTGATGAACCCGTGAGATTCGCAGGCGTGGCCCACCCGGGGGTGGCTCCTGCGATACCGAGACATCTAGACTTCACCCAAGAAACACCTTTCGGGTAAGCTCTTCCACGAGGCCGAACGGCGGGAGAACCGATGCATCTGGCGGAACGAGTGGCGATTGTGACGGGCGGCGGGCGCGGAATCGGGCGGGCCATCGCATTTCGGTTTGCGATGGAACGTGCGTACGTGGTGATCGCGGCACGGACGGCGGAAGAGCTCACGAGCACGGTCCGGGACATTGAGGAACACGACGGCAAGGCGGTCGCGGTGACGGCAGACGTGTCACGCGAAGAGGATGCAGCGCGGATTGTGCGAATGGCGCGCGAAGTATACGGCGGCGTGGACATTCTGGTGAACAACGCGGGGATTTACGGGCCTGTCGCGCCCATCGAAGAAATCGCTATCGCAGATTGGGACCGCGTGATCGCCGTGCAGTTGCGCGGAGCGTTTCTGATGACGCGCGCGGCGCTGCCGGAAATATATGCGAGACGCTTCGGCGGCGCGATCGTCAATATATCGAGCGTGGCGGCGCGAATGGCCTACCCCTGGGGCGCGGCTTACGCCACAGTGAAAGCGGGATTGCTGGGGCTGACGCGGACGACGGCGGCGGAGGGGGCGAGGCGCGGAGTGCGCGCGAATGCCATTCTGCCCGGGCCGGTGCCGGAGACGGAGATGTCAAAGGAATTGGGACGCAGGTTGGCGGCGCGCACGGGCGGCGACGCAGAGCAAATGTTCAAGGCGTTTGTGGAAACCATACTGCAGGGACGGCCGCAGACAATGGACGAAGTCGCCGCAGCGGCGTTGTTTCTAGCGTCGGATCAGGCGAGCGCCATCACGGGGCAGGCGCTGAGCGTGGACGGCGGAATGTCTTTCTGCTGACTTCTTCGGCGAACTCCATGCCGCGGCGCGCGACCGGCTCGGCTGCTGTAATCGTCGTCTCGCCAGCGCGGCCCACCGCGTACATAATGCCAGCGATCATTGCGACAACTACGAAGAGCCCCGCGAACAGCACAAGGATTGCGAGCATCTCCTGCACGTAATAAAACTGGAAAATCAGGAACGCCGCCGCCGGAAGCAAGAGCCACTTTTTCCAGGACCTCCGGCGCGAGGAGTCTGCAGGCAATTCGCTGGCTGGCGAGGCCGCCACTAGTAACTCATTTTCGGGCAATGCGTTAAGCAATGCCCCAGAGACTTCGGCTTCCTCGGGGACTGCCATCTGCTTGAGTCCTTCCAGGGGAACGGGTTCCCGCGGGGAAGGTTCCTGCTGAACGGCTTCCTGCCGAATAGGGGTCTGCCTAACAATTCTGAGTTGGTTTCTTTTCCGCTTCTTGGGCCCGGGGGTCTCCACCAGTATTCCTCCACTCCGAATCATTTAACACTCATGAGATGCAAAAGATGCGCGCAATGATGCGACAGTGTCATTACACGCTTTAGAGAACATATTCACAATGGCTCGAACGATTCAGTAGTACTGGAACTACCTAACTAGTGTCCCAATCTGGGAATGCCTGTTTCTTAAGAGAAAAGAACGCTTTCACTACTTCGCGCCAGCGACGGAGAGTTCGCGCCAGCGGCGGACGAGTCCGCTACGGACGAGCCACGCGAGCGTTTCAGTGAAAAAGTTTCCCGCAAAGTGTTGGATTTTTTCGGCGGGCCAGGTGCAAATCGAGGCGTGGCGGATGAGCGCGGTGCGCTCGGATTCGAAGAATTCAAATCGCGGCGGGCGGTGAGTGAGCCAGCGGATGTAGCCGGAGGTCCAGCGCAGCGTGCCATTCGCGTCGCGGACTTGCGCGCGGTGAACGGGGCCGCCGATAGGCTCGACGAATGCAAAGATGAGACATTCTGGCGCGGCGGGTTTCAGATGCGCGAAGGCGCCTGGCTCAATTAGATAGCCGACGAAAAAACCGAGAGATCCTCTGGCGCGTGAGGGCTTGAGCGAAAAAGAAAATCCGCGGAGACCTTTTACGCGCTCGGGCTTCGCGCGATAGCCGCGCAAATAAGGTTCGGCGAGCGGGCGGATCCAATCGATGGGCAAGGCCCCGGCAGAAATGGCTGCGGGTTTTGTGGCACGCACGGGACGATGAAGATTCTTGCGCGAGCCTCCGCTTCGCAGGATGACCTTTTTCGGGCTGCGAGGGCGGCGTGAAGTCGTCGGCAAGGTGCGGCTCAGCGCCCCTCGAAGGGATAGCGGTCAGCGGATTGGACGGCTGCGGCGACACGGCGGCGCAGGCCGATGGTGTCCACAGGCGCGCGCTTGGCGAAGCGCTTGAGCACGGCCATTTGCGTGGTGAGCATGTCGCCTTCGTGAACGGACGCGAGCGCGCGGCGGGCTTCATGCTCGAGGCGGTCAGCGGCATCGTGGATGAACACGCGCGCGGCATCGAGCATGGCGCTCGTGGCCTGCTCTCCGCGGGAGGCGGCGGCCTTTTGCGCGCGCAGAAGCGATGATTCCATCGCGTAGATTTCCATCACGATATTCGCAAGCGCGGCAACAAGTTCCTGCTCGTCGGCGAGCTTCTCGCGGAATTTCTGGACGGCGCCGCCCGCGGCCTGGAGGAAAATCTTTTTCGAGTTCGCGACGACCTTTGCTTCTTCGGCGAGAGGGCCGTCGGAGGATTCCGGCGCGGACGGTCCGCTGAGAATTTCGTCGGCGAGTTTCATGGCCGCGGGAATCAGCGGCAGCGCGCCGGAGAGAGCTCGCTTCATCAGCATCTGGATGATGAGCATGCGGTTGATTTCGTTGGTGCCCTCAAAGATGCGGTTGACGCGGCTATCGCGATAGGCCCGGCAGACAGGATAATCTTCGTGGAAACCATAGCCTCCGAAGATTTGCACGGCTTCGTCCACGGTGTAATCGAGCATTTCGCTGCCGTAAACTTTTGCGATTGAACTTTCGATGGCGTATTCCTCGAGCACGCGCATCAGGTGCTGCGTTTTGTCGCCGGCGCCGGCGCCAGCGGTGATGGCGGAATCGATGATGCCCGCGGAGCGGTAGACCATGGATTCGACCGCGAAGATCTGGATCGCCATTTCGGCGAGCTTTTCCTTCATCAAACCAAAATCGCCGATGGGCCGGCCAAAGGCCTTGCGCTCCTTTGCATATTTCGACGCGGTTGCAAGCGTGTGCTTCGAGCCGCCGACGCAGGAAGCGCCGAGAGTGAAGCGCCCGGAATTGAGAATGTTGAACGCGACGATGTGTCCGCGGCCGATTTCGTGAAGAAGGTTTTCCTTCGGGACTTTGCAATTCTCCATGAAGATGGGCGTGGTCGAGCTGCCGTGAATGCCCATCTTGTGCTCTTCATTGCCCGCGGTGAAGCCGGGGAAAGTGCGTTCGACGATGAAAGCGGAGAATTTTTCGCCGTCCACCTTGGCGAAGACGATGTAAACATCCGCAAAGCCGCCATTGGTGATCCACATTTTCTGGCCGTTGAGGATCCAGTGCGTGCCGTCGGATGAAAGCTCGGCGCGTGTGAGTGCGTTCTGCGCGTCGGAGCCTGCCTGCGGCTCGGAGAGACAGTAGGCGGCGATCCACTCGCCGGTGGCGAGCTTCGGGAGATATTTTTTCTTCTGCGCTTCAGTGCCGAAATAAACGATGGGCAGCGTGCCGATGCCGGATTGCGCGCCGTGCGTGACGGCGAAGCCCGCATAAACGGAAAGTTTTTCCGTGAGGACTGTCGTGGAAATTTTGTCGAGACCCGCGCCGCCGTATTGCTCGGGGACGCCAGCGCCGAGGAGGCCAAGTTCCCCGGACTTCTTCACTAGCTGGACCATTAGGCCCGGCTGCTTGGCTTCGAGTTCCTTCGTGAGTGGGAGAACTTCCTTCATGACAAATTCTTCCGCGGTCTGGCCGATGAGCCGCGCGTCATCTGAAATGTCGGCGGGAGTAAAAACATCGCCGGGCTTTGCCTTCTCGAGAAGGAATCCGCCGCCCTTGGCGATATTGACGGGCGCCATTGTGGTTGCCATGGTGGGTCTCCTTGGTGGAAATCCTAAGCTAATTGTACGCGCAGCGCAGTGATCGGGGACACAGGAACGCGACTAGTTTGCGCCAGCTTCGGCGCGAATTCCAGCGATATAGTCGGCGGGGAGGCCATGTTCGGTGGCGCCGTCAACAATCGTTTGCAAGTAATGTGGCGCGGGACGCAGGCCTTTTTCCACTTTGCTGGCGATATAAGCCTGCGCGGGAATTTCGCGGCCGTCGGCAGCGGTCGCACGGACTTCGATGCGGCGGTAATGCACGGGAGCGCCTTCGTAACGATCGAGATTCCGGTACGAGGCTTCGGGGATGAGGTAGAGAACACCGCGGACGATTTTCCCCGGCGAAGGTTGAATATTCGCCGAGGCCGTGCCTCCGCGGACTTTCTTATTGAAACGCAGCTCGTACCCTTTGAGCTCGCCGACGGTTTCTTCCAGCACCTGTCCGGCGCGAGTGCGAAACTGCGCGCTGTTCAGGTTGCTGCCGTATGCAAAATACCAGGATGTGTTCGGAGCCATTCGGGATTTCAGACGCGGCGCAGATTGAACGCGTTGTCATAGGTATCTTACTTGGAACGGCGCGCGGGAGCAATTCGCGTGGGACGTAGGAAAGCACCCGGCCAGGAGACTTGCGCGGGGGCCGCGGTTGGCATCGTACGCGGTCGCGCACTATTCCCTGCCGGCGGCCACGGGAGAGGAATTCGCGGGACGCGTTGAGTTCGCGGAGGCCGCCGCACATTAAAACGGAGCGAAGTATTAGGCGAGGCGCTCGAAGATTCCCGCGGCGCCCATGCCGCCGCCGATGCACATGGTGACCATGCCGTAGCGACCATTGCGGCGCGCGAGTTCGCGGATGATCGATGCGGTAACTTTTGCTCCGGTGCAGCCGAGTGGGTGGCCGAGCGCGATGGCGCCCCCATTGGGATTTACGCGCGCAGGGTCGAGTCCCGCGAGCTTGATGACGGTGAGTGCCTGCGCGGCGAAAGCTTCATTCAATTCAATCACGTCAATCTGGTCGAGCTTTAGCCCCGCGAGCTTCAGCGCCTTAGGAATTGCGAACACCGGGCCAACGCCCATCTCTTCCGGCGGGCAGCCTGCGACTGCGAATGAAACTAGCCGCGCGAGAGGCTTCACGCCCAGCGCGCGGGCACGCTCCGCGCTCATCACGACTGCCGCGGCGGCGCCGTCACTCATCTGCGAGGAGTTACCCGCCGTCACAGTTCCCTGCGCATGGAAGGCCGGCTTCAGCTTCGCCAGTGCTTCGAGCGAGGTATCGGCGCGCGGACCTTCGTCGGTGTCGAACGTGATCGTTGACGTCGTCACTTTCGGCTTGGCTGCACCGCCATTCGCTCCAGCTACGTTCGCAAAAACAGTGTTGTGGACTTCCACCGGCACAATTTCATCCTTGAATTTTCCGGCGGCGATTGCGGCGAGCGCCTTCTGGTGGCTTGCGTACGAGAACTGGTCGGACTGCTCACGAGTGATTCCGTGTTTGCGCGCAAGGTTTTCGGCCGTAAGTCCCATGGCGAGATAGGCGTCTGGATAGTTGTCCATCAGCCAGGGATTCGGCGAGACCTTATTCCCACCCATCGGCACCATACTCATGGATTCGACGCCGCCCGCGACCATGACTTCGGTGCTGCCCAGGGCGATGCGCTCCGCAGCAATGGCGATGGCCTGCAATCCCGACGAACAAAAGCGGTTGATGGTCATCGCGGAAACTTCCACGGGCAGGCCGGCGCGGAGCGACGCGATGCGCGCGACGTTCATTCCCTGCTCGCCTTCGGGCATCGCGCAGCCGAGGATGACGTCATCTATTTCGCGCGCATCGAGGCCCTTCACGCGGGCAATCGCTTCACGGATCGCAATGGCAGCCAAATCGTCAGGACGCGTGGACTGCAGCGTCCCCTTGTAGGCTTTGCCGACCGCTGTTCTCACTGAGCTTGCAATCACCGCTTCGCGCATGGGTCACCTCGATGCGTCTCGCAGCATTGCCGAAGGAAACGGCAACGTGAAGCGCACGCCTGAATCTTCTCACGAATGATTGGATGTGGAAATGAGCCTCGCGGATACGTCGATGCGCCCCAAAAACCGGGCTAACAAAAAGAAAAGAGGCTTCCACATCAGAAGCCTCTTTTCAATAAATCATCGTCAGTATGTCAAAAACTACGGCCGCTTGCGATATTCCTCGTAAAGCTGCTTGTGGCGATTATCCGTGCTGGTTGCCATACCCCGGATAAAGAGATATTTGACCTCGGTGGTCAGCTCGAGCGGGTCGCCATTCGTAACAATAAGGTTCGCCATCTTCCCGACTTCGATGGTGCCCAGGTCTTTGCTGACGCCGAACATTTCCGCCGGGTTGATAGTCAACGCTTTCAGCGCTTCGTCATGCGGAAGCCCATACGCCACGGAGTTGCCCGCCTGCTGCGTGATCCTCCGCGCGAATTCGTTGCCGAAGCTGCCGTAAGCGATTTTGACGCCGGCTTTGAAAAGCTCTCCAGCAAGCGACAATGAAAGATCATAAGGATCATCTTCACCTCGCACGAGCGTCAGAGTCGGACGAAGGACAACCGGTACATTTTTCTCCTTGAGCAGGTCCTTCACCTCGCCCGCGGCCGTTCCCGTGGCGATAATGATTTTCACTTTTTGTTTGTCGCAGAAGGCCACCGCTTCGCGGATCTGGTTCGCTTGGTTGGCCATGATGAAGAGCGGCATCTCGCCCTTAATCACGGGAACGAGCGCTTCGAGCTTGAGGTCGCGCTCGAAATTCGCTTTGTTCTGCGAAGCCTGCGCGTAATGTCGCGCGCGATCAAGCCACTCGGTCAACTCCGCAATTCGCTTATCGTATTCTTGACGATTGCCGGTGCCTGCGGCAGGAGCAGGACCGCCTCGACCACCGCCGCCTCCGCCACCGGGGAGCACGGGCCAGTTGACCGTCATCGCGGCCGAGCGGCGAATTTGCATTTCATCCATCGTCCAGCCCGCGAGATTAAAGAGCGATGCCTGGCCGGGGATTACGGAGCCGCCTCCGCCTCGCCCACCACCCGCGCCCATTGCGGAGATAACGTGCGTGATCCCGTCGGCGCGCGTGACTGGAATATGCGCGCTCGCGGGATTCACGGCCGAAGCCGTAACAAGCTGGGGGTTGTAATCGCCGAGTTCGCTCGAGTCCACCGAACCGGGAGCGCCTTCGCCGATTTCGTTGATGCCCATTTCGGTGATGGCGTTGAATATGCCGGGATAGACTTCAAGGCCGCGCGCGTCAATCACTTTCGCGCCGGAGGGAATCGCAACGCCCTTGCCAACGGCTGCAATCTTGCCGTCACGAATGATGATTGTGGCGCCGTCCATCGGCGGCCCGGAAATCGGGAACACCCTTGCCCCGGTGATGGCGTAGGTCTGCTGGGTCTGTGCTTGAACGCGCAATGCGAGCGTGCCCGCAAGGCCCGCCGCCACGATTGCAATCGCAACAATGAGAATCGATTTGAGCATTGTTTTCATGGCGGCTATTCCTCCCGATCCTCAATCGTGCTGCCGGGCCCGCGGCCCGGTCCCTGCGGTTGTGCGCCGCGCCCGCCACGGCCCGCGCCAGACGCCTGGCGTTCCTTCTCAATGAGCGCCTGCTTTTCCTTGGCATTCTCGGCGCGCATGGCGATGTCCTTCTGGCGGTCGAAATACACTTTGCCGTCGATGATCGTTTTCTGAACCACTGCGTAGACGCTCAACGGGTCGTGGTTGTAAATGGCGAGGTCGGCGTCCTTACCCACTTCAATCGAGCCGACGCGGTTTTCAATCCCGAGCTGCTTCGCGGGATTGATGGTGAAGAGCTTCATCGCCTCGTCGTGTGAAAGCCCGCCGTACTTGATGGTCTTTGCGGCTTCCTGATTGAGATGCGTCGCTTCCTCGGCGTCATCCGAATTGACGGAGGCGATGACACCCTTCTGCGTCATTAGCGCCAGGTTGTAGGGAATCGCGTCATAGGCTTCGAGCTTGTAGGACCACCAGTCGGAAAATGTCGAACCGCCCACGCCGTATTCGGCCATTTCCTTCGCGACCTTGTAGCCTTCGAGGACGTGCTGGAGCGTGCGAACCTTGAATCCGAATTCCTTGGAGACACGCAGGAGCATCAGGATTTCGTCCGCGCGGTAGCAGTGAGAATGAACGTACCGCTTGCCTTCGAGAACTTCGACAAGCGGATCGAGCCGCAGATCGCGGCGCGGCGGAATCAGATTCGACTCGCCCGCGGCTTTGCGGCGGTTGTATTCGTCCCACTGCTTTTTATATTCGACGGCTTCGGTGAAGGACTGGCGAATCACATCCTCTACACCTTCTCTTGTTGCCGGGTAGCGGCGAATTTGCCCGGGAATCACGGGATTGTTCGAGCGCTTTGGATTCTCGCCGAGCGCGAATTTAATTCCGGGCATCGCGCCCTCAAACACAAGTCTCTCCGCGGGAAGCCCCCAGCGCAGTTTGATTACAATTGTCTGGCCGCCGATGGCGTTCGCGCTGCCGTGAAGAATATTTGCGGCCGTGACTCCACCGGCGAGGTCGCGGTAGATGTCGATATCATTCGGGTTCAGAACGTCGAGGATATTCGCCATCGAGGAATCGGAGACGCTGCCTTCGTTCACGCCGCCTTCAACTGCGATGTGCGAATGGCAGTCAATGGTTCCCGGCGCGACGAACATGCCCGTGCCGTCAATGACCGTCGCACCCGCGGGCGCCTGCACGTTCGCGCCGACTTCGGCGATTTTTCCGTTGCGAATCACCACGGTGCCGTTCTTAATCGTGCCCTTCGTTACGGTGAGGATGGTGGCGTTTTTAATCACCAGCACGTCTGCGCCGCTCTGCGCCTGCGACGGCCACGAGGAAACCGCAATCGCTGCAATGCCCGCGAGCGCGACCGCTACACTCAGTGCCAGTTTTTTCTTGTTGCCGAATTTCATTGCCGCACCTCCTCGCCGCCGGCGTTCGGTTTCTTGCCGGTGAAGTCGATCATGAAACCACCACCCACGTTAATCGTGCCGGTCATCTGATTGCCGTTCACGGTCCCGCTGAAATCAACCTGGGTGTCCGCGCCCTGAATTTGCATTGAAATACTGAACTGAAAACTGTTGCCGGTCAGGCGTCCACGCGTGATTTGAGCAGTACCCATCTGCGAACTGACCGACCCACTCAAGCTTCCGTCCTGCGCCATCTGCAAAACCGCGGTCGCAGTGTCCGGGCCCTGTTCCGTCGTAAATGAAAGCGTCCAGGTGCCGGTCAAATCCGCGCCGGTATCGCCACCACCTCGTCCGTTGCGGCCACCACCGGCCGGCGGTTCCACAACTGGAGGCGGGATGTAGAGTCTGCCATCCACGAAAACATATTTAATGTTTGTGTGGTCGGCGAAAATGTCGCCATCGGTGACGACGAGGTTTGCAATCTTTCCGGGCTCGATGCTGCCCAGCCGGTCGGATACGCCCAGAATCTCCGCCGCACCGAGAGTCAGAGCGCGAAGCGCTACGTCGGCGGGCAACCCTGCTGAAATTGACTTCGCGATGTTCCGCAAAGTGTCCTTTGGATTCGCTGCGCCGCCCGACGAGAAAGCAATCTTCACACCGACTTTGTTGAGTAGTGCGGGCGTGGAAGGCGCGCGATCGCGGAAGCGAAGCGTGCGCAAAGTGTCGGTGTCTTCGCCGCCACGTCCACCGCCTCCTCCGCGTCCACCACCGCCACCCGCGGCCGGCACGGGCCAATTGACATTAATGAATACGGGAACATTCGCAGCGGCGATTGCCTCTGGCACCATGTAGCCTTGCTGCGCGCCGCTAAGCGCCCAGCGAGCGCCGAGCGTGGGGGCCATGCGGACCGCGCGAAGAATCTGCGTGTCCGTTTCCGCCGGCCAAATCACCAGTTCCTTATTTGCGAGCGCGTGGCTGATGACCACATCTGTGTGATCGTATGCGGGCCGCTCCCTTCCCTGCGGATGAGCCTCATATGCCTGCATCGCTTGTGTGTACCACTGCGCGTCAATGAAAACCTGGCGCACGTAGGAAAGCTGCCCCATCAGCGCGCCCGGAAATCCCTGATACTCGCCTCGCCCGCCCTGCAAATTGATTGGAAGAGCCGCGGGCGTTTTCACCACAAGATTCTCCATGTGCTCCGCTGTGCCGAGATCCACGACGGCCGCTTGACCGGGGAAATAGCCATTGCGCGGAGTCACCAGCGCGGTCGTGAAGCCAGCACTGCGCCAGCTCTCGATGCGCGCGTCGTCAGAGCGCAACATGTCGGCCGCGTTCTCCCACGGAGTCGTCGCGGGGCGATCCTCCGGGCCCATTGAAAGGGGCACGGTCGCGCCCGTCGCGCCGCGTCCACCACCACCTCCTCCGCGTCCACCACCGCCAGCGGTAGGCGCGGCGGCGGCGCCAATTCCGACGTCGGTGCCCGCGTCAATCAGGCCGGGATAGACGGTCATTCCCGCACCGTCAATGACGCGTGCCTCGGGCGGCACGGTGACGTTGGCGCCCACGGCTTGAATCACGCCGTGCGAGACGACAATCGTCCCGCTTGCGATTGGCGGCCCCGAAACGGGCACGATGCGTGCGTTTTTGATGGCGAAGTATGGCGGCTCGTCGGCGCGCGCGTGATGGGACGCAACAACCACCCACACCACCAGCGCGCAAGCGACGGCCATGAGCGCAGGCAAAATCCTGCGGACTCCTCGAGCTCGCATGACGGACTCCTTCGAGATTTGACTTGATCGGTTCAGCTTCAGGGCCCCGGTCTTGATGTCTTGCAGACGCGGGATGCTATCCGGCGGTTTCAACACTGTCAAGCATTGCCTGGGACTGAATGGTGCGCAGCGGTTCCGTGCTCATATCACGGATAGTGGCTGAACCCAGTGCGACCACATTGGCGCTTTGCGTTCGCTCCCTGACGGCGTAATGTTTTTGCGAGGATTCCGTTTATGACCAAGAAACGTACCGGCGAACCCTGGATGCCCGCGGATGATTACGGCCGCTCGCTTCCCGCGTTCACGGTAAACCTGCTCGTCCGCGATATTGCGCTGTCACTTCCCTTTTACAAGCAGGTGCTCGGCGCAACGGTTCACTACTCCGATCCTGATTTTGTCGCGCTGAAGGCGGGCGGCGTGGAGTTCATGCTGCACGCCGACCACACCTATGACCAACATCCGTGGCACGCCGCGCTTCTGAGCACCGCCCCGCGCGGACTTGGCGCTGAGCTGCGTCTATTCCAATTGGACGCCGACAAAGTAGAAGCTGCCGCGCGCGCAATCGGCGCTACGATTTTCAAGCCTGCGGCGGACAGTCCTCACGGCTGGCGCGAAGTGATCGTCGCGGATCCAGACGGCTACACTTGGGCGGTGGGAACGGCGACGAAAAAATAAACTGAATGTTATGCGACATTGAAATGCGGTTGACAACCCAAACGCGAGGTATAGACTCGCGCACAGGTTCGCAGACCCGCATTACGAATTCTTGAGACCTCACAGGAGAGAATAGAAATGAAGAAACTCGTAGGAGTAATTGTGTTGGTATGCGCATGCGTAGGCCTTGTGTACGCACAAGCGACAAAGACGGCCCCCGCCAAGACTCCGGCCAAAGGGCCGAGCGTGTCGGATTCCGTTAAGCAACTGGAACACGATTGGACAGACGGAATGATCGCGGGTGATGCAGACAAGGTCGGCGCGATTCTTGCGGACGACTGGGTAAGCATCGGACCTGATGGCACGACGCAAACGAAAACGGCTTTTCTTGCGAGCATTAAGAGTGGGTCGTATAAATTGACCTCGTTCGAATTCGGACCTATGACCGTAAAAGTGATCGGCAGCGTTGCCATCGTGCAAGGCAGCGACGACGAAAAGAGCATGGGCAAGGGCAAAGACACAAGTGGTCACTATGCGTGGATGGATGTGTTCGCCAATCGTGGCGGAAAGTGGCAAGCCGTTCGCTCGCAAAATGCGATGGTGAAGTAAGCTTCCTCGGAAATTAACTGAGACCCCTACTGGATGATGTTCGATGGCCGGGCGTTTCCATAACGCCCGGCCATTTCTTTTGGAACCAGAATAAAAAGCCGTGTGCACTTAAACAAGGGCTCTAATTCCGAAGAGGTTTGCCGGTTTTGAGTGTGTGCGCGATGCGGTCCTGGGTTCTGCGTTCGCCGCAGAGGGAGACGAATGCTTCGCGCTCGAGGTCGAGCAGATACTGCTCGGTGACCTTTTGCGGCGCGGAGAGAGAGCCTCCGGCGAGGACGTGCGCGAGTTTTCGCGCGACGTGCGCGTCATATTCGCTCACATAGCCGCCGCGCAGCATCATGTGAATGGCGAGTTTCGCTCCAGCTTCGAGCTGCTCGCCGAGCACGCGGATTTCTGCGCGCGCTGCGCCATCGGCCACACTTGCTGCGAGGGGCTTCCATCCAGCGCGCACGAGAGCGAGTGCGGTGGCTTTCGCGTCGGCCACGAGGCGGTCGCGGTTGAGCGAAACGAGATCGCCGGGGCGCAGGTAGCCGAGGCCGCGCGATTCTTCAGCGCTGGTGCCGACACGGGCCATGGCGATGTTTTCAAAGATTGGCTTCATGGCGTGGAAAAGGTCGAGGTCTTCTCCGCCCGCGGCATGTTCGTTCGCGCGGATGACCATCTCCTTCGACCCGCCGCCCGCGGGAATTAATCCCACGCCCGTCTCAACAAGTCCGATGTAAGCCTCACTCGCGGCATGAATGCGCGCGGCGTGCAAACCAATTTCGCAGCCGCCGCCGATGGCCAGCCCCTGCGGCGCAACGACGACCGGCCGCGGCGCGTACTTGAGCGCCATCGTCGCGCCCTGGAATTGGCGCACGGCGAGGTCAATCTCGTCCCACTCCTCTTCTTGTGCAGCGACGAGAAGCAGCATGAGGTTCGCGCCAGCGGAAAAGTTTGCGGACTGATTTGCGACGACCATTGCGTCAAAGTCGGATCGGAGTCGCTTTACGCCCGCGTGCAGCATGGCGACGATGTCGCCGCCGAGCGCGTTCATCTTGGTGTGGAATTCACAGCAAATGACGCCGTCGCCGAGATCAATGAGCGATGCACCGGAATTCTTCTCGACCACGGCGCCCGTCTGTTTGAGCGAGGAGAGAAGAATGAGTCCCGGCGGCTCCGCAGCGGGCTTGTAATTGCCAGCGGCGACATCGAAGCAGGAAACTTTGCCGCGCTCGCTGCGGTAGAACGACTTGTTTCCGGAGGCGAGCAGCTTCGTGACACTCGGCGGAAGCGATTCACCCTCTTGCGCAAGTTTGTTTGCTACGGCTTCAACGCCGAGCGTGTCCCACACCTCGAAGGGTCCCAATTCCTGCGCAAAGCCCCAGCGCATGGCGCGGTCAATATCCACAATGCTGCCGGCGATTTCGGGGACGCGCCGCGCGGCGTAAAGACAAGCTCGAGACAGCAAGCCCCAGAGAAACTTCTGGGCCTTGTCGCCGGGCTGTCCGGCGAGTACGGGCCCGATGATCGCGCACATGCGCTCGCGCGTATCGTCAATTGTGCGGCCCATCTCGATGCTCGGAAAGCGCGCTTTTTGCCGCGGGCGATACTCCATCGTCTTAGGATCGAGCGTGAGGATTTCGCTTTCGCCGCCTTTTTTCACGCGTTGGTAAAAGCCGCGGCCGGATTTTTCGCCGAGCCACCCGCGCTTGATCAACTCCTCGATGAGCGGTGGGATGTGATAGGTTTCGCGCGATTCGTCGTTCGGCACGTTCTCGTAGATGTTGCGCACGACGTGGACGAGCACGTCGAGTCCGACGATGTCCGCGGTGCGAAACGTCGCGGACTTCGGCCAGCCGAGCGCGGGGCCGGTGCAGGCGTCCACCT
>JBGPHM010000044.1:0-36214 GCA_041484365.1 Terriglobia bacterium | reverse complement strand
GGCATGCTCCATCCGTAGCACTGCCGCACGACGGTGCGCATCTGGTCCATCACGGTCAGGCCTTTTTCATGCGACGAGCAGATGTACCCAAAAAGTTTTCCGGCACACTCGGCCCAGTTGTAGTCCAGGAAGTTTTTCATCGCACCGGACATCGAGCCATGGTAATCGGGCGACGATAGAACGATTGCGTCGGCCCACTCCATGTCTTTTCCGAGCGCTTCCTCGGCAGCGGAACCTTCCTCGCGGTCGGGGCTGTACAGCGGTAAATCCAATTCCCGCAGGTCGAGCAGATGCGTTTCGGCGCCGCGTAATTTCGCGGATTCGAGCACCAGCCTCAGCGCCCGTGAACTGCGCGAATGCGATCGCAGACTCCCACTCACTCCCAAGACACGAAGTGTTCGCTCGCTCATCTCACTTCCCTCCCGCATACTTATGAATGCGGCCGTGCCAAAAACAATGAACGCGGCTCCCTGAACAGTTTAGCCCGACTCGCTACCAGCTTCATCACTGGAATAGCTGAATTTTCTTCGCGAGCCAACCCCTCCGTGCAACTTGCGAGTGCGCTTGCCGTCTTGTAAGGTATTCCGACCTTCAGTGGTTGCGTCTAAAAAGAACAGGTCTGGCAATCAGCCAGCGCGGGATGACAATTGAAATTCAGGCATTTCACTGGGCGCCAATGGACCGTGCTGGTCATCCTCATATTAATCAATTTCGTCAACTATGTGGACCGCCAGATTATTTTTTCGCTCTTTCCTTCTTTGCGCAGTGAATTCGGCTTGACCCGCGAGCAGGTTGGCTCCTTTGCCACGGCATTCACGATCGTCCTGGCCCTTATGAGCTTGCCGTTAGGCATGCTGGCGGACCGCGTCTCGCGGCGGCTGGTGATTAGCGGCGGTGTGATTTTCTGGAGTGCCGCCACATTCTTCAGCGGACTGACCAACTCCTACCATTCCCTGTTGATGGCGCGCGCGATGGTGGGAGTCGGCGAAGCTGCGTACACGCCCGCGGGTACTGCCGTCATCAGCGCCACATTCCCGAAAGCGATCCGCGCACGCGTGCAGGGCGCGTTTGACGCGGGCATGTTCGTCGGCGGCGCGACGGGAATTGCGTTGGGAGGGATCGTCGCGCAGTCGCTTGGCTGGCGCGCGGCGTTTTTCATTGTTGGTGTCCCAGGCCTGATTCTTGGTTTGACCGGCCTGAAACTTCCCGAACCAGAATCAGCCGAGCCCCATGCGCGTTTCCCATTGCAGGACCTTGCCCGTGTCCCCGCTTACTTGATGATTCTGGTGAGTGGCTTGTTCAGCAGTTTTGCGGGTTATGCGTACGTAGCCTGGGGCTTCGATTTCGTCCGGGAATACAGAGGCTTTTCCGCGCGCGAAGCGGGCCTCATCTTGGGCGTGACAGCCCTCATCGCTGGTGCCACAGGCATCCTGGCGGGAGCGAGCCTGGCCGACCGCCTCGCGCTGAAGTGGACGTGGGGCAGAGCCATCATCGTGCCTATCGGATTCGCGTTGGCCAGTCCATTCATATACTTTGGATTGCATACTCACAGTAAGTTGAATTTCGCGCTTCTTTTCGGCACGGGCACTTTTTTCTTGAGCTGGTACCACGGGCCGGTCACAGCCACAATTCACGACGTCATCCCTTCCCGAGGGCACGCCACCGCCCAGGGCCTGTACTCGTCGTTTGTGAACCTCTTCGCGATGGCGGCGGCTCCAGTGCTGATTGGGGCGATAGCGGACCGGACTGGTCTGGTATGGGCGCTTGATATGGCCATAGTGTCCCAGTTGATTGGCGGAGCGCTCTTTTTGGGTGTACCCTATTTCATCCGGCGAAACGGACTGCACCACCCGGCCCTGGCCAAGTATTGGGAAAAAGAGCCCCCAGGGGTGGTTAGCGTTTTTGAGGGGTAATTGCCTTTTTTAGGTAAACACAACAACAAGTTTGTGATATAAGTCACAAGACGATTTTCTGGTATCAGGGAACGGGTATATTTCGCCGGGGGGCGAGCCAGTTATTTGTACTGCCTGAGAGGAGGCGGACCGTGGGTAATCTTCAAACGATCCAACCTGTTGGTAATCTTCAGCAAGTTAAGCCGGTGAAACACTATACGGCCTACAAGCCCAAACCCTTTACGCGCGCGCAAAGGGAAGAGACTACCATTCTCTTTGGCGGGCTGACCTGGAAGCACGAGCGTCTCATCCAGGGCGCCATGCACAACTTGAAGTACAAGGCCGAGCCGCTTCCGAACATCAATCGGGCCGACCTCGACACCGGCAAGGAATTTATTGACGTCGGCGCTTGCTGTCCAACGATTTTCACCACGGGCAGCCTCGCCAGTTTCCTGCGGGAGAAGACCGCCCAAATGGGCAAGGAAGAAGTCGCCAACAAGTACGTCTTCCTCACAGCGGGTGCGTGTGGCCCCTGCCGCTTCGGTCAGTACCACGAATCCTACGCCATGGCTCTCGGTGGCCTCGGCCTTAACGACTTCCGCATGTTCCTCTTGGCTCAAGACCAGCTTGACCAGGGCCCAAGCGGCGGCGGCGGGCTTGAAATCAATCTTCCGCTGAGCCTCGGCCTCATCTGGAGCATTCTCGTCGGCGACATCCTCACGGACTTGGAATACCAGGTGCGCCCCTACGAAGTGAAGCCGGGCCAGACCGATCAGGTCCTCAAGGATAGCGTCGAGTACCTTTACAAGACCTTCCTGAATCGCCCCATCCAGAAGAACAAGTGGAGCGTTATCGGCTGGCATCTGACGACAGGTTATTTCACGAAGGCGATCAAGGAAGTCCTCAAGATGTGGGACAAGATTGAAGTGGATCGTCTTCGCCCGCGCGCCAAAGTAAAGATTACCGGCGAATTCTGGTTGCAGACTCACGAAGGCGAAGGCAACTACAACATCAAGCGCTGGCTGGAATCCGAAGGCGCGGAAGTCATCCCGCCGCCGGTGGCTGTCTGGCTGAATTACCTGATGCACCCGGACATCCGCAAGCTCGAACATCGCCAGGAAGTTAGCCGTAACCAGAAAATGAAAGAAGCGCTGCTGCGTACCGTGGAAAAGGTATTCCGCGGCACCTACAACCGCTTCCGCAAAGCCGCTCGTAACATCCCTTACGAGTTGCCGGATCAGGTCGAACTCCGCAAGCTCGCAGAGCCGTTCTATCACTACGAGCTCCGCGGCGGCGAAGGCCACATGCTTGTCGGCAAGGCGCTCTACGCTTACCACCACAAGAAAGCGCACATGGTTTGCGAGCTATCGCCTTACTCTTGCATGCCCAACACGATGTCCATCGGATCGATGGCCGGCGTGCTCGGCAAGTATCCCGACATGCTCTACGCCCCCATCGAAATCAAGGGCGACGCCGAAGTCCACGCGCTTTCCCGCACCCAGATGATTCTCACGGAAGCCAAGCGCCGTTCGACGAATGAGTTCGAGCTAGTTCTCGAAAAGCTCGGCGTCACCGTAGATGACATCCGCGCGTACGAAGCCAAGCATCCCGAAGTGCGCCGCGCAACATATAAGGTGCCGCATCTCGGCTATGCCGGAACTTCGGCGAATTACGTCACGCACCTCGTGCAAACGGGTAAGATCAAACCTGGCAAGGCGCAGCCGGTGCGTTCGGCGGCAATGGTCAACTAACCCCGCGTGAATTTTTCACGCGAGCGTACATGGACAATATCCTTGGAGATCCTGAATGGCTAGCAATGGCCTCGTAAGTATTCAGCCGATCGCGGCTCCGCCTCCACCAGCGGTCATGTCAATCCCGGTCGGCCCGATCGTTGAGCCGGGAACCGTCAAGGTCTGCGCGATGGACGTGGGCAGCACGACCTGCAAGTACGTGCTCACCACTCCCTCGGGCGAAGTCCTTTCGCAGTCCTACGAGCGCCACAACACCAAGCAAGCCGAAAAGGTTCTCGAGTTCCTCACGCGCCTCGAATCCCAATTCGGCTACTCGCCGGAAACGGACCGCCTTTTCTTTACCGGCTCCGGCGCGGGCATCATCGGCCCGCTTGTCGGTGCGAAGTTCGTCCAGGAAGTCGTCGCCGTCGCCGCCTCGGTGGATAAACTCCATCCCAACGTCCGCTTCGTCAGCGAAATCGGCGGCGAAGACATGAAGACGATCTTCTTCACCGGCCAGGGTGACACCAAGAGCAAGCAGGTCCTGATGCAGAGCGCCTGCTCCGGCGGCACGGGCACTTTCATCGAAAAGACTGCCCGCAAACTTGAAATCCCCTCCGAGCAGCTCGCCCGCATGAAATATCAAGGCTACACGCTGCACAAAGTCAGCAGCAAGTGCGGCATTTTCGCGGAGGCCGATTCAAATAGCTTGCTCAAAGCGGGCATTCCCATCGAAGAGATCATCGCTTCCCTGTTCGAGGCGGTCGTCTACCAGAATCTGGGGACGCTCACCCGCGGCAACACGCCGATGCCGGAAATCCTGCTTCTCGGCGGCCCGAATCTCTTCTTCACGGGCCTGCAGGAAGCATGGCGCCATCACCTCGCGAAACTTTGGAAGGAACGCAAAGTCGATACTGGCGATGTGGATCCTGCTTCGCTCATCAAGGTGCCCGAAGACGCGCTCTACTACGCCGCGCTTGGCTGCATTGAAGTCAGCCGCAGGGACGATCCCTCCGTCGGCATCTATCAGGGCACAAAGAAACTCGATTGGTGGATCAACGAAGGCCAGTACGAGGAAAAGAAAAAGCAGGGCCGCGGCGGCCTCTGCAAGAGCGACGCGGATCTCGAAGCCTTCAAGGCTGAATTCTCCGAGCCGAAGAATCCTCTAGAAGAAGCAAAGAAGGCGAAGGCGGCCGCGATGGCCAATGGGAATGGCCACAGCAATGGCCATGTAAATGGCAACGGCCACACAAACGGAAACGGCAACGGGAATGGCCATGTCGCTCCCGCTATCGCCGCGCAAGTAGCACCGGCCGTCGAAAAAATTACGGGAGTTGTTGTCGGCTGCGACTTCGGCTCGACCACCGCCAAAGCCGTCTGCCTTTCGCCCGACAAAGAAATCGTTTTCTCCTGCTACGCGCTCAGCAAGGGCAATCCTATCGAAGACGCCAAATCGCTCTTCGATCAGGTTCGCAAGGCCCTCGACGGCACTCCAATCCTCGGCACGGCCATCACCGGTTACGGCAAGGATCTCCTTAAGGGCATCATCGGCGCGGATTGCGCCATCGTCGAAACCATCGCCCACGCAAGCGCCGGGCTGCACTATTTCCCGGATGCCGACTGCATCTGCGATGTCGGCGGCGTGGACGTGAAGATCATGCTGCTCAACAACGGCACGGTCTCCGACTTCCGCCTCAACTCGCAGTGCTCTTCCGGCAATGGCGCGTTCCTGCAGGGCGTCGCCGAGCGCTTCAGCATCCCGCTCAGCGAAATGGCAGACAGCGCCTTCCGCGCCCAGGCCATGCCTCAGCTTTCCATGGGCTGCGGCGTCTTCCTGCAGAGCGACATCGTCAACCAGCAGCGCAAGGGTTGGCAGGCAGAGGAAATTCTCGCGGCGTTATGCTCCATTCTCCCGCTCAACGTCTGGATCTACGCCGGCGGCCTCAACAACCTGAGCGTGGTCGGCAAAAAGTTCATTCTGCAGGGCGGCACGCACAAGAATCTCGCCGTCGTGAAGACTCAGGTGGACTTCATCCGCTCGAAAGTTCCCGATGCCGATGTCGTTGTCCACCCTTATTCCGGCGAGGCCGGGGCCATCGGCGCCGCGCTCGTCTGTCTTGATTGGGTCGCGGAAGGTGGCATAACAAAGTTCCGCGGATTTAAAGCCATCAACGAGTTGAATTATAAGAGCACCACCGCCGTGAACACCGTTTGCAACTGGTGCCCCGTGAATTGCCAGCGCAGCTTCATTGACGTTGAATTGCTCGGCGCCCCGGGCCGCATGTGGAGCAAGATTCCGCTCGAGCCGAATTGGGAGCGCGTCATTGTCAACAACTCCTGCCCAAAGGGTTTGGTCGAAGACATCAACGAGATGAAAACCATCAAGGCTGAAATCGAGAAAACTAAGAATGCCTTTCCCAACGTTGCAGACCTGGTTCGGCAAGAAGGCTTCCGCCGGACCACCGCCACAGCCTAAAGACCGTTCGCAGGTCCGAGTCGGGATCCCGAAGGTCCTCAACATCTGGAACACTCACCAGTTCTGGGTGGGATTCCTGCGCGACATCGGCATTCAGTCCGAAAATATTGTTTTCAGTTCAGACACCAGTGAAGAGCAGGGCCGCGACTTCGGCAAAGGGCGCGGCACCGTGGATTGCTGCTATCCCGTGAAGGCCATCAGCGGCCATTATGGCGAGTTGATCTTCGGCCAGAAGAAAAAGATCAACATCCTTCTCTCCCCGATGATCTATTCCCTGCCCTCATTCCAGCGCGGTCACGTGCAAGACACGCTCACCTGCACCCGCGTCATGGCCGGCCCGGAAAACATCAAGGCCGGGTTCCTCAAGGAACGCGACATCTTCGCCGAAAACGGCATCGTCTATTCCTCGCCGTTTGTGAGCTTGGGCGACCGCGATGTCGTCACCAGCCAGCTTTTCGGCTCGCTCAAAGACGTATTCGATCTGACGCAGGAAGAAACCGACCGCGCCGTGAAGGCCGGCTATCGCGCTCTCGACGGATTCAACGACAAAGCCCGCGCGAAAACCCGCGATATCCTCGAATGGTGCGCGCGCGAAGGCAAACCCTGTATTTTCGTCGTCGCGCGTCCCTATCACATGGATACCGGCATCGGCCACGAAATCGAAGGCGACCTCCAGGCCCAGGGCTTCCCTGTTGTCTGGATGCAGTACTTCCCCACCGACCCGGACATACTGAATTGGCTTTTCGAGGAAGACCTGCGCGTAGGCCGCATCAAGACCGTCTTTGACATCGCCGACGTGTGGACCTCTTCCTACAGCAGCAATACCAACGAGATCATGTGGGGCGCCAAAGTTGCCGCGCGCCTCCCGTACACCACTTGCGTCCTGCGTCTCTCCAGTTACGAATGCGGCATGGACCAGCCCACGTACACGCCCGCCCAGCGCATCGTCGAAGCCACCGGCACGCTCTTCTTCAAGTTCGGCGACCTCGATTCCACTAAGCCCGCGGGCAGCGTAAAAATTCGCGTCGAAACCATCACGCATTACATGCGCAAATATTCTTCCGACATCATCGCCCGCAAGCTCGCCATGCTCTCGCCCGGGAACCCGCTCCTCCGCGCTTCAGCCGATGCAAACGGCTCGCAGGCAAGCGCCGCCCCTGCCGCCATTCCTGCTGCTACCTCGGCACAAGAAGCCACTGCCGCAAAAGAAGAAGTTACCGCCGCAGCCGCCTCCGCCGGCGACTAAGCAAATTTTCTTGCTCTCGCTTTTGACTTCGTAGGGCTCACCTTTAGGTGGGCCTCTTTTTTCTCTAGTTGTCATCCTGAGGCTGCCTTGCGGCTGAAGGATCCCTCGGCGCAATCACAAACCTGATTCTGGCCCCGCCCTCTCCGTTTACTCTTCGCCTCTGCGGTAATCTCACGCCCCTACCCAAACAACCCATCAAACTCCGATAGCAGCGTTACCAGCCTCCCCGCCTCCAGGTTCCCATCAAACTCCCTCGCCGCCTGTGCACCCACTTCGCTGGTCGCCGGAAAATCGTTCGATGCAACCGACTCTCTCACGCGCGGCAGAAAAACAAACTGCAGCCACTGCTCAAACGTCATCGTGTCCATCGCAAACGCTTGCTCGAACTTCATTTGCCCCGGCCGCAGCGCCGCGCTCTGCCACATCCCAATCCTTCGCATCTCCGCCTCAATCTCATCCGCGTATCGCGCGACCTTCTTCTGCAGTGTCATCAGTCGAGCCCCGCTCCAGTGGTATCATCTGCCCGCGCCAGATGGAAAAACAAACCAAATCCAAGACTCCCCACCGACCGTCCGCCGCATCCTTCTCCACCGTCCGCCAAATCGCCCTCTCCCTCGAAAACGTCGAGGAAGTCAGCTCCTACCGCACGCCCGGTTTCAAAGTCCGCGGTGCCCTTTTCGCCCGCTTCCATCAGGATGGCGAATCGCTCGTCGTCCGCATGGATATCGACAAACGCGATGAGATGATCGCCGCCGACCCCAACACCTACTACATCACAGACCACTATCTAAATTACCCTTGGATCCTCGTCCGCCCCTCCCGAATCCAACCGGACGCCCTGCGCGGACTCCTCCTAAGTGCCCATCGCTCCGCCGCTGCCGCGAAACGCGCAACAAAACACCATCCCTCGATTCCCCGCCGCCCCGCTCCTCGCCCAAAACCTCGCCGCTAGCGCATGCTACGCCGCCCTACCATGTAAATTTTCCCCTTGCTTTTCACTATAACTCTGTGGTAATCTCTCTTGCAGACTGCGACACCCGCTTCGAATTGAATCCCGAAATGGGAAAAGTCGCCCCTGCCAGACGTGAAAATCGCCTGATTTAACGGCCTCTTGTAAGTGATAGAAAACATTGGACTTTAAGTCCTTTAGAATCAGCACTTACAAGCCATCGAAAGCCGGTTTCTGTAAGTCATTGAAAACACTAGGGACTGTTACCTTATGAGTACACAACCTAAGTCCTTTATTTGCAACACTTACAGGAATTGTGTCTGTAAGTCCTTTATCTCCAACACTTACAAAAAGATGGGGGGTAGGGGGTATAAGCCAATTGAGAGCTAGCCACCAGCCGCTCTTGTTGAGGTATCATTCGCGACCATGAGGAAACGATTCACGCTCTTCGCCCTTCCCTTCGTCGGGGTCATCGTCGCCGCCACCGTCGCGGCCCAGAGCTTCACAGACATCAAGCCCAGCCCGCAGCAGGCCGCCTGGCAGGACCTCGAGATCGGCGTCCTCATCCATTTCGGGCCGAACAGTTTCATGGCACGCGAATGGGGCGACGGCACCGCCGACCCGAAAGTTTTCAACCCGATTCAATTCGATCCCGCTCAGTGGGTCGCCGCGGCAAAATCGGCCGGCGCGAACTATCTAGTGTTCGTGGCGAAGCACCATGACGGCTTCTGCCTCTGGCCCACGGGCCAAACGGACTACAGCGTGAAGTCCAGTCCCTGGCGCGACGGCCACGGTGACGCCGTCCGCGAAGTTTCCAACGCCGTCCGCAAAGCCGGAATGAAATTCGGCGTCTATCTTTCGCCGTGGGATCGCCACGAGCCTTCTTACAAGGACAGCAAAAAGTATGACGACCATTACGTCTCGCAACTCATCGAACTGGCATCGAATTACGGCCCGCTCGAAGAGTTCTGGCTCGATGGCGCGGGCAGCGAAGGCCATGTCTATGACTTCGATCGTTACGTCTCGCAGTTGCGCGTCTACCAACCGAACGCGCTGGTCTTCGCCGATGCCGCGCTCTTGAAATATGGCGATATCCGGTGGGTTGGCAACGAAAGCGGAGTAGCGTCGGAAGAAAATTGGAACGTCCTCGACCTGCACGGCTACTTGCGCTGGCGTCCCGCCGAAGCCGATACACCACTGCGCAAAGACCACTGGTTCTGGCATCCCAATGACGAAAAAAGTTTGAAGTCCGTCGCCGAATTGCTTGACACCTACGAGAAGACCGTCGGCCGCGGCGCGCAGCTCATGCTCGGTCTCGCGCCCGACGACCGAGGCCTGCTCCCCGATTCCGACGTGCAGCGACTCGCTGAATTCGGCGCTGCCGTCCGCTCCATTTATGGGTCAGATAAAAATCTCGCGCGCCACGCATCGCAGGCAACCGGAAGCATGGCAACAGGTTATGCCGCAATGCTCGACGGCGACTCCGACACATTTTGGAGCGCGCCCAACGATTCTCGCTCAGCCACGATTGAATTAACTTTCGCCGCGCCTATTACCTTCGACCGCGCCCTTACGATGGAATGGCTCGCCGATGGCCAGCAAATCGAAAAGTACGCGATCGAAGCCTTTATAAAAGGCAAATGGACCACGCTCTATGACGGCACGCCCATCGGCCACAAGAAAATTGACAAGTTTGCCCGCACAACCGCGGACCGCGTCCGCCTCGTCATAATCTCCGCCGCCGCCGCGCCCCGCATCCGCGAATTCCAGCTTTTCGATGGCTCCACCGCCGAAGCCGCCCTGAAAAAACAATGACAACTGCGCGCACTACTCAACAGTTTGCCATTCTGGCCGGGTGCCACATTTTTATTTGTCATTCCGAGCCCGCGTTTCGCGGGCGAGGAATCTGCTCTTCGCTAATGGGATTTGTATGAAAAAGAGTCCAAACCTCATCACCCGCCGAAAGGCCATCAAGCTCCTGGCAGGAGCGGCCCCTGCCGCACTTGTTGCCCGCGCCGCCGGTGCGTCGGCGCTCCTCTCGGAATTCGCTGCCCCTCAAGTGCGCAATGCCCCGGGTCCTTTTGTCGGGACGCGTGAATCGCTCAGCGGCTACCAAGTCCCAGACTGGTTTCGCAAGGCGAAGTTCGGCATTTGGGCGCACTGGGGGCCCCAATCCGCTGCCGAAGCCGGTGATTGGTACGCGCGCAACATCTACATTCAGGGCTCGCGCCAGAACAAATACCACGTTGAACACTATGGCCATCCATCCAAATTCGGCCACAAGGATTTGATACCAACTTGGAAGGGCGACAAGTTTGACCCCGACTACCTCATGGATCTCTATAAGAAAGCCGGCGCGAAATACTTCATGACCATGGGCGTGCACCATGACAATTTCGATCTCTGGAATTCAAAGCACACCCGCTGGAACTCCGTGAAGATGGGTCCGAAAAAAGATATCGTCGGCCTCTGGCACGCCGCCGCGCGGAAACATGGCCTCCCGTTCGGCGTGAGCGATCATCTCTGGATTAGCTACAAATGGTTCGGCGTGAGCCACCGCAGCGACAAAGATGGCCAGCTCGCCGGCGTGCCCTACGACGGCGCCGACCCGAAATTTGCGGATCTCTATCACGATTTCAGCGGACAGCCTTCACTCCCTCCGGTGGATTTCGGCTGGAATGAAGACGGCATTCCGAATTCCTGGAAGCAACACTGGTTCCTGCGAATCAAGGATCTGATTGACCAATATCATCCCGACATGATTTACAGCGACGGCCACATTCCATTCGGAGATACAGGGCTGGACCTCGTCGCGCACCTCTATAATGTCAGCGAGAAAGATTACGGTGGCATGCCCCAGGCTGTTTACACCAGCAAGCGCCGCGAGGATTCCGATGCAGGCATGTGCGTCTTCGATGTTGAGCGCGGACTCGTTGACAATATCTGGCCGCGCCCATTCCAGACCGACACCTGCATCGGCGATTGGCACTACAACCGCGACATCACCTACAAAACGCCGAAGCGAGTGATTGACATGCTCGTGGATGTGGTCAGCCGCAACGGCAACCTGATGCTGAATTTCCCCCTGCCGAATAGTGGAATGCTCGATGACCGTGAACTCAAGATCCTCGAAGAAATCACAAAATGGATGAGTGTCAACGGTGAAGCGATTTACGCGACCACTCCGTGGAAAATCTTCGGCGCGGGGCCCGGCACACAAGCGTCGGCAGCGCCGGGCGGCTTCAACGAAGGGAAGCGGCAGGATTTAACCGCCGAAGACGTGCGTTTCACAGTGAAGGATCTTGATCTCTACGTATTCGTTATGGGTTGGCCTGACGCAGCGAGGTCGCAATCTGTAGTCATCGCGCCGCTGGCGACAAACAGCCCTCATGTCGAAGACAAGATTTCAAATGTGAAGTTGCTTGGGCACGACGGAAAACTTGATTGGAAACAGGATGAGACTGGGCTGATAATTCAGCTCCCCGAAAAGAAGCCGTGCGATTACGCAATCGCCTTTCGCATTCTCGGCATGATCGATTTTCCTATCCTGCCTCGCTAGCGGCTCGCACCCTGTCGCGGGTTCAGCACCGTTCCGGGCCGAATCGCATCCGTGGCGCGCAGGACAATTTGGTCGCCGTCCTTCAAGTCGCCGAATACTTCGATGAGCGGCCCGGAAGTAGTCGTGACGCTCGCGCCGGCTTTCACGTCCACCCATTCGGCTTTGCCCGCGTTCGGGCCGGTGGTAGCAACGCGAATCACAAATGTTCTTTCCTGATTCGTTGAAATTGCAGACTGTGGAACAAAATGAGATGGCGTTGAGCGGCGCACCGGCCACTGCACCTGACAGAACGTCCCGGGCGTCAATTTTCCCGCCGCGTTCGATACTTCGAGCTCGACCGGCATGGTCCGCGTCTTCACGTCAATTGCGTGAGAGATGCGCGCGACCGGCGCTTGAAGTGTTTCCGTCGGATACGCGGGAACAGTGAATTTTATCTGAGCGCCCTGCGGCACATTCGCGACGTCCGATTCCGGCACGGGCACGACAAGCCGCAATCGTCCGAGCATTTCCATGCGCAGCATCGGCAGCGCAGTGGACGTTCCGCTCGCGGGCCCGACCAATGCGCCGGGATGGACATTGCGCTCGGTCACGGTGCCCTCGAACGGCGCGGTGATGCGCAGATAATTCTCCATCTGCGAAATGGAGTCCAGGGCGTTGCGTGCGGCGGCGACGCTGCTTTCCAACGCGGCAACTCCGGCGCGGTCCGCATCCGCCGCCTTCAATGCGATTTGCAAATCGTTGCCCGCGACGACGCCGGGAGTTTTCGCGGCGGCGGCGAGATGCTCGTACGTGCCCTGATCCGCGGCGAGCTTGGCCTGTGCCACCGCAAGTTGCGATTGCGCTGTTTGCAGCTTCGATTCGGATTCCGCGCGCTGCGCAATTAATTCTGGAGCTTCGAGCTGCGCGATCAGTTCGCCTTGCTTCACATGCGAGCCGCGGTCCACGCCGATCCATTTCACGTAGCCCGTGACTTTGGGATAGATGGCGACCATTTCGTACGGCGCCAACTCGCCCGGCAATGTCACTTTGGTGTCGAGCTGTTGCGTGGTGACTTGGACTAAGTCCACATCAATAGGCACATTGCTGGCCTGCGCATTCGACCCCGGTGCGGGCGAATTGTTCTCCGAGCCGCAACCGCCGCTCAGTGCAAAAGCGAAAAGCGGAGTTATCAGCAAGATGCGTTGTATTCGTTTCATCGCGCGGCTCCAGTCATTATCAAACTTTCACGGCAGCGCCATCAGAGAAAGTGCTGGCGGGGTCGTCGGGATCCAGCGAACTTGAGGCCACGCTCCTCCGCGCCTGAAGAATGGCAAACACGGAAGGGAGCACGATCAGCGTCGCGAGCGTGGCAAAAAAGAGTCCGCCAATTACGGCGCGGCCGAGCGGCGCGGTGGCTTCGGCTCCCTCGCCGATTGCAAGCGCCATGGGAATCATTCCGGCGATCATCGCGAGACTCGTCATCAGGACAGGACGCAGGCGCGTTTTTGCCGCGCGCACTGCAGCATCGGCAGCGGACAAGCCGTCTCGGCGATACGATTCCGCAAAAGTTATCAGCAGGATCGCATTCGCGAGCGCAACACCGATGGCGAGAATCGCGCCCATAAACGCCTGCACGTTGATCGTAGTGTGAGTCACAAGCAACGCCACGATCACTCCAGCAATCGCCATGGGAATCGTGCTTAGCGCAGCGAGCGCCATGCGCATGGAACCAAAGGTCGCAGATAGCAAAAGGAAAACGGTGATGATAGCGAGGCCGAGCCCGAGCCCGAGATTCGTAAGAGTGTCGCGCATGGGCGCAATCTGTCCGCGCTCCTGCACAGTGACGCCGCGCGGGGGAGCGCCGGCACGCGCAATGGCCTGGTCGATTTCGGCGGCGGCGCCGCCAAGGTCCGCGCCCGCGAGGTTTGCGGAAAGTGTAACCATGAACTGTCCGTTCACGCGGTCGTATTCGCCGACGACCTTGCCGTAATCCACGCGCGCGAGATCGCCCAGAAGCGGATGCGCCGAATCGCCCGGCGTTACCGGGATGCTGCGCACGTCATCCGCAGATCCTACTCGCGGCTGAGGGACTTGCACCTGCACCTGATAGGCGACGCCGGTGCGCGGGTCGGCCCAATAATTCGGCGTGACGAAGCGGCTTGAAGAAGTGGCAGCGACAAGCGCCCTTCCCGCTTGCTCCACGGTTACGCCCAACTGGCCGGCCAATTTACGGTCAATGTTCACGTCAATGCTCGGATAATCGAGCGGCTGCTCGTACTGCAAATCTCGCAGCGCCGAAATGCGGGCGAGTTCGCCGCGAACTTTCTCGGCGAAGCCGCGGACGACGGTAAAGTCGGGCCCCGCGACGGCGACTTCAACGACAGTTGGCGCGCCGAAATTCATGATCTGCCCGACGATGTCCGATGCCTGAAAGGAAAACTCACAATCCGGAAAGCGTTGATGCAGCGTTTGGCGGAGCTGGTCCTCAAATGCGTCAATGCGAATATTCGCTCCGAGACGAAACTCTACATTCATCACAGCGTCCTGCGGGCCGCTCGTCCAGAGAAAGATTGTGTTGATCGGGTAGCTCGCTCCCTGCAGGCCAACATAGCCGAGCGTAATGGCTACATTCCCTTCGCCGGCGGCGCGGCGAATCTCGGCAAGAACATGCGTGACGATATTCTCGGTGACCGGCACACGCGTACCAGCCGGGGCGCGGACATGAAGTTGAAATTGTCCTGCGTTGACGCGGGGAAAAAGCTCACGTCCCAGCCGGGGACCTATGCCAACAATGAAAGCTGCCGCGACAACTAAATAGAATGCGACGACGAGCCAGCGGAATCGCATGAGGCGATCCAACATTCTGCCAAGGCGATCCCGCAACCTCGCAAAACGGGATGGTTTGGTCTCAGGTTTGTGCGAGCCTTCGCGAAGTATCCACGCGCCCATTACTGGCACGAGCGATCCGGAAAGCAGGTAGGAAGCGGCCATCGAAAATCCGACGGCAAGCGAAAGCGGCACAAACAGAGATTGCGCGACTCCGGTCATGAAAAACGATGGCACAAAAACGGCGAGGACGCACAGCATGGCGAGCAATCGTGGAACAACAACTTCACGGCTCGCATCGAGGACGGCGCGAGCCCGTTTCTTTCCCGTGGCGAGATGCGTGTGAATGTTTTCGATGACCACAGTGCCTTCATCCACCAGGACGCCGACGGCAAGGGCCAGTCCGCCAAGCGTCATGATGTTGATGGTCTGGCCCGCGGCCCAGAGCGCGACAACGCCGGTTAGCAATGCGAATGGAATGGTCACGACGACAATCAAAGAGCTGCGCCAATCGCCGAGAAATATCAGGACCATCAGACCGACAAGCGCCGCGCCTATCAGTCCCTCGCGAATCACTGAAAACAACGCGCCCTTCACGTAGCCCGACTGGTCAAATTCATAAGTGATTTCAATGTCCGGCGGAACAAGCGATTGAAAGCGCGGCAGGTTTGCTTTGACCTGGCTCACAACAGAGAGCGTGGAGAAGTTTGGGCGCTTCGTGACGGGAATATAGACGGCGCGGCGGCCGTTCACCAGCGCATAACCGGCGAGGATGTCGCTCGTGTCGTCAACAGTGCCGACGTCACGGACATACACTGACGGTCCGGCGCCGGTGCGAATCGGCAGGTCGAGCAATTCTTTGATGTCCGGCACAACTGAATTCACGGGGACGATGCGCTGCAGGTCGCCCGACTGCACGCTGCCCGCGGGCATGATGATGTTTCCCGAGCTAAGCGCCTTAACGACTTCATCCGGTGACATGTTGTAGGCACGCAGGCGATCCGGATTCACATTGATGACGATGGTGCGCTGATTTCCACCGAAGGGCGGCGGCGAAGTGACACCGGGCAATGTTGCAAAGACGGGCCGCACGCGGTTGAGCGCGAGGTCCTGGATTTCGCCGACGCTGCGTGTCTTGCTGGAAAAAACCAGATAGCCGACGGGAACGGTTCCAGCATCGAAGCGCACGACGAACGGGGAGACAGTACCCGGCGGCATGAACGCGCGCGCGCGATTCACGTACGAAATCGTCTGCGCCAGCGCCTGGCTCATGTCCGTGCCGGGGTGAAATGTTAGTTTGAGAAGGCCCGCGCCCTGAATGGATTTTGATTCGACGCTTTCAATTCCGTTGATATAGAGGAAGTGATACTCGTAGTAGTAGACGAGATACCCTTCCATTTGCTGCGGCGACATTCCTCCGTACGGCTGCGCGACATAAATCACGGGAAGATTCAGGTCCGGAAAAATGTCAGTGCGCATCTGGCGGACGGCCAGGATGGAGAAAAGCGCAACTCCGATCACGGCAACAATCACCGCAATCGGACGCCGCATCGCCAGCCGGATCAACCACACGGAATCAATTCTCCTTCTTTACGCTCAATTTCCTGGCGCGCTAACAGTCGACTAATGGCCAGCCTTCTGCACGATTTGCAAAAACGGTTGCAGATCCCCTTGCGCCGCCGCGACTCCTCCCATACTGCGCCAGACGCCCAGACGGGCGAGTGCGTCGTCAATTTCAGCCTGGACGAGCAGCGCCTCCGCGTCGGAGACTTCAACGATCGTGGCGAGGCCCGCTTGATATCTCGCGCGAGCCTGGCGCTCGGTATCCTGCGCGGCGGAAAGTTCGATCGGCGTGTTCTGGGAAATTTCGCGCGAGCCTTCTAATTCCGCGCGGGCCTGCGCGACCTGGCCCGAGAGGTCCTGAACAGTCTGCTCATAGCGGGCGTGTTCCGTGGCTTCGTTCGCGGCTTCCACGCGTTTCTGTGCGCGGATTGCGAAGATTTGAAGCACCGGAAATGTAACCTGAATGCCAGTGGCCCAATTCATGCGCTGCAATGCAAGTCCAGCCGAGCCAGGGTCGATCACTCCGCTGACATTCGCTCCACTTCCACGTCCCCAGAGCGCCGCCTGAAATGCAAATGTGGGAACGTAGGACTTGTCGAGGACTTTTTCGCGCGCCTTGACGAGGTCCATGCGCGTTTGTTGCGCAGCGACAAAGGGATTATGCGCGGCGGGAGCGTCCTCAAGCGCGGGCTGGGGTGACTCGCTCAGTATCGGCCCGGCGACAACCTCAATGTCAGAGGCTGGCAACCCGAGCAGCGCCGCGAATCCAGCGCGCGCCGATTTCTCCGCGGTCTGCGCCTGAATGAGGCGCGTGCGCGCCTGCGCGAGGTCCGCCTGCGCGCGCGAAAAATCCGCGCCGGGGCGGAGCTGGTTATCGACGAGGACGCCGACGGATTGCGCGAACGCTTCGCGGCGCTTCACATTTGCCGCGGCCGCAACCGTAATCTTTTGCGCGGCCACGACAGCGAAGTAGGCATTCATCGCGGCGACGGCGAGATCCAGCCGCGTGATGTTCGCCTGGGCGGAAGCACTTGCTTCGCTCGCGCGCGCGACATTCACCGACGCGCCCCGGTATCCAAAATCAAAGGGCTGCCAGTTGAATAGCGCGCCCGCGGCGGTGCCCCAGGTGTTTGCGGTGTCCCCGTTGGCAAAGACCGGCCCGGTTATTGATGGGATCACCGACTGCGGTAAGGTCTGGCCGAAGATATTGTTCACCGTTGCGCGGTTCACTTGATAAAGCGCATTCAGTTGAGGAATGTAAGCGGTCCGGGCGAGATCGATTCCCGCATGCGCAGCTTCGATTTGGCCGAGCGATGCTCGCACGGCGGGATAGTGAGCAAGGGCGTAGTCCACGGCCTGCTGCAGCGTGAAGGTTTGAGGTCCGGCGGGCGCGGACTGTGCGACACACGCGGGAGCGAGTGACAGACCGAACGACAACGCGACGGTCAAAGGAAGGAACAGCGCACTCGCGGCGCGCGTTCTCCATGTGATGCTGCCCTGCGTGAAAGCCATTGGCCCTCCTTCATTCCACGCTTCACTTGACTTCAAATATCTCTCCGAACAATTCCCTTACGCGCTTTTTGGCAATTCTAAGAACACGCTGGCCGGAAGACGTTGCAGTGTATTCGCGGCGCGTCCAGCGCCCGGCTCGCACGTTTCGAGACCGCAGAAGCCCCTTTCGTTCGAGGCCATGCAAGAAGGGGTAAATGGTTCCGGGACTCAGCTTGTACCCGTGGTGTTGCAATTCTTCGATCATGCCGAGGCCAAAAATCGGTTCCTCACAGGCGTGATAGAGGATATGTATGCGGATCAGGCCGGAATAAATTTCGCGGCCGACCGTTTCGGCATGGTAGTGATGCGGCTTTGTATCGGCTTTCGACATCGAAAAGCGATAGCGATAATAGAGAAAAGAGGAGCGTGTGTCAACGGCTCTTTCATTCATTTAAGTCGAGAGATCGGTCCCCATGCTCCGCACGCCGACATGGCAGGAAAAATTGCAGCTGAAGCAAGGGGCACCAGCTGGCGCGATGAAAGCTGAGCATTCAATGATGGAAGGGTCTGCGAGTTCCACTGTTTCCAGGCGTCGAAATCCTTGTCGAGCGCCGTGCACAATTCCTGCACGGCGGCCTTCGCGGTTTCCGACGGGCGCATGTCGCCGCTTTCGATCATCGCAAAAGCGCGCGCGAGTTCGCGATTGACGGGGCCGACCCCGGGCGTTGGCAAAGTGCCCGGTGGCGCATCGGCCGATGGGCGCGCGCCTTCGCGCACATCCATAATTTTATCCATGGCCGCTTTTAATGCCGCCGTGAGATCCGCATCCGACGCCGCAGCTTTCTGGCGATCTGCGATGGCCTCAATTAATGCGGTGAGCTGCGAGTACGCGCCCTTGCTCGCCGACAATCCGCGCGTGGCCTTCTGCGCCCACGCGAGCTGGTCATCGAGATCCGCCTGCGTTGCCGTTGTTTTGACGCGCGGATCTATCGTCACTTTAAACGTCTGTTCATACTTCTGCCCAGCAACCGTGAGCACGGCGGTATAAATCCCCGGCACGGCGAGCGGGCCTTGCGGCTGCACGCGCGGGGTTTCGTAAGGTATCGCGTGGTCGGCGAGCGTGTACTCGATGTAGTCGAGGAAATTGCCGTAGTAGCTGTATGGCAATACATCGGGGTCTTGGTAACGCAAATCCCAAACGAAGCGCGTGGCGCCAGGAGCCGTCGACAATACGGCGGGCGGCGCGAACCAATAGTCCGGCACGTTGGCTGGCAATGTCGGCAGTGCCGGAGGCGTGGTCGTGTAATGGCGGACGAGATTTCCCTTCGCGTCAAGAATGTCGAGCGACATTTCACCGGAGGCAGCGTTCTTCAAGAAATAATCGATGATGGCTCCATCGGGAGGATTGGGGCCGGCGGCGGTACCAAGCGGATACGGAGTGTCCTGATTGACGTCCCAGCGCGTGCGCACGGCATTCGATGGATGGAATAGAAATGTATCTTTGGCGGTGACCTGAGCATCGGCCTGGCGGAGCGGGCTGATGTCGTCGAGGATATAAATCGAGCGCCCGTATGTGGCGAGCACAAGATCATTGCCATGAACGACGAGGTCGCGCATTGAAGTAACGGGCAGATTTAGTTGCAGCGATTGCCAGTGGTCACCGTCATCAAAAGAAACCCAGACGCTGGTTTCGGTGCCGGCGAATAGCAATCCCTTACGTTCCGTGTCTTCTCGAATAAAACGTGTGATGGCATCGCCGGGCAAGCCGTTGATGATCTTCTGCCAGGTCGCGCCGCCATCGTGCGTGCGATAGAGCAACGGCGCGTCACTGTTGAATAGGGTCATGGCCGCGTAAGCTGTGCGGGCGTCATAGTGCGACGCGTCAATAATCTGGACGACAGCGGGAAGCGGCGCGCCGTTGGCGCCTGCGGGCAGATCCTTGGGCGAAACGTCCTTCCAATTCTTGCCGCCATCCAGAGTCATCTGAATGCGGCTGGTCGAAGTCCCGGCAGTGCCGGCCCACATGACGCTGCTGCGTGGCATGGGCGATGGAGCCAAACTGTAGATTGCGCCGCCACGGCCGCCACCGCCGCGCCCACCACCGGCGCCCCCTGCGGGAGCATTCGCATTGGCTGGAGGTGGAGGTGGCGGTGGCGCGAGATCGGGGCTGATCTTCGTCCAGTTCATGCCGCCGTCGGTTGTTTTCAAAACGTACTGCGTTGCCAGATAAAGCGTGCGCGGATCCTGCGGCGAAAAAACGAGAGGCGCCATTTGTGCGACTCGGTCATCCGCTCCGTGGACAAAGACCGTGGCAACTTGCCCGGTGCGGCGATCGAAGCGCACGACACTGCTGTACCAGCTATTGGAATAAATGAAATTCGGGTTGAGCGGATCTACCACAAGGTAGGAGAACTCAAACCCGCCGACAGAAATGCGGTCGCTATCCAGTATTTCTCCGTTGGGTCCGCGGCTCGGGATGCCGACCGTGCCGCTATCCTGCTGCGATCCATAGACCATGTAAGGAAATTCATTATCCGTGGAGACGTGATAGAGCTGGCCCGTCGGCTGGTTGTACCAGGAGCTCCACGTTTTGCCGCCGTCTTCGCTGATGATCGCGCCCTGATCCACGCCTTGAATCATGTACCGCGGGTTTTCCGGGTTGACCCAGATGACGTGGAAGTCGTCGCCGCTGGGGGCGCCGTTGAACGCGTACCAGTTGTGGCCGCCGTCGGTTGAGCGATACATCGAAGTCTGTCCAACGAACACGTCATCGGGATTGCGCGGGTTGACGAATATTTTTCCGAAGTAACCAGTGCTGATGACGCGGGGATCGGTTGATGCGCGTGTCCACGTAGCCCCGCTATCATCGGAACGGAAGACGCCCTGGTTCATAATGGAGTACACGCGCTGACCATACGTTTCAGGAGCGACGACAATTCCGATTCGGCCCAGGTTGGCCTCGGGAAGGCCGGAAGACTTGAGTGGCTGCCAATCGATTCCCGCGTCGGTGGATTTGTAGATATCGATTTGTGGCGCTTGCGCTGCGCCGCCACGGCCTCGGCCACCGCCTCCAGCGCCAGGCCCGCCGGGGCGGCGCTGGAATGCCGCGAACACAATACTCGGCGCACTCGGGTCATAGCTCAAGTCAATCACGCCGCTTGTCTCGTCGCGATAAAGCGTTCGCGCCCAGGATTTGCCGCCGTCGGTGGTGCGGAAAATTCCGCGCTGATCGCCGGAGTTGCGGTCGCCGAGCGCGCCGACGAGAACGATGTCCGGATTCTTCGGGTCAATGAGAACACTGGAAATGAAATGAGTCTGCTCGAGGCCGATGTGCGCCCACGTTGCACCCGCATCGGTGGACTTCCACATGCCGTTTCCGGGGGTCTGCTCGCCGGTGCCAACGTAAACAATGTTCGCGTTTGTGCGGGCCACGGCAACATCGCCGATTGAGGCCACGCGAGCGTCATCGAAGATGGGCGTCCACACCTGGCCGCCATCAATGGTCTTCCACACTCCGCCGCCGGGTGTGCCGATGTAAAAGACGGCGGTGTTGCCGGGAATCCCGGTGACCGAAGTGACGCGGCCAGCGCGGAACGGTCCGATGAGACGCCACTTCAGCTTCGAGTAAAGTTCGGGCGGCATCTGCTGGGCGCGAGCGACGGGCGTGGTGAAGAATGCCGCGCAGAGCACCGCTGAAATTGCCAGCGCACAAGCGGCGACGATTCGCGTGAGCCGCTTCAAGCGCCCAATACTTGCAGTGAAAAACTCAGTGGAATAAGAAAACAGGCCGTACAGATTGCTCATCTTCACGGGGATTCCTCCATAAAAAAAGAGAGTGTACCACCGCGCAAGGCGTACCAAACAGTTGCCCATGACTTTTGCACCCGCTCTCCTCCTTGCGGATGATTTGCGTACCCGCTGAAGCGTGGAACAAGTTGCTGCAGGGGTCAGGAACCGGATGCACAGCGCGCGCGTCAATTAAGCTAAGATATGCTGTTTCGCAGTCCTGCAGAAGGGCGGTTTAAACGCCGTAGATATGGCTCGCTGGCCGGCGGCACATCAAAAGCAGGGGGATAGCATTGCGGTCCCAGACCTTCCGGGAGCAATGTTCACGCAGCGCAGAGGAAAAGCCAAGGGCGGTCAGAAAACTGTATGTGGATAGTACGCCTCGCACTCAACCGGCCCTACACTTTCATTGTCTGCGCGCTGGTCGTTTTGCTGATCAGTCCGCTGGTAATCCAGCGGACGCCGACGGATATTTTTCCTGAAATCAACATCCCCGTTGTCAGCATCATCTGGAATTATGGCGGACTTTCGCCCTCGGACATAGAGTCTCGCATCGTGTCGGGTTACGAGCGCTCGCTCACGACCACAGTCAATGACATCGAGCACGTCGAATCGCAAACGATGGAGGGCCGCTCCATCATCAAGGTCTATTTCCAGCCGCATGCGAACATCGCGACGGCGATCGCGCAAATCACGGCCATCTCAAATACCGCGATCCGCGGGATGCCACCGGGCACAAACCCTCCGCTGGTGATTGCGTATTCCGCTTCGACGGTCCCCATCATGCAGCTCGGGTTGCGCGGCGAAGGCCTCAGCGAACAGGAACTGAACGACCTCGCCGTCAATTTCGTGCGGAACCGCCTGGCCGTCATTCCCGGCGCGGCAACTCCCTATCCGTACGGAGGGAAGCAGCGCCAGGTTTCCGTGAACTTGGACATTCCCGCGCTGCAGGCGAAGGGTCTATCGCCGGTTGACGTGATCAACGCGGTGAACGCGCAAAACCTGATTCTGCCATCGGGCACAGTGAAACTTGGGACGATTGATTATCCCGTCGAAATGAACGGCAGTACGAACACGATTGCCGAGCTAAACGACCTGCCCATTCGCACCATGAACGGCTCGACCATTTATCTGCGTGATGTTGCGTACGTGGCGGACGGTTTTTCACCGCAAACGAACATCGTGCGCATGGATGGCCAGCGCGGCGTGTTATTGAGCGTCTTTAAGACGGGCGGCGCCTCTACGCTGGACATCGTTCAAAAGCTCCACGATCTGCTGCCGCATGTGACAACGACGCTGCCGCCCGCATTGCGAATCGGTCAAATGTTTGACCAATCCCTTTTCGTGCGCGCCGCGATGCAAGGCGTAATCCGCGAGGCGCTGATTGCGGCGTGCCTGACGGCGCTGATGATTTTGCTCTTCCTGGGTAACTGGCAGAGCACGCTGATTATTGCGGTGTCGATTCCGCTTTCCATTCTCGTTTCGATTTGCGTCCTGAGCGCGCTGGGCGAAACCATCAACATCATGACGCTCGGTGGGCTGGCGCTGGCGGTGGGAATCCTGGTGGATGACGCGACGGTGGCGATCGAAAACATCAACCGCAACCTCGCGCAGGGCAAGGAAACGGTCCGCGCAATTTTGGACGGCGCGCAGCAGATCGCGGTGCCCGCTTTCGTTTCGACACTTTGCATTTGCATTGTGTTCGTGCCGATGTTTTTTCTTACGGGCGTTGCAAAATTCCTGTTCGTGCCGCTCGCGGAGGCGGTTGTGTTCGCGATGCTGGCGTCGTATGTGCTATCGCGAACGCTGGTGCCCACGCTGGCGATGTATCTGCTCCGGGGGCGCCACGGCGAAGAGCACGCGAAGGGCAATGGTCCCTTTTCGCGCATCCAGCGAGGGTTCACGCGCGGGTTTGAGCGGATGCGGCACGGGTATCGTGACTCGCTGGCATTTTGTCTCGAACATGCGGGGACGTTCGTCATCCTTTTCCTGCTCCTTTGCGTCGGCACCGCGCCTGTCGCCACGGTTCTGGGACGCGACTTTTTCCCCGGAGTGGACGCCGGCCTGATCCGTTTGCACATGCGCGGGCGCGTGGGCCAGCGCGTGGAAGAAACGGCGCGCGAATGCGATGAGGTCGAAAATTTGATTCGCCGCGTGATACCGCCGGAAGACCTGGCCAACATGCTCGACAACATCGGTCTGCCGTACAGCAGCCTCAACATGTCGTACAGCAACTCCGGCACCATTGGGACATCCGATGCGGAAATCCTCATCTCGCTGAATCCGGATCACAAGACTCCGACGCCGCGCTACATCAATGAACTTCGCGGCCGGCTGGCGGAGAATTTTCCGGGCACGCAGTTCTTCTTCCAGCCTGCGGACATCGTGAGCCAGATTTTGAATTTTGGCGTGCCGGCGCCGATTGATATTCAATTGACCGGCCCCAACCTTCGTGGGAATTATGCGATTGCACAGCAGATCGCAAACCGTATCCAGAAGGACGTCCCCGGCACCGTGGACGTACACGTACACCAGATGTTTGAGCAGCCCACGCTGCATCTGGACGTGAACCGGACCCGGGCGCAGTCGGTGGGGCTTGGACAAAATGACGTGGCGCAGAGCCTGCTGCTCACGCTGAGCTCGAGTTTCCAGACGGCGCCGTCCTTCTGGTCGAACCCGCAGAATGGAATCAACTACACGGTTGCGGTGCAGGTGCCGCAGTACAAAATAGATTCGATGCGATCGCTCGAGAATATCCCCGTCTCATCGGTGACCGCGAAGATGCCGCAGGTGCTTGGAAATCTGGCGGAGTTCCGGCTCCTGGCAAAGCCCGCGGAGCTTTCGGACTATGACGCCCAGCCCATGATCAACATATATTCCTCGGTCGAAGGCCGCGATTTGGGGGCCGTGGCGGACGACGTGCGAAAGATCATGTCCGAATTCGAGCCGAAGCTGCCGCGCGGAACGCAGATTGAATTGCGCGGACAGGTCCAGACGATGACGACCTCATTCGCGGGCCTGGCCGCTGGACTCCTTGTTGCGATCGCGCTGGTCTATTTGCTTATCGTGGTGAATTTTCAATCGTGGCTCGACCCGTTCATCATTATCACGGCGCTTCCGGGCGCTCTGGCGGGAATTCTGTGGATGCTCCTGCTCACGCGGACAACACTAAACGTCCCGTCGCTGACCGGCGCAATTATGTGCATGGGCGTGGCCACGGCCAATAGTATCCTGATGGTCTCTTTCTCGCGGGAACGCCTGCGCGAAGGTTTGAATTCGACGGAAGCGGCCCTTGAAGCGGGCTACATTCGCATCCGCCCTGTGTTGATGACGGCGCTTGCGATGATGATTGGGATGGTCCCGATGGCACTGGGGATCGGCGAGGGTGGCGAACAAAACGCGCCGCTCGGACGCGCTGTAATCGGCGGGCTGCTCTTCGCCACGTTTGCGACATTGTTTTTCGTACCCTGCGTTTTCAAATTGATTCACAAGGGCTACAAGCACGCGGTCATGCAGGAAGCGGCGAATTCGCCGTCGAGTCAGGCATAATCGAGACATCCAAAATCGTGTAAGAGAAGGCTGAGTGACGGAACCATTGAACGAGCAAGGCGAGAACACACCATCAAATCCGCGCCGTGGCGGGCGGGGCAAACTCATTTTGATGTATCTGGCGCCGTTTGTGATTTTCGCGGCGCTTGGAATTTACACCGTTTCAGAGAAGCGAAGCGCGAGCCGAGTGCTGGCGCAGCAGACCACACTCAACGCCGTTCCCATCGTGGATGTAATCCACGCAACGCCGCTGAACACGGCATCCGACCTCGTGCTGCCGGGCTCGCTCGAAGCGTATGTGGCGTCGCCGATTTACGCGCGCACCGATGGCTACCTTAAAAAATGGTACCGCGATATCGGGAGTCACGTGAAGCAGGGCGAGTTGCTCGCCGAAATTGAAACGCCGGAAGTGGATCAGCAGCTTCTGCAGGCGCGCGCCGACGTCACGACGGCGCAGGCAAACCTGACGCTGGCGACCATCACCGCCGCGCGCTATCAGGATTTGCTCAAGACGGATTCCGTTTCCAAACAGGAAGTGGATAACGCGAATGGCGATCTCGCAGCGAAGAAAAGCATTGTCCACTCGGCCGAGGCAAACGTGAAGCGGCTGGAAGAATTGCAGTCATTCCGAAATGTCTACGCGCCATTCTCCGGCGTGATCACGAAGCGAAACGTTGACACCGGAACCCTGATTAACGCCGGCAATGGCGGCGCGGGAAGATCCCTGTTTGAATTGGCGCAAGTGGACCCTCTGCGCGTCTTCGTCGCCGTCCCGCAGACTTTCGCGCCGAGCGTCCGCATCGGCGGGCGCGCGTGCCTCGAACTCACCGAGTTCACTGGTAAAAAGTTTTGCGGACAGGTTGCCCGAACCGCCGATTCAATGGACCCCGCCACGAGAACACTTCGCACGGAAGTGGATGTCCCCAACAGCACCGGAGCGCTTTTGCCCGGCGCATACGCGGAAGTCCATTTTGACATGAAGATTAGCGGTGGCAGGCTCTCACTCGCCGTGAATGCGCTGTTGTTCCGGCCCGAGGGAACCATGGCCGCGATTGTCACCGCCGATAATCACATCGAAATGCGCCGTCTCACCATCGGCCGGGATTTCGGCAGCAGCGTGGAAATCTTGCAGGGACTCGATCCGTCGGACTCCATCGTCGTCAATCCTCCAGACTCCCTCGAAGCCGGTGAGCAGGTCCGCGTCAAGCAGCCCACTCCGAAGCAATGAGAAGCCCACGCAGCATTCGGATTCTTACCAGCGCAACAATCCTCACTGTTTTCTTTGCCGGCTGCAGCGTCGGCCCAAATTATCACCGCCCCGACGCGCCCGCGGCGCCCGCTTGGAAAGCCGAAGACCCCTGGCGCCCCGGTGAGCCGCGTGACCAATTCCCAAAGGGCGCGTGGTGGAAAATTTTCAGCGACCCCGACCTGGATGCGCTCGAAGCGCAGGCGATGACCGCCAATCCCACGCTTCAAGCGGGAGCAGCGCGGCTCGAGCAGGCGCGCGCGCTTGCGCGGCTTTCCGTTGCAGGTCTCTACCCACAGGCAGGCTCCGCTGCTTCCGCATCACGAGCGCGCGAATCGGGAAACAGACCGTTCGTCCCCGTAACGGGCGCGGTGCCGATAACAGCGGGCAACTTCCAACTTTCGTTCAATGTGATTTATGAAACGGACTTGTTCGGCCGCGTGCGTCGCAACATTGAGGCCGCAAACGCATCCATGCAGGCGTCCGCGGCAGACCTCGAGGGCCTGCGCCTTCTAATCGCCTCCGAAATCGCCGCCGATTATTTCACCGTGCGCGAAATTGACGCGGAGATCGGCGTGCTTGACCGCACCGTCGTCTCGCTTGAGAAGGGTCTGCAACTCGTTCAGGACCGAGCGAACGGCGGCGTGGCTTCCGGTCTCGATGTCGCGCAGGAAAAAACACTGCTCGATTCCACACGCACGCAGGCTATCTTGCTGCACCAACAGAGAGTCCAATTTGAAGACGCGATCGGCACGCTGACCGGCCAGCCCGCGTCCAATTTCAAGCTCGCGGCAAAGCCGATGCCCTCCGCTGTTCCGGCGATTCCCGTTGGCGTGCCCTCCGATCTCCTCGAGCGCCGCCCGGACATCGCCGAAGCCGAGCGCGGCATGGCCAGCGCAAACGCGCTGATCGGCGTGGCCAAGAGCGCTTACTATCCCGACCTGAGTTTGAGCGGGGGCGGCGGCCTGCAAAGCATGGCCATCTCAAAGCTCGCGACACTCTCAAGCGGTTACTGGGCCATCGGCGCAGCCATTGCGGAGAGCGTACTGACGGGTGGCGCGCGCAAGGCGCAAGTTCAGTTCGCGGAAGCGGGTTACAGCGGCGCTGTGGCAAATTACCGAGGCGCGGTGCTGGCCGCATTCCAGGAAGTCGAGGACAACCTCGCTGGCCTTTCAATTCTCGATCAGGCAGCCAAAGCGCAGGGGCAGGCTGTGAATGACGCGCGCAGATCGCTGGAACATGCCACCAACCGCTACATTGGGGGATTGGTCAGCTACCTCGACGTTGTCACCGCGCAGCAAACTCTTCTTTCCAATGAGCGGCTGGCCTCGGAAATCGAAGGCCAGCGGCTGGTCACTTCCGTCCTGCTCGTGAAAGCACTCGGCGGCGGCTGGGACGCCGCGAGCATCGCCAACATGCAAATCAAGCCCACCATCAAGCAAGCGCTGCAGCCGTAGTTCACATTGAAGCCGAAGGTGAAACTGGTCGTCTGAATTCCGCAGAAATCATGCCAAGAAGTGTGTGACTCTTCCCCCGCCGATGCGTCAAATAAAGCAGCAATCATTGGCGCATCCCTGTCCGGAGGCATATGGAAACGCTTCTGCAAGACATTCGGTTCGCGATTCGAGGTTTGTTCAAGAACCCCGGCTTCTCCGCCATCGCAATCCTGACGCTGGCGCTTGGCATCGGCGCGAACACGGCGCTCTTCAGCGTGATGAACGCGCTGCTCCTCCGCACATTGCCGGTGCACGACCCGCAACAGCTTGTCGTCCTCTCGGACCCGGAGTCCGCCGGAATGCAAAATGGCACGAACAACGGCGACCGCAATTTGTTCACATTCCATGAATACGAGGGGCTGCGCGATAACAATCAGGTCTTCTCCGGCATCCTGAGTTTTTCCAGCCAGACCTTTCCGGTGCCCGTAACGGCCAGCGATTCCGGCGAAGGCACCCAAACCGTAATCAACATGGTGAGCGGTAACTATTTCTCCGTGCTCGGCGTGGAGCCGCTGATGGGCCACACGTTCGGCGCGGAAGTGGATAAGGGTCGCGGTCAATTTCCCCAGACGGTGCTGAGCTACGCGTTCTGGCAGCAGCGTTTGCATCAGGATCCCAGTGTCATCGGACGCAGGATCCGCATCCGGCAAACACTGTTCGACGTCATCGGCGTGATGCCCCAGGATTTCACCGGAATCGTCGTCGGAATGTCACCTGAAGTGTGGATTCCGCTCACAATGCAGCAGGCCGCCGTCCCTGGGCGCGATTGGCTCACTCAAAAACCCGGCTCCGTCGAGAAAACGATGTTCATGCATATCGTCGGCAGGCTGAAGCCAGGCATCACGCTTTCTCAGGCCAACGCATCCATAAACATTTCTTTCCATAACGTCTTGAAGTCCGAAGGGGACACCATTCTCGACGCGAGCATCCGGCCCAATATCACCGAAGGCCGCATCATCACGCGCGACGCGCGCCATGGCCTTTCCGTGTTGCGCGGGCAATACCAGAAGCCGCTCGGCGTCCTGATGGGGCTTGTCGGACTGCTGTTGCTTCTCGCGTGCGCGAACGTCGCGAACCTGCTTCTCGCGCGCTCGGCCGCGCGCCAAAGAGAGTTGTCCGTGCGTGTCGCGCTTGGCGCGGGCCGCGCGCGCCTCGTGCGCCAGTTGCTCACCGAGAGCGTTTTGCTTTCGGCAATGGGAGCGGCCGTCGGCCTGCTCCTCGCGCGCTGGGGAGATCAATTGCTGCTTCGCATGGTCTCCGGCACTTCGACCCCAGTGCCGCTCGATGTCCATCTGGACTGGGCGGTGATGGCATTCACAATTGGCGTGACGCTTCTCACCGGCGTGCTCTTCGGTCTTGTGCCCGCAATGCGCGCCACTCGGCTCGATCTGAACTTTGTCCTTCGCGGAGCCTCGCGAGGCATTTCCGGCGCTGAGCGCGGCTCTGGACGTCTGCCCATCGGCAAGATTCTGGTTGGCGCGCAGGTGGCGATTTCGCTTCTGCTGCTGGTCGCCGCGGGACTTTTTGTCCGCAATATTCAGAACCTTACTTCTATCCCGCTCGGTTACGAAGCCGAGCACATCTTGATGTTCCGCATCTCACCGGGCATCAATGGATACAAACCGGCGATGATCCCTCCACTCTTCCAAACGCTTCTCGCGAAATTCAGCGCCATCACCGGCGCGCGCGGCGTGACGCTTTCCGAAAACGGGCTTTACTTCGGAACAGATTCCGGCGATGAGATTTCGATTGTCGGCTACACCCCGAAGTCCGGTCAGCAAATGGACTCTTCCTTTGACGCGGTTGGCCCGCGCTATTTTTCGACGATCGGCATTCCCGTCCTCATGGGCCGCGATGTCGAAAAGCAGGATGAATCCGGCGCACGCCACTGCTGGATCAATCAAACATTCGCGAAGTATTTCTTTGGGAATGAAAATCCGCTCGGCCGCCACATCGTGGATATGTACCCTGATACGCACTACGACATGGAGATCGTCGGCATGGTCGCGGATGCCAGACCGAATTCGCTGCGCCGCGCTATTGCGCGCCGCTTCTTTGTTCCTTATTTCAACCCGCTAGACCCGCCGCCGAATGCCGTCTTCGAGGTGCGTTACACGGGAGACAGCTCGGCGCTTAGTCCCAACATTCGCCAGTTGGTTCACGACACCGATGCGGGACTCGACCCGCTCGTTTTCCGTACGGTCCCTGCGCTGATTGATGCGGGGCTGATCCGCGACCGCCTCACCGCGAAACTTTCGAGCTTCTTCGGACTCGTCGCCTTGCTGCTCGCCTGCATTGGACTCTACGGCGTGCTTTCGTACACCGTCACGCGCCGCACCAGCGAAATCGGCGTTCGCATGGCGCTCGGCGCCCAGCGCGGAAACGTCCTCCGTCTGATTCTGCAGGATGCTCTGGGTGTGACGCTACTGGGTACTGTGGTGGGACTTGGCGCCGCGATGGGCCTGACGAAGCTCCTGGAACATTTCGGGTACCTTTCCGGGTTGTTCTACGGTCTTTCCGCGCGCGACCCAATGACGATGGTGGTCTCGTCCGTTGTTCTGCTCGCTGTCGCAACGCTGGCGGCTTTCTTGCCCGCGTGGCGCGCTTCGCGCACCGACCCGATCACCGCGCTACGCTACGAATAGCGCTCCGCCAAAAACTACTTCTTTGCCGCGGGTTTCTTCCCCCCGGGCGTCACTCGCTTCGTCCCCATGAATCGTCCCTTCTCGCGAATCTCATCGAGCACAAGTTTTGCGGCAGCCTCGTCGCACAGGATTGTCCTCTGTCCATCCGGCAGCGTGACCATCTGCGCGGGAATCGGCGGGTCCGACGTACCTGCCAGCATTGCGTAGAGCGCTTCCGCTTTCTCTGGCCCGGAAACGAGGAAGAGTGCGCGGTGCGCGGCATTGAGCACTGGCAGCGTCAACGTCATGCGCCGGCTGCCGATCTGCGGCACGATGGGTGTGCTCACCCAGCGCGAAGTCTCCTTGATGCCTCGCTGCCCTGGAAAGAGCGACGCCGTGTGGCCTTCCGGCCCGAGCCCGAGAAGGATCAAGTGGAATCGCGGAAATCCGCGCGAGTCCAGCGCCATGTATTGCCGCAGAATGTCCTCGTAGTCCTGCGCTGCGCGCCCGACGTTTGCCTTCTCGGCTTCCATCCTGTGCACGTTTGCCGGAGGAACCGGCACGCGGATCAGAAGTTCGCGCCGCGCGAGACCGTAATTGCTCTCAGGACTCTCGGGCGGCACGGGCCGTTCATCGCCCCAGAAAATATGCACCTTCGCCCAGTCCACCTGTCCGCGGAAATCCTTCGACGCGAGCACGCGGAAAAATAGTCCCGGCGTATTCCCTCCGCTCAGCGCAACGCAAAAGCGGCCGTCTTTGGCGATGGACTGCCAGGTCCAATCGACAAAGAAACGCCCGGCATTCCGCGCGATGCCTTCGGCGTCGGGACAAACAAGCACGCCCGGCAGGACTTCTCGCGGCTTTGCAATCATTGCGTTTCCCGGCGGAGCGGAATGGTCAGCGGCCTTCAAATGTTTCCTCCTCGCAATTCATGCTGATGCCGCTTCATTCTTACCACTTTGCTGGTATTCGGTTTTGGTTCCCATTCTTTAAGTGGGTTTTGGTTGTCATTCTGAGCGGAGCGAAGAATCCGTATCATAGGCTCTCGATCCCACGCGCACTCAGCTCCTTCGCAAGTTGCCGCGCATCTTGAAACACAATCGCGTCCATGCCAACCTGGCGCGCCGATTCCACATTAATGGCGCGGTCGTCCACGAATATGCACTCCTCGGGCGCGCGCTGCGTCACCTTCAGCGCCAGCTCGTAAATCGGCGCATTCGGTTTTCGCAAGCCTACATAGCACGAGCTGAAGAATGAGGCAAACGTCCGCCGCAGCGCAAAGCGCTCGATCCGATAATCATTTATTTCGGCCCCTTCATTATTGATGGCCGCCGTCAAGTACCGCCCCGACGCCGCGATGCGATCCGAAATCGCTCGGGTCTCTGGTAATTCACTCGACCGCGAATAAATGAACTCCTTGAACTCGCCGGGCGAAAACGGGCGCTTGCAATAGAAAATCGTGCGCTCAAGATACTGGTCCAGCGTCGCCTGCCCCGTTTCAAACGCCGGGTTGGCAAGGTCGTGCCGCTCCTCAAACTCCTCCTCATTAAGTGAAAATTTTGCCGCCGCCTCGCGCCGCGCGGTGAGGTCCCAACCGTTCGTCAGGATGACGCCTCCGATGTCCCAGAATAGCGCTGTGACCTTGCTCACGACTTCTCGCGCAGGGCGAGCACACGAATGGGATCGGCAGCAAATGTACTTAACAAGGGCACTCCCACGCCCGGCGCGCCTCCGCCGGAGCTACCTTTGTCTCAGAATTGGTACCCCGCCGCAAGAATCATGCTCGCGCCCGGTGCCAAACCAACAAAAAAAGTTTGTCATCCTGAGCGAAGCGAAGGATCTCCCGTCCCGGTGCGGTCTTGAGGGACGGGGAATTGTTTCTGGCTTCTTCTTTGGCGAATCTGCCGCACAAACCCCTGCGACTATGATTTCCGCCCACATTCGCGTATCCTTGAATGTATTAGAAGTGTAGCTCCTCGGGGAGGTTTTCCTAATGGCAGGTGATTCTTGTTGTGGAGGCGGCGCACCACCTGCTCCCGTCGTCCCAGCCAAGCCTGGCTCACGCGTCGTCCATTGCGTCAAATTCGATAAAGATATGGAAGGCCTCGACCGCGTGCCGTGGAAGGGTGATCTCGGCAAGCGCGTCTACGAAGGTGTCTCTAAGGAAGCATGGAAGTTGTGGATTGAGCACTCCAAAATGCTCATGAACGAGTACCGCCTGAACCCGCTCGACCCGGCGTCGCAAAAAGTCATGGAAGACCAGATGGAGCAATTCTTCTTCGGCGATGGCGCCAAGCTCCCCGAAGGTTACGTCGCCCCCAAAGCCAAGGGTTAGCCGATCGAATTTCTGGAGTCTAATAAGACTTCTGGCGCCATCTCAGCTTCGCAACCACCAGCCGAATCTCGAAATACGATATTTCGTCTGGCAACGCATCCTTGATTGGCCGCAAGCGTTCTAAACCGAGATCTAAGCACCGCGCACCAATCTTGGCCTGCTTCTCGGCATTTACCCATTCCGGGCGAAATGCCAACTCACCTTTTTCGATAAGGTCTGCCGCGATGGAGATTATCGTTCCAAGTTTTCGCCCACGAATGCGGGCAATATCCTCAAAGCTGTGGCCTTGATTCAATAGATGTGCAGTCTCTTTCGCTGCATCTCCAAAGGCCTCTCGCCGCGCGGTGGATGTTTGCGCGGCAGACTCCCGGGATTCGCGGACTTCACCCAGCACGCTGAGAATCTGAGCCCCATACATCTCGAGTTTCTTTTCCCCAATTCCACTCACCTCGCGGAGCGTTGCGAGGGATGATGGCTGCTTCCTGCAGATCTCTTCGAGGGTCATGTCGTGCATGATCACGAATGCGCCGACTCCCTGCTCTTTGGCTGCGCTTCGCCGCCATTCGCGAAGCTTTTCAAACATTCGGGAATCAACCCAGGATGGCTCAATCTCCACTTTCGTGCGGCCTTGCTTGCGCTGCGGCCTGTCTTTCGATAGCGGCGTTTCTTCTTTCTTTGTTGCCTGATGTGCGGCCGACGCTTCCAACCATTCGAGCCCGCAGCCGCAGACGTCACAGGCATCGCACGATTTCCATTTCCGATCCTCGCCAAAGTGCGAGCATATCTGGTGGTGGCGGCACACACGATTGTCAACAAATTGCCGGATCGCTTGGGACCGCTGTTGGGCGCGCGCCTTCTCTCCCGCGTCCTGGATCTGATTGACGAAATATCGAAGTAGGATTTCGTCACGCACTTGCCACAGGAGTATGCAGTCCGAGGGCAAGCCGTCGCGCCCCGCGCGTCCGGCCTCCTGATAATACTGTTCAATGGATTTGGGCAGCGAGAGGTGGATCACCGCGCGGACTGAAGCCTTGTTAATCCCGAGTCCGAATGCAATGGTGCCGACCAGCACACGCGCATCGTCGGACATCCACTTTTCCTGGTTGGCACGGCGCGTCGCCGCATCCATCTTGCCGTGGTAGGGCACGGCGTCGATCCCCTCGCTTTCCAGGAAGGCAACTGTCTGTCCAACCTTCGTAATCGTCGGCGAATAAACAATCACACTCTCATTGCGATGCTTGCGCAGCGCCTTCAACAGCAATTCATCCTGCATACTTGAATCGCATTGCTTGATGATGTACCGCAGATTTGGCCGGTGAAAGCTCGCAATGTAATTGTGGGAATCGCGCAGCTTGAGCTGCTCGATAATGTCGTGGCGTACGTGCTGGGTCGCGCTGGCAGTAAATGCGGCGATGGTGCAATTTGGGAAATTACTTCTGAGATTGCTTAGCTGGCGGTATTCCGGCCGAAATTCGTGGCCCCATTCCGAAATGCAATGTGCCTCGTCTATCGCAAAGAGCGAAACGGGCACACGCGCGAGCCACTTCAAAGTACCTGTTTGTGCAACCCGTTCCGGCGATAGATACAAGAGCCTGTACCGCCCGCTCTGCGCGTTTCGGATGATTTCTTGCTGTTCACCTGCTCTGATCGTGCTATTCAAAAGCGCAGCTGGAATCCCCACCTGAGAAAGCTGCCCAACCTGGTCCTGCATCAACGCGATCAACGGGGAAATTACAATCACCGTCTTTGCGGCCGTCACCGCCGCAGGCAGTTGGTAGCAGAGCGACTTCCCTCCCCCGGTGGGCATAACCACGCATGAATCGTGGCCCCCAAGCAAACTGTGCACAATCTTCTCTTGCAGTGGACGAAACGCCTTATATCCCCAGTACCGATGTAAAGTCCCGAGAAGATCTGGTGTGGCATGCATGCGGAGAGTATAGAGTGGGTCTTGTAGTTTGTCTATTCATATATAATAGAATATAAGTACTATATGATTATCTAGATTATGGGACTTATGCCGACGAAATTGAGTGAAAGAGTACCGTGGCGGTCAGCTTGAGGGTCTCGCGCTTCAACCGGGCTATTGCGTTGGTGTGACGTATAAGTTACAATGCAAAACGGAGTCCGAATTCGCTACTACGTCAACGGAGCGGGCAAAAACGTCTTCGTAGATTGGCTCTCTCGGCTGGCTGATATTCGCGCAAAAGCAAAGATTGAAATCCGAATCAACCGGCTGGCCTCCGGCAACTATGGCGATTGCAAACCGCTGGGCCAGGGTTTGAGCGAACTGCGGATTGACTATGGACCCGGCTACCGGATCTACTTTGCAATGGTAGGAAGAGAGTGTGTATTGCTTCTTTGCGGAGGCGACAAGCGCAAACAGCCGCACGATGTTAAACGGGCGCTTGAGTACCTCAAGGACTTCAAGGAGAGGATCAGTACCCATGAAACGTAAACCCTATGTCTCCCGCGACGAGTCCATGGTTCGCCGCCTCCGCGAGGACCCTCTGTTTGCTGCCGAGTACCTTAAAGCCGCCCTGGAAGAAGATGACGAACCTCGCGTCCTGCTGATTGCCTTGCGCCACCTCGCCCAAGCGCAGGGCATTGCCAAGGTGGCCAAAGCTGCCGGCATCGAGCGCGAAAGCCTTTACCGGGCATTGTCGGCTCGCGGCAATCCGCGCCTGTCAACATTGTTTGCTGTCACCAAAGCGATCGGCGTCAGACTCACCATCGAAACCGCTCAATAAGGAGCGTCGGGCGCTGCCCCGCTCGGTTTTTGAGGCAACTCACCCGTCGCGGCATGGCCCACAGGCAATTCCGGCGTAATTGCAAAGCGCAGCTTCGCGTGAGCCTCGCGCAGTGCGTGCTCCACCTCTTCCGGTTTCTCTCCGCGCGCGAAAATAAAACCCGGATAGCTGGAGCCTTCCGGCCAGGCGACAATCGTGTCATGCAATCGCGCGGTGATTTCGATTGCTTCCACGCCCGGAGTCATCGCGGCGTCTTCCAGCCCGTCAATGCGCTCCAGCACTCCGGTCGCAGGGACAGGAATCATCATCACGCCGGCAGCAGCAGTCTCGCGCTCCAGATCGCTGCCGGGCAGTTGCAACGCGTGGCGCACGAGCAGTTCTTCGAGCGAAATCAACTCTGGCCCGAATCGCAGCGCTCGCGCGCACAGGCCGCCAATCGGCCGCGGAGCCACTTCGAGCGGCCACACGCCGCTCTCATTGACGCGAAATTCGGCGTGAATCGGTCCGTGAATCAGGCCCAGCGCGCGGGCCGCATCGGCGGCGGCCAGCACGATTGCTTTCTGCTGCTCTTCTGATAAGCGTGATGGTGTTACATAAATCGTCTCCTCAAAATACGGCCCCTCGAGCAGATCGGGCTTGTCGAAAATCGCGAGAACGCGCAGCGCGCCTTCGGTCAGCAAGCCCTCGACGGCCACTTCCCTTCCCGGGATGTAGGCTTCC
>JBGPHM010000043.1:0-36469 GCA_041484365.1 Terriglobia bacterium | reverse complement strand
CTCGTTGCGGAAATTGCGGTTGATCTCGTAGACCTTGTCGAATCCGCCGACAAGCAGGCGCTTCAGATACAGTTCCGGTGCGACACGCAAAAAGAGGTCGATACCCAGCGCTTCGTGGTGCGTTTGAAATGGTTTGGCCGCCGCGCCGCCCGCGATGGGCTGCATCATCGGAGTTTCGACTTCCGTGTAGCCGCGCGCGTCGAAGAATTTACGCAGCTCGCGGACGAGGAGCGCGCGCTTCAGAAAAATCTCGCGCGTCTTTGGCGTGGCAATCAGGTCCACGTAGCGCTGGCGGTAGCGCTGCTCGACATCGGTGAGGCCGTGCCATTTTTCGGGCAGCGGCAGAAGCGACTTCGAGAGCAGCGTCAGCTCGGTGACCCAAATGGTCAGCTCGTCGGTCTTCGTACGGAAAAGATGTCCAGTGACGCCGATGACGTCGCCCATATCGAGCAATTGAAAAAGTTGGAAGCCGCGCTCGCCAATAATGTCGAGCTTGACGTAAATCTGCAGGCGCGCACCTTCGCCCTGAATGTGCGCAAAGCCGGCCTTGCCGTGCAGACGCAGCGTCATGATGCGGCCGGGGACGCGGACCTGCGGCTTGCTTGCCTCGAGTTCGTCCTTGGAGCTGCCGCCGAATTTCGCGACGACGCCTGCCGGCGTCAAGGTCCAATCGAAGCGGTGCGGATAGGCGGCATGGCCGAGCGCGACGATCTGCTCAAGCTTCTTCTGGCGCTGTAGATATTGGTCGAGCGGCTCGAACGGCAAGAGGGATTCCTTTCCGCGGTTGGCGGCTAATCGTGCGCACGCATATCGCGGAGATTCGAGCGGCAGTATATCGGGCGGGTTCGGAAAGCGTCAAGAAAACGACGCTCACTCGTGGCGAAGCGAAGTCGCGGGGTCCACACTGAGCGCCCGAATAGCTGGCCAGAGACACCCAACGAATCCAGCGACGAACATTAGACCCGCCGCGGCAGCAAAGCTTCTGACATCGAAAACGCCCACCTCAAAGAGAACACTCCTCATCAAATGGACTAATGCAGCCGCACCGATTAGTCCAGTCAACGTTCCAATGAGGACTAGTCGCATACCCTTCTGAATGACCCACCCTAAAACGTCCCTCACGTCTGCGCCCAAGGCAACACGGATCCCGATTTCGTGGATTCGGATTTTCACAAAATGCAAAAGCACTCCGCCGACGCCGACAACTGCCAAAACAGCTGCGAGGCCTGAAATGAAACCAAATTGCATCGCTAATTTCCGACCGGGTCCTACCACGCGCGACACGAGGTCATCAAGCGGCTGAATGCTTATTGGAGAGAAATCTGCTCCCTCCCTCAGGGCCTGACTTTTCAACTCTGGCTCAACGCGATTTGCACCCGGGACGGTTCTTACCACGACCCAAACAAGGGGAATCGTCGGTGACTGCGATGACGGGGCATACACCTGGGGCATGATCAACTCTGAGTATCCCTTGACTCCCAAACGCCGTACGTCGGCAACGACGCCTACGACAGTTGCGCGACTGGGCCCGGACACTATCTGCCTACCCAATGCTTGGCCATCTTGCCAAAACGCGCGGGCCGCCGTCTCGTTGAGAATGACTACGGCCAGGGCGTTGCCATTATCCTGTTCATTGAAGTCACGCCCGGCGAGCAACCGCGTCCCCACTGCCTGAAAGTATCCAGGCGTCACCGCCGAGAAGCTCGTGTCCACGCCTTTGGCGGAGCCACGATCTGCCGTAAACAAATGTTGATTTGTTACAGGCTGAAGGGGAAAGTCAGAGATAGCACCGACGGCCTGCACAAATGGTGCACCGCTTATCCTATGTGTGAAACCGACGATTCCTGATATTTGCGCTTGAGATGCATTTTGCCCTGCGAGGCTTGAAGCTGGCCGGCCAGTTCTGAACTGCATGACGATAGCGTGCGCGGGTTCGAGACCCTCTCCAGCGCGGTAGAGATGCAACATGCTATCCGCCGCAAGACTTGCACCAACGAGAAGTAGCGTAGCGGCAAAGCATTCTATTACGACTACAAAGTCACGCAGGTAACGGGCCCTTGAGTGAGGAGGGCCTGCTTCTGTACCCTTCAGTATCTCGGAGGGACTAATGCTTCGAGCGAGTACTGCCGGAAGTACGCCAGACAAGATGGCAGCAACAAGTGTTACGCCAACAGCAAACGCAAGAACCGCTCCATCCAATCGGCTCTCCATAAGACGAGGGATATTATTCGGAAGGCTCGCAATAAGTACCTTAAGCCCCCAGTAAGCACAGAGAAATCCGGCCACTCCCCCAGTCGCCGCCAAAATCAAGCCTTCAACCATTAGCTGGCGAAGTATTCTCCCCGGGCTCGCCCCCATTGCAACCCGAGCGGCCATTTCCTTCCGGCGTTCGGTCGCGCGGCCAATTAGAAGGTTTGAGACATTAGCGCAACCTAACAACATTAGGAAGCAAGTTGCCCCGAACAGAAGATACACGGGCAGCGGAGAATCCCCGAATGCAACATCCCTAAGTCGATCCACGGATGTAGTCCAACCAGCGTTCGAGTCCTTATAGGTCCTTGCAAGATGGCCATCGATAACCCGCATTTGAGAGCGGGCTTGCGTGATGGTGACACTCTGTTTCAGGCGGGCGACTGCAGCCAATAAAGACCGATTGTTTCTTTGTTCCAAAGCAGGAGTATCGTGTAATGGCAACCAGAATGCGACATTCTGGAATGGGGCATCAAATGGCACGACACCCACAATCGTCAAGGTATCATTTCCCAATCGGACGTTTTTTCCAACAATACCGGGATTTGACGCGAAGTGCGTGCGCCAAAATGACTCGCTCACTACTGCCACTGATCCCGTACTGCTCAACGAGTCTCCCTCAACTAAGACCCGACCTAGAGCAGGTTTGACTCCAAGAACCGTAAACAGACTGGGCGTCGCCGAGCCAACGAAGACAGGTTGAAAGTCATCGGTTCCCGTCAGAATCAATTGCCCAATCTTGTAAACGCCCATACCATCAAAAATGTCCGATTGCTCCCTCCAGTTTTCTGCGTCGGGCATGGAAACGCCCCTTCCGCGGGTTCCCGTCTCTCTTAGGACCACGAGCTGGTCAGGGGCAACAAACCTTAAGGGGCTTAGCACGACAGCATGAACGACACCAAAAACAGCTGTGTTAGCGCCAATGCACAGGCCCAGCGTTAAGACAACTGCGATGGTCAAGCTGAGATTCTTTCTCAGAAGCCGCAGACCATAGCGGACATCTTGTACCAATTGCTCAATAAAGGGGATTCCCCGGCGTTCACGATAGTCTTCCTTCATTGTCTCGACTCCTCCAAACTGGATATGCGCCTGGCGGCGCGCTTCCTCGGGCGTCATGCCGCGGCGAAGATTTTCGTCCGCGTGCAATTGGAGGTTGCTTTCGATCTCGGCTACCAGATCATCGTCGCGTCGGCCTTTGTGAAATAGTCCGGCAAACCGGAGCAGCCAAGCACGTAGTCTTCGCACTTTCACCTCCACTCCCACTCGGTCTACTCGTAGCGCAAAGAGGTCGAGGGATCCACGCGCGCGGCGCGCCAGGCGGGGAGCAGACACGCAACGAGCGCGACGAACACCAGTACGCCGCAAGAGACAGCATAGGTCGTGGCGTCGGTCGGCTTGACCTCGAAAAGCATACTGGCCATCAAGCGGGACAAACCAAGCGCGGCCCCAATCCCAATGACCAGTCCAAACACGACGAACTTCATCCCCTGCCAAACGATGAGACGAAGAATATCCTGTGGCATCGCGCCGAGCGCCATGCGAATGCCGATTTCGTTGGTGCGCTGGCGCACGAGGAACGCGAGAACGCCATAAATGCCAATGGTCGAGAGCAAGAGGGCAAGCGAACCGAAGAAGCCAAACATGCTGGCGCCCAATCTCCACGTGCGTGTTTGCGGATCCAGCAAAACAGAAAGCGGCCGGACATTCACGAACCGCGATCCCGGAGCAACGCTTGCCAGAGCCGCAAAGACACTTCGCTGAGCCTCGGCGGGATTGCCGCGCGTGCGGATCAGAATGCCGCTCGGCGGGCTTGCATATTCTTCAGACAAGTATTGGTCCATCGGCACGTATGCATCGGCAGTATTCATGGAGGGCCCGCCACTGTTGCGTGAAAATGTGTGGCCGGCGGCAAGGGATTTTATCTGGTCCGAAACGACACCGATCACGGTGGAACACGTGGGGTGGTTGTTCACGAATTGCAGACATTTGCCGATGGGGCTTTCTCCGGGCCAGAAGTCGTGAGCAAGCGTCTCGTTTACGATGACAACCTTTTCCGATCCAGCCCGATCCGTGGGCAAGAAATCGCGCCCTTGCAAGAACCTCACTCCGATCGTTGCAAAGTAACCAGCAGTGACCGCGTTCTTTGCCGCCATTTCTCCACGAAAGCCGGATTTTTCATCGCGAATGCCCACACTTGTATAGATTCCTCCATAGAGAGGAATCGTTGTGGCAATTGCGGTGTTCTCAACTTGTGGCAAGGTGCGGGCACGCTCGGAAAGGCGATTGTAGATGGCAAGGACATCCGCAAGTTTGTAGCTTCCTCTGCCCAGTTGCATTGAGCTAAGCAATACTCGGCCGGGCTCGAAGCCGCGGTCATAAGATTCGGCGTGCCGCAAACTCTTTATGAAGAGTCCGGCACCGATAGTCAGAGCAATCGTCAGCGCCACCTGAGTTACGAGAAGGCCTGAACGAAGTTTGGAGCCCATTAGCAGGCGGCCATGGCCACCTGATTTCAGCGCCTCCATTACGACTGGCCTGCTCAGGCGCCACGCGGGGGCAAATCCGCTTACGAGTCCCGTGAAGGCCGTAAGGCTTACCCCAATGGCCAGCAATCGCCAATTGAGAAATCCACCCTGATAAGCGTTTGCGGGAAGCAAAAACGTCCGCGCAATGGTGCGCGCCCAAAAAGAGATGAGAAGGGCCGCAGCGCCACCGATGGCGCTGAGCAAGAGGCTCTCGACGAGAAGCTGACGCACGAGACGGCCCCAGCTCGCGCCCAACTGCAACCGTACAGCCATCTCCTGTCTGCGTTGCGTGGCGCGGACAAGATAAAGATTCGTCACATTGGCGCAACCGATCAGAAGCACTATGAATGCGACACCGGAGATCCAAAGCGAAATGCGGGCGTTTTCCGAAAGCGTCTCCAACCGGCTGGCAAAGCGAGGAGTCAGTTGAACCGTCCCGCCCGGAGCTCCACCACTGTGAACGTATGCACTCGTCGCTTCGGCCTCCGCCTGTCTTAACGAAACACCGGCATGAGGTCTGGCGATTGTTTCCATCCAGCGCGCGCCTTCGTTTGTGAGGATGCCTTGCCCTCCCCAAATTAGCGGCTGGTCAGCAATGGGGATCCATGCGTCCACGATTGAGAAACCGGGGCCATTGAAACCTTGTGGAGCAATTCCAACGACGGAGTACTGATGGTCACCAATCCACACTTCACGGTTCAAAATGTGTGGATCTCCGCCAAATTGCTTTTGCCAAAGCGCATGGGAAAGGACGACCACCTGAGCCCCAGCCGCGGGATTGTCTTCTTCTTTGGAAAAGGCGCGACCCAACAAAATTCGCACACCCAGCACGTCGAAAAAGGTGTGAGAAACCATGCGTGCCTGTATCTCGCGCGCATCAGTTCCCCGCCCGAAATCTATGGTCGCGAAACCCTGTGCAGCGACATCGAGCAGGCGCGAATTCTGCGCAAGCCTTAGATAGCCTGGATAGCAACCAAAAATCCCGGCCCGGCCTGGATCAGAGTCCTGCAGGGATACATCTACGATCATCTCCGGCGCGCGAACGTGATCGGGCATGCGGAAGAGCAGCGCGTCCACGACGCTGAACATGGTTACGTTGACGCCGATGCCGAGCGCGAGGGTCGCAACAACAGCCAGGGTGAATATGGGATTGCGGCGGAAGGTGCGTAGCGCGTAGCGGATATCTTGCAGCAGGTGATCGAGGAAGGGGATGCCGCGGCGGTCGCGATAACTTTCCTTTGCGGCTTCCACGCCGCCGAATTTCAGTAGCGCCTGGCGGCGCGCTTCTCCCGGAGTCATACCGCGGCGAAGATTGTCTTCGATGTGAAGCTGGAGATTGCTTTCAATCTCTTCGGCCAACTCGCGGTCGCTCCGCTGCTTGCGAAATAATCCGCCGAAACGGAGGAACCACGCGCGAACTTGCCGCAGCTTCTCTCTCACGACGATTGCGCCTCCAGCTCCAGGAATCGCGCGAGGATTTCCGTGGTTGTCTCCCACTCGCGCGTTTCCTGCGCGACCTGCTTGCGGCCCGCGGCGGTGAGCCGGTAAAACTTCGCGCGGCGGTTGTTGTCGGAAATGCCCCACTCAGAGGCGACGTAACCTTCCTGCTCGAGCTTCAACAGCGCAGGATAGAGCGTCCCGTAATTCAGCGCGAGTTTGTTGCCGCTGGTCTGCTCGATGCGGCGCGCGATGCCGTAACCGTGCAGCGCCCCGAGCGATTCAAGCGTCTTTAGGACCATCAACGCCAGCGTTCCCTGCCATACATCCGTTTTTTCAACAGGTGTTTTTTCAACAGGTGTTTTTTCAACAGGTGTTTTTTCGATTGCTTTCTCCGACATGTCTTTTCGGTTCCTTTCGTGGTCACTACCATCATGGGCTTGAGCAAGATTATTTTTTCGGTGCGGGTTCCGTTGCCGAGGACGCGAATAGTCGCGTCAATGGAATGTTTACGGAGCCAATCGCACCGTTAAGTCCGTCACGCACTACCAAACGGACTTCAGTGACTTTTTCCGCCACCGACAATGTCTCCGAAAAACTGAATCCTTCTTGAATGAGTTGCTTGTACTCGTCCTGTGTTGGACTTAGATTCAGTGTTTGTGAATGCGAGGCGACCTGGTGGCCTTCGGCGTCAAACTCGGCCCATACTTCAATGATGTTGTCAGTCCATCGCGCGCCGCGCTGTTGAAAACGCAATTGACCGGCGTCGAGTGTGATCTTCGCTTTCAATTGCCGCGCGCCGGGTACGTCAACGGCGTCAACCTGCACATCCAAGCCAAGGTCCGTTGATTCGAGCGGGCTTCTGATTGCCTGGGCCAATTGCTCCGCTTCCCTTTCAGGGGCGGATGTGGAATCCGCAATTGCAAAATATCCTTTTCGCGAACGAACCTCGACACCCGGCCGGTTTACTTTCACTTTGATTTCGCGGAATTCACCGTTCCATTTGTCGTGCGCCGGGTAGTAGCCAAGAACGTAGGAAACGGCGGAATCGTCAATGACGCGCCGAATCGAGCCGGCCATGTCATTTGTGTTGTAAAATGCCCGGCCACCCGATGCTTCCGAGAGATTTCTAATTTGATTGAATCCTCCGGGGGGACCACCCGAGGTTGCGCCAACACCATGATTGCCGCCACCGCTGCCACCGCCGCCGCCCGCTGTCGGTCCTCTTTGGGCACCGTGAGGGACGGGGCCGCCGCCACCTCCCATTGGAGCATTAAGCCCGTGCGCATCCACTGCATAAAGTGGTAAATCGGAATTGCCGAGAGTTTTTGCGGTCTTGTCCATCCTTATGTCCGTGATGACTCTCTGATAGGGATAGCCGATGGAAAGCCAAATTAAATTCTTGCGGCCCGGCACGGTTGCAAGGCGATCCGCGATGGCGCGCATTCCGTCCATTGTATGAAGAGCCATCGCATTTGAATTATCAGTTTGGGACGGAGGGAAGCTTTGGTTCGCGGCATACTCCCTTCCGCGATCGAGCACGCGCTGAAGGGCGCCGGGATCGCTGGTGAAATCCTGCAAAAGGTACAGTTTGTCTGCAAGTTCGTAAAGCGCCACGCGATCCTGCGACTGCATATGGCTGATAAACTTTTCGACCTGGCTGAATACTGTTCCCATCAAAGGCGGGGGGCACTGGAGGCAATGGACGGGCGGGCGAAAGAACACATCGTGGTAGTAGGTATTGTAGGCGTCGATGACAATGACTGTGAGGGGCGGTTGCGCGCCGGCGCGCTGCGACGAGCGGTTTGAGAAAAGATTCGGAGGCGCGGCGGCGTTGGTGGTGGTGAGGCGGTTTGTTTGCTCAGAAAATGACGCAATCTGCTGGCGCTGCCCCTGATCGAGCAAAACGAAATCGTTTTTCGTGAGACCGGTGACCGGTTTGCCGTCCTTGTCATGGACAACCACGCTAACCTGCACCATCCGCGTGGTCACGCGGACAGCCGGTGGTGCCACACCACCCTGGCCCTGAGAGCCTTGCGCTCCGCGGGACTGGCTGGGTGGGACCTGCGGGGACCCGGAGAGGACCATGAGGGCGCCAACCCCAAGCGCCAGGAACCTTTCAAAGACTCGGGAGGTGTATAAGTTTAACAAGTTTATGCAATCTTAAACCAATGCCCAGACATGAAACGACAGAAGGATGACACAATTCCTATGGGTTTACAATATGAAATATTGGCGATTTGCGTCCTGTCCCCTTTTGGAACTGACCATGCAACCCCATTCCTTTATTCAGGCTTCAGAAGCTATAATCCCATCTCTCTCGAGGAGGCGGTTTGGATCTCCAATCTAGGATATTGTCCTGGTTTCGGCGTAAGAGGCGGACCGTCCTGCAAGATTGGCGGGCCAACCTATCCCGAGATAAGGCGGAGCTATTCATTTCGGTCCGGAGAGAACTGGAGACGTCCTATTCCGTCTTTAGTGTAGTTCTGGACGAGGCTCTGGCTATGCGCAGGCAGGGCCGGCTGGGTGCAGCGCGGGCGAACGCCGGTATTTCAGCGGACCTTTGCGGGCGGTTCGCCGCCGACCTGGAGAGCATGCTCGACGCACTTGGCCGCCACGCCCGGCTTTTTGCGATCTCCCCTGCATTCACACCTCTTGATTTGGAAGAATTTCAGGTAGAAAAAACCATACAGAGAGCGCGCCAGCACAACCGGTTGTCGCGCGTCCTATTCAGCCGGCATTTTGGTTTCGTGCACAAAATCCGCACGCTAAACAGAATGACCTCCGATCTTTGTGAAGAGTACATGGAAGCGGTAACCGCAGTGGTCGAAGGCTCAAACATTTCACCCGAGCATGGCTGGCAGCGGCTCCTCCATCTGCAGAATGACTTGACGACTGTCTTTCGCGAATCCGAGATATTGCTGAAGTCGTTTCTTGTACAACTCCCTGGGGATGGAGTGCAGACTTTCGGGAATAACATTTCTACGGCATTATCAACTGCCTCAGCTATTGCCGATAGACGCGTGGCAGCATTCCGACGACAATAGGGGTGCAATACCGGTGAGCCCAGTGACGGAGCGGCAATTGAGAGAGTGGGCCGCGAGTGGCGTTTTCCACAATGGGGCTGGTACAACTCATGGGGCGTGGACAGCATCCCAATTCAAGGATGCGTCCCGTTAGGATTCGGTGGCCCGAGCGAGACGAATCGAGACGGGTGAGCTCACGGAAGCCGAAGCGATTCGGCGGGCTCAACAGGGAGACGCGGAAGCTTTCGAGTTTCTATACCGGCAGCACAGCCGGCGCGTCTATGCCCTCTGCTTGCGCATGGTCGGGCGCACTGCAGAGGCGGAAGATCTCGCCCAGGAGGCTTTTCTCCAACTGTTCCGGAAGATTGGGACCTTCCGGGGCGAATCGGCTTTTTCGACCTGGCTGCATCGGCTCACCGTAAACGTTGTGCTGATGAAGCTGCGCAAGAAAACGGTTCCGGAAACCTCGCTGGAAGAGCAGACGGAACCGGATGAAGAAACCGGCGGGCCGCGAAAGGATTTCGGCGCACCGGACAATCGACTGGCCGGCTCGGTGGACCGGATCAACTTGCAGCGGGCAGTCGAGCAATTGCCGCCGGGGTATCGCGCGGTTTTTGAGCTGCACGACATTCAAGGGTACGAGCACAACGAGATTGCAGGGATTATGGGCTGTTCGATTGGGAACTCGAAATCCCAGCTCCACAAAGCGCGAACGCGGCTTCGCGAATTGCTGCATGAATTTGAACGCGCTCGCGCCCGGGACGCACGCCAGTCAGCAAAGGTAGAGACTGCAGGCCAGGACGGATAGTCCGGCGCAGGGTTGAAGGAATAAGTTGAAGGAAGTTGTCGAAGCAAGAAGGTGAAGGTGGTTTATGCAGTGCAATGAATTTGAAGCGGTACTCGAACAGACCAGCGGGCAACCGCTGCCGGCCGAGGCGTCCGCCCATTCCGCGCAATGCGGCAATTGCCGCGCGCTGGCTGCTGATCTCGAAACGATCACACGAGTGGCGCGCGAACTGGCCGAACCTCTTGAAGACGCGCCCGCGCGCATCTGGCTGGAACTGCGCGGGCAACTCGAAGCGGAAGGCATTATCCGCACGCATGCTCCAGAAAAAGATGCGGCCCCGCAAAAGCAGGCCGGGTTCGCGGGCATTCTTGCCTGGATGCGCAGACCGGCGGTTATCGCCGTGTATGCAGCGGTGATGGTGTTCGCCGCGGTCGTTGCTTGGGAGCAATTCCCTGTCGATTCGCCGCCGCCCAGCGTTCCGACGGCCGCTACATATGGTCTTGACCGCCTCGAAACACAGGCCGTCAGTGATCTGGAGTCCGCAAGTCCCGAAGTAAACACCGCTTTGCGCAAGGATTTCGAAGTCGTAAACAAATTTATCGCCGAGTGTGAGAAAGCGGTCCGCGAAGAACCGCAAGACCAGGACGCCCGCCAGTACCTTTATGGTGCTTACCAGCAGAAAGCAGAGTTGCTGGCCGTGGCGATGGATCACACAAGGTCAGGGGAATAAAGATGCACACTCACTCAAATCGTTCACATCTTTCACCGGCGTACCGCGCATTACTTGCCGCCGCGATTCTTGCAGGGACCGCATGGTCCGTGTCCGCCAGCAAGATCGAAAAACATTTCACAGTCACCGGCAGGCCCGTCGTGACCGTAAAGAACTCGAACGGACGCGTCGAGGTCAAATCCTGGAACAAGCAGGAAGTGATGGTCGTCGCCAACCAAATCGGCAAGAACGCCGAAGTGGACACGGAACAGGCCGGCTCGCGAATTGAAATCAGCACTCGCATGCTGAATGAATCCGCTCGCGGCTCGGATATGCAGGTGGACTACCAGATCCTTGTACCGGAAGAGACGGAACTCCAGGTCCGGACTGATTCAGGCAGCATCATTGTCGAAAGCATCCATGGAGACCTGACGTTTGAAACCATCGCGGCGGATGTGAACCTCAAGAGCGTCGGCGGCGTGGTGGTTGTAACCACCGCGGATGGTTCGATCGTTTGCTCCATGTGCGACGGACGGCTCTTCAAGGCCGAAACTGTGCGCGGCAGCGTTCAACTCATGCAACCCATCATGGACACGGTCCGGGTTCACACGACCGCGGGAAACATCCTGTTTGACGGGGACTTCCTGCGCCATGGCGTATACGTACTGCGAAGCGACACTGGCAATACGGAAGTACGATTTGGAGCGGCCAGCTCATTTGACCTGACCGCGCGCTCGGAACGCGGCAGCGTGATCAGCCAGGCCAACTTGCAGCCGGATAAACACAACCGCAGTAAGTTGTCCGTCCCAAAACACGGCAATGCACTCGCCGGTACAATCGGCGCGGGAAACGCCAAGGTCGAACTCAGTTCCTTCAGTGGTACAATCAAGATCCTGCAGCGGGACTCGCAGTAAAGTTCCGCGGGCAGCCTTCTCTCCAATCATGCCGGTGACGGGAACACGTCCGCGCTTGAAGCTCGTCTGTCTGGCGGGATTCATGGGCTCCGGCAAATCAACCGTGGGCCGCCTGCTTGCTCAGCAACTCGGCTGGCGTTTTGTGGACCTCGACGAACGCATCGAGCAGCAATCCGGCATGCGAATCTCACACATTTTTGACCGGCTTGGCGAGTCTTCTTTTCGCGAACTCGAGCGCGCGGAACTCATGCGCGCGCTTGGAGAAGCCTCGGCTTCATCGGTGCCCGTTGTTCTGGCGCTCGGTGGAGGGACATTCACCCAACCGGCAAATCTCGAATTGTTGCGAGCGGCCTGCGCTCCGGAGGGTGCGCCGCGCGCGGGGTGCGTTGTGTGGCTGAATTGCCCCGTCGAGCAGCTTCTTGCGCGGTGCGTAGTAATGGATGACCGGCCGTTGTTCCGCGATGAGATTAGTTTCCGCAAGCTCTACGAAGAAAGGCTGCCATTCTACCGCCTGGCGGACGTGCACGTAGAAGGGAGCAGCGAGCCAAGGATTGTTGTGGAACAAATCCTCACCGCCCTCGACGGAGAGGTCACAAACCGCGCAATTGGCTTTGACGGCGGCCTCCGTCCTCAGGTCAAATGGAACTCATGAGAAGTCTCCCAGTGAAAACCACGGTTTGCGCTCTTCTGCTCGCATGTGGAATCTTCGCGGCGCGGCCTCTCCAATCGCAAAAATCTCCCGCAAGCATAATTTCTGAAGACAAAGGGAAGTTGGCAATCGAGATCGCGGGGCAGACCGTCGGAACGGAGGATTTCTCCATCACGCGGGATGGCGACCAGTGGGTGGCGCACGGGACGACAGAATTTCGCGGACAGAGCGGCTCAAATAAAGTGATTGGCGACCTCCGGCTGAATACGGCAGGCGCGCCTCTCCGCTACGTTTGGAATACAGAAGGCGAGAAGAAAGCCGCTTCGACAACGGTTTTCAATGGGCTGACGGCGAAAATAACTTTGGACCTGGGCAAGGGCGGCGCGCCCTATCAACAGGATTTTACTTTCGCCTCTCCGGTGGTTGTGCTGGACAACAACCTCTATCACCAGTATGAAATCCTCGCGCGCGTGTATAACTGGACCACAGGTGGCCCGCAAGATTTCGCCGTGTTGATCCCGCAAGAAATGACACCCGGAATGATAACCGCGGAGTCGCGCGGACCGGCCACTTTGGATGGCGTACGCTACGATCAACTCGCGGTTCATGCGCCGGGTCTTGAATTGACCGTCTATCTTGACGCGGCGCATCGTTTGATGCGCTTGAGCGTCCCCGCATCCAAGGCGGAAGTTCGCAGGCAATAGAAATTCCCTTAAGAACGATTCCTGGAATCTAATGGATTCGCCAAATAGTGCGATAAAGTTGTCGCACCGATTCAGCGAATGGCTTTCGGCGTCATGTAATCCTGGGGATTGAGCTTGCGCCAATCTCCGGCCATGATTTCCTTGCGAACTTGCGCGGCGTTCTCACCTCTACGAGTTTGTTCGTAAGCAAAAATGCCTTCCATCCGGCAAATGTTGCAACCGCTGGCGTGGTCGCTGAGAAAACAATCGTAGAGGCTGTGGTGGCCGTCATTGCGGTCGCAAAAGCAGTAACAAGGCTGCTGGTAAAGCACGTTCCTCACCTTGGCAGCCATCGCGTAAGAATTCTTTGAGATCGGGTCGGTATAGCGATCAGGGCTCACCGGATCGGGCAAGGGTGTTTTCGGCGGAGCCGTGTGATACGCAGGCACCGGTGCGGAGGAATCCGCCTTTGGAAGCGGCGCGCCATTCTGTCCCGGCTGCGCGAACGAAACGACCGTCGCGGAAACGCCAAAAACTATGAGAATACCCGCAAGCTGAATTGACTTCACGCGCCGTGACATTCTCGCCTCCGTTGGACCGCAATACAAAAGGCCCGGCGCCATTTTACTTCCTCCGGAGGCGCCGGGCCAACAGATGCTTTTTCGGTTGAGGTTAGAATGAAACTGGACGACCGTTAACACGCGGTGTTGCGGGGCGAGTCGGCGGTTTGTTCGGCTCGACGGTGACAGTCGTCTCCGAGCCGCGGCGCATCACGGTGACTTGCACCGTCTTGGCCTCGCGTTTTTCGCGCAGCCTTGATTGCATCTCGTTCACCGTCCTGACGCGGTCGCCATCGATCTTGACGATGACGTCGCCCGCTTTCAATCCAGCCTTTTCAGCGGGGGAGCCCGAGTTGACCTCACGCACAAGCACGCCCTCGCCATCCGGCGCGCCAAAGTACATTCCCAATTGACCGCTCAGGCTTTCCGCGCTGACGCCAAGCGTCGGTGTGGGTGACATCCGGAAAACATTGCCAGCGCCCCAACCTTCTCCAGAACCCCAGTTTTCCACGTCCGGCATGGCAAAAGTAAATGCGCGTGGCTCCGAGGGCACAACCAACTGACGGTCGGGTATGTTTAGGTTTAGACGCGGCTGCAATACCCGAAAACTGCTGCCGAATTGATTCTGAATCTGATCCTCAAAGTTCCCAAGAGTCACATTCAATGTTTGGGATCGGCCATCACGCCAAACCGTGACTGAAATCGTCCGGCCCGCGGGGGTTTCGCGCACCAGGCGGCGGAATTGCGCGACGCCTTCCACGTGCTGGCCGTTGAAATCCGTGATGACATCACCGGACTTCAAGCCCGCCTTCTCGGCCGGGCTGTCTTTTTCAACTTCACTCAAGTAAACGCCTCGCGCGGAAGATAGCTTGAGTTCCTTTGCGCGGTCCGCGGAAACATCTTCCGGCGTTACGCCAAGCCAGCCGGTCTCTTCGAGCGAGGTGAATTCATCGCCACCGATCATCACGCGAGGAATGCTCGGGGTGGACTGCTGCGCAAGCGCCCCAGCGCGCTCTTGCAGAGCGAGCGAACGGGCGAGCGCGGCGCGGATCCGCGCGTTCACACGCGCGGTCACTTCGCTGGACACCTCATTCGTAACTGAAGCCGAAATGTTTTCTGCAATGGCCTGTGCCACACGCGCTTGCGCGTGCACGACTGCCTGCTGCGCATGCAGCCTGACTAGCTGTCGAACGGTTTCTGCGGTTGCTGTGCGGCAATCGGAATCCCGGTCCTGCGCGGACGCGGCGATGGCCACCAGGCCGATCACCAGTGCCGCCAATGTTCCTATCGTAAGTAATTTCTTGGTCTTCATGATTCTGCCTCCTGCACTTTTCGACGGCCCGCGCACCGCAAGGTGAGCAGCCGCCGGGTACGCGTTATACCGTCGCGGTCCAAACTGCAATCTGGATAGCGCCGTTCACTGTGCGAATTCGCAGCAGCGCGCCGCCTGGCCCCAGCTTCCCGCGAAAACTTCCGCGCGCGAAGGATCCCTTCAGAAGCACCGGCTTCTGCGTGCGGATTTCTCCGTTCATGCTCTGCGCGTCAATTTCCGCTCCGGCGTTTTCCGGCAGAGCAACAAGTATCGAGCCATTCATGGTCTCGAGCGCAAGCGGCTTTGCGGCGTATGATTGCAGTTCTTCGCGGATGCTGCCGTTTGTTGTGCGCGCGTTGAAGCCACCCCCTGATTCGCTGACCTCAACGTCGCCGTTTACCGTCCTCAAATCTCCGCTGCCTTCCACGCCGCTTACGCGCACCGCCCCGTTCACCGTCGCCGCGCTCTCCACAATCACACGACGCGGCACTCGAATCAGGTATTCCACGGAGACGTCCACACCCTGGTCGGCGGGATATCGCGTTTCGATTTCCACACGGTCCACGGCGGGCTTAATCTCGACCTGAACAAGATCCAGGTCCGCGCTGCGCGGCGCGGACTTCACAGCCCGAATCTCAATCTCTTCGCGGTCCCATCCGCGGATTTCGACCGAGCCGTTCACGTTTTCAATCCGAAGCGTCCCGCCCTGCGCGAACGGGAGTGTTTTTACGATGGTCTGATCCTTCGCGCGGGCAGGCGCAACACAAAAAATCAACGCAAGCCCGATGATTCCTAAAGACAACTTCCGCATATCGCACCCCCGTTTGGTAGAACGCCGTCCCTGCGCTCTTGTGAATGGACCGTCACACCAGGTTGGAAAACGCATGCGACACTGCAACTCAGAGCCGCCAAAATGCCTCGAGACAAAACTGCAAAGAAACTAATGCATCCGAAACTCCAAATTTACATCAGTGACCACGGATACCGGCTCCCCATCAAGCAGCAGCGGTTGATAACGCCATTGGCGCACGGCCTCCATCGCCGCGTTCCGCAGCGCAGGCTCGCCGGAAAGAACCCTTATCTGCTCGACACGGCCTTCCTTCCCGATCAGCACCCGCATCGAAACCGTGCCTTCAATCCCCGCATTGCGCGCAACTTCGGGATATGCAGGCCGCACTTGCCGCACCAGACGTTTCTGTTGCTCCGTGGAGTCTATTCGCACGCCGCCCCACCAGAACTCGCCGAGTTTCATCCACAAGATTTCCGATTCCGGCGGCGAAGTAGGTGTAGTCGGCAGCGCACGCGGCGCAATTTGTGGTACCGCCGAACCAGACGGCCACTTAGCAACAGGAGTGGTGGCATGCTGCATGGACTGCACAATCGTTTGGGTCTGTCTCTGCACTTCCACCATACTCTGTTCGACAATCATCAGAGTCAGCCGCTGTTGCGCATCCATTTGCTCTTTGATCTGCTGCTGGACCATCACCTGCTGCCGCAGCCGCGCGTCGTCCGCGTAACGCAATTGAATATTTCCGCCGGAGGTGCGCAGGCGGACCACTTCTCCGCCGCCGTTTACCGCGCATTCTCCGTGCACTTGCCGGCCGGATTCGCCATTGACGGTGCTCACGATCAGCGGCAGCGAAGCGTCGGCGGTGATTTGGTGGTCCGCGGGCGCATCAATCGTCGCCTCGATCGTCACCGAGAGCAGACGCGGTACGTACACAATGATGTCGCCCTGCCTTGATTCAAGTTGCGAATCACCGGGGGTTTTCATCAACGTAGGTGTGAGCCATGCCGTAATGGTGCCGGTGCCAGTGGAAGCGCGAACGGGACTATCGACTCGCGGAAGAAAAATACTCCCGCCACTGCTATCCAATTGCATGGGTCCGGAGACGCGAAGCACCCGAACTCCTCCGCCCGCCGCGTGTGCCTGAATCGGCCCTGCAGCCTCGCCAAAATTAATCTGACCGCCACCGGAAGATGCCGTTACACGGCCACCCGCACGCTGAATCGAGACGTTTCCGCCGCCGGTTTCGACCTGAGCCGTTCCGCCGATCAAACCCGCATGAATGTGTCCACCGCCCGTTGTGAGGACCGCGCTGCCGGTTACATTTCCCGCAGTGATGTGGCCGCCCGCCGTTCCGATGCGCAGATCGCCGGCGACGTCTCCGACTAAAACGTGTCCGCCGCCGCTGCTTTCAAGCCGCGCGTTGCCGCCGATGCGCCCCGTGGTGATATTTCCGGCGCTGGTCGTGAGCGTGGCGCGGCCGTCCAAATCGTCCACCTGAATATTGCCCGCCTGCGTTGCGGCTTCCAGGATGTAGTGGCGGGGAACGTGAATCTCATAGGCAACTTGCAACTGATCGCGCAGGTCGCGCCGGGGCACAGTTCCTGAAATCGTCACGCCCCCCGCAATCGGCTGCGCGTGGAGAGTAAATTGATGCGTGATTTCCTTCGCGGCAGGACCAACTCCATTCGTTTCAATCCTTACGAGATATCGCACCTCGTCCGCCGCATCCGTGAAAATGCGAATGCTGCCAATCTCAGTTTCCAAACGAAGGCGCTGTCCATCGCGCGTGGAAAAATTTCCGGTTCTTTCTTCAGACGATCGCGCCACGGGTGCGCGGCGCGCGTCGATAGCCCTTTTTCCCGGAGGAGGCCAGGGAATCGGCGTGCGAGCCTGCGGAGGAGCGGGAGTCGCCGGCGATGTTTGACTCTGCGGACGTGTTTGCGCCTGCGCCGGTCCTGTGGATTGTCCTGGCGTCTGCCCTTGCGCGGAAATCGCCGCACACGCAACGGCCAAGCCCGTTCCGAGCGCCAAATTCCGAAATTGCGTGAGTGTCAGCAAAACTTTCCTCGTGGAAACAGGCCAGCCATCGCCTGCTTTACTGGGGCGGGCCTGCGCTCAGCCGCCGCACTGCCGCCGCGGCCTGGAGACGGATGTAATTATTCGCATCGTGCTCGCTCAGGTCGCGCAACACCTGCGCGACATGCGGGTCGTTGCCCGCGCTTCCGGCAAATACCAAGGTACGAATCACATCGATGGCCTCGTTGCGCACGCCGGGGTTTGTGTCGTGCAAGAGTGCGTCGAGCACCGTCTCGCGCACGGCGGCGTCCTGCTCAAAACCACGCAACGCCTCGAGAGCGCGCAGCCGTACACCGGGATTCGCATCATGGCGCGATGCGGCGCACAGCACACGGCGTACTTCGGTGTCTTGCACGCGACTGCGCAATACATCCACGGAATCGAGCCGGACATCGGGATCAAATCTCTGCGCGTTTTGAACCACGAAACTCAGCACGCGCTTGACGTCGCCATCATCGCTCACAACCACAGGCTTCATCGCGCGGAAGTGCACTTCAAAGTTTTGAGTTTGTGAGTCTGTGTCCGCCACGGGGTAAATCCCGGTAACCGCCGCCACGTTTTGCAATTCCTGATCGGAAATCCGCGGTGTGACCGTCATGGAAGGCACAAGCCCTGCACCCACCTGCCCGGAGTTGGCTGTCACCGGAAGCATACGGCCCATTCCAAGACCGACCAAAACAAAGAGTGCCGCGCCAAGCGCCGGATGCATCGCCATTTCCATGCGGCACCATGCAAAGCATCGCGCGAAAAATCCATCGGAGCGTCCGCGCGCACGCGCCGCTGCGAAATCGTGGCCTTCATCCAGCGCTTCGGCCAGTTCGCTGCGGCATTGTTCCAGCAGCGCCCCGGACACGTCGAGCCCGTCCGCGGGTTGCGGCAAGGTCGCAATCATCTGCCGCAAGCGCAACTCGCTCGCAAACAATGCGGCACATTCCGGGCAGCCACCGACATGCTGCTCCACAGCCGAACGCTCGCCCGGCGCCGCTTCGTCGCATGCATAAAGAACAAGCAGCCGCTCGACTTCCTGGCAACGCATCGCGCGCTGCAATTCCCCGGATTGGACTTCCGGCGTCACAGCAAACCCTCCAATTGCACTCGCAGCTTTCGAGTGGCGCGGAAAAGCGAATTCTTCACCGTCTCTTCCGTCGTGCCCAGCAATTCGCCGATCGCGCGCAGCTTCAATCCCTGGTGATGCTTCATCTCGAAAATCACGCGCTCACGTGGGGAAAGACGCCCCATCGCCGCCGAAATTCTCGTGCCGATCTCTTTTCCCATCAAGCGGCGCTCGGGGTCCGATCCGGAGCCCGCCGCGCGTTGCTGCTCGAAAAAGTCGCGCGGTGAATCGTCTGAGTCGGTCAGCTCGGGCGCCTGGTCTTCCGGACGGCTGTTGCGCCGCCTCAATTGATCGAGGCAGACATTGGTCACAATGCGGTAGAGCCAGGTATAAAAACTGCACTCGAAGCGGAAGCGGTGGATGTTTTTGTAGGCCTTGAGGAAAGCTTCCTGGTAAACGTCACGGGCGTCTTCGGGGCGGCGCGTCAGATTCAGCGCCAGCCGTAAAACGTCGCGGTCGAATCGGTGGACGAGTTCTTCAAACGCCGGGCGGTCGCCTCCCTGCGCGCGCTCGACGAGCGCCCGTTCGTCCAGACGCGCATTCAATCGGCCTGCGCGGTCTTCGGCGCCGCTTGCGATACCGTCCCCCCGAAGCGCGATAGCGAGTCCTGGCAGTTGCATCCCGCTTAGTATAGACGCTCGAAAGGGGCAAATGTGAGCATCGGAAGGGATCTAAGGATCCTGTGAGCCGCAATACAATCAACTTGAATGATGTGTCTAACTCCTTATTCCACAGTTATTTAGAGGGGCCTCGATAAAAACTAAGGGCCGAATCCCCTTGTTCCAAAACTCGTATTCTCGGAATTGGGCCAATCATCCCGGGTAGCTCCGTTTTTGAAGGATGCTCCATGATCACGAAAGCAGCTTGAGCAAGGGCATTTTTTGCGACAAATTCCTCCAGAGTTTGAAAGCAATGGTCCACATCTGCGTATGGTGGGTCGGCAAATAGAAAATCAATTTTCTCTTCGCGAACCGCAAGTTGACCGAGCCCCCGGCGGGCATCTGTGTTGATAATTTCCGCTTCCGCCGAATCGGCGCCGCGATAAGTGGCCGCGACAATCCCAAGCGCCGCGAGGTTTGAGCGAATGTGCGTCGCGGTTGCGATGTGTTTCTCAATGAAGATCACGCGCCGCGCGCCACGGCTCAGTGCTTCGATGCCCACAGCGCCAGTGCCCGCGTAGCAATCCACGAAGACCGAGCCTTCTATGTCCGCACCGAGAATGTTGAAGAGCGTTTCGCGCAAAGGATCGCTCGTTGGCCGCAAGACGAGCTTCCCCACGGGTCTCAGCCTTCGGCTGCGATATTGCCCTCCCACTATTCGCATCGCTTTACTTACCCCACGTGCGCGAGTTGATATCTTTGCCGCCAGCCCGCGCCAAGTTGCTTCAGCAATCCCGCAAGTTCATCTTGTGCAGCCGCATCGTCGACAAGCGCGAATGCTTCGCGCCGCGCAAGTTCGAGCAGTTCCCTATCGCGCAAGGGATTCGCAATGTGAAAGCCGAGGTCCCCGTGCTGGCGTGTGCCGAAGAATTCGCCCGGCCCGCGCAACTTCAAATCCACTTCAGCGATCTCAAAGCCGTCCGATGTGCGCACCATCGTCTCCAGCCGCTCTCGTGAATCACCGGCAAGTTCTTTCGGCGCCACCAGAATGCAATGCGACTTCTCGCTCCCACGTCCGATGCGTCCGCGCAACTGGTGAAGCTGCGCCAAGCCGAAGCGGTCCGCGTGCTCGATCACCATTATCGTCGCGTTCGGCACATCCACCCCAACTTCGATCACCGTCGTCGCGACCAGCACTTGTATTTCACCACGCCGGAAACTTTCCATCGTCGCTTCTTTTTCTTCGCTTCTCATCCGGCCGTGCAGAAGCCCGATGCGCAAGCCCACGAGCACTTTGCTCGAGAGGCGCTCGTATTCTGTGATCGCCGCCTTCAATTCCGCGCGCGATTCTTCGATCACGGGATATACGATGTATGCCTGACGCCCGCGCGCTACTTCGCGCCGCACACTCTCCCACACGCCGGGCAGATTCGATTCCGCAGCAAGGCGCGTTTCGATGGGCGTGCGCCCCGGCGGCATCTCGTCAATCACGGAAGTATCGAGATCGCCAAACAGAGTCAGCGCCAGCGTGCGGGGGATCGGCGTGGCAGTCATCACCAGCACGTCCGGCGTCATTCCTTTTTCGATGAGCCGTTTGCGCTGCATCACGCCGAAGCGGTGCTGCTCGTCCACAATCACCAACCCAAGCCGCTTAAATGCGACGGGATCTTCGATTAGCGCGTGAGTGCCCACAATCAATTGCGCCGCACCCGTGCGAATGCATTCGTTCGTCGCTCTCTTTAGTGCGGGCTTGATCCCGCTCACCAGTATCTCCACTGTATATCCCGCGGGCGCAAAAATGCGCCGCGCCAAAAGATAGTGTTGCCCCGCGAGGATTTCTGTCGGCGCCATCAGCGCGACCTGATATCCATTTTCAATGGCGATCGCCGCAGCTTCGAGCGCGACGATTGTTTTCCCGCTGCCCACGTCTCCCTCGAGCAACCGGTTCATCGGCAACGGCTTTTCCATGTCCGCGGCAATCTCGCCAAGCACGCGCTTCTGCGCCGCCGTCGGCTTGAATGGCAGGATGCGCTTGATCGCCTCGCGCACACGCGGCTCCCGCACGTGGAATGCGATTCCCGGCTGCCTGCGCAAGGTCCGCCTCCGGATTGCCAGACTCAATTGAAAAAAGAAAAACTCCTCAAAGATCAGCCCCAAGTGCGCGGGCGAACGAAATGAGTTCAACTTTTCAAGCGATTCCGTTTGCGGCGGAAAGTGGACATAGAACAGCGCTTCGCGCCGTGCGGGAAATTGATAACGCGCGCGGATCGCCGCGGGCACCAGATCCGGCATTTCGGGGGGCAGCGCCGCGAGCGCCTGATGCACGAACTTCCGGAGCATCCGCGGACTGATAGAACCAATCGCTTCGTATATCGGAACGATGCGCCCGACTTCCGTCGAATCGCTCCCCTCTGGGCCCAACAACTCGACCTGTGGATTCACCATCTCCATTCGCGCGGGACGATACGGGTCGTAATCCGCCTTGCCGTGCAGCACAAGTTGCTGCCCGGCCTTGTACTTGCCCTCGAGATAGCCGCCATGAAAAAAGCGGCAGTGCAGACGCCCGGTCGCGTCCTTCACAACAAGGTGGTAAAGCCCTCCGTACCGCCGTGCATATTTCAGGAACTGGCCCTCGACCACTTCCACACGAAGTGTGTACGTCTCACCCGGCTTCATTTCGCGAATGGTCGCAAAGTGCGAGCGGTCCTCATACCGAAACGGCAGGTAGGCGATCAGGTCTTCGACCGAAGTGATCCCGCGCTTCGCGAGCGTCGCCGCCCGCTGCGGGCCCACTCCCTTCATGAATTTCACTTCATCGGTCAGCCGAATCATGCCCGCCATTTATACCATTCCTCGCCGTATTGGCCGTCTGTCGCCCCGATGGAAATCGAATACCGGGGCGCGTCTCTTACGCGCCACACCGCGCAACAGACACTTGCGCCACTTGAACGTGCATGGCTAGATGGAAAGGCGCACTTCGCCTTTCGTCCATTACGGCGCGCCCAGAGGAATCGTGTCCGAAACTGCTCCCCAGCCCAACGTCGCGCCGCGCCTCGAGCGCCTTGGCGCGCGTGACCTGCGCGTCCTGCTCATCTGGATTCTGGCCGGAGCGCTTGGCGTGGGCGTGGCCTGGCGCTATTTCTTTCAGGCGTTTCCGGAAGCATCCATCCACTTTGAAGTGACGCGAGACCAGGCGCTCGGCATCGCGCGCCAGTTCCTTTCTCAGCAGCACGCTTCGCTCGATGGTTACAAATCCACAATCATTTTTTCCGTGGACGACACGGCAAAAACTTATCTCGAGCGCACCGTCGGCCTCGAGCAAGCCAATCAGCTAATCTCGACTAAGGTCAATGCTTGGTATTGGGAAGCGCGCTTTTTTCGCCCGGAACAAAAGGAAGAATTCCGCGTCGAAGTAAGCCCCTCTGGCCGTCTGGTTGGCTTCGAGCACATCGTTGAGGAGTCGCGCGCAGGCGCCTGGCTGGATCGCGAAGCAGCGCTATCGATCGCACGGAATTTCTTACGCACGCAAGACGCCTCTCGCTTCGCCGCGTTCGACTATCTTCCTGAAGAGGCCAATTCCACAGAGTCGACGAGTCACAATCGCATCGACTGGAGTTTTGCCTGGGAGCTACACGGGTTTCACGTCCCTGATTCTGCCCAGGGCGCTCCGTATCATCTCCGCGTCGGGCTGCAGGGCGATCAAATCAGCAGTCTCGATGAGTTCCTCAAGGTCCCGGAAACCTGGACGCGCGATTACGCAAAACTTCGGTCGGCGAACACCACCATCACCAATTTCGCAATTATTCCATTCATGCTGCTTCTTGGCGGAGCCTTTTGGGTCATTTATGAATTGAGCAGGCGCGGCGTATTGCGCTGGTCGGGCTCACTTTGGCTTGGGCTGGTCTTTGCAATTCTTTTCTTTCTCATGACGGTTAATAGGTGGCCCATCCTCCGCTCGGGGTATGACACAAATTCATCGTATTCATCTTGGACCGTTGAGCAAATCGTACTCGCCGCTTTGTTGGGCATCTTCCAGGGACTCCTGGTCACAATTCCGTTTGCACCAGGCGAGCCGCTCTACCGGAGCGACTTCCCTCAATTCCTGCGCCTCGCCGTGCTTCGCAGGTTTCCCGTTCTGCGCTCGAAGGAGTTCTTTCGCTCTTGCGTCATCGGAGTTTCTCTCGCCGCCGCTCATATCGGTTACGTGGTTGTTTTTTACCTGATAGGAAAGCGCTATGGCGTTTGGGCTCCGCAAGACGTCAAATTTGATTCCGAAACCAGTTCAATTCTTCCCTGGCTCGCGCCCCTGGTGATCGGCCTGTACGCCGCGGCGAGCGAAGAGTTTCTCTTTCGCATGTTCGCGATTCCGTTTCTGCGGCGCATCACAAGATCAAAGGTTCTCGCCGTGGTGCTTCCGGCATTTATGTGGAGTTTCCTCCACGCAAATTATCCTCAGGAGCCGCCCTACATTCGAGGTATCGAAATCGGGATCATCGGCATCGTCGCGGGACTCGTGATGCTTCGGTGGGGAATCCTCGCCACGCTGGTGTGGCACTACACTGTGGACGCAACTCTCGGCAGCCTGTTGTTAATCCGCTCCGCGAATCCATATTTTCGCGTCTCCGGAGTGCTCGTCGCCGGCGCCGCGTTCATTCCCATCCTTTACGCGGCGGTGATGTACGTGAGTCGCGGCGGATTTGAAGTGAAGGAAGAATTGCTCAACGCTGCCGACTCTTTGCAGGCCCCTGCCGAAAGCAGCGTCATCGCAACGGATCAGCAATCGCAGACAGAAAGCAGCGCGACCTATCGCGCCATGTCTTCCAAGATAATTTGGACACTGGTCCTTTGCGGCATTGCCGGAATTCTCCTGGTCAAGTTCACCTCAACCCCTTCTATCGGCAGCTTTGTTCGCACCTCGATTGACAGCAAACAGGCCGCCGCAAAAGCCGATGAAATTCTGCGGCAGAATCACGGGGACGCGTCCAGATTTCACCGCACCGCCGTCTTCTTGAACAATTTCGACGACATCACGAATGAGTTTTTGCGGCGTAAAATCGGCATCGAAGGTGCCAACCGTATTTATGAAAACCAAGTACCGCAATCGTTTTTGCGTGTCCGCTATTTCCGCGACGCAGAAAAAGAGGAATACGTCGTTCTCCTGCGCACGAATGGTGATCTCCATTCGGTGTGGCACACACTCGACGAGCGCACGCCCGGCGCGAAGCTTTCCAAAGAAGAAGCGCTGGCTCGCGCCGAGGCCTGGCTCCGCGACAACAAGCATGTCGATTTCTCCCAGTGGAAAATTGTGGACCAGCACTCGGACCCCGTGCCCAACCGCCTCGACCACACATTCATTTGGCAGCAAACCGCTCCTCTCGCGGGTGGACCGCAGCCGGAAGACGCCGCCTTCGCGCGGATGGAACTCCGCGTCCTCGGCGATGAAATTTCGACGAACCGCATCTTCGTGAAAATCCCGGAAGAGTGGGAACGCCGCCAATCTCAGGTAACCCTGCCCAAAATCCTTCTTCTTGTGTGGAAATATTTCGTCCCTGCCGCAATCATCGTCTTGATGCTCGTCATCTATTTCCGCAATCTCAAGCAGCCCGAAGCCGCGACAATTCCGTGGAGGAAATTTGCTCGCTGGGCCCTTTGGGGATTGGCCGCTTTCGCTGTGGTCGAAATCACCTCCATTCCGCTCGCGCTTCACAACTACACGACAGAAATACCCTTCAAAGCGTTTCTTGCAACCATCGGAATCAGTTGGCTGATCGGCGTTGGAGTCTTTTATTCGGCTATCGCGTTCTTCTTCGGTCTCGCCTGGTATTTCTGGTCGCGCGCCGGCGAAAAAAGTCAACTTCCGGAATGGTTCCGGATGCCCGCGAACTATTATCGCGACGCATTCCTCGTAGCCACCGCGGGCGCTGCAACTTTCATTGGATTCACCCGCGGCAGCACGTTTCTCGCGCGGCTCGTGCCCGCTCTGCGCGAAGCCTTGCCGCCGTCCGTGCCTTCCGGCTTTGACGCGCTCCTCCCAGCCGCGCAGGAAATCTCGCGAGCGGTCTATGCAGGGCTCCTCGTCGCCGCGATCATCGCGGCAGTATCGGGATTCATCCACTTATTTGTGCGGACCCGTTGGCTGCGCGCCCTGCTCGTTTTCGCCGGTGCGCTTGCGATGATCGGCGGCTGGGGCAGCGGCGCGGATTTCCTGAGGCAGTTCGCGCTAAACGCGTTGACGATTGCGTTCTACTGGTGGGGCATCACGAAGGTCGTACGATTCAACTTGCTCGGCTACTTCCTGCTTGTGGCGGTACTCTCACTCGCCGGCGGCGCGCTTCCGTTGCTGCAGCAACCGAATTCCTATTTGCGCGGCAACGGTATCGCTGTCCTCGCCGCGCTCGCACTTCTCCTGCTCTGGCCGCTTGTCGCATGGCGTCGCGCCGCGGCTTCCGCTAATTCATCTTCTCCAATCGGATAAGATTTGGTTTTGCGCGCAGTGTTCCACGCGGAATTGTTTGCCCCCCGCGCGAATTACTTCGCGCCCAGCGCGCGCCGAAGTTTCTGAAATGATGTTTCGAGGTCTTCCGGCACCACGCGCGTCTCGCCCACGGTGGTCATGAAGTTGGCGTCACCACTCCATCGCGGCAGCACGTGCAAATGCAAGTGCCCGGTCACGCCCGCGCCCGCCGAGCGCCCCAGGTTCATCCCGAGGTTGAATCCGTCTGGCTTGTACTCCGCAGCGAGCGCGCGCTCAACGCGCTGCGCGAGCCGCATCATTTCCGCGAGCGCCTCCGGCTTGCAATCCTTCAGGTCCGCGACGTGTTCGTACGGCACGATCATCACGTGGCCGCTTGTATAAGGAAATGTATTCAGGATGATGAAGTTCAGTTCGCCGCGCAAAACGATGCGGGCCTTCTCATCGCCGGCCGCGAGCGCGTCGCAGAAAATGCAGCGGTCGTCCTTGCCTGCGCTCGCCATGTAACGGTAGCGCCAAGGCGTCCAGAGATAGTCCATCGGAAGGGATCAGCCCTGCGCCGGAGTTTCCGGCGAGGAAGCCGCGCTGGCTTTCGTTGTGGAGCTTGTGTTGACGAAATCCTTCAGGTCTTTGCTCGGCTTGAAGAAAAGAATTTTCTTTGCGGGGACTTCAACTTTTTCGCCCGTCCTCGGATTGCGCCCCTGACGCCCGCGGCGGTCCCGCGTTCGAAATGTGCCGAAGCCGCGGATCTCGATCCGTTCGCCCTTTCGCAACGCCGCAATCAGACTGTCGAACACGGTCTCGATCACTTCTTCGGTTACCTTCTGCTCGAGCTGTGTGGCGGTCTTCACGATCTCGACGAGGTCAGCTTTTGTCATCGTAGCGTCAGTCATGTCTACGTCCTGGGGCGGGCTCATACCGCCGAATTCGTTTTCGGGCCGGTCAGGTTGGCTGGGGGCCTACCCGCGGGTGTTTCCATATCACTAATTGCACCCGGAAGGAAACTTTTTCTGCGACCCGCCCTGCCTTCCCTGCTAAAACGACCCGCCCTTCGAGCGGATCATGTCGCCAATCGTCGCCGTGGGCGAGGACTTCGGCCCTTTCGGCGCGCTCGCCGCGCGGTATTCCTGTATTTCCTTTTTCTCGACCTGCTTCTGCGCGCCGCGATAGCTCAATCCGATGCGGTGCTGGTCCGGGTCAAGCTTCACAATTTTGAAATCGTATTCCTTGCCGATTTCGAGCGACGCGCCCTTTTCGCCGGGCTTCCCGCCCTGCCGCGCGCCCCTTCCTTGACCAACCGCCGGCCCGCCCCGTTCTCCGCCCCGCTGACCGCCCTTGTCATCGTCGCGTTTCCGCTTGCGGTCCTCAATCTCGGAAATGTGGCACAGCCCTTCGATGCCCTCGGCCACTTCGACGAACGCGCCGAACGCCGCCATCCGCGTAACCTTGCCACGCAACACATCATTGATCTTGTGCGCGCCAAACCATGCCGCCCATATATCGTTCACCTGCTTGATGCCCAGCGACACGCGCCGGTTCGGCGCATCAATCTTCAGGATCTTCGCTGTGACCTGCTCGCCCTTCTTCAGCACCTCGCCGATGTTCTTCACGCGCCCGGTCCAACTGATGTCGCTCGCGTGCACCAGACCGTCGAACCCTTCCTCAATTTCGACAAACGCGCCAAAGTCCGTCAGGTTTCGCACCCGCCCGGTCACCACCATCCCCACAGGATATTTATCCACCAATTCCTGCCACGGGTCGGGCTGCGTCTGCTTCAGGCCCAGCGAGATGCGCCGCTGGTCGAGCTTCACATCCAGCACCACGGCCTCGACCTCCGCGCCCTGCGTCACAATCTTTGACGGGTGCTTCATCTTCTTCGACCAGGTCATCTCGCTGATGTGCACCAGGCCCTCGACGCCCGCGTCCAATTCAATAAAAGCTCCGTAGTCGGTGATCCCCACGACCTTGCCCTTCACGCGCGCGCCGGCCGGAAATTTTTCCGCCACTGCGATCCACGGGTCCGGCACCAGTTGCTTGCGGCCCAGAGACACGCGCCCCTTTTCCTTATCGAAGCGCAGCACCTGCACTTCAAGTTCTTCGCCCACCTTCACAGCTTCCGAGGGATGCTTCAGCCGGGCCCAGCTCAGGTCGGTGATGTGCAAAAGTCCATCCACGCCGCCGAGGTCCATGAACACGCCGTAGTCCGTGATGTTTTTCACGCGGCCCTTAATCACTTGCCCTTCCGCGATGTTCTCCATCACCTGTTTCTTGTGCGCTTCGTTTTCCTCTTCGAGGATCGCGCGCCGGCTCACCACCACGTTGCCGCGCTTGCGGTTCAGCTTCAGCACGCGCACCGTGAGCTTCTGTCCCTTCAGCGATTCCAGATTCGATTGCGGCTTCAGGTCCACTTGCGATGCGGGCAGGAACGCGCGCACGCCGATCTCCACCACAAGCCCGCCCTTAATCGTGTCCGTGACGGTGGCTTCGATGTTCGCCTTCGTGCGGAAGGCCTCTTCAATTTTTTTCCAGGTCGCGCGGCGCAGCGGGCGCTGGTAGCTCAACAGCGCGTAGCCTTCTTTTTCTTCGCCGAGCTTTTCTACTTCCACCATCTGCCCGGGCGTGAGCGGCGGCGCGGTCGTCACCTCCGCGAATTCCGATGCGGGGATCAGCCCTTCGCGCTTCGTCCCGATGTCCACCACCACGCCGAGATCGTTCAGCGCGATCACGCGCCCTTCGATGACCTTGACCTTCTTCTCGGTCTCGGTGGCCTTCTCTTCTGGCGAGGGATATTGGTTGATCAGCTCGCCCATCGCCTCCGCGGAGATTTCGTCTGCGTCGGCGTGTTGCGCTCCTTCAGCCGAAGCATCCGCAGTCTGAGGGTCGCCTTCAGCAACCATGTCGGCGCTTCGCGCCTCGGTTTCGCCGTTCGCAGGCGCAGCCGCGGCAGCCATTGGCGCAGACGGAGTGGTAGCTTCGGTATTAGAAGCGGGAGTTTCCGGAGCGCGGGCGGCAGCGGTACCGCTCTCCAACTGCTCGACTTGATTTACTTCGGCTTGGGTTTCTGCCGTACCGGCGTCTGAAGTGGGGTTGACGGTTTTATCGTGCTCGGGTGACATATTCGAGGCCTCCGACGGGAGACTTGCCCTGCTTACCGAGGTATTTCCCCGGAGGAACCACTAACGCGGCTAAGCAAGGAAGGGACTGCGGCGCGACATGCGTGCCACGTCCAAATGATGATACCCGCCGCCAAAGCCCCCTGTCAATTTGTTCCAAGTTGCGGCTAAAGCGTTGCCCCGATCACCCCGCACACCGTAAGTGTTTCCCTACTTGCCCGGCGAAGGTGGCGCGCTCGGCGGCACGAGATCTTCCGCGGCCACGATCTGCCATTTGCCACCTCGCCGGATCCACGTGTCGGTCCAGACGAACTTTCCAATAGTTCCGTTCTTCTTCTTCCAGCTCTCATTTCCCTGCGCCACGGCCGCGTCCCCATAGAAGCGAATCCCTACTTCGTTGAGATGATTTGAGACGAATTCGGAGGGGTGTGTGCGGAAATCCTTGATGGCATCGACTTTGGAATAATGGCTGCCGTCAATATCCACTCCAACAAAGTCATCCGCAAGGATGCGTTCGAGAACGCTCACGTCATTCGTGACCACGGACTCGGCCCAGTTCGACTCCGCTTGCCGGATGTAGGCCCTGTCGCTGGCGTGAACATCGGTTGACTGCACGTGCGCCGAGGACGTGAAGAGTAGAAGAAACGCGATGATCAGCAGAAGCCTTGATCGCATGACAGTTCCTTTCGAGAAGCGGAGTTGAATCTTAGCATGCGGGAATGGCGGGTGACCCGGACGGAGATTTCACAGGCCGACCTTGATCTTTTCCACCAAATGTTCGGCTTCAAAAACAGCAAGGCCCCGGAAAATTCCGGGGCCTCGCTGTGATTCCAATCAGGGGAAAAATTAAAACTTATAATTGGTCACAAACCGGACGATGTTCCCTCTGTCGCCCCAATTATAATTGATGCTGAATGGGGGCAGCGGAGGATTCGGATGGGAGTTGAAAGCTTCATTGGGGAAAGAGTAGTAGAGATACTCCCAGCCCATATTCCAATGGGTCGAGACACCGTATTGGATGCCACCGCCCACAGTCCATCCCACTTTGACCCTGCTGATGTCCGCGATGTAGAACTCCGTCCCAACGGGCCGGAAATCGGTGTCTGCGCCAAAAATGAATCGTCCGAAGGCGGCGCCGCCGGTTGCGTAGAACAGTAGCTTTTTGTCCGCCACTATTCCGACGCGCCCGCGAACTGTTGACATCCATTTCGTCGATTCCTTCGCGGAAAGGAAGCCCGCGCCCGGAAATGGTGTGCCGTTATTCTGAATGATTGGGGTGGTTGATGTGTGCCCCTGCATACCGCTGCCCGAAAAGTCCACTGCAAGGCCCATCACCCAGTAATTGTGCTGATGGTCCCAACCGGCCTGAAGTCCGCCAATCACGCCGTGTGTAGGCAAGCGGAGCGATTGATTCGCCAGGTTGATGAAGACTGCGGCGCTCGGCAGCGGAATAAAGGCTGTGTCCGACCTGCCCCAGGAATAACCCATGCTCGCCCCAAGCGAAAAACCGCCCCAGTTGTAGTCACCGGAGCTTGACGAAGATCCCTTTTTCGGAGCAGGCGCCGGCGAAGGCGCCGAGGCCGACGAAACGGTCTTGGTTGTCGTGGACGCGTTATCGTCTTGCGCGAACGCCGGTCCCGCAACCACGAGTGCGATCAATACCAACAAAACTGCTGCTCCAAATGCGAACTTTCTCATGCGATCCTCCAAAATTTGTTTGTGAATAATCCTTCAGCGTGTGCCGGACTTACCCACTACAGAATACTCTTACGTCCGGGTCCCTGGATGACCTATTTCCAGTAAGTAAGAATAATCAAAATCAAGCCATTTACCGACAAAGAAGTGCGCCCCGCCGCCCCTAAAAGATACCCCCTCGATTGGTCAAGAAGCCGCCGCGCCCGTTCCCCCGCCGTCATTCCGAGCGTAGCGAGGAATCTCTCTTCTATGAATCGCCGTACGCGCGATCGCTTCAGATTTCCCTTGATTTCCTAATTATCGTGTGATATACATACACATGTACTGTCGTTATCCATTCGAATACCCCCTCCCCGGTGCGGCACTCGATGCTCCTCTATTCAGGCGGGCGCTCTCATCCTCAATGTTTTCATGGATTTACAGCCAAATTCTCACAGAAACCCGTAAGTCCTTTGTTGCGATACTCTTACCGCACGTTTTCCAGTAAGTCTTAATGTTGCGACACTCTTACAAAAAGATGGGGGGTAGGGGGGATGCCCTGGTATAGACCGGGCGCATTCCTGACAGTTTAGACCGGGCACACACGCTTTCATAGAGCCGGCCCTGTCCGCTGAGGGGTTGGCCGCGGAGGAACGCAGGCGATACAATCGGCGCCCGGCGAGATTGGCAATCTAATGAAACTCACAAAACTCCTTGACCGGCTGGAGAAACACTACGGCAAGCCCACGTTGACCGGTGCCAAGTCCGCCGCCAACCTCGGGCCTACCGATCCCTACGAAATGGTGCTGCACCGGAATGCGGGGTACCCGCAATCCGACGTGAATTGCGACAAAGGTTTTCAGGCGCTGAAGCGGGCGGTTGGTCTTGCGCCGGAAAAAATTCTCGCCGCGGCACCTTCAAAGCTTGCCGAGGCGCTGCGCGCGGGAGGAATCGTGCCGGAATTGCGCGCGCGGCGAATGAAGGAGATCGCGGCGCGGGTGCTCGACGAATTCGGCGGAAACCTGCGCGCCGTCATGAAGCGCGGGCCCGTGGAAGCAAAGAAGGCGCTCAAAAAATTCCCCACCATCGGGGACTCGTTCGCGGAAAAGGTCCTGCTTTACACGAAAACGGCGCCGGTCGCGGCGATACCAGCGAATTGCGTCCACGTGTTGCTGCGGCTGGGGTTCGGCCGCGAAAGCAAGAACTACGCGGCGAATTACCGCACGTCACAGGATGCGATTGCTGCGGAGATTCCGGAGAAGCACGACGCGCGCCTGCGCGCATACCTGCTGATCAAACAGCACGGCCAGACTCTATGCAAGATGGCGCGCCCGAAATGTGATGAATGCCCCGTTTCATCCGAGTGCCGGTATTATGCAAAGATGAGAGTATAGCTGCGCCCTACTGAAAGGCCGCCGCCTCGGCCGAACTAGGAATCCGGAAGTACCGTTAGGTCCAATCCTAATGTCAGTCTCAGCCACCAATCGAAGCACACGCAACAGCGGCTCCCCCCTGCGCGTTCTTGCCGATCAAGCTTTTTCACGCACGGCGGGGGCTCCGTTAATTCCGGGAAACAAAATTCAAATCCTAAAAGACGCGCAAGAGAATTATCCAGCCTGGTTACAGGCGATCCGCTCAGCCACAAAAACGGTTCATTTTGAGAGCTACATCATCCACTCGGACGAGGTTGGTTCGCAGTTTTGTGATGAATTGATTGCCAAATCACGCGAAGGAGTTCGCGTCCGCGTAATTTATGACTGGCTCGGCGGCCTGGGAGCTGCCTCCGGGAGCTTCTGGCGGCGGCTCCGAAAGAACGGTGTGGAAGTGCGGTGCTTCAATCCGCCGCGCCTGGATAGTCCGCTTGCATGGATGAACCGCGACCATCGCAAAATGATCACAGTGGACGGGCGAATCGGATTTATCACCGGTCTTTGCGTGGGGAAAATGTGGGTCGGCGATCGGGCGCGCGGCGTCGATCCCTGGCGTGATACTGGTGTTGTGATTGAAGGACCGGCGGTCGCGGAAATCGAGCAGGCATTCCACCAAGTCTGGGCGACGATGGGCGCGCCGATTCCCGAGGTGGATGCGCCGCCAAGGCCGGAGATGGTTTCAATCGCTGGGGACGTGACGCTCCGCATTGTCGCGACTCGGCCTGACATGGCGGGACTTTACCGTCTGGACCAGCTTGTCGCCGCTCTCGCGCGAGATTCGATCTGGCTGACCGACGCTTATTTCCTAGGGACTACCGCCTATGTGCAAGCTCTTCGCGCGGCGGCCCTGGATGGCGTGGACGTGCGGCTTCTGCTGCCGAGGTCTAGTGATATTCCAGTTCTGCGGTCGGTCTCACGCGCAGGATACCGGGCGCTGCTCGAAGCCGGTGTTCGAGTCTTTGAATGGAACGGTCCCATGCAGCACTCAAAGACGGCGGTCGCCGACGGGCGGTGGGCACGGGTAGGGTCCACAAACTTGAATTTCGCCAGTTGGATGGAAAACTACGAATTGGATGTTGTTGTGGAGGATGAGCCTTTTGCCCAAGCGATGGAAGACATGTTCTTGGAGGACCTGAGCAATTCGACGGAAATCATACTGAGCGCAAATCAAAAGGTCCGTCCCGCGCAAAAGAGATTCCGTCGTGACCGCGCGAAAGGCTCGGCACGAGGCAGCGCGGGTCGCGCCATCAGCGGTGTGCTCACAATTGGGAGCACGGTGCGCGCTGCAATGACTAGTTCCAAGATACTTGGGCCTGCTGAAGCGGCGCTAACGCTGAGCGGCGCGGTCATAGTTATTTGCTTCACTCTGCTTGCCGCGTTCTTTCCATTTGTGATCGGGATCGTGCTTGCAGTACTTGGTGGCTGGCTTGGACTATCCCTCCTTCTTAGGGCGTACCGGCTGCGCTTTCCACGAAAGGAATGAGCGACAAAAGACTGAGGATCTGCATCTAATTGTGTAGGTTAGTCTTGCGCAATCCATCTAAAAACAACTATGCATCGTGAGCACAAACCGACTTCAGGAGAACTGCGGAGCATTCGCGTTGCCACTTATAACATTCACAAGTGCCGGGGAATGGATGGACGCGTACGACCCGAAAGAATTGTAAAGGTCCTGCGCGAAGTGAATGCCGACATCATCGCCTTACAAGAGGTAGTTGGCGCCCACGGAAAAAACCGCAGAGGCGATCAGGTGAAGTACATCGCCGATGCGCTTGGGTTTCATTTCGAGTTGGGCGAAACCCGGCGACACAGAGGCGGCGCGTACGGCAATCTTCTTTTGACCCGATTCCCCATCAGCAACAAATTCAATTACGACATCTCAGTGCGGGGATACGAGAAGCGAGGGTGTCTCCGCGCAGACTTAATGCTGGACGACACGCGTTCACTGCACGTGTTCAATATTCATATGGGGACAAGTTTTTTTGAAAGAAGACACCAAGCTCGCCGCCTTGTCGATGCGGAGGTCCTTAATGATCAGGGCCTGAATGGCACGCGCCTTGTGCTGGGGGATTTCAATGAGTGGACGCGTGGACTTGCATCCCGTTTGCTGAGTGCGTATTTCAGCAGCGCGGATGTGCGTGCATTTCTGAAACGATCACGCACATATCCCGGTGTCCTGCCGCTTATGCACCTTGACCATATTTATTTCGATCCCGAGTTAGAACTACGAAGTCTCACGCTGCATCGAAGCCGCACGGCTCTTCTGGCATCGGACCATTTGCCACTCGTTGCGGAATTCGATCTCGTGGAGAGACAGATTACGCCGGCGATTAGAAATGTCCCTCACAATCCCCTTACCTACCCTGAAACGAGGAGAATTAGAAGGCTGCTCCAGCAGCGACATCCTAGAGTCGTTCACAGGGGCGCAAAACTCCCTTCACACGTGGACACACGCTGAATTACTTCCCCTGTAGTGAAGACCAACAATTCCTTTGAGGAAAATGGATCAGGTTAAGAATCTTCCCGCTACTTGGCGCGCTTGAGGAGAAGCGTCAAATCCTGTCCAGCTTGCTGCCAGTGACCAGTGATTTCGTCCTTGGCTTTGTCATAGGTGCCGTCGTAAGTGCCGGGGTAATCTCCCCCAAGCTCGTAATGCACTTTCGGCTCTTTGTAGGAAACATTGATGAGTGGGATGCCATTCGAGCCCTGGTCGAGACTATCCATCGTGGCTTTGAGAGCGCCGTCCTTGTCCTGAGTGAAGTGAATCGCGAGGCGGAGTGTGGTGCCGCCCGCCGAGATCGCGCCCTCCCAATTGCCAACGATTGCCGGAGCGGCGGCGTGAAGCAGCGTAGGCACAATTGCAATCGCAAAAACAAGCGCAGCTGCGATGCTGAGTTTGCTGAAGCGGAGTCTTCTGAGGCATGGATTTGACATGATTGATTCCCCCTTTGCTCTTTTGAATACGCCGGAGCGCAGGTGAAAGTTTCAGCCGCGGAGATGCAACGCGGTTTCTTGTCCTATTGTTTCAAGAGCCACGAGCCAATCTTCTCGAGTGCGACAGGAGCGATGGTCTCCTCAATCTCAGCGTATTCGCTGGGCGCGCCGGTCTTCGCCGTCTGGAAGAGATGGTTCAGCCCTTCCATTTCGTCGGCCACGAAATGCTTGTTGCCGGCGGCTTCGAGCGCCTTTCGTATCGCGGCGAGATCCACTTCCGGCGGAACCTGGAGGTCTTTGCTCCCGTTGATCGCCAGCACCGGACACTTCACTTTCCGCAGCGAAGTGGCGGGATCGTAGGCCAGGAAATAGCGGAACCACGGCGTGGTCAACGTCGTGGCTTCCGCTGCGAGTTGAGCGTCAGGAATCTGCCCGGCGAATTTCTCGCGCACGTCTTTCTCAACCGCGGCGCCGTCCTTGTCCTTCTCCTGTACGATCACCGCATAAAGTGCGCGATGCACAGCGGCATCCTTCTCGACAAAATCGTGTGGCGCACCCTGAGCTGTTTCGATCAACGAGCGCTGCTCTGCGAGGATTTCACTTCCGGGCAAACCCGGGCCGGCCATCAATACGATGAATGCGACTCCGGAGTCTTGCGCAGCGACCATCGGCGCGATTGCACCGCCTTCACTGTGTCCGAGCAGACCGATCTTCGCGTGATCCACTTCAGCGCGCGTGCGAAGGAATGCAACTCCCGCCGCGGCATCGGTCGCGAAGTCGGCGGTCGTCGCCGTGGCGTAATTACCGCCGGACTTGGCGCAACCGCGCTTGTCTGTGCGCAGAACGGCAAATCCTTTGCGCGTCAGGTAATCGGAGAGAACTAGAAACGGTTTGTGGCCAAAGATGGTTTCGTCGCGGTCATGCGGTCCGGAACCGGTGATGAGAAGCACCGCGGGAAACGGTCCTTTGCCCTGCGGAATCGTTAACGTGCCCGCGAGCGTGATTCCAGCGGCGGGGTTTGAGTAGGTGACGTCCTCTTCGCGATAGAGATAAGGCTTTTGCGGCATCTGCGGACGGCGCGGCGGCGGAGCATCGGTTGCCATGCGATGAAGGACCAGCGGAAAGGTAGCGCCGCCTTGCGACCATGTCCCAGTAATTGTCGCACCCGAATCATCGAGTTTACCTTCGTACTTCGCTGCAGCCGTGGCAACTTCCATGCGGAAAGTGGAACCATCCAGAGTTGCGGAAGTGACGGCTACGCCTTTCACTCCCTGATCGAGACTGTCCATCGTCGCGGAAAGCCCGCTCGAGCCGCTTGTGATATGGAACTGGATACGAAGATTAAACGCGCCTGTATTCATAGTGCCGAGCCATATTCCGGCTACGCCCGGAGAGGCGGCAGGCTGTTGAGCGAT
>JBGPHM010000042.1:0-37004 GCA_041484365.1 Terriglobia bacterium | reverse complement strand
TCCAGGAGCTTGCGGAACATCTCCACGCCCGTCACGATCCGCTTCATCGTCGGACGGAAGCCCACGATCTCCACTTCCTCCCCCACCTTCACTTTTCCGCGCTCCACTCTCCCCGTCACCACCGTCCCGCGCCCCGAGATCGAGAAAATATCTTCAATCGGCATCGCAAACGGCTTGTCGATCTCGCGCACCGGAAGCGGTACGTACCGGTCCACCTCTTCCATCAACTTCAAGATCGTCTTCTCCCACTTCTCTTCGCCGTTCAATGCGCCGAGCGCAGAGCCCCGAACCACCGGCACTTCGTCGCCGGGAAACTTGTAGCTCTTCAACAGTTCACGCACTTCCAATTCAACCAACTCCAACAGTTCCGGGTCTTCCACCGCGTCGCACTTGTTCAGAAACACCACAATCGACGGCACGCCCACCTGCCGCGCCAGCAGAATGTGCTCCCGCGTCTGCGGCATCGGTCCGTCCGTCGCCGCCACCACCAGAATCGCCCCGTCCATCTGCGCCGCGCCCGTGATCATGTTCTTGATGTAGTCGGCGTGGCCCGGGCAGTCAATGTGCGCGTAATGCCGGTTCGGCGTCTCGTACTCCACGTGCGCCACCGCGATGGTGATCCCCCGCTCGCGCTCTTCCGGCGCGTTGTCGATCGAATCGAACGCCCGGAACTGCACCTTCGGGTTGTTCTTCGACAGCACCTTGGTGATCGCCGCCGTCAAGGTCGTCTTGCCGTGGTCAATGTGACCGATCGTCCCAATGTTTACGTGCGGCTTCGACCGCTCGAATTTTTCCTTCGCCATTTTCGCTCTACCCCGCTAGTCGGTTCAGTTTGGAAAGTCTTTCGTTCAAATCACCGAATTGCTTAGCTGCATCCTGCCGAACCATCTCGTGCCACCAGTTTCTGATCGCCACCTTCTGCTCTGCGTCCAGAGGCCCATATACCTCCGAAACCACACTGACAACAAATGTGTCGCCCCTCCCGATGGCTCCGCCAGAACTCACATTCTCAAAAGCGAGACGAAGAAACACATCTTCCTCCTGCCGGTGCAACTCCAACTCTCTGACGTACTTATCTAGAAATGCGCGGTCCCGATGTGCGCTCTCCAATGTCCTCTTGAGCGTCTCAAAGCTATCGAATTGCATCTTCGCTGTTGTAGTCACAAAAAACTCCCCTACCTCGCCACCCGGCCTGTCATTTTGCTGACCACTTCTTCGGCAATCGACGCCGGGGCTTCTTCATAATGCGAGAAATGCATCGTAAAACTCGCGCGGCCCTGCGATCGGCTGCGCAAATCCGTCGCATAGCCAAACATCTCGGCGAGCGGCACGAGCGCGCGAATAATCTGGCTGCCGGCACGCGAATCCGAGCCTTGAATGTGAGCGCGACGAGCGTTCAAGTTGCCAAAAACAGGGGCCATGTATTCGTCAGGAACCACGACTTCAACCCTCATGATCGGCTCAAGAAGCACTGGGCTCGCCCGGCGGCAGGCTTCCTTGAATCCCATCGAGCCCGCAATCTTAAACGCCATTTCCGAGCTGTCCACTTCGTGATAGCTGCCATCCACAAGGACAACAGCAACATCCACCATTTCGTAACCGGCGAGAACACCGGTGTCCATGGCTTCGCGGATACCCATTTCGATCGGCGCGATATATTCCCTGGGGATCGAACCACCGATAATCTTGTCAATGAAGAGAAACCGGTGCTCTTTGTCGAACTTCCACCGGCCTCCGGACCCCGCAACTTGCTTGGCCAGAGCGTCCAATTCGTCCGTGGACATCTCGTGCATATTTTCGTGCTTGGAAGACGGAAGCGGATGGACTTCCAGTTTGCAGTGGCCATACTGGCCGCGTCCACCGGTCTGGCGGATGTATCTGCCCTCCGCCTTCGCCTGCTTGCGAATCGTCTCGCGGTAGGCAACTTGCGGCCGCCCAACGCCCGCTTCCACATTGAACTCGCGCATCATGCGGTCCACGATGATTTCGAGATGCAACTCGCCCATGCCGGAGATCAGAGTCTGGGCCGTATCGGGATCAGTGTGCACGCGAAACGTCGGATCTTCCTGCGTGAGGCGTGCCAGGGCATTCGACATCTTGTCCTGATCAGCCTTCGTCTTCGGCTCAATCGCCACGGAGATTACAGGCGTGGGGAACACAATATTCTCAAGCACAACCGGTTTATCTTCATCGCACAACGTGTCGCCGGTTGTCACACTCTTCAGGCCCACGCAAGCCGCGATGTCACCCGCGTACACTGCGTCAATCTCTTCGCGCTTGTTGGCGTGCATCCGCAAGAGACGTCCGACGCGTTCGCGCGTTCCTTTGGTCGAGTTGTAAACGTAGCTTCCGGATTGCAGCACGCCCGAATATGCGCGCACAAACGTCAACTGGCCGACAAAGGGGTCGGACATAATCTTGAAAGCAAGAGCGGAAAACGGTTGATCGTCAGCCGGACGCCGCAAAATCGCTTCGTCGCCATCGACCGAGGTGCCCTCCATCGGAGGAACGTCGAGGGGCGAGGGCAAATAATCCACCACGGCATCGAGCATCAGCTGAATACCTTTGTTCTTAAAGGCGGACCCGGCAATCACCGGAACAAGTTTCAGACTGATCGTCGACCGCCGAACCGAAGCGCGCAACTCTTCGACCGTGAACGCCTGACCAGCCAAATACTTTTCAAGCAAGGTGTCATCGTGCTCGGCAATATATTCAACGACTTTGTCGCGGTGTTCCTTGTAAAACTTTTCATCAATCGCGGAAGACTTGAGCGCGGCGGCGATATCGGGCCGGCTTCCAACAAATGTGGCATCCCAGAGATTCTTAACGTCAAACACCTCGAACTTAGCGCCCAGAGTTTCTTCCAGCCAGACAATTGCCTTTTCTTCGATGAAGTCGATGCAACCGATGAAGGTATCTTCCTTGCCGATGGGAAACTGGAGTGGGACGGGGTGTCCTGAAAGCCGCTGGCGCATGCTGCGGATGGAATGATCAAAATCCGCGCCGACGCGATCCATCTTGTTGATGAAAGCAATGCGCGGAACGCGGTACTTGTCCGCCTGGCGCCAAACAGCTTCCGATTGCGGCTGCACGCCTGCGACCGCGTCAAACACTGCCACGGCGCCGTCCAACACTCGGAGCGACCGCTCGACTTCGACCGTAAAATCCACGTGGCCGGGAGTGTCAATGATATTGACGCGCACTTTTTTCCCGTGGCGGGGCCAGAACGCGGTCGTAGCGGCGGACGTAATCGTAATGCCGCGCTCGCGCTCCTGCTCCATCCAGTCCATGGTCGCGGTGCCGTCGTGCACTTCGCCGATCTTGTAAGTTACGCCGGTGTAAAACAAGACGCGTTCGGTCGTAGTGGTCTTGCCGGCATCAATGTGCGCCATGATGCCGATGTTCCGCGTATCTGCGAGTTGTGTTTCTCGTGGCATTGCCTAAAGTTTCCGATTCCTACCAGCGATAGTGCGCGAACGCCTTGTTCGCTTCCGCCATGCGGTGCACATCTTCCTTCTTCTTAATCGCACCGCCTTTTCCGTTCGCGGCGTCCATCAATTCTTCAGCCAGCCTCGCGGTGAGATTCTTTCCGCCGCGAGTCCGCGCATTCTGCAACAACCAACGGATCGCCAGCGACTGGCGCCTGAACGGATTCACCTCGACCGGCACCTGATAGTTCGCGCCGCCCACGCGCCGCGTCTTTACTTCCAGGACGGGCTTCGCGTTTTCGACTGCCTTCTTAAAAATTCCGAGCGCGTCGGCATTTCCTTTTGCCACGATTTGGTCCATCGCGCCGTAGAAAATCCGTTGCGCTGTCGAGCGCTTCCCATCCCACATCATCGAGCTGATGAATTTCTGCACCAGATCGCTGCCGAAAACCGAATCCGGCGGGGTGATGCGGCGTGAGACGGATCCTTTGCGCGGCATTTCTATCTCTCCTTATTTCTGTGCGGCTTTTGGCCGCTTCGCGCCGTATTTCGACCGGCCCTGCTTGCGGTTGTCGACGCCCGCGGCATCAAGCGTTCCGCGAATGATGTGATAGCGCACGCCCGGCAAATCTTTCACACGCCCGCCGCGCACCAGCACGATCGAGTGTTCCTGCAGGTTGTGCCCGATGCCGGGAATGTAAGTGGTCACTTCCACCGCATTCGTCAACCGCACGCGCGCCACTTTGCGCAGCGCGGAGTTCGGCTTCTTCGGCGTCTGCGTGTACACGCGGATGCAAACTCCGCGCTTTTCCGGACATCCCTGCAACGCCGGAGATTTCGTTTTGGCGCGAATTGCTTTGCGGCCATAACGCACTAGTTGCGAAAACGTGGGCACGGTTCTCCCTCAATCCCTCGTTAATTGCTTTTGCTTTCGCAGGCGGGCGCACTGAGCCACACCGCGGAAGCCGCATTTGTTAAAGAAAAGGCGACAGCGACGCCAGAGGAACCGACAAGAAACTCCGCAGTGAGACCCCCCACAAGAGAGTCAAAAACTGGTTACAGCGGAGAGGCTTACTCGGCTTTTCGGGGCAGGCGCCCCATTCCGGCCGCACTCCAAACCCCGATCCGTCGTACATTGTTCCGGGGCAAGAGACCTTCCCTTTGACTACAGGGCAAAACTCCCTGACCAATCCGCAAGTATAGAGATGGCCTGGCTTTATGTCAAACGAAAAACTGGTGAGCCAGTGGAAATCTTTTCGCTAGATGTTCGCTCTAATCGCTTCCTTTCAATCTATTCTACTTTCCTGGGGCTTCTCCCAACCATGAATTTAGGCCTAACAAACTCATTCTAAAAGACTTACGTTCGCACGATTACTTAATCTCCATAATCTCTTTTTCCTTCGTCGCCGAAAGGTCTTCCATCTTTTTCGTCTCGCTATGAGTCAGTTTTTCCAACTCATCGAGGGATCGTTTCCGCTCGTCCTCGCTGATCTTTTTCTCTTTTTCGAGCCTTTCAATCGCCTCTTTCAAATCGCGGCGGATGTTGCGGATCGCAGTCCGGTGATTCTCTAAAACTTTGTGAAGATGCTTGACGAGTTCCTTGCGGCGTTCCTCGTTCAGCGAGGGGATTGGAATTCGTACGACCTTGCCGTCATTTGTCGGATTCAGTCCCAAATCAGACGTGCGAATCGCTTTGTCAATCAATGGAACCGCAGTCGGGTCCCATGGCGAAATCTGAATCATCGTCGGGTCCGGCACGGATAGCGTCCCGAGCTGGTTCACCGGCATTGGCGTGCCGTGATAATCCACTCGGATGTGGTCGAGCAGCGAAACGTTCGCGCGGCCCGTGCGAACGCCGGAAAGCTCTTTTCGAAAATCCTCGACAGCTTTTTCCATGCGCAGCTTTGCCTGCGCCATTGCGTCTTTACTATTTGCGATGGTCGTCATGGTGCTTTTCTCCAGACGAAAATTCCCACAAAAGCTTTCAAGTCAAAAAAGGTCTTATGCCGGACTGACGAACGATCCAACCTTTTCGCCCATCACGACGCGCCGGATATTCCCCGACCTGTTCATATTGAACACAATGATGGGCATCTTGTTGTCCATGCAAAGCGAGATCGCTGTCGTGTCCATCACGGAGAGACCCTTTTGGATGACGTCGAGATACGTAATTCGCTCAAACATTTTCGCCCCGGAAACTTTCTCGGGATCAGCGTCGTAAATTCCATCCACGCGCGTGGCCTTCAGGATTACATCGGCCTTTATCTCCATAGCGCGCAGAGCCGCCGCTGTGTCCGTGGAGAAATATGGATTGCCGGTGCCCGCCGCGAAAATCACAACGCGGCCTTTTTCCAGATGCCGCGTGGCGCGCCTGCGAATGAACGGCTCCGCAATCTGTTGCATGGCGATCGCGCTCATCAACCTTGTGTGACAGCCAAGTTTCTCAAGGGCATCCACTAACGCAAGGCCATTGATCACCGTCGCCAGCATACCCATGTAGTCAGCGGTGGCGCGGTCAATCGCCATGGACTTCTGGCGCGTGCCCCGGAATATATTCCCGCCGCCAACCATGATGGCGATGTCCACTCCCAGATCGCGCACCTCTTTAATCTCGTGCGCAATGCTGGCGATTGTCTCGCCGTGAATCCCAAAGCCTTGCGGTCCCTGGAGGGACTCGCCGGAAAGTTTCAATACGATGCGTTGAAATGCGGGCTTGCGCCCGTCGGACTTCGGAATTTTCGCGGCCGGCTTTTTCGGCATTATTTGGAGTTCGCTCCGCCCCTGCGGGAAGAACTCGACGTGAATTCTAGCAGAGATTCAAGGCCGTGGGCAGCGCCTTCAAGCGCCGGCAGTTTCCACGGAAGGTCCAGCGCTCTCAACGCGCGGCTGCGCGCCGGCTGCATAGGTCGCGGTTACGTCGCCGACTTTCATTCGCACGTAACGGCGGACGGAAATCTTCTCGCCCATCTTTGCGATGGCCTGGTCAATCATCTCTCTTACTGTGACGGACTCGTCCTTGATGAAGTGCTGCTCGTAAAAGCAGTTCTCCTCGTAAAACTTCTCCATCTTCCCTGTGGTAATTTTTTCGATCACCTGCTCGGGCTTTCCCGTCTGCCGGGCCTGGTCGCGGGCGATTTCGCGCTCGCGCTCCAGAATTTCCGGCGTCACGTCTTCGCGCCGAATGAAACGCGGATCGAGCGCCGCGATGTGCATCGCCAGGTCGTGGCACAGTTTCTGAAATTCTTCGGTGCGCGCGACAAAGTCTGTTTCACAATTCACTTCGAGCAGCACGCCGATCTTTCCGCCTGCGTGGATGTAATGGCTCACCAGCCCGTCGGTCGCCTCGCGCTCGGCCTTTTTCTGTGCGGCAGCCTGTCCCATCTTGCGCAAGTATTCGACGGCCTTGTCCATGTCACCGGCGGAATGCACCAGCGCCTGCCGGCAGTCGCTGAACCCAGCGCCCGTCAATTCGCGAAGCTTCTTAACCTGCTGGGCCGGGACGTTTCCCGGTTCCGGATTCGGATTCGCGCTCATAGTCCCGAACAACCCTTTCCTGTGGAAATACCACTTGGATGAAGAATTTGCGTTGAGACTGCTTGCCAGCCGCTCGCGGATCGCTTCAAAAGAGTGCGTCAGCTGCCTTTGCCGTCGCCTGGTTCAGGCCCGGGCACCGCGTTCGGATCGAACGCGGGTTCAAACGGCTGCTCCAATGTCGCAGGGTCCACGAAATCCCCTTCCTGCTTCTCGTAGGATTCATACGCGCTGGTGTCCACGTACTCGACGCCTTCTTCCTGCGCCGCATCCGCCGCCGACTTCGCTTCCACCATTTGCGATTGCTCGAAACTCTGCCGTCCTTCGATCACTGCTTCGGAAATCTTTGACGCAAACAATCGAATCGCGCGGAGCGCGTCGTCGTTGCCGGGAATTACCCAGTCCACCACCTCGGGGTTGCAATTGGTATCCACGATAGAAACCACCGGGATGCCCATGCGGCGCGCCTCGCGCACCGCGATCTCTTCGGAATTGGAGTCGATCACAAACATCGCATCAGGAAGCGCCGCCATATTCTCGACGCCCGCAAGATTTTCCAAATGATGGTCCATCTCACGCTTCAGCCGCGCAGCTTCTTTCTTTGAGAGCTGTGCCATGCGACCGTCTTCCACCATCGCGCGCAATGCTTTCAGCCGCTTGATGGATTTCTGCAGAGTCGCCCAATTCGTCAGCGTGCCGCCCAGCCAGCGGTGGTTTATGTAAAACATTCCGCACCGCGTCGCTTCTTCGGCAACCGCTTCCTGCGCCTGGCGCTTCGTGCCGACAAAAAGGATTGTCTTACCCTGGGCGCTTAGCTCGCTTACAAAGCGCGCTGCATCGCGGAACATCTTCAAGGTCTTCTGCAGGTCAACTATGTGGATCCCGTTGCGTTCTCCGAAAATGTATTCCTTCATTTTCGGATTCCACCGCCGCGTCTGGTGGCCGAAATGTACTCCGGCCTCCAGCAACTCCTTCATCGTGATTTCGACTGCCAACTTTCCTCCTCAATGGATTGAACGCTTGCGAGCTGGGCGATTGTTTCCGCCTCGCTCGAGCGCCCATCTTGCCGGCTCCTTGCCGGCCGTGAATTTGATCCGGCGGGTTGAAGCCCGCCGGATCAGAACAAAAACTCGCCGCTTAACGCTTGCTGAACTGGAAGCGCTTACGGGCGCCCTTCTGCCCGTATTTCTTGCGCTCTTTCATTCGCGAATCGCGCGTCAGAAAACCGTTGCGCCGCAATCCGATTCGCAAATCGGCATTGAACTTTGAAAGCGCGCGCGAAAGCCCCATACGCACCGCGCCCGCCTGGCCGCCCGCCCCGCCGCCTTTTGAAGTCGCCATCACGTCCACCTGGTCGGCGGTGTTCGTAAACTTCAGCGGCTCGTACGCCGCATTGCGCCACGCGACGTTCTTAAAATAATTGTCGAGAGGCCGGCCGTTCACGGTGAATTTGCCGGTACCCGCACGGAGAAATACACGCGCCACCGATTCTTTCCGGCGGCCCGTTCCATAGAAAACTTCCGGCTTCGTTCCTTCAATCGTTTGTGCGCTCGTGCCCAAATTTCCTCCCACTGTATCTCAATTCAGAAAATTGCAAGCAATCTCTTGAGGCAAGAGCGAAGATCCAACTCTTGCTCGCTTCACACCCGGAGGCCAATCAACCGTCGGACTTACAGCGGTGCACTGCGCGGCTACTGCGCTAATGCTTGTGGCTTTTGTCCCGCGTGCCTTGCCAGACCCTTCTCGTCCAAATAGACCCGCAGTTTCTTTGCGCGATGCGCGCGCAACTTGTTCTTCGGCAACATTCCCAGCACCGCCTCGCGTACCATCCAGTCCGCGCGATCCACGCGCAGCCGCTTCGCCGGGACTTCCTTCAACCCGCCGGGATATCCGCTGTGGTGCCGGTAAATCTTCTGTTCCAGCTTGTTGCCCGTCAACCTAATCTTCCCCGCATTGACGACCACGACGTGATCGCCGCAATCCAAATGAGGCGTAAAACTCGGCTTATCCTTGCCAATCAGCAGCCGCGCAATGCGCGTCGCCAGACGGCCGAGCACCTGGTTCGTTGCGTCAATCACAAACCAGCTCGGCCCCGCCTGTAGCGAGTCGGCCACCTGCCCTCTCGGTTGGTACGTCCTCATACTCCCAGTCACACCTTTCCCGTTGGAGACAAACATTGAGAATAGAGGATGCCGCTCTTTCTGTCAACGCAGGCTTCCACATTGCGAAACGGCGCCCATTTGCCGATCCTATTCCTCAAGGATATTCTTGCTGTCGTATTAGAAGATGGAATTATGCCCGCTCGCAGAGAATCAATCCGGATTCGTAAGGCAGTTGCCGCAGATGACCCCGTGCTGCACACACTCATCGAATCGTCCGTGCGGGGACTCATGGCCGTATCTCACACGCCGAAGCAAATCGAGGGTGCTCTCGGGACACTCCTCGGTTTGGACACGCAACTAATTGCCGACGGAACTTACTTCGTCGCGGAATCCGCCATCGCGGAAGGCAAACCATACATTGTCGCCTGCGGTGGTTGGAGCAAACGTAAAACCCTATTCGGCAGTGACCATCGCGAGGGCCGCGAAGATTCGTTGCTCGATCCCGCCAGGGACGCGGCGAGAATTCGCGCCTTTTTCGTCCATCCCGAATGGACGCGCCGCGGTATCGGCACGCAAATCCTTGAAGCCTGCGAGTCCGCAGCCCGCGCCGCCGGGTTCAAGCGATTTGAACTGGGCGCAACACTCACTGGCGTTCCCCTCTACGAAGTCCACGGCTACGTCGCCGTTGAGCGAATCGAAGTTCCGCTTCGCAATGGGGCTTCGCTGCCGGTCGTCCACATGGTCAAACCTGACCTTGCCGATTCGGATTCGCGCCGCTAGACTGGCTTCGCTTTGGGTAACCAATCCGCGGCAATCACAAAGGCCATCCAAAACGCGTTTGGTATTCGCGTAAGCGAAGAAGATATTCGCGCTTCCCGCACGCTTGAGGGGCTCTGCGAATTTCTTCGCAGCCGCTTGGAGGACTCATCACGTGAGCAGCTCCAGAACTCCTCGGTGTCCTACCGATTGCGGCTCGGATTGCGCGAGGTATGCGGCGTCGCTCCCTCCTCCATCACGATTGACGCGCGTCTTGATGCTCTTTTCCCTCGAAACAAGCGCCGCGAACAATGGGAAGCGCTCGCGGATGAGACACAGCTCACATTGCCGTCCCTCTCGCACCCGCGCTGGCTTGCCATCGGAACGCTTGCAATATGCCTCGTCGCAATGGGAGTTGGCATTGGTCTCTTCTGGAGCGGCTGGACCATGGGTGAGCGCCTATTCGCTTTGATCGTGGCTCCATTCTGGCCGTTCATGCTCTGGTGGATGGCTCTCTATTTTTCGCGCGGCCTGGCCCGTTCATTCCAGCGCGATTGCCAGGCGTTTGGCGACCTCGTGCATCGAGCAGCACGAATGAATCGGATGGAACCGCCCGGCGATTCACGCGAAGCGAATGCCGAGAGTGAGGACGTGGTCTGGAAAGCGTTGCAAGCGCTCATTGCCGTTGAAACGGGACGCAACATCGAAGAGATCTCTCCAATTACGCAACTATCCGAAATCCTCTAATTCAAAATCTCTAAATTCATGTCGCGAAATTCCACAGCAGCGATTTCAAATTCGAATGTGGGTGTGAAAAAGACGAAACGGGCGCCCCAGTTAAACTGAGACGCCCGCCGAAATTCGCTGAATTGAATCGAGCTGTTAAAAGACGGGCTCGCGCCCGCCGAATTCAACTCGATGCTTTTGGAGAGGAAGCTGTGGCCGCGCGCGTGTACGCGGGCTTGTCGAGATCGGATTCGCCGGCTTCGCCGGTCTTGTCAATCTCGATGGAGCCTTTGAAGTACGCGCCGTCTTCGATCATGATCCGAGCGGTGGTGAGGTCGCCCACGACCGACCCGTCTTTCTTGATTTCGATGCGGTCGCGCGCGCGCAGATTTCCCTTCACCGTGCCGTAAACAACGACTTCGCGGGCGATAACGTCGGCGGTAACCTTGGCGGTCGCTCCGACGGTAAGTTTGCGGTCTTCGAGCTGAATCAGGCCCTCGACGCTGCCATCCACCAGCAGGTCTTCGTGCCCGTTAATCTCGCCTTTCACATGCAGACTGGCGCCCAGCCGCGCGGTTCCGCTGCTGGAAGGGGTTGCCAAGGGACGCATGGCATCGGTGCTCATTTTCTTTTCCTCCACTGTTGACGGAGCAGGCTTCGGCGGCATCGCAGCCCTTGGTTCAAGCACCGCAGGCGGAGCCGTTTGTTCTGGTTTTTTTCCCCACATGGGCCCTCCCAGGACCGCGAAAAACCGCCGGACAAGCTGGCGTTGTTTGGACCGGGGTGCGAAATACTGTATTCCTATGCCCCATATTGGTGCAAGTCCCCGTGGAATGAAAAGTGTCCGGTTGGGTACTACGGAAAGGTCAAGCTAAACATGCATTGGAACCGGGGTCTTTCCGCGGCGAGCCTCTAATCTGCGTTCTCCGTGTTTCTGTGGCGAGTACTGCTCTTCAGTATTTGCGGAGAACTCCGACGACCCGCCCCTGAATCTTGACGTCCGCGGCGGAAACGACAATTGGCTGCATTTCGCTGTTGGCGGGCTGGAGCCGGATCTTCCCCGCGCCCTCGCGGTAGAAGCGCTTAAGCGTTGCGTCAGTCCCGCCCACAAGGGCCACAATGATCTCGCCCGGATTGGCGACCTGCGTTTGCTCGACAACCACATAATCGCCATTCAAAATGTGGTCATCCTGCATCGAGTTCCCCTTCACTTGCAGAACAAAAGTGTTGGGCCCGCGCGCGAACTCGCCGAGCGACAGCGTCTCGCGCTCTTCCATCGCTTCGAGCGGTTTTCCTGCGGCGATACGCCCCATCAATGGAAGCTCGAAGTTCTGTCGGTCCGACACCTGCTCACGCACCGGCTTCGGAAGCTGGTGAATCTCAATTGACCGGCTCTGGTTGTAACCGCGGCGGATGAAGCCCTTCTTCTCGAGCGTGGTGATGTGCTTGTGCACCGTCGCGAGCGAGTTGAGCTTCAGCGACTTGGCAATCTCCTCGAAGCTCGGCGAATATCCGTGCTTGTTGAGAAAGCCGACCAGGAAATCGAGCACTTCCTTTTGCCGCTTCGTCAGAGTCATTGCCGCCTCGCAGTCTCGCGATTCCCAAGGAATCTCCGAGAACATGGCGAATTTTAGGCGAACTAAAAGCGAAAGTCAAGCGATACCCTTCGATAGGGCAATTCGCGAGGTTAAAACGTCAGCACCGTGCGCCCCAGCAGCGCGCCGCGCTTCATTGCGTCCAAGATCTCGTTGATTTGCGAAAGCGGGCGCCTTTCCACGCGACAGTGAAGTTTTCCGGCTGCTGCCAGCGCAAGCGTGTCGCGGACATCCTGCCGCGTGCCGACGACGCTCGTGAGAATTCGCGCTTCGCTGCGCGCGAACTTGACCGCATCGAACGTAAGCGGTTCACTCGGCAGCCCGACGATCATCACCGCGCCGCCTGCGCGCGGCGAGGCGAACGCGGCGTCGTAAGCTGCCTTCGCAGGTGTCGCGACGAGCGCAAGGTGCACTCCGCCCGCCGCACGCAATGCCGCGCCTGCGTCCACCTTACGCGAATTCATCGTCTGCCCCGCGCCGGATTCCATCGCCAGCGCGAGCTTCGCTTCATCCACGTCAACGGCGATCACTTCCGCACCCATCGCGCGTGCCGCCTGCACGGCCAGATGACCGAGCCCGCCGACTCCAAACACCGCCACGCGCTGACCTGCGCGCACATCGGCATTCCGCAGCGCGCGCACAACCGTTACGCCTGCGCAGAAAAGCGGCGCGGCCTCCGCCGAATCGAGCGCATCGGGAACCGGGATGACGTGACTCGCCTTCGCAAGCATGAATTCCGCGTAGCCGCCGTCCACCGTGACGCCCGTGATCGCGCGATTCTGGCAAATGTTTTCGCGGCCCTCCATGCAGGTAACGCAGTTGCCGCAGCTCCAGTAAACCCACGGCACCCCGACGCGTGCCCCGCGCAGGTTGGAGTCAACGCCATCGCTGATCTCAACCACGCGCCCGACAATTTCATGGCCGGGAATCAGCCGCGGCTTAATGAGCTTGGCAAAAGCCGGCCAGTCACCGCTCGCAAGGTGCAAATCCGAATGGCACACGCCGCAGGCTTCGACCTGAAGCAGGACTTCCCCTGCTCCGGCGCGCGGCCGGGCTACGTCCTCCAGCACCAGCGGCTTACCAAATTCATGAAGGACGGCGGCGCGCATCTGTTTCCTTTCAGTTGGATTTCCTATCCAGTCGGAGAATTGCGAAGTATAGCCACTTCAAGGCGTATGGACAAAAATTCGTCGTTCAGCCAGTTGAACTAGTGATTCGAATCACACGGGCAAGTAACCTTCGTCACCCGCCCGGCGTCTCCGATTGTGGTATTCTTTTTGCAAGCGCGGGATTCCCGCCCGTGCGAAGAAAATCCTTCCAGATCGGTCCACACCGGACGGAAGCGGGGGCATCAGGAAGCGTATGGCAACAACCATAGAACTACCCAAGGGTCGAAAGCGCGAAGTCATTGAGAAGGCCGTGATCCGCTTTTGCGGCGATTCCGGCGACGGCATGCAAATTACCGGAAGCCAGTTCACGAATACCGTAGCGCTCTACGGAAACGATCTGGCGACCTTCCCCGACTATCCCGCGGAAATCCGCGCCCCTGCGGGCACCCTCCCCGGCGTCAGCGGCTATCAGATTCAGTTTTCGTCCTCCGAAGTGTATACGCCGGGCGACTCCGTGGATGTGTTGGTGGCCATGAATCCGGCCGCGCTGAAAATGAACATCGCGGACCTGAAGACAAACGGCATCCTCATCGTTAACACGGACGATTTCAAGGAAACCGACCTGCGCAAGGCGCAGGCTACTTCCAATCCTCTCGAGGACCATTCGCTCGATGGCTACCGACTCTTCGCCGTGGACCTGACCCGCCTGACGCGCATTGCTCTCGAGGGTCTCGGGCTTGACGCCAAGTCCATGGACCGCTGTAAGAATTTCTTTGCGCTCGGCATGTGCTATTGGCTCTACAACCGCTCGATGGATTCCACCTACCGGTGGCTCGACGAGAAATTCGGCAAGAAGCCGCTGCTGGCGGAAGCAAACAAGCTCGCGATGAAAGCCGGCTATTCCTATTGCGAAGCGACCGAGGCGTTCCAGATCTCCTACGAGATTCCCCCGGCAAAACTTTCGCCGGGGAAGTATCGCAATTTGAGCGGCAATCAGGCGCTGGCGCTGGGATTTGTGGTGGCGTCGCAGAAATCAGGACTCACTCTTTTTCAGGGCTCGTATCCGATTACGCCCGCGTCTGACATTTTGCATGAACTATCAATGTACAAAAATTTCGGCGTAATCACATTTCAGGCTGAAGACGAAATCGCCGCCATCACCTCCGCGATTGGCGCATCTTATGCCGGAGCGCTTGCCATCACGACAACATCCGGCCCCGGCATGGCGTTGAAGACGGAAGCGATGGGCCTTGCAGTTGCCGTCGAACTCCCCCTCGTCATCTGCGACATCCAGCGCGGCGGGCCTTCCACCGGCTTGCCGACGAAAACCGAGCAAGCCGACCTGCTGCAGGCAATGTTTGGACGCAACTCCGAGGCGCCAATTCCGGTTCTCGCCGCTTCGACTCCCGCGGATTGCTTCTGGATGGCTTTCGAAGCCTGCCGCATCGCGATCAAGTACATGGTGCCGGTGATTCTGCTCTCCGACGGCTATCTCGCGAATGGCGCGGAGCCCTGGCGCATCCCGGACCTGCACGAAATTCCGGAAATCCCGGTGAAGTTTACGACGGATCCCGAAGGGTACCACCCGTACTCACGCAACCCCGATACGCTCGCGCGCCCCTGGGCGATTCCCGGCACGAAGGGACTCGAGCACCGTATTGGCGGCATCGAAAAGAAGGACGTTACCGGCAACATAAATTACGAGCCGCTCAACCACGAGAAAATGGTCCGCTTGCGCGCGGCGAAAGTCGAAGCCGTGGCGCAGGATGTGCCGGACGTTGTTCCCGTGGGCGATCCCGATGGTGACCTTTGCATCGTTGCGTGGGGCTCCACGTATGGCGCGATTACGGCGGCTCTCGGGCCGCAGCGCGCGCGAGGACACCGCATCGGACACGTCCATCTGCATTACCTGAATCCGCTGCCGAGAAACTTGGGCGAGGTCCTTCAACGCTACCGCCATGTTCTAGTGCCCGAGATGAACATGGGCCAGCTTCTCTGGATGTTGCGCGCGAAATATCTGGTGGACGCGCAGGGATACAACAAGATTCAAGGCCGTCCCTTCAAGCAGGCTGAAATCGAAGGAAAGATTGAAGAGATTCTGGGCTAGGCAGGGATTGCACCGCCGGTACGCTTAAGGAAAATCGAGGAAAATCATGGCCACCGCGACATTGCCACCGTTGACGAAAAAAGATTTCCAGACCGACCAGGAAGTCCGCTGGTGCCCGGGCTGCGGCGACTACGCCATTCTTTCCGCCGTACAGTCGATTTTCCCCGAGCTGGGTATTCCCCGCGAGAAATTCGTGGTCATTTCCGGCATTGGCTGCTCGAGCCGCTTCCCCTATTACATGAACACGTTCGGCTTTCACACGATTCATGGCCGCGCGCCGGCCGTCGCAACCGGCGTGAAGCTAATCAATCCGGACCTCGAAGTCTGGGTCGCCACGGGCGATGGAGACGCACTCAGCATCGGCGGCAATCACACCATTCACATGCTGCGCCGCAACGTCGGCCTGAAAGTGCTGCTCTTCAACAACCGCATTTATGGCCTGACGAAGGGCCAGTATTCCCCGACGTCCGAATTCGGCAAGAAGACGAAGTCAACTCCCTACGGCACGGCCGACCGCCCGTTTAATCCAATTTCTCTGGCCATCGGAAGCGAGGCAACTTTCGTCGCGCGCACTGTGGACGTCTTCCAGCAGCACCAGAAGGACACGCTCAAGCGCGCCGCCGCGCATCGCGGATCTGCATTCATTGAGATCCTGCAGAATTGCAACATCTTCAATGACGGCGCGTGGCTCGACATCACCGAAAAGGACGCGCGCACCGACCACGTCGTCCAGCTCGAACACGGCAAGCCGCTGATCTTCGGCAAGAACCGCGATAAGGGCATCCGCATGGATGGCTTGGAGCTGGAAGTCGTGCAACTCGGGAACGGCGTGACGGAAAAGGATCTTCTGGTCCACAACGAAGCTCATCCGCGCCCATCTTACGCCTTCGTTCTCGCGCATATGGAGCATCGCCCCGGCTTCCCCACTCCCATCGGCGTTCTGCGCAACTGGAGCGATGTGCCGCGCTACGAGGACGTAGTCACTGGACAGATTGCGGACATCATCGCTAAGAAGGGCAAGGGTGACCTCGAAAAACTTCTCACTGCCGGCGATACCTGGGAAGTTCGCGCGTAGCGCGATCCCTCCCGGCCAATCGAATTGAAAAGGAAACGGCGGGGCCTCCAAGCCCCGCCGTTTCAATTTCCATGCAACTTTCTTGAGTCAAGTTTCGCTGCAGTGCTTACTGCCCTCTTCTTCCGCGCCCCGCCGCGGGTGCTGCAGCCTCCACCTTAATCTCCTGCATGCCCGCCTGCTTAAGTTGCGCGTTCACCGTCGCGAGGTCTTTCGCTTTCACGCCCGACCACTTTGCCATCGCCGCGGCTGCCAACTTCTGCGCGGATGAAAACGCGTTCATCACCTGCAAACTCGGCGATGCGTCCACTCCCTCCACTGCTCCCGACACCTGCCCTAGTTCTCCGGCCACGAACATCAAGCTCGACACATCATTCGACGGCGCCGTAACTCCGCTGGATTGCGGCGTGCCCGCCTGCGTCACTCCCCCAATTTCCGCCGACTTCGCATCGAGCGAGTCGAGCGCCGCAAGTAGCGCCGCATTTCCCGCTGCCTGCGTGCGCAGCGTCGCAATCTGCGCCCGCACCTGCGTCACCTCTCCGCGCACCTGCGCCACTTCCGCTTGTTTCGCGCCAACCTGCTGCGCCACGGTGAACTGCCGCTGCAAATCCGCGGACAGCACCTTCACGTGCGGGTCCATTTTCACCGTGAGCGGCGCCGTGTACGACTTTCCATTCGCGGTTAGCTTCACAGAGTACGAGCCCGGCAGCGCCCAAATTCCACCGCCACCACCGAATCCTCCTCCACCGCCGCCGCGTCCGCCGCCACCCGCGCCAGGCACCGCCGCATAGTGAATGTCCCACACCCAGCGATGCATCCCCGCAGCGCCAGAGAGTGTCTCCGCAGGACGATTCCAGTACGCCGGAATATTCGCTCCGCCGCCGCGCCCGCCGCCACCACCTCGCCGTCCGCCTCCTCCACCGCTGCCGCCGGCGCCGGCTTCGGGACTCGAGTACGACCGAACCGGCTTCCCTGATACATCGAGAATCTCAAGCGTCACAGGCCCGGATGCCGCCGACTTCAGGAAGTAGTCAATCATCGCGCCGTTCGGCGGATTGTCTGTTTCGGCTGAGCCATACGGAAGCGGCGTTCCTCCGCCCCCGCCCGTGCGCCTGCGGATCGCCATCTGCGGCTTGAACACGATTCCGTCCGGCGCATCATTCATCGCCGCGACCTGCCTCAGCGTGGAAATGTTGTCGAGCACCCAGAATCCTCGCCCGTGCATCGCGACAATCAAATCATCGCCATGAATCGCGAAGTCGCGCGCCGACGACCGCGGCAAATTCTGCTGCAGCGATTGCCAGTTTTCACCATCGTCAAACGAAACGTACACGCCAAGTTCCGTCCCCGCGAAGAGCAGCCCCTTTCGCGCCGGGTCTTCCTTAATCGCGTTGGCGTAGCTTCCATCCGGAATCCCATTTGCAATCAACTTCCACGTCTTCCCGCCATCGCGCGTGCGGTAAATGTACGGCTTGTAATCTTCCAGCCGGTGCCGGTCCACCGCGGCGTACGCCGTGCTCGCATCAAAGTGCGATGCGTCCATCAGCGCGACCTTGCTCCACGCGGTCAGCTCCGGCGGCGTTGCGTTCTTCCATGTTTTCCCACCATCTAGAGTTATGTGAATCAGCCCGTCGTCCGTGCCAATCCAAATCGTGTCCGCTGCGAGCGGTGATGGCGCAATTGTGTAAATCACGCCCGGCCGCGGCGCGCCGTAACCGTCCGCCGCCGTGGCTGCGTCGAGGTTCGGCGGCACGCCCGGATTCTCGCGCGTCATGTCTCCGCTGATGCGCGTCCAATTCGCGCCCTTATCCGCTGTCTTCCATAAATATTGATTGCTGAAATAGAGCGCGTGCCCCGGCGCCTGTGAAAAAACCACCGGCAGCGTCCACGTGTGGCGGAATGGCCCCAGCTCTCCTGATCCAAGCATTGGCGAAATGTTGTGTCCGGTGTTCGTCCGCTGGTCGCAAGTTGAAACGGTCCCGCCATAAAGAATGTTCGAGTCCGCCGGATCCACCGCGACGTATCCGCTCTCGCCGCCCGCGCATATCGGAGCCCAGTCCCACAAATAAGTAATCGATCCGTGAACGCTTCGCGTCGCCACTTTCACCGCGCCGCTATCTTGTTGCGCGCCATAAACCCAGTAGGGGTCCTGGTTGTCCGCGACGATGTGATAAATCTGCGCGGTCGGCTGGTTGTACCACGAACTCCACACCAGGCCGCCGTCCACGCTCACAACCGTCCCTTGATCGCTCGACAGGATCATCCGGTTTCCGTCATCGGGATAAATCCAGAGTTGGTGATAATCGTCGCCGCCCGGCGCTCCCTTGATCGGAATGAAAGTCTTCCCGCCGTCATCCGAGCGGTAAACCGAGGTATTCGAAACGTACATCTTGTCCGGGTTCTTCGGGTCCACGACCACATTGCAGAAATACCAGCCGCGCCCCCAGATGCGCTGGTCGGTATTATGGGTGACCGGATCCACGCCCAACAACTGCCAGCTTTTCCCGGCGTCATCCGAACGGTAAAGCCCGCCCTTCTTCGCATCCGTGTGATCCACAATCGCGTAAACCCGGTTCGAATCGCTCGGCGCCACCGCCACTCCAATGCGTCCTGTCCCCTCCGTCGGCAGGCCATTGCCGAGCTGTGTCCACGTGTTGCCCCAATCATTCGACTTGAATAGCCCGCCCCCGGGGCCATTCGAAGGCGGATAAATCGTCCACGGCGGTCGCCGCGTCGCCCACAAAGCTGCGTATATTATCTGCGAATTTTTCGGGTCAAACGCCATGTCAATCGCCCCGACGTTTTCATTCTTGTAGAGGATCTTCTGCCACGTCACGCCGCCATCCGTCGAACGATAGACGCCGCGATCCGCGTTCGGGCCGTAGGCGTGCCCCAGCGCGGCCACAAAAACCACATCCGGATTGTTCGGGTCCACAAGAACGCGCCCAATCTGTCGCGTGTCCTTGAGCCCGATGTTCTTCCACGTCTTCCCGCCATCCGCGGATTTGTACACCCCATTGCCGTAGGAGATCTGTGAGCGCATGTCCGCTTCGCCGGAACCGACGTAGATTGTTCTCGGGTCACTCGGCGCAACCGCAATCGCGCCGATAGACTGCACCGCCTCGCCGTCAAAAATCGGCGTCCAGTTTTCGCCCGCCGTTGTGCTTTCCCACACACCGCCGCCTACAGAGCCAAAAAAGAAATGGTTCGGTTGTCCGGGGACGCCAGTCGCAGCCACGGCGCGCCCCGCGCGAAACGGCCCAATCATGCGCCACTTCAATCCTGAATAGAGACTCGGATCGCGTGGTGACGCAGACTGTGATTGCCGCGCGGCCCCGTGTCCGGGCGAGAGAAAGATTGCGGCCAACGTGAGAACAAGAGATGTAGCCCAAACAAACCCGTTGCGGGAAATAACTCGGCGTACAGTATTCATATTCTTTCTCTCCGCGATTGCGGTATTGAAGTGCAATTGGACTTATATGGCAGGCGGGGCGCTCCGCGCAAGCACAATGAACTACGAATGGTTGTAGAGATCAGTTCTGGTTGCCGCCGCCGTGCGTCTGCTTGCAGACCTTGCAGTACGTCGGCGGCATGGTGTTGTCCACGTTATGGTGAATCGGCGGCAATTGGTGCACGTATGCAAAAATCGCGGACAAATCCTGGTCTGTCATCCCGCTGTAAAAGGCAAAAGGCATAATGGGATTCAATGTCCGCGCGCGGACGGATCCCATGCGGATCGCATCAATGAACATCTTTTCGTCGTAATAAGGAATACCTGATGGGTCCATCGTTATATTTGCGCTCGCGACACGCCCCCACGGACCCTCCAAAATGAATCCTCCTGCAAAACTCATGCCCGGCAACTGTTGTCCATGGTCGTCCGCAGGTGTGTGACAATCGGAGCATGCCGCCATCGTCGTCATGTATTTTCCGCGCTTCAGCCGGGTGGATAGATCCGGCGCGGGCACGGGATCCGTCACAGGTTGAGGTACATTGCGGATGAGGTATTTCACGGGGAAGATTATCTCCGACTTTGGTATCGCGTTTCGTACCGGAACGAGCGAACGCAAGTACACAACAACGGAGGCAAGATCTTCGTCCGACATTTCACGGAAACGCTCGTATGGCATCATGGGAAACAACGCGCGCCCATCGTGTCCCACGCCTTCGCGGATTGCGCGCCCGATTTGATCGTCGGTCCATGTCCCCGCGCCAGTCTCATTGTCAGGTGTAATGTTCGGAGCGACAATCCTCCCCGGCAAGTCTTTCATCGGCATTTCTTCGCCCGCCCCTAGCTTTGCGTTTTCAGAAACGGATCCTCTCGAAGACCAATCATGCGGCGTATGGCATTCCATGCAGCCGGTCACATGCTCCGCCAGATACTTGCCGCGGGCCAACCTCTCTGGCGTGCGGTCAAACATCCGCGCAGTCGTCGTCCGCGCTTTTGGCCCGATAAGCGGCCGCCAACTGATCGTGAAAGTAATTCCCACCGCGGCAAGCACCACAACCGCAACCAGCACCCAGCCAATGATTCTCACAACCTTCATTTTCGTTATCTCCCACTGTCAGGCAAACGTCTGCGCACAGTTTCGCGTGTCAAACCAGATTACTGGAAATTTGAACTTGCGGCCGGAGTTCCGGCTCGCAATAGGGGGGGATTCTAATGCGCGCGCGCTTCGAGTGCAATGCCCTTGTCGAGCAGTGGCATCCACCGATCGCGCGCCGCCGCAAACTCGGTCATGTTGCCGCGCGCCACTGGTTCCGCAGGCGGTAGATGCAGCGTCTCAAAATTGCGGTAGGTTCCGTTCTGAAGAATACGAAAATCAAGGTGTGGGCCTGTCGCGAGCCCCGTCTTCCCCACCAACCCGATTCTCTGCCCCGCTTCCACGTGCTCGCCCACGTGCACCAGAATGCGCGAGAGATGCATGTACAGCGTCTCATATCCGTTCGAGTGTTGAATCTTCACCAAATTGCCGGACCCGCCCGAAAACGCCGCGAAGACCACGCGTCCATTGCCGATTGCTTGCACCGGTGTGCCAATCGGCGCGCCGTAATCAACACCGAGATGCGGGCGGTACGTTTTCAGAATCGGATGGAATCTCGACTTGCTGAAGTGCGAGGTCACCGGCGCGGCAAATTTCAGCGGCGAACGCAAAAATGCTTTTTGCAGGGCGCCGCCATCGGGTTTGTAATAGGCTGGGGTGCCCGACGCGTCGTGAAACAGCACCGCCTGATAAGGATGCCGCGCATTGATATACTCCGCGGCAAGGATGCGTCCATAGCCCGCGGTCTGGCCGTTCGTGTAAGTCTTTTTCTCGACCAGAATCCGGAACGTATCACCTACGCGCGGATCCGTATAAAAGTCCAGGTCCCACCCGAAAATTTCCGCCATGCGAATCGCCAGCTCCGGCGATTCTCCATTGTCCGTCACAGCATTAAAGAGTGAATTCTCGATGATCCCCGTGATCGCTGTGACTTCCGTGTGCGACGGAATCGGCTCAATGCGGGCTTCAAACTTTTCCTCCCGGTGCTCGACGTAAAGCATCCGGTCGGCGTCAATCTGGTAGCGCACGGCTCGGAACACTCCGGTCACTGAGCGGCCTATCCATAGCAAATTCCCCGCGTGAAATCGGTGCAAATCGAAAATTGCCTGTGCCGAGTCCGCCACGCTTGCCGCTGCATTGGGATCCAGTCCCATGCGCCGCAGCGAGTCCGCCAGGGTTGTGCCCGGTGTTACTCGCGCCCCGCTGAATAACACTACTCTCGCGGCGATTCTCTCCGCCTGATCCCTTGCTTCCTGCGCTTCGCGCGCAAAAGCGGCGTCCGCTTGATAACGCCCATGCAGCACAGTGTAAAGGACCACCACGCCGACAATGGCAATTGCAGCATAAACAACAATGCGAAGGGTGCGATTCATTTGAGAAACTTGTCTGCCCTACCGCGTGCGGAAGACCCGCAGGTCGCCTGAAGGCCGGGAAGACTTGTGTGTCAATTCCCCCAACTCCTTTTTGCCCAATAACTTGCCGCATGTCAAAACCCGAATTGCCCGGATGGGCCAGTCAATCAATGGGTCCCCGCCCTGGGTCGCTACCCAGTGGGACGGAAATGTGCAAAAAGGGGCCTTCCAGGGAAAGAATTGGGAATTCCGATTCTCTTTCAACTTAGGAAACCCGCTATCTCACAGATTTTGCAGCATTTCCGGCCCATGGTTTTGGCTCGACAAATGCCCTATTCTCCGCACCGGCTCCCGGCCCCACGCCACGCTTGAGCCATTCGGCTCAACCGCGATGACGTACCCAGGCGCATCCGCAGCGGGCACCGAAACGTGTAGGGAGGCTACTCCTATGGAAGGTGTCCATTTCTTTCCGCCGAATCGTCCTGACAACCGCATGCATCAAGTGTGTACGGAATGCGGCCACATCTTTGAGTCACGCCCCGATGCCGAAGGCGCCGAGATCGTATGTGACTCGTGCTACCAGGGGCAGTTCGAGCCGATGCGCGTCAGCCACTGGCAACGCGTGCCTGCTCGCCTTCGATCGGCCCGTCGCGCGCGCTGAAATCAGTCACCACAATTTCACCTGTTGGAAGTGTGCGTCTTTACTCTCCTCCATCACAATTTCCGGGAGTGCGCGCTCGCGTGATTGCGCAATCGTGCGCGTAAATGAAAATGGAAAATACCGCAGGGAGACTACTTTAGCCGGGGAGCCGCTACGATTGCTGCGAGGGGCGCTGACGAAGGCCGCGGGCCTTCAGCGGCGAAGAAATTCTGAGCTTTGAGCGTGTGATAAATCTTGCCTGCGATTTCCGCCGCGAATGGTCCCTGCACTGTGCGCGACCTTCCGCGCACCAACACGACCAGCGCGATTTTCGGGTGCTCCTCATCCGCATACGAAACAAACCAGCCAAGCCGCGAAGCCGCATCGTTGCAGGTGCCCGTCTTGCCGAGCGGCTGCTCCCCTTCGCGATCCCAATAGCTTGACCGCGCCGTGCCGTACAGCACCGCGGCCATCATCCCTTCGCGCAAATCCGAGAGGTAGGGCCCAATATTCAGTTCACGTTTCACGCGTGGCGCGAAATCGCGTTGCGCTTCGGCGCTACGCGGATACTGCAAGTAATACATCGTCCCGCCATTCGCCAGCGCGGCCACCAGTGAACCAAGCTCGAGCGGCGTAATCTGAATCCCTTCGCCGAAACTGGACATCCTTGCCACACCGCCTCTTGCCGGCGGCGCCGCGGGCAATACTCCCGACTGCTCTTCTGGAATATTAAAGCCCGCAAGCTCACCCATCCCCAGAGTGTGCGCATATTTCTGCACCGTCTCAAATCCCATCCGGCGGCCCAACTCCTCAAAAAACGAATTGTTCGAGTGTGCCATCGCCTCGGTCAAATTCATGTAACGCCGCGGCGCTACTTTAATCATCGAATCGCGTGTGATCACGCTTTCCTGTAATGCCGCGAGCGCGATTGTCGGCTTGATCGTTGAGCACGGAATGAAACCGGTCGAGAACGCAAGCTTCTGATTGACGATGGTCAGAATGCGCCCGGTTGTCGGATCAATCGCGACGACGGATCCGTTGTAACGGCCGAGTGCGCGGACCGCCGCCTCGCGCACAACAGGATTATCAAATTGCGCGAAATCATCTTTCGTTGAATCGGCAAAAGTTGGAACGCCGGTGTACTTGCGCGTCGTGCTTTTCTTCGTTCTCTTCGTTGTTTTCGTCGCAGAGGAAGTCGCAGGCTTAGACGTACCGTTACCTGTACCAGTCGCGAACATAGGCTGGCCCGCCATCATCATTGATAGCAGTAGTGCGGCAATTCGGCCGGGCTGTGTGTGCCGTGCCATTCTTGTATTCGCTTTACCCAAACGACCCGTTCTTCAGCCTTACAACGAGCACGCGGTCTTCCGCGGGGCAAGCAGGATACCTAGAATTCACGCCTCGAGGCAATAGGTAATCCGTATTGTTTTGAGTAGGTTACAACTGGCCCGGGTTGCCCGAGGGTACAGGGGGTAGGACAGCAGGAAAGGAAGTGTCCCATTTGGGGCGTCCCCCAATGGCACAAGCCCTATTTTGCCTCACCATGTGAACCACACGTGTTACCGCGTTGGCCGCGGCGGAGTCTTAGCTCCAGCGCCCGCGCCGGCTGCTGCGGCGTGAGCCTGCGCGCCTTGCGCGGGCTTCTCGCCCGATTTCTCGGCGGATTTCTCAGATGTTGGCATTGCCGCGCCATTCGCGCCAGATCCCGGGCTCGCAGTGTTGACGGCCGCCAAGCCCAACTGCTTGCGCAGCGCGGCTTCGAGCTTTTCGAGTATCGCGGCGTTTTCCTTCAGGAAGAGCCGCGCGTTTTCGCGTCCCTGACCGAGGCGTTCGCCGCCATAGCTCATCCAGGTGCCGGACTTCTCGATCAGCCCGCGCTCGACGGCCAAATCAATCACGTCGCCTTCACGCGAAATGCCTTCGCCGTAGAGAATGTCAAACTCGGCTTCGCGGAACGGCGCGGCCACCTTGTTCTTCACCACTTTTCCGCGCGTGCGCGACCCGACCACTTTGTCGCCGTCCTTTATGGCCTGGATGCGGCGGATGTCCAGCCGAATCGAGGCGTAAAACTTCAGCGCGCGGCCGCCGGTGGTCGTCTCCGGATTGCCGAACATCACGCCGATTTTTTCACGGATCTGGTTGATGAAAATCAGGCAGGTGCGCGACTTCGAGACGAATGCCGTCAGCTTGCGCAGCGCCTGCGACATCAGCCGCGCCTGCAAGCCCATCGTCGGCTCTCCCATGTCGCCTTCCAACTCGGCCTTGGGCACGAGCGCGGCGACCGAGTCCACCACCACCACGTCTATGGCACCCGAGCGGATCAATGCCTCCGCGATTTCCAGCGCCTGTTCGCCGTTATCCGGCTGCGAGACGAGCAGGTTGTCCACGTCCACGCCAAGCTTGCGCGCGTAAATCGGGTCCAGCGCGTGCTCGGCGTCAATGAACGCCGCCTGGCCGCCCATCTTCTGCGCCTCGGCGATCACGTGCAGTGACATTGTCGTCTTGCCGCCCGATTCCGGGCCAAAAATTTCCACGACGCGGCCGCGCGGGAAGCCGCCCACGCCCAGCGCCGCGTCAAGGCTGATCGAGCCGGTGGGAATCACGCTTACCGGCACCAGCACTTCCTTGCTGCCCAGGCGCATGATGGCGCCCTTTCCGTACGCCTTTTCAATTTGCGAGATGGCGTTTGCGAGATTTATTGCTTTTTCATCGGCCATGGCTTTCACCTCGAAAGGGGTTTTCTTCAGCGCAGACTCTTTCTCCCGAAAATTTATCACCGGCAAGTCACCAAAAGCCAGCGCTGAATTGTATTTCCTAAGTTGTACATATTACCATACAGTTGTTTGTAGTCCTTGTCCAGCCCGAACATTGGTTTGCCTCTACCCTTCCCGCTTCACGGAAAGAGAGGCTAGCACAGGGGGCGAAGAAAAAGCAAACACTATTTTACCCTCTCCGTGGGCCCCTTCCAGATCTGCCGGCCTGACCAATCCTGCCAGCCGCTGCGGGTAGGGGCGCCCTCCCGGACGGTCATCAGGGCCGCCCGCGCAAGCGCATCCACATCACACAGACGCGTGAGGACGCTCACAGAAATATGCCGACAGGTCCCAATAGACTGTGCAGCGAGGGCATATGTGCGAGCACAACTGCGGATCTTGCGTAGAGCAGAGTTCTTCCATGACACGAGAGGCGAATCCGATGGCACAAACGGTTGAATGCAGCAATTGTCATAAGAAGATGCCGTTCGCAGAATTCCTGAATGAATTCCCGATGCCTGCGGAGGAAATATGTCTCCAGTGCACAAAGCTGTCGCGGGACGGTTGCGACGCCTGCCGCTTGGCGTTTGTTCAATCTCACCCGGCATCCGGGTTCCAGTGCCTTTCTTGCCGAAAATCGGTTGTCCCATGTTGATGTGACATAAGGCTCGAGCCCCACTCGAGCTTCGAAAGGCCTTGGCGACCTCCTTCCAGGTCGCCAAGGCCTCTCTCCTCTGCGATCAATCATTACGTAACTTCTAAGTTGACGGGGCCGTGTGCCGTACCCCCGGCCGCACACGCAGGCAGGTTCATTGCAGAGCCGAATACATCCCGATTCATGGGAGCGGGACGCGTAGGCTACGTCCCGCTAGGATTGCTGTGATAAACAGTTCGTGCCGTGCGTTCGAGTCGCCGCGCTATGCGGATGGCGGGGGAGGCGGCTGATTCGGTGGAGGCGGTTGATAGTTAGGAGGCGGCTGGTAATTCGGAGGCGCCTGTTGATACGCAACTTGCGGCGCCGGAAGCGGTTTCACAACGACAGCGAGAATAACGGAAGCTGCGGCGGCGCCGATCCAGATAAAGAGGTAAGTGTTGGCTGCCGATTGGAGCCCCGTGCCTCCGCCATTCGACGCGGCAAAACTGCCAACCGCGTGCATGAACCCGAGAGACGGCGTGAGGAAGAGCGCATTCAGGATGTTGAGCACACCGATTGCGACTGCCATCGTTTTTTCCCTCATCAGGGCGACGGCGATGCCAAGCAACGAAGTTACGATCCCCAGGTAGATGCCGTATATGGGGACGATGACTGCAACCACGGCGACAACGAGAACTGCGATTCCCAAGCCTTTGCCCATGATGAGCCTCCAGGATTTACGGCAATTCCGGTCACGCGGGACTAGTGGCTTATACGTGTAGAGTCCATCAACTGTCAATACGTGACAGAAGGTGACAACGAAATCGGGAGAATCAGGATAGCTAATACGGATGGCGCGGTTTGTCGTTGCATTGTACGGATCCCTGCCTACCGGCAGGCAGGCTGCGCTCTGCTCAGGATGACAAACTGTTTTCTTGCGGCGGCAGGAGGAGCGAAAGGCACACAGGCTAAAGCCGCGTTACGCATGAGCAATCCGCTGAACACTTCTCAGCGCTTCATTGCGGCGGCCTGGCGAATCACGTTGGAGATAGTGGTGAGAGTCTGCGCAGAATTTCCGCGCGAGGAAAGGTAATCAACGCCGTCGGAATATTTCACCGTTGAGGAGCCGTCGGTGGCGAAGCTGAAGCTCATTTTGTCGCTGGGCTTGGACGGGTTGCGCACGTCCATGTGCAAAAGGTAGGTGCCCTGCGCGAGGTGGTGAACTACAACCGCGATGATTTTTCCTTCGGTGGTCCTGTTCGTGACTTCCATCGCTTCGATGTTGGCGAGGGGCGCGGTGAATTTTTGATATTTGCATTGACTGTTTCCCGGGTCATATTGAATCGAGCCGGGCGCGATGGTGAGCACGGCGGGATGAATGGAATCGCCGGAAAGTCCGGAGTGTTCGTGCACCAATTCAACGGAGACCGGGACATTGGCCTGAAGGGCGTCAATGGCGGCGGCTTGAAAACGCTGAAGGTCACCCGCGCGGTAGTACACCGTGGCGAGCATGGCGAGCGCCTCGGCGTTTCCTTTATCGAGCGCGAGAACGCCGCCGATAATTTGAAGCGCGCCCGAGAAGTTTTTGCGGTCGAGTTGGGCCTGGGCTTCGGCGAGCTTTGAGTGAACGAATCCTGAATCTGCGCCGAGCGTGATACCCAATGAAGCGTGTTGTCCGGCGGCAACGGTGACGGTTTTGATCTCGGTCTTGAAACCGGCGCGGCTTGCGGTGATGGTGTAGGTTCCGGAGGGACAGGGCACGTCATTGGCGGTGTTTTCAAAATGGCCGAGGCCTTCCACGTCGATGGAAGCGGGGGCAGGGTCCGCGCGGACGGTGAGATAGCCGCCCGCCCACACAAGCTGAACGGGGACGCGCTTGTATTCGCGGGCCAGAAGCGCGATGGAAAGCCGCGCGGGATTGAAACCGTCCTTTTCAACGCTGAGTTCGTGCGGGGCGGCTGGAACATTTTGAAGCACGAGGCGGCCCTGCGCGTCTGTGACGCCGCTCGGGGCGCCGTCAAGGCGGACATTGGATTGCGGAGGCGCCTGGATTTCGAGCGTGCCAATGGGCATGCGTTCGCGAATAGCCGCGATGATCGCCTGGCCCGCGCCGCGCTTCTGGAGATCGTCTAAAACTTTGGGCGTGGGAGAAAAAGCCAGGCCGCGCGTGCGGATTTCCTGCGCGATGACATCGTCCGGGGAGTGAACGTCAATCAGCTGCTGGATTTGCGTGAGAGAGAGCGCGCGATTCTGCGAAAAAGAAGGGAGAGCGAGAACCAGGAGCGAAAGTGCGAGCACGAGATTGCCGAGTGCATTTGTGAGGAGATACGCTTTGCGCCGCGGGATCATCGGCCGCCAAGAATTCTTTGCGTGTCCTGGATTTGCTTCTTGAGTTTGGCGGCGTCCTGATTGGAAGGATCGCGCTGGAGCACGGCGTCACATTCCGTGATGGCCGCCTGATACTGCCTCTGTTGGAAGAGAACACGAGCGCGAGCGATGCCAGCGGCGATTTGGCGCTGATTTTCTTCCGCGACGATTTCAGCCGCGACCGTTTGAATTTGCGACTTGAGCGCGGACGCCTGCTGATTGGTCGGATCGAGTCCAAGGATGGCGTCACATTCGGCGGTGGCGGCATCATACTGACGCTGCTGAATGAAGGACATTGCGCGTTCGAGCCTCGCGTTGATTTCCTGCAATTGCGAGGCGGCAGCCTCCGCCAAATCGGCGCGCACCGAAAATGGTCCACTGATTGACAAAGCTTGCGACCACGACGGAAATCCTTCCTTGATAACCGTAACGGTGTGCTGACCGCGAACGACGCTGGGAATGGAGAAATTCCCATTGTCATCGGAAACGCCGGCGTCCTTGCCATCGAGCTGCACCTTCGCGCCGCCGGGGTTCGTCATGATGGTAAGGGGATATGTCGGGATCGGGAGAGGGACTGTCAGCGCGTGTGAAAATTCGAACCAACCAAGTGAAATTGGTTGCGACCAATTGTTGAAACCAAAGCGAGTGATGTTGAGCGTGTGCGATCCGTGGGTGAGGTGGGGCAAGACGATTGAACCGCCCAAATCGGACGTCCTACCCATGAATTTCGCGTCCAGGACGACGTCGGCCCCGCCGGGATCGGTGGTCAAGGTTAAGTTGACACCTCGAAAATACCAGCCAGCAACAGCGATCAAGACGGCGATCACGACGCCAACGGAAATCAGCACCTTGGCTGAAGGCATTTTCATCGGCGGGCGCTGAGGCTGACCCATCGGCGCAGACCTTGGGGCCGAATAAGATTGTTGATACGGCGCGGAAGCTCGCGGCGGGGCGGCAGCAGGAGGCGGCACCGTGGCACGCGGTGGCGCGGGAGTGAAGGTAGGCATGTAAGCGGGGGGCGCAGTGAGAGCAGAAGGCGGCGCCTGTTGCGCGCTAACGGAAGGCGGCGGCTGTGCGGCAACAATGGCGCCGCAGGCGCGGCAGAACCTGGCTCCCGGCGCCAGGGCAGCGCTGCAATTCGGGCAGTGCGCCTCTGTGGACGCGCGCGGCGGAGTGGGCGTCACCGAGGCGAGGGTGTAACCACACTTTCGGCAGAACTTTGCGCCAGCGGTATATGAAGCACGACAATTTGGGCATTCCATGAGTTACTCCAGAAAAATTGAATCAAAGTTGAAAGCACGCGCAGCAAGAGCAGCTACTTCTTTGTCCACCGATCTCCATCCGGATCAATCAAAGTATTGCCCTGAAGTTTGCTTCGGCCAACGATCCCGATTTGCAATTTGAGAAGAATCACGTCGCCTTCGATCTCATACGTGCCGGTCGCACCAGTGCCATCTTCTTCGACCATTTGAAAAGTCAGGTCAGGCTTTAGCTCGATGTATTGATTCGGATGCTTCTCATTGAAGTATTTCCCTACGATGGAAGCCTTGCAGCCCGCAAGGACAGAAAAAGTAATGGCAATTGTTAGGACGAGCGCGCCGGCCTTTGATGCGATCCTCATTTGTTCTTCCTCCGAGGGAGACGCGGTGGATGCGCACCCCAGACTTCTATGCCTAATACACGCTAAGAATTATCGCCGGCGTGCCCTCTTCTCCAACGATTGTGATTTGGATGAAGAGGGCCGGAAAAGCAATACGCTGGCGGATGACGCGACTATAGGTTTTCCGCTCCCTTTGCCTTCACCAACAGGCGGACATTACGCGCGATGTCCGCAACCAAGACAATGGATTCGGCGAGGAAATAGAAGAGCAGAATCGCGACAAAGGAAAAAAGAGCAAAGATTCCCAGGAAATAGAGGCCGTCGAGGAAAGTCACGCCTGGAGGAGGTGTAGGCATAAACGGAGCGACCTGATTCAAGACGGAGTAGGGGCTAAATCCGGCGATCCAAATAAACAAACATCCGCCCACACCCATGGTCAGCCCCAAAATCGCATAAATCTCACCAACCATCCTGGAAAAGATGGAAAGAATGGGGATGACCGTAAAAGGCGACTCGCCGAGGGAGGCAACGCTCTCCGCACGATACAGGAGCACCTCGAATATGGCGGCGATGGCGACGGTCATCAACAAAGTGACGAGTAGTCCGCCTGCAGTTCCCTGGCTTGTCGGGAAATTGAAGGAGTATTTCAAACCCGGTGTGATGACATAGATTCCGCCGGTCACAACAACGATTATGGCCAGAATCCGGAGTGTCAGTGCGACCGCCCTTCGTATGAAGGACCCTCGTTCAAGAGTTTCATAGACCCACCGAAATGGCCCGAAAATCAAGCGGGACCAAATGGAAACGTGCGGGTAGGAGACGGGCGGACCGCCCCCGGCCGGCCCGGGATACGAAGGTGGTGCGGACGCAGCAAAAACGTGGCCGCAGAAACCGCAAGAGGGTGAATTATCCGGAATGGTCTTGCCACAATTGTCGCAGAACATTCTACTTGCTCCTTTCAAACGAACAGCGAAATAAAGTGAACTACGCGAACAGAAATGCTTACGGGGCACGGAGTCTGCTACGCGGCTCTTCAGCAAAGCAAGACAATCTTGCTAGTTTGACTGGGGGAGAGAAGACCGTCTGATTCTTGTCCCCGGGACGCATGCGACTAATGGCTTATACTTGTTGAGTCCGTCAACTGTCAATACGTGCCAGAAGGTGACAGGGGCTCGCGCATGAAGCCAAAGCCGGCAAGTCCGGGGCTCCACTTTCATGAAGACAAGTCATCTGGCGATTTCTATTCTGCCTATTGCGGTTATTGGTTTGCCGGGGCAGGCCCGGAGCGAAACGCGGCGCGGACGGCAGGGCGCAGGAGATAGACGAGCAGCGCGCCGGCGATGACGACTCCTACGGCTCCTTTCACCGCGTGTCCCATGAAGGCATTGACCAGATCGCCCAGGACCTGCATGGCGATGAGAATGACGGCGAGCGTCCATCCCCACTGGCGGCGCTTGATCCAGCCCGCTCCGGCAATGGCCAGTGCGGCGGCGAGCGCGAGAAACGGAATCCCGATGATCCGGCCGTATGCCGAGAGCTGCTGGTAGGCCTCGAGATTGATGGCCCAAAGACGATCCAAGAAGGTGCCGCGCCGAATGAGTGTGACACCCGCAAAGGAGGCCATCACCGCGCCGAAAAAGAGGAAGACGCCCATGGCGGCGAGTTCGCGCGGTGAGGGGCGAGACGGGAAGGAGGAGGAGCCAAAGGCCATGCGTTGAATATAGAACGGAGTTGATGGGAGTGCGAGGGGAGTTGGCTACAAAAAAGTAGGGGCGCAACACGTTGCGCCCCTACGAGAAAGCAAGATGCCCGCCTGGTTAGAAGCGGAAGTTGATGCCGCCGCGAAATGCCTGAGCGCGGATTGAGACCGAATGGGTAAAGATATTCGTTGGGAACCCGATGACCGGCGGACCAAAGGCCGTCAGGTTCGTGCTTGTGGTTGAGGAGTTGAAAGCGTTATAGAGATACTCCGCTTTGATGGACGTGTGGCGCGAGGTAGCGTACTCAATGCCGCCGCCCGCGGAGTATCCGACCTGGTAGCGATTTATGCGGCCACTTTCGGCCGCGGTCGCAAATGTGTCCGTAAAGGTTTCATTATAGTGGACACCGGTAACGGCGAGGCCGCCCGTGGCATAGATGAGCATGTGTCCCCAGACGATACCGATGCGTGGGCGGGCCGTGAACAATCCCCGGGTCTTATAGGTTTGGGTGATCGTGAAGGCGGTGGGTCCGCAGCACGGATAAACCGCGGTCGCACTCGCGGTACCGGTCAGTGTGATGTAGCCGAGATCACTTTCAAATCCCAAGAGGAAGTGACTATACCGAAAGTTGTACCCTACCTGGCCACCTCCATTGAAAGTGGTTTGGGGGAATCTCATGTTTCCGGCGGCGGCGATTGCCGGAACGCTGGTGGTGGCAAAATACCCTGTGGCGCTGAAGATGGTGGTTGTATGCGCACCGGTTCTTGTCGAGGCGCCTCCGGCGTACCCGCCAACGTAAAAACCCTTGAAATCCTGAGCGCCGGCGGAGGCCGCGGCGGCAAGAGCAAAAACAACAAGAGCAAAGACAATCAGACTGCTTGCTGACAATAGTCTTTTCAAGTTGATCTCCGATAGTAGGATTGCCAGAGACTTTGCGGTAATGAGAGGTCTAAGGCTTGTTCCCGCCGGATATTCGGCGGCAGGCCACCTATAAGGAATCACCGACTGGCTGAATCCATGATGAATGAGCGTTGCGGTCAAAGTCGAGGTACTTCACGTTGTACGGTTCGGTATCAGTTACTGGGGACCGAGTGGTACTGGCTACTCAGTGGACGCGAGAGGGGTCGGTAAGCAGCTACTCAGTGCTAAGGAAGATTGCGATCGCGAAAAGAAAAGGCGGACGGTAAAAAACCCGTCCGCCCGCCTACAGAATTGATAGTACCGAATCTTAAAACCGGAAGTTGACGCCGAAACGCCCGATTTTCTGAGTAAGGGTGAGAGTGTGCGTGAATGGGTTTTGGGGCCATAGAGTAATCGTCGGGAAACCCGAAGGGACGATTCCATCCAGAAAGCTTGTGGCCAAGTTCGTGCTCGTGCTGGTTAAGGTGCCGAAATTGGAGTAAATGAATTCGCCCTTCATGGAAAAATGGTGTGAGAGCGCGATTTCGGCGCCGCCGCCAACGACCCACCCAGCCTTATCCACATGCGCGCCACCGTTTTCGGTTGCGTTCTCGAATGTGTCTGTGAAGAATTCCTGGTAATTGATATTGGTGAGGCCTACGCCACCAGTGCCGTACAGAAACAGAGGTCCAAAAGCCCATCCCGCGCGGGCGCGGGCAGTAAACAACCCACGGGTCTTTGCGGATTGATTCACGGTGAATGTGGTTGGCGAGCAGCAGGGATATATAGCTGTGGAACTCGCAGTGACATTCATGCGCGAAGAGCCGAAGTCGACCTCTGGCCCTACAATGAAATGCCCGAAGCGAAAATTCCAGCCGACCTGTCCGCCACCGGTAATATTGGTTGGACCGAACGCCATGTGTCCCGCGGTGGCGATTGCCGCAGGACTGGTGGTGGCGAAATAACCACCTATGGGAGAGACGGTAGTGGTCTGCGCTACCGACGAGTTTACGCTCCCGCCCACATAGCCACCGAAATAAAAGCCTGTAAAATTCTGGGCGCTCGCGGAAGCGGCTGCGACGAGAGCCAGAGCGATTACACCACTTACTGCCAATAGTCTTTTCACTTTCATCTCCAGTGGTAAATGTATCAGGGATTTCACAAATCTGCGAGGTCTAAGCCCGGCCTCGTCCACACTCATACCGCCAGGCCGCTTGCGTGGTTACCTCACCCATGCCCACCCATTTTGCGGGCAGGCACAAGCAATGTCCAGACGCCGGGGACTTGGCGTGCTTAAAAAGGTTACTAGGGATTCCCCCAGTGGCAGATTTTACGATTTTCCAATTAATTCTACAATGAAAACAAATAACGGCAGGCGCGGAATCCGCCAGCGGCAAAGTTGAGGGATCCTAGAAACCCTTAACTTATTTCGCGTACGTGTAGAAGCCGCGGCCGGATTTGCGTCCGAGCCAGCCGGCAGCAACGAGCTTCCGCAGCAGCGGACAGGCGCGATACTTCGAGTCGCCGAATCCCTTGTAGAGTACATCGAGAATATCCACGCAGACGTCGAGGCCGATGAAGTCGGCGAGCTCGAGCGGCCCCATCGGGTGGTTCATGCCGAGCTTCATGACGGCGTCCACCGATTCGGCGGTGGCGACGCCTTCCATCACGCAGAATGCGGCTTCGTTAATCATAGGCAGGAGAACGCGATTCGAAACGAAACCGGGGGCATCGTTCGCGGGGACGGGCTTCTTGTCGAGCTTTTCGCAGAGCGTGATGGTCGTGGTGAATGTGGCGTCATTAGTCTGGATGGCGCGGATGACTTCGACGAGCGTCATCACGGGAACGGGATTCATGAAGTGCATGCCGATGAATTGCTCGGGTCGCTTGGTGGCCGCGGCGAGCGTGGTGACGGAAATGGACGACGTGTTCGACGCGAGGATGACGCCGGGGCGGAGGAGCGAATCGGCTTCGCGGAGGACGGCGACCTTGAGGTCGAGGCGCTCGGGGACAGCTTCGACGCAGAAGTCGGCGCGGGCGAGTGCGGCGGAGTCAGTGGTGGCGTTGACGCGCGCGAGAACGGCGGGCTTGTCGGATTCGGCGAGCTTTCCCTTTTTCACTTCGCGGTCAAGATTCGCCGAAATGGTGCCGAGCGCGCGGTCGAGGAAGCGTTGGTCAACGTCGCGCAGGATGACCTGGAAGCCCGCGCGTGCGAAGACGTGCGCGATGCCGTTGCCCATGGTGCCCGCGCCGAGGACGGCGACGGTTTTGATCGAGTCGAGGCTCACAGAGTCCCTCCGTGTGAAATCCGAAGAAGAGAGGATACAAGTGTGGAGTGTCTAGTGGCTAGTGGGGAGTCATGGTAAGAAGCGGCGAGTGGATGCTCAGGCGTGAGATGCGGACTCTGTAATCGCGGTGACGATTTCGCCGGCGTGAGCGGACTCCTCCGGACAAACAAAGAAATGTTGCATGGTGGGGCTTGCGCCCTCGCAACGGAAACCGATGCGGTTTTCGGCGAGGCAGCGGGCGAGCATGTCCGCCACCCCGGAATCGTCGCCGGACCAGATTTCGATGATGGCGCGCGCGGGCGACCACTTTGCAATCAATTTCATAGGGACGCGCGAAGGAATGGATGCCGCATCGGGTGATGCGACCGCGCCGGATTCCTGCGTCACTTGCTGGGCGGCTTCCTGATCAGCTTCCTGCGGGATGAGCGATTCAAATGGCAAGGTTTCGCGGACCGGGACGACGAAATATCGCGCGACTTCGTAATCGGATTTGAACACGTTGACTTCGTAGCGCGGGCGCGGCATGGCAATCTGAAAAACGAGATGTTCCTCGGTTGATTTGGTGAAGGCGCGGATCCCGGCGCGGCGCAGGGCGCAGACGATGCGGCTGAGAGCGACGGGGTCGCTTCCCTTCCATACGACCATGAGCGGTTCGCGCGCCTCGCGGGTGCTGCGTGGCGAAGTGGGCGTAAGGCCGTCGCTGAGCTCGATGCCACAGGCGGAGCAGTGCGTGTATTTCGTTTGATAGACGAGGCCGCAGAGAGTGCAGTGCTTGCCGAGAGGTTGCCAGACATCTTTTTTGACCGCGGTGGGTGCAGGGGGTTCATCAGGCTGCGCGATGGATGCGTCCCGCTCGACTTCCGCAGCGAAGAGCCAGGCGTTGCACGACGCGCACTTTGAAAATCCCGCGGGCTGCTGAGCGGCGCAAACACGGCAGGATTCAAACCAACCCAAGCGAGGGTTGATGACTTTAACGGCTTCGATGCCGGCCTTCAATGCGCGATCTAAATCCTTTGCGAGGACGCGGATTTCAAAATGCGCGCGAATGCGGCGCAGCAGCGGAGATTCCTCTTCGATGGCGTGACAAGGAATGCCCACATCTTCAAGACGATCGCGGATTGCGTTGTAAAGCTCCGCGAAGGGCGCGCTCCAAAGAATGCGCGGCGGATTTGCGCGAACTTCGGGTGAGTCGAGAGAAACGACGAGCGCGGCGCGGCAGTCGGTGCAGTGCGTGATGCCTTCGCGATATTCGGATTGGCAGAGGGGGCAGAACATTTTAGGTTTGGAGCAATGCCTAGAGCAATTCGCGGTTTCCGCAAAATCACGTTACCGCTCGACAGCGAGAGCGACGGCGTTGCCTCCGCCGAGGCAGAGCGCCGCGATGCCGCGCTTCAGGTTGCGGCGGTGCAATTCGTAGAGCAGCGTGACGAGCAGCCGCGCGCCGGACGCGCCGATGGGATGGCCGAGCGCGACGGCGCCGCCATTGACGTTGACCTTGGCGGGGTCGAGGCGCAGCTCGCGGATTACGGCAATCGCCTGCACGGCGAAGGCTTCGTTCAATTCGATGAGGTCCACATCGCGGTCGCGATCCCAACCGGTTTTCTTGAGCAACTTTTCGACGGCTTGCACGGGAGCCATCATCACCCATTGCGGCTCGACTCCACTGACGGCCTGCGCGACGATGCGCGCCATGGGCTGCTTGCCGAGGCGCGCGGCGTTGGATTCGCTGGTGACGACAAGGGCGGCCGCGCCATCATTTGTGCCGGGCGCGTTGCCCGCGGTGACAGTGCCGTCTTTTTT
>JBGPHM010000041.1:0-38294 GCA_041484365.1 Terriglobia bacterium | reverse complement strand
GGGCCAGGTGGTAGGGAACGAATGGGCCCAATCAGCCAAAACAATCTAATGCGCCGTGAAACAGGTGTGGATTATTCGGCGGCCGCAAGGCTCTTGCGCCTTGTGGCGAAGGGTGAACCTCTCGAGCGGCTCGTTGAGTCCGGCGCGCGAGAATTGCTCGACGCCAGCGGCGCAGACCGCACCGGGGTATGGCTCTTAAGGCGAGAAGAGCCAAGCTTACTTCGGGGCATTGTGCTGGAGGCGGGGAACGGACAGATCCCAGATCGATGGTTAAAGCTTGATCCAGATTCGCCTGCACTCAACGGTTTGATGGAAGGCGACATTGACGAGATCCTCTTGAATGGAGCCGATTCCAAACAGATGCGGTTTGGGCCTTTGACGGGAGTCGCGAAAGCTCTCTGGCTGCCGATATATGCCGCACGCAAAACTCTTGGCCTCGCCTTGGTCGCCTGGTGTGACGAAGGAGCGGCGGTGGAAACGTCTTCCGCACGCGCAATCGCAGACGTGCTTGGATTTGCCGCCGCTTGCAATGCAGGCGAGACGGAAGGGTTTGGTTCTTTGACCCAGTACAGTGCTCGAGACGGGTTGTCTCGCGCCATCAATGCTGAGGCCGCAATCGTCAGTCTTGCGAATGCATCCAATGCGGGAATTATCCTTTATGACGAGAAGGGTGAAATCCTGCTCTTGAATGACCGATTTGCGCACCTTGTCGGACTGACCCGGCAGGGGCTGACTCTATGCAAGACATGGCATGATCTGGCGCGCGCCGTCCCGGAGCGGTTTCGCGAACCTGCTGATTTTGTTCGGCGATGGCGCGAGTTGGCGAGCCGCCCCGGTGAAGCGATTCTGGACGAACTCGAATTCACAATACCCGAGCCACGCAGACTGGAGCGGCTCGTTCGCCCCGTACGCGACCGATATGGCGCCATCGTGGGGCGTCTCGACATTTACCGCGATGTGACAACCGAGCGCGCAGCGCAATCGAAGCTCATGCAGACCGATAAGATGGCGGGGCTCGGCCAGCTTGTCTCCGGCATCGCACACGAATTAAACAATCCTCTGACCGGCATAATGGGGTACTCGCAGCTCTTGCTTGGAAGGCGCCTGACCCCACCGCAGGAAGCGGACGCGCGGTTGATCTATCAAGAGGCAGAGCGTGCCGCACGCATTGTGAAAAACCTGCTCCTCTTTGCGAGGGACGCCCGTCCGGAGCGGGATCGAGTGCAATTGAACGAAATCGTTGAGAAGACACTGGCGCTCAGGAACTACGAATTCAAGGTCGAGAACATCTCGCTCTCGATGGACCTTGACGCCTCTCTCCCGCCAATCGTTGCCAACCCTGCGCAATTGCAACAGGTCTTCCTGAATCTTGTCGTAAACGCTGAACAAGCAATACGCCATGGGGCGGGGGAAGGAAGCATTCACGTCCGTACATGGCAACCGTCTCGAGGACGAGTGTGTCTTGAAATCGCGGACACAGGGCCGGGAATACCCGCGGATGTATTGCCGCGCATCTTTGATCCATTTTTCACAACAAAGCCCGCAGGCCTTGGAACGGGGCTCGGGTTGTCTATCGCCTTCGGTATTTTGAAGGCCCATGGCGGTGAACTCTTTGTGGACAGCATGCCCGGGCACGGCGCGGCGTTCCGCGTTGAACTTCCCGCGGCAGACCGCATCGCATTGCCGGATGTATCACTTGGCCACGGAAGTGAGAGTCCTTCCGAGTTGTCTGCCGTCCCGCGAACAGAACGTGTGCTTGTCGTGGAGGATGAACCCACCGTCGCGCGTTTGATATCGGATGTGCTCGGCGAGATAGGCTTCCCGGTGGAAATCGTTCTTGACGGAAGGGAAGGATTGCGTCGCGCGCTCCATGGGAACTACGACCTGATCATTTGCGACCTGAAGATGCCGCACTTTGACGGGCGCGCCATCCATCGGGAACTGGTGGCGAAGGGCATCAGTCTGCAGCACCGGTTGGTTTTTGTAACCGGAGATACACTTACGCCGCGCACGATGGAGTTCCTGGAGTCTTGCGGCGTCCCATACCTCGCGAAGCCATTTCTGGTGGAGGAACTCAAGGCCGTGGTTGCTGCGACACTTGATTCCGCCGGAGAAAGAAACTGTCCGGAGGGAGCTCACAAAATGAATGTCACAAAAAGCGGCTCCAGGTAATCGAGGGATTATTTCCAGAACGAATGAAACGGGATGCGGGGCAATCAGTGGTAATCCATAATTTCCCAGTGAGAAAAAGTGAGACCGCCGCCAGAGCGCCAATCGGTGCAGGCGTCCTGATCGTGTGCGGTGATCCGGCCCTGACGCGAAATTTCATTGAAGAGCTTCTCTGCGCGACGGGCCCAATACAAGCGCCACTCGCGGCCACACTTGCCGAAGCGATCCAGTTGATCGAGCATTGGAGCCCCAGCGTGATCTTTCTTGACGCCTCCGCGCTGGCGCTCCACGAAAGCGGCATCGGGTTGGAAAGTTCAATTTCTTCCTTGACGGAATGCGCGCCCGTTGTGGTCACGGCGCCCGCGGAGCATCAGGAAATGCTCGCATTCCTGATCCGTTCCGGGGCAGTGGATCTGGTTGCTCGTGTGGGCAATTTTCTGCCCGTTGCGGCGGGGCTCATCGCGAGACGGGTCAGTATTGCCAGGTTGCTGCAATCTGAAGATTTCACCCAACGCGGCTGGGAAAACGATTTTGGCGAACTTCTGCGCCACGAGGTGAATAACCCGCTGACGGGTATCCTGGGCAACGCGGAATTGCTGCTTGAGCGCCGCAGCCAGTTGCCGCCTTACGCGGTCGCCCGCTTGGAGACAATTGCGGAACTCGCGGTGCGTCTTCGTGAGACCATCCGCCGTTTGAGCGATCAATTGGAATCCCGCCAGATTGCGCTCCACTCAGCGTAGAGATCCAAATGGCGCCGTGGTCCTTGATGAATTGACCGGTTGCATTGAATCGAATGAAGGAAATCCAGGCAACGCGACTCATATTCTCCGGGCGCCGTCCCAATTCCTGAAGCATGGTGTGCGTGCGGCACAATCCAAATCCTCCTGGGGCCTTTCGAGGATCCATAAACCATTTTCACGTGCCGCACGGGTAGTGTTTCATCATCTCCATCGCCGATGAGGAAGACTGGAAATACCCTCGCGGCAACCGCGAGTTCCGGCGAGATATCATCCGCGTTGAAACCGGATTCACGTTCGATTGTCCACAATCCAACTTCAACTCCCGGCCGAAGTGGGATCCGTGCCAGCCACGGGTTCGAGTGAAAGCTCGCATAATCGTAGCTCGCTTCCCGAAGTGAACTGAATGGGGCCTCCGCAATGACGCCGTCAATGCGCGCGTCCGCGGCGGCGGATTGCAGGGCGATCACCGCTCCCATGGAAACTCCCAGCGCGAAAACGCACCGAACGTTTTCTCTGCTTTCCAGCGCTGAAATGATTGCGCGGACATCGTCACGTTCTTTCCACCCAAGCGTAGTCATTGTGCCGCCGCTCTCGCCATGCGCGCGCGAGTCCACCAATACGACGCCATAGCCAGCACGAAGGAGGAATGCGGCGTGATCCAACACACCCATTCGATTGTCTGCAATGCCGTGAAAGAGAATCACCCAGTCGAGAGGATTCCTATCGCCGGATTCCCCTGGACCAGGCCGGACGAGCCATCCACGAAGAATGGTACCGTCCGGCGCAGTGACATCCAGGTCTTTTTTTATCGCGCGAGCCTCACGAAAAACCGTCTCCGCCTGAGTAACCATTTGGGCGGTTAAATGTCGCCGGACTGGATGCAAGGAACCTGAAGCCATCCAATACCCCGCAGGAATTGAAAGCAGGGTCGGCAGCAGCAACAAAGCACAAGCCCATCGTATCCGGCGCTTCACAGGAGCTCCTGCCTATTGATACGAATTTGGGCGAACCGATGTTCTGGTTTTGATGCGCGTGTGCGCAAACTTTTCGAGAAGGCGTTGATTTACGACCCAGTGGAAGAATAGTGGCGGACGCCGCGGCTCCAGACAAGACACGCGAGAACCGCGCACGCCGCGGCAACAATTGGAATATATAAGGCAAACCGGCGCCACTCCCCGTGCGCGAGCATCCGCGCTCCGGGATAGAACGTTGCAAACGCGAAGGGCACGATCCAGCTCAACATGAACTGAATCTTGCCGGAATAAATGGAGATCGGGTAGCGGCCGAACGCGAGCAAATTCCAGAAAGGTGGATGGACGCCGACACGGTCCTCAAACCAGAACGAACACGTGCTGAGGGCCAGAAATACCGATACATAGATGAGTCCCCCGCACAGGCCGAAAACGATCAGCAGCAGGATGTCAGAGAAGCCCCAATGAAGATGCAGTTTTGCGGCCATCCAAAAGACAATCCCCAGCCCGGTAAACGCCTCAAAGAATGATTCGATCCGGAAATTTTCAAAAAGCACCTGGAAAAGAGTATTGACCGGCCTTAGCAGCACGCGGTCGAATTTTCCTTCCATGATGTAGGTGTTGCCGAATTCGTAGAGGTTCAGGCTCAAGATATTGAACAGGCCAAAAGGAATAAGCGAAAAACCATAGAGAAAAACAATTTCCTCAAAGCGCCAGCCGTTGAGTTTCACTTTGCTGAACAAAACATAGACAAACATAAATGAGAAGACTGTGGCGGCCGTACTCGTGGCGACGCTGACGAGGAAATCGCCCCGGTAGCTGACGCGGACCTTCAGGAATTGGACAAAGTACTCGCCGAAGAGTCCCGCGTGCAGTTTGAGCGATTTAGTCAAACGGTCCATTAATTATCCGCCGTGAATCGTGATCTTGCGCGTGGCTTGGCGCCACCACGCGCTGCCCGCCCACAGCAGGAGCGCAATCCACAGCCACTGCACGGCGAGCGCTTTTACGGCTTCCGCGCCGCTCAATTTGCCAAGGTAGATTTGAAGCGGCGTGTAGGCGATGTGCTCGAAGGGCAGCCAGGCGGCAATTTTTTGCAGCGGCTTGGGAAAATAGGTCATCGGGACGAGCAGGCCGCTCAGCAACTCAATCAGCCAGTATTTCGCCCGGATCAGCGCCAGAATTGACTTTAACGGGATGGCGCAGGTGCCAATCATGAAGTTGATGGCGGACATCAGCAGAATACTGCCGGTCACGGCCGCAAGGAAAAGCGCAAAATTCGCGATAGAGGCAGGAAGTCTTACCGGAAAAAGCAGTGCGATGGCGATGGACGTCGGCGCGGTGAGAAGGAGCAGGCGGAACCCGGTTTCGCCAAGCGCGCGGCAAATCCACATCCACTGGATCGATACAGGTTTGATGAAATCCATGGCAATCTTGCCTTCGATCACTTCGTAGGCCATTTCCTGGTCAATCGTGTTCCAGTAGAGCGAGCGGATAATCCAGCCGACGGCCACGTACGTGAGCATTTGCGCCAGCGTATAGCCATTGAGCGTCGCCGTCGCTAGATTTCCGGATGTCACTCCAGCCGAAGAGTGAAACACAGCAGTCCAAATGAAGTAGTAGACCGTGACGTTGATGAGATAGGTGAGGATCCCCATGTAATAGCGCAGGCGGAAGGCCAGGATATTGATGAAGCCGATGCGAGTGAATTCCGCGTAGGGGGCGAGGGCCTGTGCGCGGCTGCTCATGGCAAGCGGTGTGCTCCGCTGGGAGTTTCGACGAGCGATTCCCCGGCGTAAATGCGTTTGATGATTTCCTCGATGGGCTCGTCCTCGATCAGCAGGTCGCGCACCTCGCCCGCGGCAAGAATCTTGCGGATCAGTTCGGCGGTGGAGACGCGTGTCCGGTCGAAACGGACGCGGTAGGTCAACTCGTCCACCGATTCAGCTTCCAGCCCTTCACCGGCAAGCGCCCGCGCGACTTCCGCTGCGGCTTCACTCGTGCGCAGGGCGAATTTAATCTGTTTGGTGCGCAGCAGTTTTTGTTTGAGAGTCGAAAGTGGACCGTCGTAAAGCAACTGGCCGCGGTCAATGATCATGATGCGCCGGCAAAGCTCCTCGATATCATCAAGGTCGTGGGTCGTAAGCAGGACCGTCGTTTTGTAACGCTGGTTGATGGCGCGCAGAAATTGGCGGATGTGGTCCTTGGCGACAACGTCGAGACCGATGGTTGGCTCATCCAGAAAAAGTATGGGCGGGTTGTGCAGGAGTGCAGCCGCCAGGTCGCAGCGCATGCGCTCGCCGAGCGAAAGCTTGCGCACCGGAGTATTCAGATAATCGCCGATGGCGAGGACCTTGTGAAAAAGCTCCATGCGCTCGTCGAAATCGCGCTGGGAGACGCCGTAAATCCGCCGCAGCATCTTGAACGATTCGACGACGGCAATGTCCCACCATAGCTGCGTGCGCTGGCCGAAAACGACGCCGATGCCCTTCACGTACTCCGCGCGCTGTTTCCAGGGCACAAATCCGTTTGCGTGCATTTCGCCGGAGGTGGGTACTAGGATTCCGGTGAGCATCTTGATGGTAGTGGATTTGCCCGCGCCGTTCGGGCCGATGTAGCCGACCACTTCACCCGGCTGAATCGCAAAGGTGATTTTGTCAACGGCGCGAACGGTCTGGTATTCGCGGACAAAAAGATTCTGGATACCGCCCCAAAGTCCTTCGCGGCGGCGAAATGTGCGGAAGTGTTTGCAGAGATCGCGGACCGAAATCAGCGGCTGGTCTGACATCAATTGCGAATTCTAGCACGTCGAATGCGCTGAGGCAGGTGGACAAGTGCGCACCGGCTGCAAACTTTGTCCAAGGTCGGCGCCCATCCCCGTATTGTTGAGGCAATTTACTTACGTTCGGAACAAAACCTCTTCGCGATTGAACTGCTTCACTGCGATGAAAAGCGCCGCCGCTGCATAAACACATGTGGAAAGGAAAACAATCCCGATCTGGTGCCAGTGATAGGTGCCGGAAACAATGTCCTTGCAAACGAGAGTCGTATTTAGGACCGGAATCAGCGAAAGCCTCGCGTTCAGCTCTGTGCCCGGAAGCATCCCGACAATAGCGGGCATGATCGCGAAAATCATCAATGGAGAGATATAGCTCTGCGCCTCCTTGTAACTCTTTGCCATAAGAGCGATAGCCAACAGTGCCGCGGAAAAGAAGACCGTAATTGGCAGAGCCATCAGAAAGACAGCCCCAATTGCCTTGATTCCGATGGAAAACTGCAGAGGATTGTCCGTTCCCTTTGTCATCCCCACCATCATCGCCTTGGCAACCTGAAACGAGGCCCCCATGGAGATCATGGCGAGGATTGCCGAACCGAGAGACGCGGTCAGCACCATGAAAAATTTCCCGAATACCAGATGCGTTCTGGAGACACGGCTACAAAGAATGGTTTCAATCGTCCCGCGTTCTTTTTCGCCCGCTGTAAGGTCTATGGCCGGATACATCGCGCCCGTCAAGCTCAGGATGATTACGAAATAGGGGATAAATCCCCCAATCATTGCGCCGCTTACCTTTTCGGGCGGTGCGACGTTTTGAGTTTTCAGCTCGAAGGGCTTGACCATGGTTGGCGGAAGATTCCTCGCCGCCAACCTCTCCTGAACGGTGCGGCTGCTAAGGTCATTAAAGAACTTTTCCAATTTATCAGCGGCAACTCCGGACTTCAGGTCGCCTTGATAGTTGTAAATTCTTACGGTGAGTTGATCGCCGCGCGCTATTGCCCCATCGAAGTCAGGTGGGATTTCTACCGCGGCACGTACCTTCTTGTCGGATATCAGTTGAATGTAGTCGGAGGAGCCGGGTTCCGCCTTGATTTCCTTATTGGATTCCAGTGCTTCGCGCGTTTTTGGCGAGTTCTCTCCGCCAAGGATCATCACGCGAGGGACTTCCTGCTTAGCTTCTCCGATAATTTTGGACATGAGGACTAGGGCGCCAACCGAAAGCAAAGGCATGACAAGAAGTGGCACCACAATCATAGCGACAAGTGTGCGGCGATCGCGCAACGAATCTCTTAGTTCCTTGCGATAGACGATCCAGATGTTTCGCAGTTTCATTACGCCACCGCCTCTTTCACCATGTGAGGTTCGACGACCTTGACGAAAATATCCTCGAGATCCTGCAATGCGTACCGCTGGCGAAGGTCGGCGAGCGTCCCTTCGGTTAGCAGCATCCCGCCATGAATAATCCCGATGTGGTCGCAGAGTTTCTCGACTTCGCTCATTACGTGCGTCGAAAAAATCACAGTCTTGCCGTTGTCACGGCACTCACGGATGAATTGCACGATCGTGCGCGCGGCCATCACATCAAGTCCGATGGTAGGCTCATCGAAAATCATCACCGCAGGATTATGGACGAGCGTGCGCGCGATGGAGACTTTTTGCTTCATCCCGGTGGAAAGTTTGTCGCAGCGGCGATCGCGAAACTCATTCATTTCCAGGCGGGTGAAAATCTCATTGATGCGCTGAGAGATCGTAGCCTCATCCAACCCATAAAGGCGCCCAAAGTATTCGACCATTTCCTGCGCGGTCAAGCGCCCGTATAGAGCCGTCGCCGTGGAAAGGAACCCAACATTCGCGCGGACATTTTCGGGGTCCTTCATAAGATCAAATCCCGCCACGCGTGCAGTCCCACTTGTAGGTTCGAGAATCGTCGCGAGCATGCGAAGTGTTGTCGTTTTGCCCGCGCCATTGGCTCCCAGCAGGCCGTAAATCTCCCCCGGTTTGCACACAAAGCTGACATTGTTCACGGCGCGTACTTCACCGCGCTTCTTGTCTTTAAAGACTTTGCACAGTCCTTCGGCTTCGATCATGCCTGACCAACCTCCATGCGGTGTGGCTTAATGCTTAGAAGGAAACAACCGTCCACTTGCTGTTACGCACCGGGGCGCCGGCAAATATCACTTCGGTTTAGCCTTTATGGCAATTCGGGCACTGCTTGGCGTCGAAGTGATCCGGCGTGACGCGGAACATGTTGTTGCATTGAATGCACACGCGATGGAGCACCGGTACTGGATTCCGGCCGGGCTTGGCTTCCGCGGGTGCATGAACTTGATCCTGAGTCGTCATGCGCGGATTTTACCATGCCCGGGGCGGATCATGCACCGCCCCCGGATGCCTCCCCAGCATCCAAGTAAGCCCTTTTCGCATCTTTTTATATGACCTAAGAAATGGACATCGCTCCAGGGTGGATAGAAAATGGCGGAATGCGGCGTAGCCTGGCCGCAAGCGGTTTGCTAGAATACATTGCATCCTCGCAGTTCAGGGAAACCGCAGATAGTTTGAGGGTTGGATGAAAACGCAGCGCTCGAGGCGTGCCTGGCTTTATTTGGGACTAGCAATCGCGGCGGTGACCGTTATTGTTTACCTCAGCGAGCGCACGCCTATTCCGGAAGTTCTAATCCAGACAATTGCACGGGCAACTCTGAGCGCCGCCATTACCACGAATGGGAGAATCGAACCCATCAAGCCGTATGAAATGCGCGCGCTTGTCTCCAGCCATGTGACGAAGGTCCACGCCCGGGAGGGACAGCTTGTGAAGGTGGGACAACCGCTGGTTGACCTTGACGACACGGAACTTCAGGCAAATATCGCCCGCGAAAGGGAAGCGCTCCTGAATAACCAGGAAAACCTGCGGGTTGCGCGCTCTGGCGGAAAAATGACGGAATTGGCGCAGTTGGATAGTGACATCCGTAAAGCAAGTGTCGAGCATGACCGTCTGCGGGCAAACATCACAGCGCTTGAAAAGCTCGTGGCCCAGCAAGCGGCGACCCCGCAAGAGTTGGCGGATACCCGCGCGAGCCTCGCCCGCACGGAGTCGGATCAGAGGCGCTTGCAAACTACACGGGCGGACTTTGCACGTCAGGCAAAACTGGATGAAGACCGCGTTGCGCTGCTCGTCCAACAATCGCAGAACAATTTGAGGGATTTGCAGGAAAAGCTCGCGTCAGCTCATATCAGGGCGCCGATCAACGGAACACTTTATTCCTTTCCTGTTCACACAAATGACCCGGTCCAATCGGGCATGCTTCTTGCCGCGGTTGCTGATTTGAAGCAGATACGCGTGCGCGCCTTCGTCGATGAGCCGGAGCTCGGCTTGCTCGAACCAGGGCAGACCCTGGTTGTCACCTGGGACGCTCTGCCCAGCCACTCTTGGACGGGGAAAACGGATCAAGTTCCCAGGCAGGTTGTACCGCACGGGACCCGCACCGTCGGGGAATTGCTCTGTCCGCTGAACAATGACGATCAACGGTTGATTCCGAACACGAATGTGAATGTGCGGATTCATCTCCAGACGCGGGCAAATGTTGTGTCCGCCCCGCGTGGCGCAGTCGTTCCTGAGGGTTCGCACCGGTATGTATTTGTCGTGGAGGATGCGGCATCCATCACTCGAATCCACAAGCGTGAAATCAAGATTGGCATTGCGGACTCCACGACTTATGAGGTTGTCAGCGGCTTGAAAGAGGGCGAGGTGATCGCTCTGCCGAGCAACCTGACATTGAAGGACGGAATGAAGATTCAGACCGTAAAGCCAGAATGAAGCTCCCACGAATCATCGCGACCCTTCTTTTCATAATCACTTTTTGCTTCGTCTCGAACGTCCGCGCGCAGGACCCACTTGAAGCAGCCAGAACCCTTTTCGATCAAGGCCGGTACAATGAAGCGGAATCGCTACTCCGCGCGGAGACAGACAAGCCTCCTCAGCGTGCGGTACTCTACTACTGGCTTGGGCGATGCGCGTTCGAGCTTCAGGACAACGACCAGGCGGTGAATAACGCGGAGCGCGCTGTGGAGTTGGAACCCAAGGTAGCCGCGTACCATCATTTTCTTGCCAGAGCCTACGGCCACAAAGCTGAGCACAGTAATTGGTTCACCGGACTTTCGCTTGCGAGAAAGGCGAGCCACGAGTTCCTGGAGGCAGTGCAAATCGATCCCAACAATGTGCTCTTTGAGCGGGATCTGATCTCGTACTACATTCGGGCGCCCGGAATTGCCGGTGGTGGTGAAGAAAAAGCAGATACTCAAATCGCGCGGCTTTTCGCTATTGATCTTGTCCAGGGTCACCTCGCAAGACTGGAACTCTTCGAGGAAAAGAGGAAATGGAACCTTGCCGTTGAGGAATCCCAGGCGGTCCTCGCAGCAAAGCCCAAGGACGCTGGCCCCTATCTGGAAGTCGCGGAGTATTACGAAACCCATGAGGATTCAACGGGGATGCGGAATGCCTTGGAGGCCATACCGAAAAACGCCCCGGTGGATACACGAGTCAGTTTCTATCGCAGCGTGGCTGACATTTTAGCGGGTGACCACCTGCAGGAGGCGGAGACTTCGCTCAAATCGTATCTGGCCAACGTACCGCAACGCAGGGAAGACCATGCCTCGCGTTCCGCCTCACATCGCTGGCTTGGACGTTTATACGAAAAGCTGGGGCGCAGAGATACCGCTGCCTACGAGTACCGCATGGCGATAGATCTTGACCCCGACGATAAGGCCGCACACGATGGGTTGAAACGCACCGGCTCCTGACACAATCCTTTTCTTGTGAGCCGGGCCTGTTTTCATATGGAACGATTCGATCAGGTCAAGAATGAAGTCTGGCGGTTTAGATTCCGGCATGCCTGTGCAGACTCTTGACCGCGGGATGTCCGCCGGAAGCCTTGTGGTAATCTGACCGTGGAAAGTCATGCTCGGAAGAGAAACATTTGTCCTCGCCATTGATGCGCTTCGCGCCAACAAGATGCGCGCGTTCCTTACGATGATTGGCGTAGTCATCGGCAGCGCTTGCATCGTCCTCGTTGTCACCATTTCCCTCACCGGACGCCAGTACATACTCGGTCTCATCGAAGGCGTCGGCTCAAATCTGATTATTGCGTCGGCGGTTCATTCTCCCGGGCGTGCAACTGCGCTCAGTTATGAGATCACGCTGGACGACCTGCGGGAGATTCAGAACGGCATTCCCGGCGTGGTTGCCGTTGCGGGCACTCGCGATTTGGACGCCACCGTGGTTGTGACCGGCGTGGAGCATCCTGCCACGCTCCTCGGAGTTACACAGGGCTACCAGGAGATCCGTCACCTTGTCATTTCGGCCGGAAGGTACTTTGACCAGGACGATATGCAGTTGCGCAACAAAGTCTGTTTAATCACCGAGGAACTTGCCAAGAAGGCGTTTGCAAATCAAAATCCGGTTGGCCAATCGATGAGGCTGAATGAGCTGTCATTCACCGTGATCGGTGTTTTCCATGAACGCGTGGACACTTTCGGCCAGTCTGAAGTCCAGCGCAATTCCGTCGCCATCCCATTCACGGTGATGCAGGATTACACAGGCGAAAATTTTGTGGGCGGCTCGTACGTGCAAATGGCGAACGCGGACCAAGTTGCCACCGCCACCGAACGCGTCGAGCAGATTCTGGTCGGACGCCATCCTCAAGGGGCGGCCTTCGACGTAAAGAACCTGAGCGGGATACTGAGCGTGGCAAGAGAGATTTCAAACGCGCTCTCCCTTGTCCTGCTCTTTATCGCCCTGGTCGCGCTGATCGTAAGCGGGATTGGAATCATGAACATAATGCTCGTCACAGTGACAGAGAGAACTCGCGAAATCGGAATTCGCCGGGCGATCGGTGCCCGCCGCAAGGAAATACTGTATCAATTTCTCCTGGAGTCATCCCTGATTAGCGGCGTCGGTGCAATTCTTGGTGTATTTGCAGGCGTAAGCATCCCGGTGCTCGTGCAGCCATTGATTCCAGGTAATCTCCGCGTCCCCGTGCCGTGGATCGCCGTCGCCGCTGCGCTGGCTGTTTCCTGCTTGACCGGGACGTTTTTCGGATATCTTCCTGCCAGTAAAGCGTCGAGCCTGCAGCCAACGGAATCATTGCGGTACGAGTGAAGAACTGCTGAGAATCCTAGGAGGGGGTAGCTCCATGCGTATTTTTCCACGTTGTTTGGCGTTCGCTGGAATTTTGCTTTTTTTTACTCAGGTCACGGCCGCGCAGCAACTTCCTCCCCCCGCACAATTGACGCTCCGGCGCGCCGTGGAGCTGGCGCTTCGCAATAGCCGCGACCTCGAGCTGGCGCGCCTACATGCCTCACTCGTCAGCCAGACGGTTAGCGTGGACCGCTCGCGATTTCTGCCGAATTTTTACACCGGCACCGGTGCAGAGTATTCGAGTGGCTTTCCACTCGCGCCCGGTGGCGGTGTCCCGTCACTGTTTCAACTCTCTTACAACCAGACCATTTACAATCCGCTGGCTAAAGGCCAACTCCGCGCGGATGAACTGCGCGCGAAAGAACAGAGTGCCAGCTTGGACGCCGTACGCGATGCCGTAATGGTTCGGACAGCGAATGCGTACCTCGAACTTACAAACGTTCGCCATTCGCTGGATTTGCTTCGTAAGGAGCGCGACCACGCGCAAAAAATCACAGAATTGACTCGTGACCGTGTCACCGCCGGGTACGAGCTCCCCAGGGAACAAACCATATCCGAACTCAGTGCGGCCAGAATCGAACAGCGCATTGCGCATGATGAAGGACGTGAAGATGCCCTGGAGTCACAGCTTCGAGATATGCTCGGGTTGCTGCCCGACCAGCCGCTGGAAACAATTGCCGAAGACTTACCGCCCGCGGCGGAACGCCCCGTGAACGAACTCGTGGCGCAAGCACTCCAATTCAGCGCGGAACTGAGGCACGCGGAAACCGAGCGCCTGGCCAAACAGGAAATCCTGAAGGGTACGCGAGGTAATCGTTGGCCAACCGTGGACCTTGTGGGCAACTACAGCGTCTTGAGTAACACGAATAATTTTTCAACGTATTTCAAAAAATTTACACGCAACAATGTAAACGTCGGCGTGCAAATTACCATTCCGATTTTTGCCGCGCAGACGAATGCCGCGATTTCGCTCGCTCAAGAGGACGCCAACGCTGCCGCCGTTGAGGCGAGGAACAAACGGAGCCAGGTCGAGCTGCAAGTGCGAAGTCAGGCACACTTGGTGCGCGAGCTTGAACTGGGCCGCGACGTCGCGAGACTTGATCTCAAGCTGGCTCAAGAGAATCTGCAGGTCTTGCAAGCACAATTCGATCAGGGCCGCACGACGCGCCAGGAGTTAGAGCGGGCACACCTTGAAGAGAACGACAAGTGGCTCGCTTTTTTTGACGCCGACCTGCTGCGTCAGCAGGCTTCGCTTGCCCTGCTTCAATCAACCGGCCAGGTTTCCAGCATCTTGAAATAAACCTCGGAATGAACTTTCGTCAAAAAACGTACATTCTTCTTGTGGTGAGGGCCCTGTTCAACGCCTTCGGCGATATTGAATTGAGCCGCGGCATGAGACGTCTTGGCCCGGTTAGTTTCTCTTCGGCAGGGGCGGCCGGGCATTTGTTCGTTCAGGTAATTTCCAGTGGGACCATCTGGCTGGGAATTATTCTCATGCTCGGGTTTTTCGCGATACACCTTGTGCTCTATTCCAAGGCGGACTTCAGTTACGTGATGCCGACCACCGCGGCAAATTACGTCATCGTTCCTTTGCTAGGACTGTTTCTTCTTGGTGAAAATGTGACCTTCGTGCGCTGGGCCGGAATTGTTTTGATTTCCTTTGGGGTGCTCCTTGTCAGCGGAACGAAACCGCGCGCCCAGGAGGCAACTTAGCCGATGCGCACCGGACTTGTCCTCGCTCTCGTCGTCTTGACAGGAGCGGCCGGCGACCTGCTGTTGAGTCGATTGATGACGCGCATCGGCGAGGTAAAGCTCTCTTCGCCAAGATTGCTTGTGCGGATCGGTTTGCGAATTGTGCGGGCCCCCACCTTTTGGTTGGCAATCTTTCTTATGACCATTTCGTTTTTCTCGCTCCTTGTGTTGTTTTCTTGGGCGCCGGTGAGCTTTGTGGTGCCGGCGACGGCGCTGGGTTACATCGTAGGAACATTCGCGGCGCGGTTCGTCTTGAACGAACGAGTGAATGTGACGCGCTGGGCAGGTGTTGCATTTGTTTGCGCCGGCGTTTTCTTGGCGTCCGAGGGCGACATTATCAGCCAGACCTCGTTATACGCATTTCTGCTTGGTTTGCGATGGTTGTTGCTGGCTCTTGCAGTTCTCCCCTTCTGTTACTACATCGTTTGCATTTATGCCGCGCGAACATTCTTTGTCGCCCAGCGCCGCAAGGACCCAATCGCGAACGATTTCGCTCCGCCCGTGAGTATTCTCAAACCGGTTCGCGGTCTCGACCGAGAGGCGTATGAGAATTTTGCGAGTTTCTGCACGCTCGATTATCCAGAATATGAAATCCTCTTTGCCGTCCAGGAAGAATCAGACTCCACGGTTCCGGTAATCCGGAAACTGATTTCGGATTTTCCCAAATGCAAGATCAGGCTTCTCATTGGCGTGAACAACATCGGCCCGAGCGCAAAGGTTTGTAAGCTTGCGCGTCTGGTACGCGAAGCCCGCACCAACTTATTTGTCATCAGTGACAGTGATGTTCGTGTCGAGCCCGATTATCTGCGGATGATTATCGAGCCGTTCCGCGATCCGAAGGTTGGAGTTGTTACGGCACTGTATCGCGGAAACGTAGAAGGCAAGCTCGGCTCATATCTCGATTGCCTCGGCGCTTCTGTCGAATTCTCGGCAGGCACCCTTGTTGCTCATGTGATGGGTGGCGTTAACTTCGCCCTCGGCGCGACGATGGCGACCACGCGGGAGAGGCTTGAAGAGATTGGGGGCTTTGAAGCCATAGCGGACCGGCATTCTGACGACTTTGAATTCGGGAACCGGATTGCTTCGCAAGGCTACGGCGTCGAGCTTGCTCGCAAGCCGGTCTGGATGACCTACAACCCTCAGTCACTTGGGCAATATCTGCGCCACGAATTGCGGTGGACCATCGGTCTGCGCAACATTCGCCCCGGTGGCCACGCGGGCCTGTTCTTTACGCAGGGTCTGGCGCTGACCATCGCTGCGATCGCTGTGGCTCCCACGTGGCCATTGGCGCTTGCTTACCTGGGGGCCTACCTAATCCTCCGATTTGCCGCGGCTTGGACCGTGGGCGTTTGGGGTTTGCAGGATCCCGTCGTCAGGCGCTGGTTCTGGCTGCTGCCGTTGCGGGACTTCCTCGCGTTTCCCGTCTGGCTTGCCAGTTTTCTTACCAACACCATCGAGTGGCGCGGATCGCGCTTCACAATCCGCGAGGGCCGTTTGATTCCCTCTGTCCGGCCCGCCGGGCGCGGTTGACGGATTCGCAGTTACTGAATAAAGTAGAAAGGTCCGCTGGCAAGGAAGCCTATCCCGGCCGGTGGCTCTGGCGGTATGTTTCCGCCTCCCTCGGCTGGGAGGTCGTACAATTGGCAGTACATCAGCCTCTGGAGCTGACTATCCTGGTTCGAGTCCAGGCCTCCCAGCCAATTTTCATTGCTAGTGCAGATTGCTACTTGGTTTGGAGTTGCGCCCGCAGTTCGCCCAACGAATCACCCTTAATCTGAAGTAGTTGAGCGTGCTTGATCAGATTCTTCGCCAACAGTGAGTCTTCCACCGCCCCGGTGACCGCCAGTTTGAGATGTGCCGTTCTCAAGCTGGATGAGCCCTGAGAGTTTGCCATGGCCATTACCATCGCCGCGGCAAACTCCATTTCCGCATCGTTCCCCTGGAGTTGAATGGCGCGCGTGATTAGCGCATAGCCGTCGCGGCTGTTTGCAACGTCTTTTGCTGAATCCTTCCCGTAGGCCTGTTTGTATGTTTCCAGCAGATAGCCCACGTCGAAGAGCGCCAGCGCATCCGGCTTGCCGCGTTTCTCAGCGTCGTTCGATCGGGCTTCCAGGCGTTCGAGCAGCCGGGCGGCAACCTCGCGGTCCTGCATTGTGTAAACCGTTGCGCGGCGAAGCGTCTCCATGCGCACAATCACGGGCGTGTTGGGTTGAAGCAGGGCCATCGTGTCGTCTGCTAGATGCTGAATGTTGTAGGACGGGTCAGTGGAACGCCAATTATCACCGGCAAACGGCAGGGACCGCGCGCCGCCGATATCGAAGGGCCAACAGAGCAGTGGAGGACCGGCATATACCGCCACCGCCAGGATCGTGAGCACTGTACAAACGCTTAGGGCAATTCGGGACCGACTTCGCAATTTGCGAATCATGGTTTTACCTCGCGTCAGATTTGTTTCGAGCTACATATAGGGAGACGCTGGTGCCATACATGTGTTAACGCGAGCTGGATCAAGGGCGGACGATTCAGAGGGTCTTGTCACTCGGGTCCGGTGTGATCCGCAGAATGTTGTAGGCGACTTCAACTTTATGGCCCGGGAATTCTTTTGCTATTCGTTGCGTGACATCGGCGATCGTCGGCGCGCCATTTTTGCCGTTCAAGCCATCGGCGTCGTCCATCAAGATTACGTGACCCTTCACTGGGTGCCGCAGGATCGCTTCCAATTCCATACTTAGCCTTGTTTGGTCACCTTGCGCACCCGCCCAGCCGTAGTAGCCGGCATCAAGCCAGAAAAGCGCGGGTTGTTGCAGTGTTTTCAGGACTTCGGGAATAAGTTCCTTGCTGTCCCCTTGCAAGATTTTGATTCGGGTATCACCGGAAAACTTTCGTGCGGCCGCTTCGGCAAGCCCGGCGTCGTACTCGATGGAATAAATGTGATCGAACCGCGATTCCATCGCGGAAACCATTTCTCCGTAATAGGTGCCCGTTTCGACGAGGGTACTGAGTCCAAATCTTCTTGCGTACTCATGAACGGTCTTCTGCTTGAGCAGGTGTGGGATGCGCGGTGGTTCTCCCCGAAGCTTCCAGTACCAGTAATCGGGATAGTGACCGAGTGCCTTCAGTTCGCTGTAGAACGGCATTCGGCGAAGCAAATTGCTATAAGCCTTCAATGGACCTCAAGTCCGCCAAAACCGCGCGGAATCGCATCATAGGAAGCTCATCTGGCCGTGTCAAACTTCGTGGTCAACCTTCCATTCCCGGAAAATGACAGCCGACTTGCTGCAAGGGGCAACGAAAGAGTATTCCTATAGGGTTCCTAAATCGCCGAATACCGGCTGATCTCATTCCAGCCTGTTCAGGAGACAGTACCTGATGCGCATCTCGGTCTGCATCGTTACATTCAACGAGGAAGCGAACATCACGCGCACTCTGGAAAGCGTGAAGAGTATTGCGGACGAAATGATCGTCGTGGATTCGCATAGCACCGACCAGACCGTTGCCCGCGCGAAATCCCTGGGCGCAAGGGTCTATGACGAGGATTGGAAAGGGTTTGCAGCTCAGAAGAATTCCGCAATTGCCAAAGCCGCCTGCGATTGGATCCTTTCTCTCGACGCGGATGAAGAAGTCAGTCCCGAACTCGGGGCCAGTATTCTGAGTTTGCGGAATGCAAATCAACCTGATCCACACTTTGATGGTTTTCTCATGCCGCGCCGGAATCTTTACTTGGGCCGGTGGATCAAACGCGGCGGCTACTATCCCGACCGGAAGCTGCGCCTCGTCAAACGCACTCTTGCAAAGTTTGAACTGCGGGATGTTCACGAGGACATGAAGCTTTCAGGAAACACCGGACGATTGAAGGGAGATCTGATCCATCACGCATACCCTGAGCTGGAAAACTTCATCGAACACGCGAACCGTTATTCTTCACTTGGTGCTCACATGGTTGTGAAAGATCGACGCGTCGGTTTCAGCTTTGTGAATATCGTCCTGCGTCCGGCCTTCCGTTTTTTCTATGACTATATTTTGCGCGGCGGGTTTCTCGACGGCCGCGAAGGCCTGCTTGTGCACATGACCCATGCTTCTTACGTGAGTTGGAAATATGCCAAGGCATGGGAGTACTCAAAGGCATCAAGCGCCGAACATTCGCATGGCAAGTAATGGTGCGGAGACATCAATGTCACAGAATCTGAAAACGGTTGTTGTCGCAGGCGGAACGGGAGCGTTGGGTGGCTCGGTCGCCCGCGCTTTCCTTGCGGCCGGGGCGCGCGTCGTTGTCACTTTTCGCCGCCCGGAAGAATTTGACGAACTGGCTACAAGCGCCGGAAAGAATCCATTGCTGGGCGGAATGAGCCTCGATGCTACGGACGAAGCCTCGGCCGGAAAGTTCATTGCGGATGTTGAATCGAAGTTTGGTTCCGTAGACGCACTCGTAATCACTGTGGGCGGTTACGCGGGGGGAAAGAATCTGTGGGAGTCAGACCTTGCCACCTACGAGCAGATGCTCAATCTAAATCTGCGCGCCGCGTATGTCATGGCTCGGGCCGTGTTGCCCGGTATGATCCGGCGAAATCGTGGAGCCATCGTTAACATTGCCTCGCGCGCCGGCTACGGTCATTCCGCGGGCGCAGCGCTTTACGCCGCCTCAAAGGCGGGGGTTCTGGCGCTCTTCGATTCGCTCGCGGAAGAAGTGAAGCCCTACAACATCAACGTGAACTCGATTGTCCCGAGCATCATGGACACACCCGCAAATCGCCGTGCCATGCCCAAAGCAGACTTCAGTGTTTGGCCCAAGACGGATGACATCGCCAAAGTTATCGTCTTTCTCTGTTCGGATGACGCGCGGGTCATTCACGGCGCTGCTGTCCCGGTGTATGGCCGGACTTAACGTGCAGGGCGCCCTGGTTCAACGAGTTCAATGAGGATTTTTTTCCCTGCGGCCGTAGGGACGAGGAAAAAGTTCACGCGTGTCGCATCCGCGCCCGCGCGCGTTGCGGGATAGATCGCCTCTACGTCAAATCGGTCCGCAAGAATGCGAGTTGCTTTATCCACGTCAGAGACTTCGTATTCTACTTGCTGGATGCCTTCCCCGAATTTCGCAAGGAACTTGGCAATGGCGCCCTCGCCGCCCGGTTGCTTCGTCGTAAGAATGTCCAGTCGTATCGCCAGGCCCGTCGCATTCTTTCCGAATGGATCTGCAACGGAGAAATGTAAGTCGAATTCGGTGGCATCCTGATCCGGGGGCACGTCCGCGAGGCGCGGCATCCCATTCGCCGCACGGATTCGGGAAAACGTTTCAGGCGTCACGGCGATGCCTACTGTTACACGCAACGTGTCGTGCGGTGCCTCGTCGGTGCGCTCAGAATCACTAACAAGGATGTTTACAAGTTCTGAGTCGCGCTCCCATAGCTCCACCGTTTCGCGGCTCAATTCGCGCCCCTTCAGAAATAGAGCTTCCGCGGCAACCCGGCGCCGTGGTTCGTCAGGACTCCCAAGATCTGCAATCAGATCCTCCTGACTACGGATGGCGAGCTCAACCTGCATTTTGCGACTTGTCAAAAGCGCCGCCCCTTTCCGTTTCTCATTCCATGATGCCGCCACGGAGGCAATGATCGAGATCGCGAGGACCGACGCCACAATACCAAGCGCGAGTTCCGTGTTCACTCTTACCCACGGCGCCGCCAGCATCTTCGCTCCGACGAAGATCAGCACTACTGATAGCCCTTCGTCCAGGTACCGGAAATAAGGAAGGGCGCTCGCCAGGAGAAAATAAAACGCGCGCAATCCTAGAACTGCGCAAACATTTGACGTGTACACAATAAATGGATCTCTGGTGACTCCGAAGACCGCGGGAATTGAATCCAAGGCGAAGATCAAGTCGGCGGACTCGATAACGAGCAGCACCAGCAAGAGAGGCGTCACCACCAATCGCCCCGCTTCGTGCAACCAAAGCTCCTGACCCTCATGGTCGCTTTTCACGGGGAACAGTTTTTTTGCCCAGCGAACCACAGGATTCTTGTCCGGATGCATTTCAACGTTCTTGTGAACCAACATCCGGATGCCCGCGAAAACCAGGAACAGCCCGAATAGGTACAGAATCCATTCAAAGCGATTGACGAGCGCCGTCCCCAATCCAATCATCGCTCCGCGCATCACTAGCGCGCCGAAAATGCCCCAGAAAAGAACGCGGTGCTGGTAAATCGGTTTGACACGAAAAGTTTTGAACACCAGCACAAATACAAAGATATTGTCCACGCTAAGAGATTTTTCGATTAGGTAACCGGTAAGGAATTGGAGGCCTTTTTCCCCGCCCGCGCTGTGGAGGATCCAGAAGTTAAATCCCAGCGACAGGGCGACCCAGAGGAAGCTCTCGACGGCGGCTTCGCGCAGCCGCACTTCGTGTGCCCGGCGGTGGAACACCGCCAAGTCCAACACGAGCAGGAGCAGCACTAACGCATTGAAACCGACCCAGAGGGGCAATGAGCCCATGTGGGAAGTGTAGTTCGCGTCCACTCAGAAAGAAAAGGTAAGAATCTGCATGAATTTAGAGATTGTGATACCGAAGTAGTGTTTCTTTATGGGGTTCGGGGCTCAATTCCATTGAGATTTGAAAGTTCAATGGACGAGGCGCGCCCAGCCACAACGCGAACTGGAACATCCCAGCGCACGCGGGCGTCTCCTGACGAGGCCTGCGCTTCAATTGTCGAAATCCAGTAGTCGCCGGCCGGTAGCCCGTCAAACCTTCCGTGCCCCTCAAGGTCTGTGTCACATTGGCCTGCTTTATATTGGAACTCCGCCAGTTCCAGCCAACGCCTGTGTACTCGTGCCGTTCGCTCCGCTACCAACTTGTTCCACCTCGAGCCCGGGTTGATCTTTTCCAGCGCAAGCTCAAGCGTTGCAAGTGTATCGGGGTTGGCGGCAATAAACTTCTTGAGGGTTTCGAGATAATCGTCTACTGCTTTCTGGTATTTCTGAGGATTCTTCTCGCGATCTGCCTCCCGGGCTTTCGACTTCGGCAAACCCACGCTGCGGTCTCCTTTGTTCTGTTCCATGTAGCCTGCCTTGAACTCAGGTATTCCGAGCACATCCTCCGGCGAAACGGCTTTCGGGAAATCTGGTCCCGCGAGATCGACTCTCTTATTCTTCCTCATCCAAGCCTTCAAGGCATCGGAGGCGGTCAGGCCGCTGATGAATTCGTCCATGCTCGGTGGAGGTTCTTTCGCCTCCGCCTCGTGGCGGATATCTTGAAAACTTTTTCGCAGGAGATAGAAAGTGAACCCTCTCACGGGTTCCGCGTGCCCCCCCGTCGGCGAAACGCGCGCAACAAATTCAATGGAGCCGGATTGCTGAGTCTGCGCCCCCGCGTTCTTCACAATCACAGGTATCGCCACAAACAAGAAACCTACAGCCAGCCCAAGTAATTTGAATAATGAAGAAGGAAACTGCCGACGGCGGTTCATGCAGGCAATGCTAACAGAAGCATCCAATCACGGCGGAACGACCTTCCGTCATGTTTCGACAATCGAAAGCTGCGCGGGAAAAGGGACTTCTCAGAATAATTGGAATGTGACCTGAACCGTTGCCCACACCTTCACGGGTTTGCCATTTGGACCGATCATTGGTTTGAATTGCCAGGTCCGTACCGCCTCGATGGCCTTTTCATCCAAGCCCATTCCAAGACTCCTCGTGACACGGATGTCATTAAGGCTTGGCCGACCATTTTCAAGGACGAGCACTTCAAGCCAAACATCGCCTGCGTATTTTGCCTTGCGAGCTTCATCGGAGAAATCCGGATGCGGGCAAAAGACGCAAGAAGGATACCCGACGCCGCCTTCGCCCGCGCGATATGCGCCGCCGCCCGTTCCACCGCCGGAACCCGGGCCAAGCCCGCCGCCAGTCCCGCTGCCGAGCCCGCCGCCGGAACCCGAACCCATGCCGCCGCCCGATCCGGGGCCGTTGGAATCGTTCACAAGTTTGGCTTGTGGATCTCCCCAGCGATCCATATTCGGGCTGGGAATTCTAAGGTTCTCCGGGCCAATCAATGTCGGTTCCACTTGCAGCGCCGCATGAAGATTACGAATAATCTGCGGCGGAGTGATCTGTTGAGAACTGAATCTGGGCGCACGGCCCTTCGATGCCGGTTCTTTTTCATGTGCGCCACCGCCGCCGCCCCCGCTTGCCTGCTTGGCGCCCGGCGGCAACTTGGACTGGTATGGAGACAACCCATCCAAGGGGGTCACATTGTAAGTAGGCTGCTTGGCTTTTGCGTCGGTCGATACGGCTCTCAAGATTGGTACGAGCAGCAGCACCAGAAAGCCTGCGTGAATTACGATGGAAACCACTTGCGCGCGGCTGAAAACTTCGTCCTTGGTCCAAATTTCTTTCACCTTCACTGCCTTGCTCGTCACTCTTAGGGGAGCAAGCTTTGGCGGAGAAATCAGGTCACGGAGATTCTGATAAAAAGTCCTATAAAATGGTTTCCATTCGACTTTGATACCCGGCGCATCCGCGCCTCGAAGCGAAGCCTGTCCACCTGGGGTCGCTTTCGGACCCGCATGAAACCATTCCTTAAAATTGTCTAAAAACCCAGTTCCGAATTGCGAGCGGCCATAATCGCCACCCGCGGCGCTCTTTGGAAGTTTGACGGGGCGCTCCGTAAAGAAATCACGCAGGTTGGCGAAGAAACCCTGTGTCATTACATCTCGCCGGATGACGAGGCTGGGGGAATTCTCAGCAGGAGGTAGATTTACACCCTGCCCCTTGGCGTCTTGCGAGCTTAGATTCGAGTTCAGCTTGACCATGATGGTTTATGTGGGTCCGAGGCACAATGGCCCTATTTGCTTAGATTCAACCCAAGCCAATAAGTTGTCTGCCCTTTGAAAATTAGGGCGCTGATTTATCTTGTTATTCTATCACACAGATTAGACGTTTCCAGGGCCCGGCGGGTTCCATCTACAGGGCCCTGGAACATGACTAATAGAGTTGGAAAACGACCTCAATCGTAATAATCGTTGCAACGGGTTTGCCGTTCGGCCCCACACCTGGCTTGAACTTCCAGTTGCGGACGGCTTCCACCGCTTTCTCATCGAGACCCATTCCGGGAGAGCTGGCAACATCGATTCTGCCAGCCTTCCCATTTGGCAGCACAACGACGTTCAGCATCACCGAGCCGGAGTACTTTACTTTTCGCGCTTCTTCCGAGTACTCCGGCCTGGGACAATACTGGCAGGTGGGGTATGTGACGCCGTTTCCCGAACCCGGCTGTACAGGGCCGCCGCCGGTTCCCCCGTCTCGACCGGGATCATATCCGTCCCCGCGATCACCATCGCCAAGACCCTTACCTTTATGCGTTCCCATTCCGGTGCAACAGCCCGGCCCGCCGGAATTCGTTTGATCCCGATTCTTCGGGTCGCCCCAGATATTGATGTCAGGATTCTTGATGCGAATGTCCTCCTGCCCTTCGAGAGTCGGAGGCACAATCAAAACCGCTTCTGGATTGCGCATCATTGAGGGAGGAAGGATTTGCTCCCGCTGGCTGAATGGAGGAGCTTGCCCTACTGTAACTGGAAGAGGATTGTTTTCCCCGCCGCTGCCTCCGCCTTGAGATCTCTTGCCGGGGTTTGGCGCGAATATGATGCTCCTCAAGAAATCAGGTGGCGGCGCGAAAATCGAATTTCCGTCCATCTTTTGAGTAGGCTTCTGAGCGATTTGGCTGGCAAATGGAACAATCAAAAGCAGCGCCAACCCACCGTGCATGGCAAACGAAACAATTTGGGAGGAGCCCATATTCTTGTCCCTGACCCAAATGGGTTGGGACATCGGGATACTTCCGGCGATCTTCACCGGGTGAAATTTGAATAATTCCTTCAGGTTTGAAAGTACGTCTTGCAACTTGCTGCCGCGGTGCATGAGGAGTCGCGTCGGGAAATTTCCAGCAGGAGAATTGAGGTCGGCATCGCGCGTTGGGGTGTCAGTCCCGTGCTTCATACGCTTTTCGCCTCCTTAGAATTCTTCATCTTTGCCGGTCGAGCATTACTCGCGCTGCTTCGATACCGGCTTCCTCTTCTCCTTCACACCCGTTAAAAGTGACATCAAGCTGCATTCGTTGATAGCATAGACGTTCTCGTATCAAGGAAAGGTTGCATTCATTTGACGCAAATGCCGTCTTATTGCGAAGCACGCCCCGAGTATCCATGGACCTGAAAAGCACTCTGAATCTTCCGCGCACGGACTTTCCGATGAAGGCCAGTTTGCCCAAGGCCGAGCCTGCGCAGCTCGAGAAGTGGGAATCGCAGGGCCTCTACGCGGAAATTCAAAAGGCGCGCGCGGGGGCACCTCCCTACGTTTTGCATGACGGGCCACCATATCCAACCGGTGCAATCCATCTCGGCACAGCCCTGAACAAGATTCTCAAGGACATGGTGGTCAAATCGAAGACTATGGCGGGTTTTCGCTCACCGTATGTCCCCGGTTGGGATTGCCACGGGTTGCCCATCGAGACAAAAGTCGAAAAGGAGTTGGGGCACAAGGGGGCCGTCAGCCCCGCTGAATTTCGCAAGAAGTGCCGCGAATTCGCGATGCATTTCGTTGATCAACACCGGCGCGACTTCAAGCGCCTCGGCGTTTTCGGACAATGGGAGAAGCCCTATCTCACGATGAGCCATGAGTACGAGGCTTGCATCGCCGATGCTTTCCTCACATTTTTGGAAAGGGGCTATGTCTATCGCGGGCTGAAGCCAGTGTATTGGTGCCTCACTGATTCGACCGCGCTCGCCGAAGCAGAAGTCGAGTATGAAGATCACACCAGCCCATCGATCTGGGTGAGGTTTCCCATTGCCGGTGGCGCTCCGGCGGCGAAGATCGGGGCGAATGTTGACGCCGTCATCTGGACAACCACGCCTTGGACGCTTCCACACAATCGCGCGCTTGCGTTCCATCCAGATTTCGAGTACGTGGTCGCCGAAACGCAGCATGGAGCATTACTCGTGGCTGCTGAACGCGTCGGTCCGCTGAAGAATGACATCGGAATTGAAGTCTCTAATTTGCGCGGCCCGTGGAAGGGCAGGGAACTCGAAGGCCTCCAGTTCCAGCACCCATTCTTGAAGGATTTGCGCGTCCCCGCTGTGCTGGCCGATTACGTCACACTCGACACCGGCACCGGAATCGTTCACACCGCTCCCGGGCACGGCGCCGAGGACTTCCAAACCTGCCAGCGCTACGGGCTCGAGACGTACGCGCCGCTTGATAGTCAGGGCCGCTACGTCGAAGGCCTGCCCGCATACAAAGGCAAGACAGTTTTTGAAGCGAATCCCGTTATCGTGGCCTTGTTGCGGGAGCGAAAGATGCTCCTCGGTGAAAGTAAGCTCACGCACAGTTACCCGCACTGCTGGCGATGCCACAATCCGGTCATCTTTCGCGCCACGGAGCAGTGGTTCATCAAGCTTGACGCCGCCAGAAATGGCGCTACAGGCCCAACACTTCGCGAGCGCGCTCTCGAAGAAGTGAAAAAAGTTCACTGGATTCCAGCGTGGGGTCAAGATCGTATGCACTCGATGATCGCCGAGCGCCCCGATTGGTGCGTATCGCGCCAGCGTTTCTGGGGTGTGCCGATTCCGGTTTTCTATTGCGACGCGTGCGGCAAGGTCTTCGATGACGTGCCCGCTTTGCGCAACGTAATCAAATGGTTCAAGCGCGAAGGCGCGGACGCATGGTTCCAACATTCACCCGAAGAGTTGTTGCCCACAGGCACAAAATGTTCCTGCGGCGCGGCGAAGTGGCGCAAGGAAAATGACATCCTCGATGTCTGGTTCGATTCCGGCTCCTCATCCCTTGCCGTCCTCGGCAAAGATGACCTGCCCTGGCCTGCGGACATGTACCTCGAAGGCCCTGACCAATTCCGCGGTTGGTTCCACAGTTCGTTGCTCATCGGCGCGGCGATTAAAGAAGCTGCGCCTTATCGCAACGTGCTCACCTACGGCTGGGCCGTGGACGAGCAAGGCGACCCGATGTCGAAGTCGCGTGGCAACGTGATTCTCCCGCGTGACATTTGCGACAAATGGGGCGCCGACCTGTTGCGCCTCTGGGTTGCTTCGCAGGACTACACCACCGACATGCGTTTGTCGGACGATGTGATGAAGCAACTTGCCGAAGCCTATCGCAAGATCCGCAATACGTTTCGATTCGCCATCAGCAACCTTTTCGATTTCGACCCCTCACGCGACGCAGTCCCTGACGCGCAGCTTGAGGAATTTGACGCCTGGATGCTCCATCGCACCGCCGCGCTGGCCGCGGAATGCAGCGCTTGGTACGAGAACTTTGAGTTTCACCGCGTGTACCACGCGCTGCACGATTTCATCACCGTGGATCTCAGCGCGTTCTACTTTGACATCCTCAAAGACCGTCTCTACACGTTCGCCGCCGCCGGCCGCGAGCGCCGCTCCGCGCAAACAGCCATGTGGCGCATCTCCGATGCGCTAATCCGGTTGTTCGGCCCCATTCTGGTATTCACGTCCGAAGAAATCTGGAAATACCTGCCGCACTCCACTGAAGAAAAAAGGAGCATTCACACGTTGGTTCTGCGCAAACCGACAGACCTCTCCGCCGGCTACGATGGCAAAAAGGCGGAGAATTGGACAAAGCTCGCGGCGGTAAGAAGCACTGTACTCAAGGCTCTTGAAGCTGCTCGCAACGAGAAACTGATAACGAGCGGGCTCGAAGCCTGCGTCGTACTGAGGGCCGATGTCCAGATGATGGGTCTGCTGCATTCTTACGAAAAGTGGCTCAGGGCACTCTTTATCGTTTCTCAAGTGGAGTTGCAGTTGGCCGACACGACCGCTGAAGCTAAGTTCGGGCCGAGCGTGTTAATACGCCGCGCCGATGGCAAGAAATGCGAACGCTGCTGGAATTATTCCATTCACGTCGGCGACAGCACCAAATTCCCGACCGTCTGCGAACGCTGTTTGCCCGTCGTGGAAGCCATCCTCGGCGGAGCCGCTGCGGCATCCTGAAAACCTATGACCCTGCACCGCGCAAATTGGATCTGGATCACGCTTGGCGTCTTCGCCGTGGATCGCGCAACGAAATACGCGATCGAGACGATGACGCCCCTCGGCTACCGAAGAACGTATATTCCGCAATTCTTTTCAATCGTGCATACTAGTAATCCCGGCATTGCATTTGGATTCTTTTCCGATTCGCCTTCGCGATGGATCAACTTAACGCTCTCCGTGGCCACTTTGATTGTCTGCATTTTGCTCACATGGCTTTTGCTTGCGGGCCATGCAGGCGCCGCATCGGGTCGCGCGGGGGTGGCCCTGATTCTTGGCGGCGCCCTCGGAAATCTTTTTGACCGCGCTCTTCATTCCAGCGTCACCGATTTTATCTACTTCCATTTCCGCAGCTACGAATGGCCCGCATTCAATTTCGCGGACTCTGCTATCACGATCGGCGCAATTCTGATCGGCATTGAGCTGATATTTATGCGTAAGCACACGGCCAGCGTGGAAGAGAAGTGAGCCAGCCGGGAGTGGACTCCGCATTGGATGGTCATGTCTAAGACTTCACCGCCAACCAGAGTCGAGCATCTTCGTGTCACCGTAGAAGACGCCGGAGAGAGGTTGGACCGTTTTCTTGTCACGCGGCTCCCGGAATTCAGCCGCGCAAGGATTCAAGAGTTGATCGCCGAAGGGCATGTTCTAATTGCGGGACGTCCAGCGCGTTCCTCCCACAGAGTGGTTGAAAGTGAAAGCGTGCAGGTTGGGATCGTTTCCCGTCCGCCGCTCGCAGCTGAGCCGGAAGATATCCCCATCAAAGTTTTGTACGAAGACGCCGACGTAATTGTCGTGAACAAGCCGGCCAACATGGTCGTCCACGCAGGCGCGGGACATCATCGCGGGACGCTTGTAAATGCGCTGTTAAATCGTTTCGGCAATCTGGCTACTGTGTCAGGGGCCGAGCGGCCGGGAATTGTCCACCGGCTTGATAGCGGCACTTCGGGCGCGATTGTCGTCGCAAGAAATGACGCTGCCCACCGCGCGCTGGCAGCCCAATTCTTCGCACGCGAAGTGGAGAAAATCTACCTCGCGCTTGTACACGGTACTATCACGCAGGAGAAAGGCAGCATTGATCTGCCTGTTGCCCGAGATCTCCGAAGGCGCACCAGGATGACTACAAAGCGCCGTGGAGGACGCACCGCGCGCACGGACTGGCGAGTCCTCGCTCGACTTGGTGAATTCACTCTGCTCGAGGTCCAATTGCACAGCGGCCGCACGCATCAGATTCGCGTCCACATGTCCGCGATAGGGCATCCCATCGTTGGGGATACGGTCTATGGCGCGCCGCGCGAACCTCGCGTCGATGGGCAGTTGCTCCCGGCATTGAATCGCCCTTTTCTCCATTCCGCGCGCATAACATTCGTTCACCCCGTGAATGGCAGGCCCGTCACAGTACGTGCGCCGCTTGATGCCAAGCTTCGCGAATACCTTGACAGCCTGGCCACCGCCACCGGCGCCGGCCCTTCTTTAATTGGTGTTTCCATACGCGAGTTCCTATAATTGCATCTAACAATTGCATCTAAGGGATCGGGGGGACTCATGCGCTGTGCAATCGGGGTGATGTTGTTCGTGGTTGGCTTGGCATCGGCAGGTACGGCCTTTCCCCCTCGACAGCAAGCGCAGCAACCGCCACCGCCTCCTCCCGCAAACGGGCAGACTGCGCCACAAATTGTGCAGCGAGTCTCCGAAGTGGACATCATCCTTGCTGCGTTGAATCACCGGCAAAGATTTGTTACGGATCTCGACCGCGCCGATTTTCGCGCGTTCGATGATAACGTGCAGCAAGAGATCAAATTCTTCGCGCGGCAGACGGATCTTCCGCTTCGTGTGGCGCTGCTTCTTGACACCTCCAACAGCATCCGTCCCCGCCTGCAATTCGAGCGGGACGCCGCGATAGATTTCGTTTACGACGTTCTCCGCCCCGATCGTGACCAGGCTTTCTTGATGACATTTGACAGCGAGCCGGAAGTTGTTCAGGGCTATACCAACGATCTCGAGGTTTTGAAAAATAAAATCTCCGCTCAAAAGGCGGGCGGAGGCACCGCGCTTTACGACGCTATGGTCAAGGCGTCGCAAATGCTCGTGGATGCGCCATTGCCCAAGAACGGCACACAGGAATTCCGCCGTGTGATTGTCGTGATCAGCGATGGGGAAGACAACCTCAGCTCGCATACGCGGGCCGATGCCATTGACACAGCGCAACGCTCCGGCGTTGTGATCTATCCCATCAGCACCAGCACGGAGTGGATCGTTCCCGAGGAATCCACCGACCAGAACAAGCGCTATGACCGGAAATTTGCCAAGACGGAAGGCGATAAGGTGCTCGACCTCTTCGCTAGCGACACCGGCGGCCGCGCTTTCTTTCCCTATCGCGTGGACGATGTTGCCCAGTCGTTTCTGGACATTGGCACGGAACTGCGAAGCCAGTACATAATCGGCTACACACCAGTCAATGGCGCCCTCGACGGAAAATTCCACAAAGTAAAAATCGAAATCATCGGTCACAAGGAGCTTGAGGTCCGCGCGCGAAAGGGTTATTTCGCGGTTCCTCCCGTCGTTATCCAGCGGATTGTTGGCGGAAATCCTGGCGGCTGATCCGGGAACTGGGCGCTCAGAGCCCTTGATAACTCAGAATTCGCGCCGCTCTTCCCGCACTGACTCATGGCCGGGCATGATTCGTAGGATGAGTCGAATGTGCGGAATCAGTTTCCATCCTGTGCGGCGTAATAACCCTTCCGCGCCAGGACCTTCATGCCGGTCTTCGTTGATTCCACCTTGATGTGACGGTATGACCCATCGTGTTTGATGTTGGTGGGGTAGTATCCGAGCTCGTATTCACTTCTCAACTCTTCCGAAATCTCATCGAATGCCTTCAGCAACTCTTTTTCATTGCGGACGTCGATGGCGCGCCCGCCCGTTTCGTCAGCGAGCTTCTTTGCTCCGCCGAAGTCCGCGCCAAATTGTGGATCGTAGACAACCAGCATATGGACGACGGTGTCCGCCCGCTGCGCGGCTTCGACGGCATCTACCAATTTCATTTTGCTTCCGTTGTCTTCCGCGTCTGTCAGAATGACTAGCGTCTTTCGCCCCGCTTCCGAGGACATCTTGTCGTGGCACGCAAGATAGACTGCGTCATAAAAATTCGTTCCCTTATTCCCGCTCTGAGGAAAAGGGCCTGGAGTCACCATTCCCGTCGCGCCGCCCGTGTTTATCTTGGCGCGGCGAATAGCACGATTTAATTCCGTGAGGTCGCTGGTCCAGTCGGAGAGCATGTTCACGTCCAGGTCAAAAGTGATGACCATGGCCTCGTCCTTATTCTTCTGCATCACGCGACCGAGGAATTGGCTCGCCGCCTGCTGAATCGCCCCAATCATCGGCGCCTCGCTCCCGCTGGTGTCCATCAGGATCCCCATGGTTAGCGGCAGGGAGCTTTCTCGCGAAAAGAAGGCCACCTTTTGCTCGACATTGTCTTCAAAGATACGGAAGTCGTTTTGTTCGAGGTTGGCGACCAAGGCTTTGTGGCTGTCCCGGACCGTGGCGTAAAGGTTTACTAGGCCCGTGCCCACTCTGATAGGTTGCTGACCCTGTCCCTGGCGGGACGCGCTCGCGCCACTTACAGCGGAAAGGGAACCGGGCGCGCCCGAAATCAGACAGGCAACAGCCGTTACTGAAAGCAGCGCGCCAATAGATCGTAGTCGCATAGTATAATTCTCCGTCTGAGGACTTCGCTGTGATTGGATGCCGGTTGACACTTTCAAGATGTGTGACGCAATTCATGGTGACCGCGCCTTGAAGATTTGTCCACGAAAAACGCTTGCCGTTTCTCTTGTGGCGATTCTTGCCATTCCGCTTACTGGCATTTCACAGCAACTGCCTCCTCCGCCACCGCCGCAGGGCGGCGCGCAGGGAGCGCCGCAGAAGCCGCCCCAGAAACCACCGCAGGGACCGGACATCATTTCGCGAACAACCAACGTAATTGTCCCCGTCACCGTCAAAGACGGCAACGGCCAGCTCGTCAACAATCTGCGGGTGGAGGATTTCCGGGTCCTGGAGGACGGCGTGGGGCAGTCAATTAAACTCTCTCTCGACCCCGTGCCCATCTCGGCCGTCGTCTTGATAGACGATGCCCTGAAGACCAAGCCGCAGAAGGATGTGCAGGAAAGCTTGAGGGCGATCGCGGCCGGGATTGGTGATTCCGACGAAACCGCCATTTTCCGTTTTGACCAGTTTCCCCGGCAGATGACGGATTTTATCAATGGCCCCGATAAGCTGCTCACTCAACTCGGGCGCTTGCAAATCGCAACCAGCCCGATCTCAACGCCGGATTATTCCGCGATCACACCTGGCATCCCGAGGACCAATGGGCCTCCCATTCCGCAAACACCGGCGCCTGCACATGTGACAATTCTTGGAAATGGCACGAAGAGTGTAAATGACGCTCTCTTTGCCGCTGCGGAACTTTTGCGCACCCGCCAGAAGGACCGCAGGAAAGTTATCTTTCTTGTGTCGGACGGCGTGGATTCGAAGGGCAACAAGTACAGCTTCGATGACACCGTAAAGATGCTCATCTCGGCGGAGGCGGCCGTGTATTCCATCGGCATCGGGACTCCCTACACGAGTCGCCTGCTCAATGTACTTTCGCGATTCGCCACCGCCACCGGCGGAGATATCTTCTGGGCTTCCAGCCGCGGCGATCTCGAAGATCTATATCCGCGCATCTCCGATCAGGCTCGCAACCAGTACACTCTCTTCTATTCTCCAGATCACAAGGATCGGACCGTCACGTATCACTCAATCGAAGTCCGCGTGGAGCGCCGCGGCCTCACAATTCTCTCGCGCAACGGCTATTACTCCGCTCCGCAGCAATGAAATCCTCAGCACTGCGCTTGACATTTTCAGGATTTCCAATTGCGTGGGGTGTCGCTCCGAAATTGTGCTCAGAATTTCTCCTTGACAACTCTTTTCGCTGACCGTATAGAAGAATACGGGCACGCGCTCTGAGATATTCAAAGTTGCGCCGCCCGGGGAGATTCGTAAGGCCGGCAGAGTTCCTGCCGGGAATTGCGCGAAGAAGGCATGAAGCATTCGGGCGCGCTGCCAAAACGGTAGCGCGCCTTTTGCTTTCTTGAATTGATTAGAAATCCCTCGGACGGGACGCGAGAAAATCAGTTTGTCAGCGGCGCTCGCACAATCTTCTGCTCGTGCGCTGGGCAAATGGGTCGAAATGCGCAGTTCCGGCATTGAAAGAAGCCCGGTTCCGGCTGGAACTGCGCGGCGCGAATGTTTGCCGCCGTTTCGGAAATAATTTCGCGCGTCTTGCTCAGTTCCTTGTCGCCGCGTGAAGTCTCCACTCGCGAGTTATCCGTAAGGTTGTGGAACACCAGCCGCACGGGATCGAATTCCAGCACCTCGCGCGCCGCCAGCGCATAAAGGCTCAGTTGAATGTCTTTTCGCGCGGACTCGGGCGTCTTGGGCCGCCCCGTCTTGTAATCCACGATTTCCCGCTGGCCCGGTGCGATGCGGTTAATCTGGTCCATTCGCCCGGTGATCACGATGTTGTCTTCGAGCGGCAGGTCGAAACTCTTTTCTTGTGACTCAATCTCCGGTGGCTCGGCGATGGCGAGCGCATGAAACGCGCGAAGCTGTTCGAGGCCGTCTCTCTTGTATTCCGCCTGCTGGTAATCGTCTTCAAATCCCGCTGGAGTCCATTCGCGCTCGAAGATTGCCTCCACTTCCTCGAACGGTATCCGGCGGCCTTTCCGCATTTCGGCAAGAAAGTGTTTGATCGTTGTGTGCATCACGCTCCCGAAACTGATCGCCGCATGCGGCCCCGAACGCAACCCCCAGATCTGGCTGAACAAATATTTTTGCGGGCATTGCCGGTAGGTCTCAATCGCGGAAGCGCTCAATTGCAATGGCTCCGCGATGGGTGGCCGGTACTCTACTGCCCATTTTGCGATTGACGAGAAAACGCGAGCGTCGCCCGCGGACGCGGGAAATAGGCCGGCTGCTTCTCGCGCTGGTTCCGCTTTATCTTTCTTAGAGTTCGCGCCAGGTTTTTCTTCGCTGGCCGGAATCGCCGCCGGAGCAATTTGCTCCACGTCCCGTCGCGCCAGCGTCGCATTCTCAAGAATGTCGTCCAGAAATGGCGAAGGCTTGTTGCGCTTGTTGTCCACCACCGCCGTGAGCGTCAACCGTTCCTTCGCTCGAGTCAGCGCCACGTAAAACAGCCGCCGCTCCTCTTGAATGTGGAAATCGCCTCGCGGGCGCTGCTCCTTCATCAATTCATCGGGGAACTCGAATAGATGCGTGCGCGCGCGCGATGGAAACGCGCCCCGCGTCAGCCTAAGGATAAACACGTGATCGAACTCAAGTCCTTTCGCCGCGTGCACCGTCATCAACTGCACCGCGTCCGCGCCCGTTTCTTCCTCAAGGTTAATTTGCCCGCCCGCCTGCTGGAAGTAATCCAGGTATTCCACAAATTCGGCAAGCCTCCGCGTCTCGCTCTTCATCTCCCACTCGCGGATGAATTGCGCGAGCCGCTCGTGATACGCGCGGAAATCGCCGCTGGCTATAACGCCTAGGTCTAGTTCGCCCGCCAGTTCTGCGAAAAGTTCGGCCGCCTTCAACTTTCGCGATCGCTTCCGCATGCTTGTGATGAACTCTACTAAGTCCGCGGCCCTCGCACCCGCGGAAAGCGAACTCTCCGCCGCCGCGGCATTCAACGCGTCCCATAAAGAACTGTGGTTTTTCTTCGCGCGCTCCGCCAACCGCACGAGATCCGTCGGCTCGAAATGCCAACCCGGCGCGCCAAGCACTCGCGCACACGCCACATCATCCGAAGGAGTCGCAATCAAGCGAAGATACGCGATCAGGTCGCGCACCAAGGTGTTGTCAAAGATCGTGAGGTTGCGGATTACAAACGGAATTCCCGCGCGCGCGAGCTCTTCGACCAGCAGATTGCGATACGTGTGCGCGCGGTAAAGGACCGCGAAGCTGCGCCACGCCGCGCCCGCCGTATGAAGCCGCGCGATTTCCGCCGCCACCCACCGCGCCTCCTGCGCCGCGTTGGCAAGCTCAACAATGCGCACCTTTTCGCCGGGCGGCTTCGACGGCGTCAGGTTCTTCTGTGGAAAGAGTTCCGACTTTTCGTTCAGCACAATCACCTGGTTGGCCGTCTTCAACACGCGCCCCGTCGAGCGGTAATTTTGCGTAAGTGTCTGCACCGGCTGCTCACCGCCCGATTCGCCCGCAAACTTCTCCAGAAATATCTGGAAGCTCCCGAATGATGCTCCTCGAAAACGGTAAATCGCCTGGTCGTCATCTCCCACCGCGACGATGTTGCGATGGTCTCGCGCCAGCCGCCAAAGCAATTCAAGCTGCGCGATGTTCGTGTCCTGGAATTCGTCCACCAGGATGTAACGGAACCGGCTGCGCAACCGCTCCGCCACGTCCGCGTCCTCGTCGAGCAGCCGCACCGTTTCCATCATCATCGAGCCGAATGTCTGCAGCTTTCTTTCGCGAAGCAATTGTTCGCTCGCGCGGAAGGCGCGCGCAATCTCCTGTTGCCGCGCGGCCTCTTCGAGCATCAGTGCCTTCGCATCCGCTTCAATCTCCGGCCCCGCGCGCCGAGCGCGCGCCGCCAGTTCATCCGCGTAGCGCTGGTAATCGTCCGGCGTCACCAGCTCATCCTGGCATCGCGAAAAAAAAGCGACGAAGTCGCCCAGGAATTGCCCCGGCTCCGCCAGCCGCCGGTATTTTTCGAGCCGCAGCAGCGGCAAATTCTTCCGCAGCAGAATCCAGTGGTCCACCGGATCGAGCACGCGCGCTGCCGGGTCAATCTCTCCAAGGATTGTTTTGCAGAATGCGTGGAAGGTGCTGAGCTGTACGGCCTGCCCGCGCTCGCCAACCATCTTCGCGACGCGCCACTTCATCTCGCCCGCGGCTTTTTCCGTAAACGTCAGCCCGAGGATTTGCTCGCCCCCGAGTTCCGGCTGCGTCTCCAGCAGGTAGCGGATGCGCTCCGTAATGACGCGCGTCTTGCCCGTCCCCGCGCCCGCCACCACCAGCAGCGGCCCCTCGCCGTGCAGCACCGCCGCGCGCTGCTGCGCATTGAGCTGCTCCGGCGGCGCCACGCCGGCTTTTGCGTCAATCACCTTCGCCATAGTAGATACGTTGCATCCTAGCTGATTTGGCCCCATCGAGACAGTACCTCTGCGGCGTCGGTGTACTTCAGGTCTCCATGCTCGTGTTTTTGGGGCGGGGAACCCGAGGTCTTTATCCGCATCTGCATCCAACTATCAGGCCGTACTCGACAAATTAAAGGGGTTAGCGGTCGCCGACGTAAGAAGACCATCATTCGCACGGGAATTGACTTCGTCGGCCGTGTCCTGTCCGGAGCGGCGTGTTGAAATTCTATATTTGTTAGACAGCTTTTAATAACAAGACGTACAATCCAGCAATGAAAGAATCTATGTTCGGAGACCGGGAAGGGGCCGCCCATTCACCAATAGATGATGATAACCCGCCATGCTTCAGTTCGGGGAGGGAGGACATATGCCTGATGATTCGCAGGTTCGACACTTTGACCTGAACATCGAGAGAATTCTTGAAGGGTGGGAGACTTGCCACGCTATCCGTGAAATCATCGCCAATGCCCTCGATGAGCAAATCCTATCTGGAACAAAGGACGTGCAAATCACTCAAGATGGCGATGGTTCGTGGCACATTCGTGACTACGGACGGGGGCTGAAATACGAACATCTAACCCAAAACGAGAATGAGGAAAAACTGAAGAACCCCAGCAGGGTTATCGGGAAGTTTGGAGTAGGACTGAAGGATGCTCTTGCAACTCTAAACCGCCACGGTGTTGATGTCCTTATGCGCTCGAAATTCAGCGACATCACCCTTGGTCAGATGCCCAAACACGAATTCTCGGATGTTGTGACACTCCATGCCATTGTCAATCCACCAAAGGATTCATCGTTAGTCGGGACAGAAGTGATTCTGAGGGGAGTTTCAGCCGGGGAAATCGCAGATGCAAAGAACTTCTTTCTGAAATTTTCGAACGAATCAGTTTTGGATGAAACCCCTTATGGACAGATTTTGAAGAAAGACCCTGTTCGGAATGCTCGAATTTACGTCACAGGAATGCTGGTTGCTGAGGAAGAGAATTTCGCATTCTCCTACAATGTGACTTCGTTGACCTCAGCGATGCGTAAAGCGTTAAATCGCGAGCGCACAAATGTAGGACGCACTGCATACAGTGACCGTGTTAAGCAGATGTTGCTAGCGTGCAAATCTGCAGTGGTAGCCGACACCTTAGCCGCCGACCTAGTCAAAATCGAAGCGGGAACCAATCGTGATGAAGTGAAGTGGACGGATGTCGCCGTCCACGCCTGTCAAATCCTGAACACATCAAAAAAAGTCATCTTTGTTACAGCTTCAGAGCTTATTTTGCACAAAGGGGTCATCGATGACGCTCAAGGCGATGGCTTGAAAATCGTATGCGTTCCTGAAAACATCAAGAACTCTCTGCAAGGTGTTTCAGACCTTGAAGGCAACCCCGTTCGCGACCTATCTGTCTACAGAGCGGAATGGGAGAAGAGTTTCGAGTTCAAGTTCGTTGGCCCCGAAAAGCTGAGCAAGGCCGAAAAGGCTGTCTTCGAACGGTCGAGGACGATCGCTGATTTGGTTGGCGGACTCCCAAAGAGAGTGCGTGAAATCAAGATCACGGAAACAATGCGACCTGATTTCCTAACAGGTGTAGCGACTCAAGGGCTTTGGGACTCATCCTCAGGCAGTATCATTATCTTGAGGTCAGAACTGAATTCACTTTCGAGCTTCGCTGGCACACTCCTCCATGAAATCGCTCACGCGAAGAGTGGTTATCTTGATGTCACACGGGACTTCGAGAGCGAACTCACGTCTATGCTTGGGCAAGTGGCAACCATCACAGTCGAACGCCGTTAGGTTCTGGAGATTACCGGCAGCGTCGTGCGGTGCCTCTGTCCTATCCATGCTGAAATGGACGGCGGCAACAGGGGAGTGAGTTCACTTACCCCTCGGCCAAATTGACCCACCCTCCCGCCCTGCCTATACTCACATCAGGGAGCCTCACAACCATGAATCAGCCCGTCATTCTCAGCGCCGTCCGCACGCCCATCGGCAAATTTCAGGGAGGCCTCAGTTCTTTCGCCGCCACCGAACTCGGCGCGAAGGTCGTCGCCGAGTCCGTCCGCCGCGCCGGCATCGAGCCGAATACAGTGGACGAAATCATTATGGGCTGTGTGGTGTCCGCCGGCTTGGGACAGAATCCCGCGCGCCAGGCTGGTTTGCGCGGCGGGCTCGACCCGCGTGTCGCCGCCATGACCATCAACAAAGTTTGCGGATCGGGACTGAAAGCCGTCGGTCTCGCCGCGCAGGGCGTGCAGCTTGGCGAAATCGAAATCGGCGTCGCTGGCGGCATGGAGAGCATGTCCAACTGCCCCTACCTGCTCCCGGGTGCGCGCAACGGTTACCGCCTCGGCAACGCCGAAATCATTGACTCGATGATCCGCGACGGCCTCTGGGACGCCTTCAACGATTACCACATGGGTCAGACCGCCGAGCTTGTCGCCGAGAAATACAAGATCACGCGTGAGGAGC
>JBGPHM010000040.1:0-39273 GCA_041484365.1 Terriglobia bacterium | reverse complement strand
GCAGGGTGAAAATCGCATCCAATCAGAACCATCGAAGGCTCCTTTCCTTCTGAGAGTTTCAGTCCTCAACCTAAAACTCACTCAGAATGTAAACGGAGCCTTCGCTCTTATCCAATCAACACGTCGTGGTTACGTGTGGGGATTTTGACTTACGCATCATGCCGAAGAATCTCAAACGCTACTATGGCAAAGGCCATCTGCACTTCCTCACATTCAGCTGTTATCGGCGGCTTCCACTGCTCGGAACCGCGCGAGCGCGAACCCTTTTCGTCCGGGCACTGGGCAAGATTCGCGAGCGCTGCGAGTTCTTGCTCGTTGGGTACGTCGTGATGCCGAATCACGTGCATCTGCTAATCAGCGAACCCGAGAAGGGCACTCCCTCCACGATGTTGAAGGTTTTGAAGCAGCGCGTCTCGCGGGATTTGCGAAGTAGGAGGCGGCGTGCGCCTGCCGGGCAGCTTTCGCTGCCGTTCGCATGGGGTGACAAGGAACTGCTTCACTTCTGGCAGCCGCGATTCCATGACTTCAATGTGCATAGCGCGAAAAAACGGAGGGAGAAATTGGTTTACATGCACGCGAATCCGGTGAAGCGCGGGCTTGTGAAGAATCCGGCGGAGTGGATCTGGAGCAGCTTTTCATTTTACGCGAAGGGAGAGAAGGGCTTGGTTCCAATTGATCCTATGATGTAGCCGAGGAACAAGAGGAGTGCGCGGGAAGTCAAAAGCCCCAGACGCGAAGCCGGCGTCATGGGGCACCCAACACCTTTCACCCCACGTTTTCTTAGCGCGTCACCACCGGGCCACCCGTCCGTGGGAAGTCAAAAGCCCCAGACGCGAAGCCGGCGTCATGGGGCACCCAAAACCTTTCACCCCACGTCTTCTTAGCGCGTCACCACCGGGCCACCCGTCCGAATTTGCGGATAAGTGATTCCATCTTAGAGATTTATGGGCGCGACTGCACTGAATCTGTGCAACAGTCGCCGCAAGAGTGTGGGTCTAAAGGGGTTAGAAGGGTTTTTGAATTTTCGATGAGCGCCATAACCGATGCAAGTGCAAGATTCGATTGAACTTGGTGAGAGGAGTTGGAAGAATCGCCTTCTGGAATGGCCAGGGAAGAGCGCGGCGGCGCGTGTGTATTCGGCTTGATAAATACAATTCATAGGTATGTATATCATACGATAAACAGAAAAGCAAGGGAAATCTGAAGGCAACCAAAAGTCAAAGACCCCACGTTCGCCCATTAGTACGGGACGAACATGGGGCACCCGGCTACTCGGTCGAAGGAGCCGATGCCGTCATCTAATCAGCCCTGAATTCAACAAATCACTTTGTCTTTTCAAAAAACTTTTCAAACGCCAGAACAGTCTTGACTGAATCATTGGAAATATTGTCGGAAAACTCAGTGTAAGTGTTCCCCCGCGTCCAAATTAGTACTGTGCATGTCTTAGGTGCGGGTTCTGTCAGGTATTTCAGGACTAAGGTTGCGAGAATCCTTTCGCCAACCTTCTCTCCCTTTTCATCCTTCCTTTGCCCTCTCTCGATGATGTTCTTTGCAGTCTTCAGTTTTTTTGCGACGTAATCGGCCAGCTCTGATGTTGAACCAAATGTCCTTGAGTAAACAAGTATTCCCTCCTCGTTCGAAGCTCGGTAACTCGAGCACCCGCGCAAACTTCCGTCAACGGTGTCAAAGAATTCGCAAATACTCACTGCTTCAAACTTCATTTCACTCTGTGTGGAGGCACTCGTGGGTACTGCACTTTTCTGCTCTTGAGATTGGCCTTGCCCGGATTGCAGTGGACTGACCTGTGATGCTGCCGCAGACGTCCAAGCACTAGAGCATATTACTCCGGCGAGGACGTAGCTCAAGATCATCCGAATGTCAGATTGCGTGCTTTGCCATGGTTTGTAAGAATACATTCATTGCTCCTTGGCTTTGATTCGCGTTAGCGTATGAGATTCTCTTTTCATTGATTATTACTGAATAAAGTCAGCATAAAAATTAACTCCATAATATACGCATTGATATAACTCGAGCCCGGGCGAATTGTTGGTGCTTCCGCCCGGCCGATGCTGAGCGTCTTGGTTAAGCATTTGGGAGATAGTCATTTTCCCCGTGAATGCGATGAGCGCATTACCCAGTTCAGTTAGCTGAACTACTGTAGATGTTCCCGAAGCTGCTCCTTGGTGATTATTGATGTTATTTAATCCGTAAGTCGAGAGGTTAACGGTACCTGCGATCTGGGCTAAGCTCCAGATGCCATTGAACTGGGCAGTCGGTGTACAACCTGGCACAGGGCCGCACCACAATGAAATACTTGCAAGCGGAACCGCGTTGTAGGCCGCATTGATTTTGACGTCAAATGAGCCGCTTACGGACCCAGTGAAGGAACCGCTCCCACTATCACTACCGGATTGATTGAACGAATCTGTGGTTACTCCATACAGATATTGTGTACAGGCATTCAATTCAGATGCGGAAACATTGAAACGCTCAGGGCATACGTTGATCAAGTCGCAATTGATGTTCTGCATCGCCAAATCACCACCGCCGCCACCTGCGCCACCCGACCAACCACAACTAGAATTACGATCCGAGTCCCCCACGCGATCGGTATTCTGATTGGGCGGACTAAGTAACCGGACTGTTCGCGGTTTCTCCTCATACCTGTCTCTTCGAAAAGTTTCAATCGATATTTAGGATTGGCTCCTGGGAAACCGACGCAGAACTTAAACAATAGTTCCTGATTTCCGCCTCCGCCACCTGCCCACTACCAAAAAGCACCATGAGTTAAGGCGTAGGCGACAAAACCCCAGAAACACAAGAACCACAGAGAAACAACAGCCACGTCAATCCAAATCGCTCTTCGTTTGCGTTTGTCCCCACGTGCTCTCCACGTCTGGAGAATAACGACTGCGGGAAGCAAAAGTGCAGAAATTGCGTCCCAATCAAGAAACAGTCTTCCGGCAAGTCCATGACCCACTAAATTGAAATATGGCTTGTAAGCTTGAGACAGGATGAAATTAGCGGCTGTAAGCAGGCATGCCGCTCGAATCACGATGTGAGTTGTCCTAGCTAATTGGGTACGGTCTATCAAGCTTCCAAGCCCTCACTTCCGAGCCTTATTTCTTCTTGTTACAGAATTCCAGGACGCTTTTTATGAAATTGTTCCAGATGTTGTCCTCGAGGCTATCTCCTCCATACTTGAATTTCATCATATTGAGAAAACTTGAGAATTGACCACTAACGTTAATCGAGAAGGAGATTTGGCCATTTCCGACATTGGTGGCAGAAAAGCTAATGGTCGCAGGATAGAGGACATGTCCGGGATTGCTAGTAAAGGTGAACCCAGTAGCCGAACTCGATGCAACGGTTACGGATACATTGACTGGAGCTAGGTTAATGATAGCCGGGAGCGATCCTCCACTGGGTGCGATGACAGTAGTCTGTTCGTAAATGGAGATTTGGTTGCCCGGAGCGACCGCTGCGGATCCAAACTCAACGGTGGCAAGTCCGTAGATGCCAGGGAGTGGTATATTGAACTTTCCATGGTAGTTACCGAATTGTGAGAAGTTTGCATCAATTGCGCTTATAACTCCGGCAGCGTCCGTATTGCAATCGAAGGTCTTGCCAAAGGGCTTGGTGACGTCCGCTTTACCGCTCGCGCCCCCGCCGCCATAGTCGTAGTCTGGCCACTTCCACGCATCGAAGCCTGAATCTGTCTGTCCGATCCCCTCGTCGGGGGCGGAGAGAAAGAACATGCCTTCCATTCCCGATGGATCAACTATGTTAATTGGATCATTCCATGCATAGGTGTAACGGTCCAAGGATTGGGGATTGTATATCGAACCGCTAAGCGGATCGGGCGAGGAGAAGCGACCCAAGCGGGAGACGTTATGACGCGCCATGGCGAAATCGTTGCCGGATTCCGAGTCCCGTTCATAAGTCGTGAACTTGTGCTTTTCGTTGCCGGTGTCGTACCAGTTTTCGCCGAATGGGTAGTGGCCGAGCTGCTCGACGACGTTACCACTCGAATCCGTGACGACACGATTCGAGAGATGGTCATTTTGAAAGTAGGTTGTGGTGCTTCCCGCGATCTTGGCAATCATTGTGCCGCCGGAGTAAATATACTCCCGAGTGGGCGATCCCACGGCGGCTCCGTTTTCGTATTCGGCGATCACCTTGGTCCCTGAAAAGATGTAGACAGTTGTTATTGTTGGTGAAGTGCTCGGGACGGACTTCTTTACGCGCAACCCGTTTCCATCGTAAGAGTAGGCGCCGGATGAGGAGCCACCGACCGCACTGATTAGGTGACTCGCCGCGTCGTAGGTCAGCGTGTTCCAGCCGTCGCTAGTCATGTTTCCGCTGGCGTCGTAGCTGTGGCCGTCCGTTCGGTTGGTGTAGGCCCCGTTATTGGGAGCGGTAGTCCCATAAGTTTCTGTATCTAGGAAGGCGCTGCCGGCGGTGATGGTTTGCGCGGTGCGGTTGCCGTAGCGGTCGTAGCTCCATGACAGTCCCCAAGCCGGGTAGGCCGACGAACCACTGGTAGAGGCAGCGGAAAGCCTGCCCAAAGCATCGTAGCTGTAGCTTGCCGTCCGGCCGCTGTCCATACCATCCGTGATGCCGGTAATCTGTCCGTTGTTGCTTCCGGAAGAGCCGTATCCGTAGGTGAGCATGAAGATGGCTGTGGAATCTTTCGTGCATGGATCGCTGACGCTGACGGTGGCGTACTGCAAGCATTGAAGTTGCAAGCGGTCAGCCGAATAGCTCAGGTTCGCGGTGATGCCGTTACCGTAAGTAAAGCCAGTTACTTCCTGCGCGGTGTTGAACGCAAAACCATAAGCGTATCTTGTTCCCGACGTGCACGTGCTGCTCGTAGCGCCGACGGCGCAGAGGCGGCCAATGGCGTCGAAATTCTGCAACACATCGCGATTGGATGGATAAGTGATCTTCGTTAACTCGCTCGCGAGATTGTAGAAGTATTTCGTGGTGAAGGTCGTGCTGCTGATGACTTTGTCGACCTGGACGGGTGGCCCAGCGGTGAAGCGCTGAGAAGGTGTGGGGGTAAGGGTGTTGGGTGCCCCATGACGCCGGCTTCGCGTCTGGGGTCTTTGACTCTCACGGTCACCGAATCTAAAGGCAGAAAACCCACACGTAACCACGACGTGTGGGCCACCCACAACCGCGCACTCTAACGCTCCGGTGAGTTGCGATAGTGGTATTCTTCGATTGTGAGGTTACTTCAAGAAAAGAGCGGAACAACCAGTGGGCCACCCGTCCGGAGTCTCTCAGTTACAAAATCCCGGGATTGAATTCCCCAACGCTGGCCCGCGAATTAAAACAACTTCATGGTTTGGGCTTTGCCATTCGTTTTACCACCCATGGCGAAAACCCTTAATTCGTGGTCAATTCCTTCAAGTGCTGCGGAGTCAATATGGTTCAGCATTTTTGTGAGGTGATCGTGACGACGTATTGAATAAAAAGTCTTTTCAGGAGCGATATACACAACGACCGGCTTTCCCTGTCGGACAAGATCCACGATACTCCTGAGTGTCCCACGACTTCTTCCATCCCACAGCATCAGGCCGTAGTCAGATTCTTGGACCATCGCTTGGTCCTTGGTCGAGTAGTACGCAAAGTCATGCCTTTGGGTATCCGTGGCGGAGATCGATCGAGTAGGCCAATCCCCAATATTATTTCGACAACGGTCGGCCATACAAAAGACCGTTACTTTGTCGTATTGTTTTGATTTGAGGTATTGCTGCACTGCTTTATCCACGCCGTTTGCATCCCCCACAAAAATCGTGAATCCCTTACGGAGGATGTTGTTGAGTCGGTTTTTTACCGTGGTATTCAGTTGTGAAAGAAGCCGGGATCCGGCGATGAACACTTTTGTATTCTTGTCCATTGTTGTCATCTCGTCCGCGTCAGAGCGAGCGCATAAACGGATCCAGCCCCGCCATTCTGTAATAGCACGTCGGCAGTCCGTCGAAGAGTTGAACCCGTATCGAATAGGTCGTCGAATATCCGGACTGATCTGCCTTTCACGTCGCCCATTCTTAATTGTACCGCTTCTTTCAACACTTTTTCTCGCTCCAGACTACCGGCGATGTTCTTCATCGAATCGGTCTTCTTCACTTTGATTACTGCGTCTTCGGACACCGGAATTCCGAGGCGCTTTGCAAGTTCCCGCGCAAGTTCCACAACTGGTTGTGACGTTCGATCAGACGAAGGTGGTGCGGGGACAATACAGTCGATCTGGGGATTCCATTCCCGGACGAACTGTTCAGCTGTATCGCATAAATCGCCGATGAGGGTTTTAGCACCACGATACTTGAAGCTGTAGAGCCGACCTCCGAGTTCCGTGTACTTCGTATCATACGGGTGGTAGCGATCTCCAGTGGGGACACTGCTGATACTGTGAAAATCCAACACAAAGCCTTCAACCCAGGGTCCGGGCAATTTCATCGGATTGACTTTGACGACTGTCATTTGTTGCGGCGATTGCCGAATTCGCGCCTAGTACGAAGGAAGTGTGGGTAACAAAGGGGCATCATCCATTCAGATGTGTGAATACGGATGATGTCATCAAACTTATAGTTCATTTTGTTCAATTGGGCTACAGGGCGCGTGGCCGGCCCCGGTGCAGGGCAGGCGGCAGGCAGGTTACTAAAGGCGGCGGCACCCAGGTCAAAAGCTAAATCGCCCAACTTGTGAAGGGCGGGTACACGCCCGGTCTAATGAGTGATTAACCTCACCTGCCCACGTGACGAGAATCACAGCGTGCGGTTGGGCCTTGCGCGATGCTGGGGGGAAGAGGTACACCATGAAAACCGCCGCTGCCAAGACGACGACCGCCGTCACGCGAATCAAACTGAGCAAGGTGCTGTACCTGACGGACTTCTCCGAGCCATCCGAGGCTGCGCTTCCATTTGCCGCGGCGGTGGCGCGCGAATATGGGGCGAAGGTCTATGCGATGCACGTGATGACTCCGAGTCCGCTGGTTTACACCACGCCCGAGACGACCGTGGCGACAATGGAGGCGCAAGAGGAGGCCGCGCAAGCCGGGATGCAGCGCGCCGAAGCTCAATTGGATGGGATTGTCCACGAAACAATTGTGGAGAACGATCTCGGCGTCTGGCCCGCTATTGAGCGGGCGATCAAGCAACTCGGGATTGACATGATCGTTGTGGGCACGCACGGCCGCAGCGGCCTGGACAGGCTTTTGCTCGGCTCCGTGGCGGAGGAAATTTTCCGGCGGTCAAGCGTGCCGGTGCTGACGATTGGTCCGTGGGCGGCGGTCGCGGTGCACAACGCTGCGAAGTTCCATCGCATCCTGTTCTCCACGGATTTCACGAAGGAGTCGCTCGCCGCGGCGCCATATGCGATTTCGATGGCGCAAGAAAATCAGGCAAGACTGATCTTGTTGCACGTGATCCGCGGGGGCCGGAGCCGGCTTGACGAGAAGCGCGCCGAGGAAACCATCGCGGACGCAATGCACCGCCTCTTTGAGATCGTACCCGCGGACGCCGAACTGTGGTGCCGCCCGGAAGCGTCTGTTCAATATGGCGATCCGGGAGACATGATTCTGGACATGGCGAGGGATCGCGGCGCGGACCTTATCGTGATGGGAGTGCGTGACGCGAAGGGCCACCTAGGCGCCGCCACGCACGCGCAGCGCGCAACCGCGCATCAGGTGGTCTCGCACGCGCTGTGCCCGGTGCTTACCGTCCGCGGGTGAATCTCGAGTCAGGTAAAACTCAAAATCCTTGCAACCTAAATTGGTTCCGTCGATAGTGTAGGCGTGAATCCAACGAGCCGACCGACCATCGGGAAGCCAATCTCGCGCGGCGGCCCGTGGCGGCCGGGGCAACCCTTGGACGCCGCCTTCCACCCGCGAAGCGTGGCAGTGATCGGCGCAACAGAACGTGAAGGCAGCGTAGGCCGCACGATTGTCACCAATCTTTCTGCCGCATCGTTTAGCGGGAACATCTATCCCGTGAATCCGCACCATTCTTCGATTCTCGGCATCCCTGCCTATCCATCCGTTGGACAAATCAAGGAGCAAGTGGACCTTGCCATCGTCGTAACGCCGGCTGCCACGGTGCCGGGCGTCATCGGCGAATGCGTGGACGCGGGAGTGCGCACCGCGGTCGTGATTTCCGCTGGATTTCGCGAGCTTGGCGCGGAGGGCGCGGCGCTGGAAAAACAAATCGCAGAGCATCTCAAACGCGGGAATACACGCCTGATCGGCCCGAATTGTCTCGGCCTCATGAATCCACTCCTGGGATTGAACGCCACGTTCGCTCAAACGATTGCGCGGCCGGGAAACGTGGCATTTCTCAGTCAAAGCGGCGCGCTGCTGACGGCGATCCTCGATTGGAGTTTGCGGGAGCGGGTGGGCTTCAGCGCATTTGTCTCAACGGGATCCATGCTCGACGTGGGCTGGGGCGACCTGATCGATTACTTCGGTTACGACGCGGATACGCAAAGCATTTTGATTTATATGGAATCGGTTGGCGACGCGCGCCAATTTCTCTCAGCGGCGCGTGAAGTGGCCATGAAAAAACCGATCATTATTATCAAGGCGGGCCGGACCGAGGAGGCGTCAAAGGCGGCTTCCTCACATACCGGCGCCATGACCGGGAGCGACGAAGTTTTCGACGCCGCGCTGCGCCGGTGTGGCGTCCTGCGCGTGCAAACGATTTCCGACGTCTTCTACATGGCAGAAGTGCTGAGCCGCCAGCCGCGTCCTCGAGGACCGAGGCTGACCATTCTTACGAACGCGGGCGGCCCGGCCGTGCTCGCCACCGATGCATTGATTGGAAATGGCGGAGAGCTTGCGCCGCTGTCCGATGATTCGCGGCGCGCGCTGGATGCGCTGCTGCCGCCACACTGGAGCCATGCAAATCCAATTGACATACTCGGGGATGCGGAACCGGAGCGCTATGCGAAGGCGCTGGAAATCGCCATCGACGATCCCGCCAGCGACGGATTGCTCGTGATTCTCGCGCCGCAAGGAATGACCGATCCTGCCGCTGTCGCGGAACGCCTGCGGCCATTCGCGAAGGGTCACGGCAAACCGCTGCTCGCGAGTTGGATGGGCGGGCAAATGGTGGGGCCCGGCGAATCCATTTTGAACGATGCGGGCATTCCGACTTTCAATTACCCTGACACGGCGGCGCGTGCGTTCGACTACATGTGGCGCTATAGCCTGAATATTCATTCGCTATACGAAACCCCGATGGTCGCCGACGATCCCGGCGCGGCGCAGCAGCGGCAACGCAAGGCGCAGGAGATGCTCGGCTCGATCCTCGCCAAAGGCCGCACGCTTCTTACCGAGGCGGAGTCCAAGCAGATTCTGGCGCTGTATGGAATTCCCACGGTGCCGACGATGGTTGCAGGCACACCCGACGAGGCAGTCGCGCACGCCGCGGAACTCGGCTTCCCCGTTGTCTTGAAATTACATTCCGAGACGGTCACGCACAAAACGGATGTGGGCGGCGTAAAGTTGAATCTTTCAAACGAATCGGACATCCGGCGCGCATTTGAGGAAATCAAATCGAGCGTGACGATGAAGGTGGGCGCATCGAGCTTCCAGGGCGTAACTGTGCAGCCGATGATCGAACGCAACGGCTACGAATTGATTCTCGGCAGCACCGTGGACTCGCAATTCGGCCCGGTGATCCTTTTCGGTTCGGGCGGACAGCTGGTTGAGATTTACGGTGACCGCGCGCTTGGGTTACCCCCGCTGAATACAACGCTTGCCCAGCGGCTCATGGAGCAAACACGAATCTATAAAGCCTTGAAAGGTGTGCGCGGCCGTCCGCCAGTTGACATCGCAGTGTTGGAAAGTTTACTTGTGCGATTCAGCTATTTGACCGTCGAGCTTGCGCGCATCAAGGAGATTGACATTAATCCGCTTCTAGCCGCGCCGGATAAGCTACTTGCGCTCGACGCCAGAATCGTTTTGCACGACGCATCCATTCCGGACACCTCCCTTCCCCGCCCTGCGATTCGGCCGTATCCCTCGAAATATGTGTGGCTGTGGAAAGCGAAAGATGGCACGGAGGTTCGAGTCCGGCCAATTCGTCCGGAAGACGAACCTCTGATGGTGAAGTTCCACGAATCGCTTTCGGAGCAAACTGTTTATCTCCGCTATTTCCATATGGAGAACTTGAGTTCGCGCGTCGCGCACGAGCGTCTGCTGCGAAAATGTTTCATCGATTACGATCGCGAAATGGCGCTCGTTGCGGAAAAAGCGAATGCGCCCGCTGGGGAGCACGAGATCCTCGCCGTCGGAAGACTCACCCGGGAGCGCGACCCCGCAGAGGGGGAACTGGCCGTACTGGTGGCGGATAAAAGCCAGCACGGCGGGCTGGGCACGGAATTGGTGCGGTGCCTCATCGAAACGGCGAAGCAGGAACGATATTCACGGATCGTGGCAAACATTCTCACAGAAAACACGGCTATGCGCGCGCTGGCGAAGCACTTTGGGTTTGCGATCGAGCCAACGACGGATATTTCATATGTTACAGCCGTCCTGACGCTTTAAGGCTCAACGATCAATCAAGAGGACGTTTGGCGAAAGAATTATCGTCAAAGGTATCTGTAATAAGGGGAGGAGAGGCCCGCCAGTCGTCGTTCGGAGCGAGGAACTGGCTGGCGGGCCTTTGAAGGATTCAAGCGGCAGACATTTTTTTGAGAACTTCCGATGGAGGCAACTCAGCCCAGAGCGGCCGAACGACAACGCCCTGAAGCTCTTCGTAACTCAAGGAATAGATACTGGCGCAACGGTCGCAAAGCCAATAATGCTTCACGTGATGCGAGTGTTCCGTTGCTTCAGTCTTTGCGTTTTCGGCGCCCGGCTGGACCGGCATTTGGAAACGGAAGAATTTTCCTCCAGCCAGCCAATGAAACGCCGCGGGACAAGAAGGGTTAGCGCACTTCGGATACTGGTGCTCGAACATGGCCGTTCCCTTTTGCGGGACTCCTCCCCCGTACGTCGGCTCCGACACATCCCCATGATGTGAGGGCGTGACAGATTGGACCGGAGCGCCCTCCAATTTGCCGATTGTGGTCCGCAACCAGTCGCGCATCACATCTTCGATTTCGCGTTGCGAAGCCCATTGGTAAAGGGACTCGAGTGTTTCACCGTTGGGGCTTAGTCGTATGTGGCGGCACGGAATCTTTTTTTCACGATCTTCAGCCGGCACTAGGCCCATAAGCACGCATTCTTCGCAAGGGGCAGGGTTTTCTTTGGAGTCGAAGTTCATGCAGCTTGGTGAATCTTCAAAGATGAGTGGACACCTCCACGGCTCGCGGGGAGAACTCCCGTAGCCGCCCTTTTCCAGGAATTCCAATTCAAATTTGAGAACATCCAAAAGGTTCCTGTCGTCGGTGGCCATAACCCCTCCTTGGTGCGTGACCAGTATCAATTCAAGGGTGGGATCGCGACAGTGAGAGGAGTCACCTGAGCTTGTGATGTGCGTCACAAGGAGCCCTCAGACCTGAAAACAGACCGATCTTTGAAACGAACCATTCGGAAGGAGATTTGATGACGCGAATGTAAAGCGCGCACTGGAATGACACCTGTCTCGGGCAGCTCTGAGATGATTGCCGCGCGCAGCAAGTTCCCACCTCTTAGGGGCCATTGCCTCTCCAATTCAAGATTGTGGTCAGCGAACAGTCGAAATCATCTTCGCCAGACCACAAAGCGTGACCCTTACCCTTTGCGAGTCTCGCATTCATACCCGGTGCGGACCGAAGGTGACAAAATCTGCATCGGAGCGGCCGCTCAGTGCGCGCAAAACGGAGGACATCTGGTGAAGCGCATCATGGTTGTTGAGCCGCCCAACCTCGTGCAATTTGGCGTGGTCGAACAGCATCTCGGAATCGAAGGCTGAGGATGACAGCTGGAAACGCAAGAGTGGCCTCGCAGGTGGGGACGAACGAGGGGCGCCCATAACTCTGAAGGAGTGATAGACTTCCGCATATGGCTACAAGAAAGATGAAGCGCAAGAAGAAATCAACCGGCAAGAAAAAGGCCGCGACGCGCGGCAAAATGGCATTCCATACCAAGGCGAGCCGCAAAAAGAAAACGCTCCGCCGGAAGAAGAGCACCCGGAAACGCAGGTTGACGCGTGCTGAGACGCCATTCGACCTGCCAGTGTCGCCTTTACGACGCGGCCTCGGCGGAGGTTCCGGGGGGCAGTCGGGAGACACACAGGGATTATCCAGATCTGAGGACGTGGACTCGGAGAGCGTTGAAGAATTGCTCGAGGAGGGCCAATCCTTCGAGGCTGAGGTAGTGAGCGGCGTTGAAGACGCGCTCGATCCCGACCAGAGTGAGGTTCGCACGAGAGAAGTTCCCGAAGACGATGTCCCCACCGAATACATTGACAAAGACTAACGGTAAAAACTGGATCAGCCCCTTAGGCATTCCGAAAGGCGCGACTTTTGCGCAGGCGAATGGCCCAGGTTGTAATTACTCTTCATTTCGAATCGCACCGCCCCGGAAAAAACATTCGGGAAAATCCCCGCTGCGTTCCACGATTGCGCCCCTTCATCCGCTGTACAACCAAAGGTGAGCCCCCTCGCAAGGGGGAGATGTCGCCCGGCACGTGTGACGGAAATCACACGAATGTGTGACGCGCGTCACGACACAAATCACCCGACTGAAATCACACTGGCGGTGACAAACAAATACTGAGATCCGAAAAGGGGGTAATCACCATGATGGTCGCCGGGGCTATCGCACCAAGCAAGAAGTGGCATATAATCCGCATGCAACGATCCATGAAGACGCCATACGGACTTCAGGTAATTGAAAGTTGTCTGACTTGTCCCCTCAAAAAGGACGAATTGTTCTGCGATCTTTCCCAGCACGCAATGGAAGGGTTGGACGCAATTTCGTCGTCCGCGACCTATCCGAAGGGCGCTTTGCTTTTTGTGGAAGGGCAGGACTCGCGCGGAATTTTTGTGATTTGCAACGGACGTGTAAAGCTTTCCGCAAGCTCGGCTGATGGCAAGTCTGTGATTCTCCGAATCGCCGAATCCGGGGAAGTGGTTGGCCTGCCTGGCAGCATTTCTGGAAAACCATATGAGGTAACCGCGGAAGCCCTGGAACCCATCCAGGCAAATTTCATTCCTCGAGAACCCTTCCTGCAGTTTCTGCGGGAGCATGGTGAGGCGGCGGTGCGGGTGGCCGAAATCCTAAGTGATATCTACCATGCGACTTACCAGGAGGTCCGCTACCTGGGCCTATCCGGGTCGGCGACAGAAAAGCTCGCGCGGTTCCTGCTGGATCTGACATTGGCAGAAGGCACCGACAAGAATACTCTTCGTGCAACATTGACCTTGACACATGAGGAAATCGCGGAGATGATTGGCCTGTCTCGCGAGACAGTGAGCCGGCTTTTCGCGAATTTCAAGCGCAAGAAATTAATTGAGATTCATGGATCGGCGCTCGTAATCACCGATAAGGCAGGTCTCGAAAAAGTCTTCGAAGTCTAACCCCCCTTCCAACAAGAAGTATGCGACTTCAATCACAACGCATCGTGATTCCAGTCACGGAACGAAGTACAACGTTGTGTGAGTATGTTGCAGGCGAAAGCTCCACGAACCGGGAACGAGCCGGAGAATCGAGGAAGGAATGGGCAAGCATCATAGGATCAGGTTGGTTGGGTTTCTCCTTCCGTTTGCAGCAGTCCTCCTTTTCTCCCTCGGATTACAAGCACAGAGCAAGAGCCGCGGCGTTTCCTCCACGCAGCCGAACCAGGATCCGAAGGCTTCGTCCGGCAGTCAATCTGCGCCCCCAGCTACACCCCCGGCACAAGATTCGGGATATGTAGGCGCAGAGGCATGCAAGGTCTGCCACGAGGATCTTTACAACAATTTTGAGAAGACGCCGCATTGGCGGACAACCTATGACACTCATGGCGGGCCTTCGAAGCAAGGGTGCGAGGCATGCCATGGGCCGGGCAAGGCGCACGCGGAGTCAGGCGACAAAACGAAGATTTTTGTGTTCAAGAATGTGTCCGCGGTGGAGAGCAGCAAGCGGTGCCTGACGTGCCATGAATTCGGCGAGGAACACAGCAACTTTCAGCGTTCGCAGCACTTGAAAAACAACGTGGCCTGCGTGGATTGCCATTCTCCGCACCACGCGCAAGTGCAAGAGCACTTGATGCGACTCCCCCAACCGGCACTTTGTTATACATGCCATGGCGAGGTGAAACCATCGTTCTCAAAGCCATTCCACCATAAGGTGAACGAGGGCTTGGTGAAATGCACCGACTGCCACAATCCACACGGGGGGTTTCTGACGCGGCAGCTCCGGTCCACCGCGGCGCAGGACATTGTTTGCTTCAATTGTCACACCGACAAGCAAGGTCCCTTTTCCTTCGAGCATGCGCCGGTTAAGACGGAAGGGTGCGTAGCGTGCCACACCCCACATGGGTCATCAAATCCGCGTTTGCTGAAGCGCAGCCAGGTAAACCTTCTCTGCCTGGAATGCCACACGTTCACGGTGGACTCTGCGGCACCCGCGGCTCCTTCGTTCCATAACGAGGCCACTAAATATCAGGCATGCACACTTTGCCACACAGCAGTACATGGTTCGAACTCGAGCAATCGCTTCTTCAGGCCATAGGGCGCGAGGTGACGAGAATGGGAAATTTGAAGAGCGCAAACCACGCACTGAATTATTCGCTCACGGGAATCGTATTCCTGGCGGCGCTGCTCTGGGCGCCCCCCCTTCCCGCACAAGCGACTAATGGACAACAGGGGACGTCACAGTCGGGCTCCCAAGCAACCCCGCCCGCGAACGCATCAACCCAGGATCAGCAGCCTCCCACAGGAGTGGCGGTTGATTCTTCGCGGAAATCGAGCTTGTTTTCTCTGTCAAAGAGCACGGAGGAGAACCGCGGAGTTGGAGCGGGCAGATACGATATCAAACAGACTGTCGAACTCGGGGGGCGCATCAGTAATTTCTCCGGCAGTACCGCGATGTGGGACACCTTTGTGAACCTAGGCACCGGCCCCCGGCTCCTTGAATACACATTGAATATGCACGCCCGGAATCACACGGGAGTTCTGTTTGACGACCTGAGCTTCGCCAATTTCGGGTACGGCGGCGATCCGAATGACGTGAGCCGCCTGCGAATTGCAAAGAACAAAATTTACGACTTCGACGCGAGTTTTCGGCGAGACCAGAACATATTCGATTACGATCTATTCGCAAACCCGCTCAATCCCTCCACATCGGTCCCGAATATTCCGGTACTCAATTCCCCGCACGAGTTTTTGATGGTTCGCAGGATGAGCGATATCAACCTTCGTCTCTTCCCGCAATCCCGTGTGAGATTCAATTTCGGCTATTCCCGTGTGTTGAATCAGGGCAATGAATACTCCTCCGTTCATCAAGGGACAGAAGCCCTGTTGCTGGCGCCGACGCACAATACGACCGACCGGTATCAGGCTGGGGTTTCCTTTCATTTCGATCCAAAGACAAGCATCGCTTACAACCAGTTCTACACTTTTTATAAGGGCGACAGCACGGAACAATTGAACGGACTGCCTTTCAATCTGGCCGGACCGATTCCCGTGGATCTCGGCCTGCCTTTTAACTCCGCCGCGAACATTCCGTGCGCACCCCCAATAATTCTGGGCAGCGGGTTTGTGAACCCTGCTTGCAGCGGCTATTTCAATTACAACGTCGCGAACAGAATTCGAAACAACTATCCGACCGAGCAACTCAGCTTGCAGAGCAGGCATTTCCGCCAGTTCGATATTTCGGCAAGATTGAATTATTCAGATGGCAGATCCAACTTGCCTGCTTTTCTCGAAAGCTTCGGCGGACTGATCACGCGCTCCCGGCAGCGGGATTACACTCTGGCCGGGAACTCAATCACAAACCGCCGGTCGCTGACGGGAGACGCTGCAATCACGTGGTTTGTAACGGACAAGCTAAGCATCATAGACACTTTCCGGTACAGCAGTTTCCGATTCCCCGGAATGTGGAACTACACAACGAACTCGCTGTTCGGGGCGACGCTACTTTCGACAGCGAATCCATTCACACCGGCAACGTGTCCTCCCCCATTCACGGCGGCGACGTGCCCCCAGCACAATTCCAGTTCCAATGCGGACGTGATTGTCGACAGCCTTGCAAGCCTCCTTCGGCAAGACAGCAAAGTAAATTCACTCGAGTTCAGTTATCAATTCCACCCCCGCTTCAGCGCCTATGCGGGGTACCGCTACGAACATCGCAGTATTCTGGATATCGTCAACGACTCGCAATTGCAGACATTCTTCCCTGGACCAACGGCGGCACTTGCGAACCGCGGCGCGTGTGTCGGCGTAGTATTGAACCCGGACGGGACATGCACGGCCACTGTTGCTACCGCTTCTAAGGTGGCTGTTCCCATCAATGCCAATTCCTTGATCGCGGGTTTTTCGGCCCGGCCGGTGGATAGTCTGCGCATTCGGTTCGACACGGAAATCTTTTATGCTGACAACTCATTCACCCGCGTTAGCCCGCGCCACATGCAAAACTACCGGCTGCGGGTCATATACAAGCCAAAGGAATGGCTAAACCTCGGTTCCGCAGTCACCATCTTTGAGAACCGAAACATAGTTTCGCAAAACTTACAGCACGACCGGAGCTATTCCTTCACCGCCACGATAGCCCGACCAGAGGACCGCTGGGGTTTGGACCTGTCATACGACTACAGCGACATTTTTTCCGCAACGAACATTTGTTTTGTCGCCACACCTTCGCCGGTCGGTTCACTTTCCTGTGGTGCGCCATTTGTGCAGGGGATTTCCACGTACGCGAACAAAGGGCACTTTGCTTCGGGTTCCGTATTCTTCCGGCCTGTTTCGCGGGTAACGGCCTATGTCGGTTACACGCTGACCAGCACGGTTGGAAACACGCTCATTCTGAATCCACTCTCCCCGACCGGACCATTGAGTTACAACTACCATCTGCCGATCGGCGCCGTGGATATTAAGTTTTCAAATTCCTGGATGTTCAAAGGCAACTGGAATTACTACGGCTACAACGAAAAATCGGATCCCGGGCCGACATTGGCGCGGGATTTTCGAGGTAACGTGGTCACGCTTTCCATGCGATACTCCATGTGATCGGAGTAAGACCGATCGCGCAGTCAATTGATCGAGGGAAATCAGACTCAGCGCCCCATGAAACAATGACCACGCGGAATAGCCGGATCCGAATTGCAATCCTCACAGCAGGAATTATCACAAGTGGCGTTTTTGTTTGCACTGCCCGCGCTCAAAGCGCCGGGGAGAAAAACTACAAGAAGAACTGCACTCCATGCCACGGAGCGGATGGGCGCGCAAATACTCCACCGGGAAAACAGTTGAAAGCCCGGGATTTTCATTCGGCGGAGGTGCAAAAGGAATCCGACGAGGTTCTCGCCGCAGTAATTACAAAGGGCAAAGGCAATATGCCCTCGTATGATAAGACGCTGAAACCGAATGAGATTTTGGACTTGGTGAAGTACATTCGTACTTTCGCAAAGAAATGAGATACACCAAGACGCGCTAGCGACTGCCGCAAGAACCAGACAGCGCTCCGCGAATTGATGATAAAACTGATCACGGAGATGAACAATATGAAGAATCTGCGAAACCTAATCGCAAGCGGCGCGATCATTGGACTGGCCGTCGCACTCTATGTCTTCGCGCTTCCGGCGGCCCATGCGGATACCGCCGCCACGTACAAGGCAAAGTGTGCAACATGCCATGCGATGGATGGGTCCCCTACGCAAGCCGGCAAGGTGATGGGCGCCCATGATTTTCGGAGTGAAGACGTTCAAAAGATGTCTGACGCTGATCTCACGACCGCCATCGCCAAAGGCAAGAATAAAATGAAGGGTTACGAAAAGGACCTGAAACCCGAAGAGATCAAGGCGTTGGTGGCCTTTATTCGGACTTTGAAGAAATAGTGTGGGAAGGCCTTCAGATTGAAGAGGGCAGCTTCCGCTTATTTATTGCAATGGCGGCGCCGGTCTGAGTTCACGCCAGGTTGTGTCCGCGCGCCGGCCTGATTGCAGGACGCACCCGAGAAGATGTAAAAGCGTCATTGAATGAACCTATCCGAGCGCATTCGCGGTTTTTTTCGCGTTGTCTATTTCTTTGGACAAAATACCCTGACTCTGATCGGGGCGGTCCTCACCACGACGGCCGCGCTTACGATGGTGGCGTTCTGGGTTTATGATGTTTTGCTTCCTGGCCCACCCCATCCCTATATAGGCGTCCTAATTTTCCTGCTTCTCCCGGGTGTATTTGTATTGGGCCTTCTCTTCATTCCAGTGGGCATCTGGATTCGCCGGCGCAGACTCCACCGGAAGGGAGAATTGCCGGATGCGTTTCCAAAGATTGACCTGAGCTTGCCCAGGGCTCGACGAGTGTTTTGGCTCGTTTTCTTCGCAACTGTCGTCAACGTTCTCATCCTGGGCACGGCGTCCTACCATGGAGTCGCCTATATGGACTCCACCCAGTTCTGCGGCACAACCTGCCACACGGTAATGGAGCCTGAATACACGGCATATCAGAACTCTCCTCATTCGCGAGTCGGCTGCGTGGAATGCCACATCGGCCCCGGCGCCTCGTGGTTCGTGCGATCCAAACTCTCCGGCGTGCGCCAGGTTTTTGCCGTAACATTTCACACCTATTCCACGCCGATCCCTGCACCGGTCAAGTACCTCCGGCCTGCCCGGGAGACCTGCGAACATTGTCACTGGCCGCAGAGATTCACCGGTGACAAGTTCCTGGTTCACACAAGCTATAAGGACGACGAGAAGAATACTCCGCAGACCGACGTGCTCCTGCTCAAGATTGGCGGCAACACCTGGGATGGCTCTGTAGGTATACACGGCCGGCATCTATCGGAACATTCCCGCATTCACTACATTTCGATTGATGCACAGCGCCAGGTGATCCCGGTGGTGGATTACACGGGCGATGACGGCAGGACGATTCACTTTGTGTCCACAGATGCAAAGGCATCGCAACAACAATTGGATCAGGGCGAGCACCGTGAAATGGATTGCATTGACTGCCATAACAGGCCCACGCACGCCTTCGATCTGCCTGAGACGGCGGTGGATAAACAAATGTCTCTCGGGCAAATTAGCCCCGATCTTCCCTATATCAAGAAGAAAGCTGTGGAACTACTGAAGGTAGACTACCCGGACCGCGACACGGCGCGGCTTCGCATCGTCTCCGGAATAAGCGATTTCTACCGGGTGAGCTATCCCGCCATCTATGAAACGCACAGGACGCTCGTTCAGCAATCCGCCGAGCAAGTTGCGGCCATCTACCTGCGCAATGTCTTCCCGGCGATGAAACTCACCTGGGGCGTGCACCCGAATAATCTCGGTCATAATGACTTCCCCGGATGTTTTCGATGCCATGACGGGAGTCACACCAGCTCCGATGGCCGGACCATAACGAACGACTGCTTTGCCTGCCATCAGCTCCTTGCAATCGGTGAGGAAAAGCCCAAGATCCTTACAGACTTGGGTATGAAATAGACTTCGGCGAGGCCTCTACTTGTTTGACATGGCGCCCAACCGCAACATTACCTACTGGCGTTGGGCACTCCTCCTACTAATTGGGCTCCTTAGAATCGCGTCCTCTCCATCAGTTTGGGCGCAAACCAAACCACCAGCGCTACCCAAGGGTGATGAGACCTGCCTTGCTTGCCACGGCCAGCCGGACATGAAATCTCCCAGCGGCAAAAGCGTGACGATTGACCCGGCCAAGCACGCAGCCGGAGTCCACGGAATCCTTGGCTGCCGGGATTGCCATACATCTATTAGGGACTTCCCACACCCCGCCAAGATTCAAAAGGTTCAGTGCGCGACATGCCACCCCGACGAAGCTTCGTCCCTCCCCGACAGTATCCACGGCGCAGTATTGGGGCCTGGCGCTTGCCAAACCTGCCACGGAGATCCACACGATGTGAAATTGGCCGCGGGGCTTGCACCGGCAAAATGCTCGGAATGCCATTCGCAGGAAGTGAAGGCATTCGCTTCCAGCATTCATGGCCACGCGGCGGCATCGGGTGATCCGGACGCACCAAAGTGCGTCTCCTGCCACGGACCTGTCCACAAAATTCAAGTGTCCAGCGATCCAGCTTCACCAGTGGCTAAGAAAAACCTTCCTGACACTTGTGCCGCCTGCCACAGCAATGCGGAATTCCTCTCGCGGCATCAGATTCCATTCGCGCATCCGGTAGAACTTTACAGGCTGAGCGTTCACGGCCGCGCGGTGGCGCGCGGGAACAACGCGGCGGCAACCTGCTCGGATTGTCACGGAAGTCACGAAATCGTCCCCGCGCGGGATCCACAATCAAAGATAAACCACTGGAACGTCGCGGCCACGTGCGGCGTTTGCCATGCCGAGATTACGAAGACATACCTGGAAAGCATTCACGGCCAGGCAATGAGGGCGGGGGCCGCGGGCGCGCCTGTCTGCACCGATTGTCATGGCGAACACCTCATTCTCGGCCCCAAAGAAGCCGCATCGACTGTAAATGCTTCACGCGTATCGTCGGCCACATGCGGCCGCTGTCACGGGGATGAGCGGCTCGCCGTCCGCTACAATCTGCCCTCGGACCGCGTACCCAGTTACGCTGACAGTTATCATGGCCTCGCTCTCCGGGAAGGCTCTCAGACTGTGGCAAATTGCGCATCGTGCCACGGAGTGCATAATATTTTTCCATCGAGCGATCCACGTTCGACCGTCAATCCTGCCAATCTTCGCAATACTTGTGGGGCATGCCATGCGGGAGCCGGTGAGAGCTTCGCGATTGGCCCGGTTCACGTTCAGGCGTCAAACGGGACTGCGCATCCGGTCGTCAAGTGGATTCGGCGCATCTACTGGATTCTGATTCCATTGACGCTGGGTTTCATGGTCCTGCACAACCTGATCGATCTTCTTTCCAAACTTATCCGGCGCCGTCCACGAATCGAATCGGGCCAACAGATGCAGAGGATGAACCTCTATTTCCGCATAGCCCACTGGGGGGTAATGCTGAGCTTTCCGACACTTGTATTCACTGGCTTCGCGCTGAAGTTTCCGGATTCCTGGTGGTCGCGGCCCTTCTCGTGGTGGGGCGGACACTCTGATTTGCGCGGCGACTTGCACCGTATCGCCGCAGTATTGCTTCTCGCTTCGACCGTGTACCATGCGATCCACCTCACCGTGAACCGCCGCGACCGCGCGTTCGTTAAAGCCATGATGCCTAAATGGAGAGACCTCACGGACATGCTCCACGTCTTCTCATTTAACCTGGGCCTTACAAAGAAGAACCCGCAATTTGGAAAATTCAATTACGCGGAAAAACTGGAATACCTGGCGTTTATCTGGGGCACGATCGTGATGGCGATCTCAGGCTTCCTGCTTTGGTTCAACAATTTCACGCTGAGGCATTTCCCCAAATGGGTCGCCGATGCCGCCACAGCCGTTCATTACTACGAAGCGTTGCTTGCGACGTTTTCAATTTTGCTGTGGCACTTTTATATCGTCATTTTTGATCCCGTCGTGTACCCAATGGACAATGCCTGGCTAACGGGAAAAACTTCCGCCGATCACTATCGCCATACCCGTCCAGGATATTTCCGCTCACTCGAGAAGGCCGGGCTCGTGGAATCACCAGTACCTGACCGAAAGACGACCACCCAAGACGAAGGTGGTAGCGATTAAGGCTTTCCCGTACGTGATTGACCCCTCTTACGGGCTACAGTAGAATTTCAATCAGTTGGTATTTCCTGCACGGTGGGGCCGTGGCGCAGTTGGGAGCGCGCCTCGATGGCATCGAGGAGGCCGTGGGTTCGAATCCCATCGGCTCCACCATTTCGAATCTTTCCGTTGTATCTTGCTGACTTCCCTTATTTCTCCAAATGGCCGTCGTATTTTGAATTGCATGAAGCGCAACGCAATAGACAGAAGACAACCTTTTGGCAGTTATATTTCATCTTTCCGGTGCGTATAGACGGATATGAGTTTTCGACGAAAAGTACATTTCAAAGTTCTCGCTGCTGTGGTCATTGCGCTGGCGCTCGCCCTTGCGGGGAGCGCGCGAGCGCAATCCGCTGACAAGATTCTGAAGAATTACGTCAAAGCCATTGGTGGCGGGAAGAAACTCAAGGAAATTAAGAACCTGCGCGCAACCGGGGACATCCGCGATACGGCGTCCGGACAAGCAGGATCGTTTACGCTGGAGACGCGCGCGCCGGACAGTTTTTACCTGGAGGTGACAGGCGAAGGGTTGGGGCGGAGCGAAGGATTTAACGGCAGCTCAGGCTGGGAGCAGATCGCGGGAGGGGTACCTTCCACGCTGACGGGTTTGAAAAGCGCACAGTTGCGAGCGACTGCGTTCTTCAGGAACGACCATTTCCAGACCTATTCAAAGGTGGGTGCTCAGGCGGTAGTGGCAGGTCAGGAAACGATTGAGGGAAAAACCACGAACGCCGTGGAAATGATGACCAGGACGGGAATCCACCGAAAGTTTTTCTTTGATGCGAAGAGCGGGATACTCGTGAAAGCGATAGAAGAAGGTGAAGGGGCCGAAGGAGAAACACTCTTCTCCGACTACCGTCCTGTGGATGGAGTTCTTGAGGCATTTCATCTGGTGATTCATACAGGGGGGCGGACGCTTGAAGTAACAATGCGGGAAGTTCGGCACAACGCCCCGTTGGACGACCGTGCTTTTGCTTTCCCTGAAAAAGCCACCGCACCACTGCCGGACCCCGCAGAATTGCTGCGCGAAGTGGAAAAGAATCAGAAGCAGCTTGACCTTGTCCGCAAGAATTACACGTACACCCTGGATGAAACGGAGCTGGCCACAGACGACAAGGGCAAGACTCAGGAAAAAGAAGCAAAAACGTACGAAGTATTCTTCCTGGGCAGCGAGGAAGTAAATCGGCTCATCGCCAAGGATGGCAAGCCACTGACCGATCAGGAGAAAAAGAAGGAAGATGAGCGCGTCGATAAGATCTTCAAGAAGTACCAGGAAAAAAAGAAAAAGGAAGCGGCTGCCGCCGACACTCCGAAGAAGGACGGAGATGACGGTGATGTGGGGATCAGGGACTTCTTGCGCGCCTCGCAATTCGTGAATCCGCGGCGCGAACGGTTCCATGGAACGGAGATGATTGTTTTCGACTTCCAACCCAGGCCCGGCTATAAACCGCGCAACCTCAGTGAGAGATTGATTGAGACTCTCTCCGGCGTCATTTGGATTGACGAAAATGCGAAAGAGGTTGTTCGACTGGAAGCGCGAACAAATGACAATTTCAAGATCGGCGGGGGTCTGGTCGTTTCGTTACAAAAAGGCATGTACTTTGCTTTTGAGCAGGAGTTCGTTAGAGACGAGGTATGGCTGCCATCTTACGCCGAGATCCACATCTCCGCGCGGGCGTTTTTGTTCTTCAAGTTCAAAGGCGACGTGATCAACCGGTACAGCAATTACAAGAAATTCGGCTCGGACATTCAAATCCGGCGCGCGCCTCCGGAAAAGCAGTAGAGTTTTGTTTCCATTGAATAATCAATATCCCACCTTGCGCCGATTGAACGCATTTGACGCCGGAAAGGCCTGCACGCACGCCCCGAGATGCAATACAATGCAACGCTTATGGCTAAACTGACATTTCTCGGTGCGGCAGGATGCGTCACAGGGTCGAAGTATCTCGTAGAAGCGAACGGGAAGCGGCTACTGGTGGATTGCGGTCTCTTCCAAGGGACGCGGGAACTCCGTGAGAGAAACTGGGCGGCGCTTCCTGAAAGCGCCGCAGCGATTGACTGGGTCGCCCTTACGCACGCGCACCTTGACCACACCGGGTGGCTGCCGCGCCTGGTGCAACAGGGGTTTAAGGGACCGATTTATTCCAACGCGGCCACTCGCGAGTTGTGCGGAATTCTCCTTCCGGACTCCGGCCACATTCAGGAAGAAGATGCCGAACACGCAGAATTCAAGGGGTACAGCAGACACAAGCCCGCGCTCCCGCTCTACACAGAAGAAGACGCTCGTCAGGTGCTGACCCGCTTCAAGGAAATCCCCCGCACCGGCGTTTTTGCAATCAGTCCGGAATTGTCCGTGCGCCAACATGACGCGGGACACATCCTCGGCTCGGCAAGTCTGGAGCTCACAATCACGGAGGGCGGACGCAAGACGGTCGTACTGTTTTCCGGCGACATCGGCAGGTACGACCAGCCAATCCTGAATGATCCGGAACCTCCCCCGCCCGCGGACATCTTGCTTTGCGAAACGACTTACGGCGATCGCGACCATCCGAGCGATCCCACGTATGAAGAACTTGTGGGGGTCGTGAATCGGGTTTCGAAGCGCGGCGGCGTAATGGTGCTCCCCGCATTCGCGGTGGGACGCACGCAACAACTCATGTACGTCCTGCGACAACTTGAAGACGCGGGCCGGATCCCGCAGCTGCCTGTATATGTGGACAGTCCGATGGCGATCAACGTCACGTCGCTCTACTTGAATCACCATGAGGACCACGACCTCCAGTTCAACAAGGAGGAAGCTGCAGGCGATCCGCTCAACATGCGAACCGTGCACATGACGCGGACACCGGATGAGTCAAAAAAGATCAACGACGTACACACGCCTTGCATCATTATCTCGGCGAGCGGAATGGCTACAGGTGGCCGCGTGCTTCATCACCTGTTGCAAAGGCTGCCGGATCCCAAGAACGCGATCCTGCTTGCCGGATTTCAAGCGGAAGGCACGCTTGGCCGCGCACTTCTTGACGGGGCGAAGACCGTGCGAATTTATGGCCAGGATGTGTTGGTGGGCGCGGAGATCGTGGATCTGAAGCAGTTCTCCGCGCACGCGGGACAAAGCGAGTTGTTGCGCTGGGTCTCCGGCTTCGCAAAGCCTCCGCGGCAAACGTTTCTTGTTCACGGGGAGCCTGTTGCAGCAACGGCATTCCAAAAGGTCCTCACCGCGCGGCCCGGCTGGCTCGCAACGGTGGCGCAATACCGGCAGACTGTTGACCTCAATCAAATCTAATGACTGTTGCAGTGGCCGCCGTGTTAGAATTTGCCAAATAAAGGGGAGGAGTCAATGCCCCGTCTCCGCTGGTCGCTGCTCTTCGCAATCATCAGTATCCTGTGCACAACTGTTTCTTACGCACAAAAGGGCGGACCGAGCACAGGTAATCTATCCGAGATTCAAGGCGCCATAACAAACGACCAAGATAATCGCCCCATCCTGAATGCAAAAATTCAATTGACGACGGTTGCAGGGCAGCTTGTGACTTCCACCATTACAGGCCAGGACGGCCGATTCTCATTTCGGAATCTGGCGCGTGCCGACTATATAGTCACTGTTTCCGCGGACGGATTTGAAACCGGGAGTCAGAAGGTGATGATTCTCGGCTTCAACGTGCCCGAAGTAAGAATGTCACTACGAAAAAACTCCAAAACCGGGGAGAATAAATCTCCCGGCGGCGATACGGTTTCGAGCCGGGAGCTAATGCTGCCGCAGAATGCTCAAGAGGCGCTGCACAAGGGGTTGGAGAAGCTTTACAAGAAGAATGACTCTCCCGGAAGCATTCCCTACTTCCAAAAAGTCCTGACACTCGCACCCACTTTCTATGAGGCTTACTACCAAGAGGGGATGGCCTACACATACGAGCACAAGCCCGCGGATGCGGAAGTAGCTTTTCAAAGGGCGATCACGGCGAGCCAGAACATGTATCCGGATGCTTGTTTCGGATTGGCGGCAATTCTGTCGGATCAGGATCGCTTCAAGGAATCGGAACCGCTTGCACGACATGGCCTTGAGCTACAAACCGATGCATGGCGGGGTCATTTCGAGCTGGCCCGTGCATTATACGGCCTGGGCCGCACATCTGAGGCTGAGCGAAGCGCGCTCGAAGCACGCAGACTGAATCCGAAGTTCTCGGGTCTTTACATCATATTGGCGAACATTCATTTGCAATTGCATAATGACGCCGCGGTGGTCGATGACTTAGGCGAGTATCTAAAACTCGATCCGAATGGACCATTTGCCCCACAGGCGCGGGATCTGAAAGGCAAAACTGAAAAAGTGATGACTCGGAAGGGCGCTCCTCCCGCTCCCAACTTGAATTAAAAAAGGAGAATCCAGGTGTTTTCCACTGCCTGCAATAAAATTGAATGTTTTGATTCCAAGGGGCGATTCCTGCACCATTTATCGCTGGCTGCTATATTTTTCTCGGCAACCATCTTGCTGGCCAACCCGGCTATGTGCCAGTCCAGCGGAAGCATGAACACCACAATCGGATCGCCGGGCTCCCCGGCGAATCAGCCGGCGCCCGTTTCGGGCTCCGTCCAACTCGCGACAAACAACGCAGAAGTTCACGGCATAAAAGTGACACTGAGCGCATCAAGCGGATTGCCGGTTGATTCTGTCTTTACGGACTCGCGCGGCAATTTCACATTCATGACCGTGCCGGCAGGAAGCTATGTGGTCACAATTGAGGCGGAGGGTTACGAGCCTTACCGTGAGACGGTAAACGTAATGGGGAGGCCGGGGCCCCGCGTGTACGCGACGCTGAGGGTTGCGAAGAATGCGACAGGCGCGCCACCAGGGAATGCTGTCTCCTCCCGCGAACTTTCGCTGCCACACAAGGCACAGGAATCGTTCCACAAGGGCCTTGACGCCCTATATACAAAGCGCGACCCTGCGGGGAGCCTCGTATTTTTCGGTCAGGTGCTCTTGCTAGCGCCGGATTTCTACGAGGCATATTACAACCAGGGCGTCGCATACCTGAGATTGCATAAGGACGCAGAAGCCCAAGCCGCTCTGCGTAAATCAATCGAACTAAGCAAAGACCATTTCGCTGACGCCTACATTACACTCGCCTCCATGTCCGCGGATGCCGAAAAGTTCACAGAAGCCGAGCCGCTGGCACGAAAAGGCCTGGCGATTCAGCCGGATTCCTGGCGAGGCCATTACGAGCTTGCCCGAGCCCTCTTTGGCGAGGGTCTGCCCGTTGATGCGGAACAAAGCGCGATGGAGGCCCGCCGATTTCAGCCCGGTTTTCCGAGGCTTTACATCCTTCTTGCAAACATCCAGCTTCGGCTGGGTAGGAATGAGTCCGCCATCGCAGACCTCGATACTTACCTGAAACTTGAGCCCGACGGCCCTTATAGCGCCCAGGCCAAGCAGCTCAAGGAAAAAACGGAGAAATCTTTGGGTCGGTCCCCTGCCCCTACAATTCCGGGGCACTAGTCCGCTGCATTAAGCTTGAAAGCAGCCGCTTACATTCAATCCGCCGCCCCAAAATAATTCACGTCAGGATAGAAACTTTTGTGGGGGGAGTTACGTCTATATAGGCAAGACCACTCGCGGGGTAGGAAGCTACCTCCATAGGGCAACCGACCGTCAGCTTCCTACCCCCCTCTTCTCGGGGCGAATTTACCACGAAAAAGCGAATGGACTGCGCCCTACCGCAGGTTTAGGGCAACGTAGTTACAGCGCTCGCGGCTTTGGAATGTGGCATGGCGGGGATTTCGATTGCTCGCAGGCTGAAAACGAACATGGGGAGCGGCGCCACACGGCCCCAACGGTTCAATTCCCATTGCGGCCGGATGTACTTCATTTCAGGCCGCAAGGCAAGGTCAAGGACCATTCGAGCCTCGCCTGCGTAAAAACTCTGCGGCAGCTTGATGATCGGCTTCGCGCCCCAATTCTGTCCATCAACGGATCCCCAAACGGATACATCCAGGGACTCCTGCTCAATCTGGTTCGTAATCTCCAATAGGCAAAGAAACGTCCTTGAGGCCGATCCCGAAATATCTACTGCCGCGCCCTCGCCGTTCGCTTCCACGCGCGTGCCGGGCGGAACCAGAGTGATATCAGTCGCCATTCAACGAGCCTCCGCTGAAACGCCGAGATTCTAGCATAGCTGGCTTACGGACGGCGTTCCTCCTTTCTCGATATCGCGCCACAGTTTGCGCGTGAGCTTCGCGCTCTCGCGCAAAAGCTTGAATCGGAGGCAAGGGCGAGAAGGAAGGCCGCTGGTGGCCGGGGAGGGGGACAAAGACGCGGGTATGTTTCAATTCGGGTGGGCGGCGGGCGGTTCGCCGAGGATACTATCTCGTCTGCTCATGAGGCATTGGATCTCGTCCTTGACAACGCTCCTGGTGAGGTTGTAAAGAAGGTACAGGCCCTCCTCGATAAGCACGCTTCACAATGGAGGAAGGAATGATGAGAGATACCAACTGAGCGTCGAATAGGGGAGGCCATGTCAAAAATTCGCCAAATCGCTTTCGTCGCCATTCTCGTGTTATGTCTCGGAGGTATTGTTCATGCTCAGGGCGAATCCGCTCTGAAGAGTCCTGATCTCGCTGAATTTCAGCGACCAAAAGCTCAAGTCTGGCAAGCGCTCATCGAATCGCTCGCTATTGAGAATGTCCATCCTAAAGTGATGGACTTGCAGAGCGGGTTCCTAGCCTTTGAGACGGATGCTGAATGGACCGCCGCGTGGGGCGGCGTGAACCGGGTTGTTTCCGCTCTGACGACGAAATCGGTCAAGGGCTACAGCACATGGCAAGCGATCACGGTTTCAGGAAACGTCTTTTGTAAGGAAATTGAGGGGGGTGGCACGCAGGTCCGGGTCACGTTTCGTTTTGCCGGCTTTAATGGCTACGCCCGCACTTGGCAGCCGCTGCAGAGCAATGGGGCGCTCGAACGTAGTGTTCTGGACGGTATTGGATCGGTTCTTCACGCCCCCGTCAATGCCGGTTCCATCCGCGAGACGCCCTGCTCTAAGCTTCCTGCCGGAGATCCTATCGTCGGAACGAATGGCTTCCTCCAGTTTTCGCTTCACCGAAAGCCCGATGAGTCCGTGCGCATCGAAATAACTTCGACTGCCGGCGCGGCTCTGTTCATTGTCGCTGATGGTGACGCGCTCTTTAATGACAGGTTGCCGTCCTTGGGGACCAAGATCTTCTATTTCCGGCACAGCGCGAGACTTCAGGCGGGCGCTCTTCCATGTATGGGCATCCTCATCGACGGGAAACCTTATCGCGCCGCCGGAACAGATCTCGTTCTCACCGTGATCTCTGACAAATAAAGGTTCGCTGGAAGTTCGTTGGATCTGCGCGCTTCGAGCAAGGTGCGTTGGATTACTCCAATGGAATGAATGACTTGCGGCGAACCGTCGAAAAGGTTCGTTGGATGCGCGTGGGATCTTCTGAGGGCGCGACGGAAACAAAAGACTTAGCGGCACAATCCAACGCACCTTCCGCAATGTCTGACAAATAGCGTGGCTGCTCTCGCGCCGCGCCGGCGACCACCAACAACAACAATATCCCTTTTCCTTTCTATCACTTACCCCTCACTTCCCGCCACCTCCCGCCTTCTCCCGCGACCTCCCGCCACTGCCATTCTCCGTGGCTGTCTCTACCTTTCTACATTAAACTCTTGCAAATAATCGGTCAGCGGGAACGAAGCTTGGTGAGACGTTCAGCAGCGGCCTGCAACGTCGAGTCTTTCTTGCAGAATGTGAAGCGGACCTGCGACTTCCCGTCCGCCGGATTATTGAAGAAGCTGGAGCCGGGGACGACGGCGACGCCGATTTCTTCGACGAGATACTTTGAAAACGTCGCATCGTCTGGAGAGCCGAACGCTGCGATATCTGTCATCACATAGTACGCGCCGCGCGGCACGAAACACCGGAATCCGGCGCGCGTGAGCATGTCAACGGTGAAGTCGCGTTTAGCTCGGTACGTCTCCGCGAGTTTTTCGTAGTATGAATCGGGAAGCGAAAGCGCGACCGCACCAGCTTCTTGCAACGGTGCGGCGGCCCCCACCGTGAGGAAATCGTGCACCTTGCGAATCGCGCTTGTGACCTCCGGCGAAGCAATCGCCCAGCCCACCCGCCAGCCCGTAACGCTGTAGGTCTTCGACATCCCGTTGATAGTGATGGTTCGGTCGCGCATGCCTTCCAGAGACGCCATCGAAATGTGCGTTGCCCCGTCATAAAGGATGTGCTCGTAGATTTCGTCGGTAATCACGTAGGCGTTCGCGCGCACACAGACATCGCGGATGGATTCCAACTCCTCGCGTGTGAAAACCTTGCCCGTCGGATTATTCGGCGTGTTAAGGATGAGCGCTTTCGTCCGCGAAGTGAATGCCCGGGCGAGGTCGTCGCGATCGAATGTCCAATCCGGAGGCTGGAGCTTCACGAAGCGTGGCAAGGCGCCGGAAAGAATCGCGTCGGGCCCGTAATTCTCGTAAAACGGCTCAAAGACAATTACTTCATCGCCTGGATTGATGACGGCCATCATCGCCGACATCATTGCTTCAGTGGACCCGCAGCAAACGGTAATCTCCCGCTCGGGGTCAATCGTCACTCCCTGCGTGCGCTCGAACTTGCGCGCGATGGCGTCGCGCAGACTTTTCGCGCCCCATGTGATTGCATACTGGTTGATGTCGCGTGCGATTGCATCCTGCGCGGCCTGTTTGATCTCAGCAGGCGCGGGGAAATCCGGGAAACCTTGCGCGAGGTTGACGGCGCCATGCTTCATCGCGAGGCGCGTCATTTCACGGATGACGGATTCGGTAAATCGGGAGGCTTTTTCGCTTAGCAGGCTTTGCGACCCCGCCTGCACGTGCGGCACGGCTCCTGCCCTGCCGGGCGCGGCGGGGTTCATCGCTCGCTCCGAGTGGCTTTCTGCTTTGCGGCGCTTGATTGCGTAGGCACGGGTTTCGTCGAAGCTGATTTGCGCGCCGGTGGATTCGCCGCGGCAGGCGCGGACGGATTCAGGATGTGGTAGATGGCGGCGTTGCGCATGACGATTTGAACGTAATCGCGGGTCTCAGCAAAGGGAATGGATTCTGCAAATTCGAGCGGGTCTGAATAGTTTCGTTCGGCCTGCCACAATTTCACGCGATCCTCACCGGCATTGTATGCCGCGAGCGCCGCTTCCGGCGAGCCGAACTGCCCCAACAAATCTGAGAGATAGAGTGTGCCGAGTTGCAAATTGTAATCTGGATCGAAAAGGCGCGCGCGTGTGTAGCTGACTCGCAAGCGTCGCGCAAGCTGCGGCGCTGTCTTCGGAAGCAACTGCATCAGTCCGACAGCTCCGGCGTGTGAAACCGCGTCGGATTGAAATGCGGATTCCTGCCGCATGATGCCCGTCACCAGCATCGGGTCAACCTTATTCTTGCCGGAAGAGCGCGTCACAGATGGAAAATACGGCAGCGGATAAAGCACGTGAGCCACGGCTGAAGGCATGTCCGCCACGCGATGCGATTCCGGTTGCGGATAGGCCTGCCGCGCGAGCGCGATTGCCTCGCCGTAATGATCTGCGCCGATGGCGGCTTGTGCGGCTTCAATCAGAAGTCGCGGCGCCTGAGTGGACGCATAGGCGGCGCGCAATTCAAGAGCCGCGCTCGCATCAAAGCCGATGAGGCGAAGCGCGTTGGCGCGCTGCCATCGCTCCTGCGCTTCCGGTGGAACAGGTGCGTCCATTTGGCCGGGCGCCGGCGCATCAGGAATTGCGGAGATGACCTCGGCCGGGTTCAGCGGTTCCGTGCCGATTTCCGCGAGCCGTTCGGATGAGCGCATTCCAAAAAATGTTTGCGGAAAGCGCTGCGCGTCCTTCACATAATAGCTTCGCGCGTGCGGAACATTTCCATCCCGCTCGGCCGTCCGCCCGAGCCAATAGAGCGCATCGGGGACCATATTTGTCGTGGAAAAATTGTGAATGAATGCTTCAAGTATGCCAACCGCTTCGGGTTTGCGGTCCAAATATGCAAACCATGCCGCGCGCCACGCTGAAATCGGGGCGTTCTTGCTGGCCGGGAATCCTTCCACGCCGCGGCGGTAGAAGTCCGCGCCCTTGGCGCGATCGAGTGCGACCCAGTAGTAATTCCCTGTCGAGAATAGAGTTTCGCCGGCCCAGGCATTTTGAGGAAATCGCGCAAGCACCTGATCGACCGCGTTCATCATTTCCGGCTCGCGCTTATCGTTGCGATAAGCCTGCGAAAGCGAGTAGAGGCGCTCGGCCTCCGCGTCCGCGTCGGTAAAACTCGCGGCCGAAAGCGGCGAAGCGCCGCCACCTTGCGCGGAGCGGCACTGCGCGATGCGAAGCTGCGCGTGCGCGTGATCCGCGCCGCTCGTTTGCGGAAGTACAGCCTCAAATTCCTGAATCGTTTCGCGCCAACGATGCGCGCCGTAGAGAGCCTCAGCGCGCGCCACTTGCTGTGCAACGGGCGTGGCTGGAAACGATGCGCCGAGTTGCCGCGACAATGGAGGAATGCGCGAACCAGCGGCGCGCGCTTCGTCACTCAAGGGATATCCATAATAGATGGAGAGGTAGTCCTTGGCCGAAGCAATGGCGCTGCCGGATTTCTCCCGCGACTGCGCCCGAAGAAGCAGGAGCACTGGCTTTTGCGGGGTCTTGGAATACGCATCCAGCATTGCCGCCGCGCGCTCGGCATCTCCCTGCGAAAGCAGCGCTTCCCCGAATGCTTGCACAGCGAGGTCGCTCATAACGCTTTCGGGATATTTCTGGCGGAAAATGTCCAGTTCTTTGATTGCATCCGCGTTCCGGCCCAATTGCCGAAGGGTTTGCGCGTGCCAGAACGTCGCGTACTCTTGGAGACGGGAATGCGAGCGCACGGCAATGTCCAGCCACTTGATCGCCTCCGCCGGATGTCCCTTATCGAGGTGATGGTGGCCCAGCGCAAGTGCGGCCATCGAGCCGTATTCATCTTTGGCGTGTTGCTGAGCGAAAGTAGCAAGCTTCTGCTCATTCGCCGGTGAGGATTTTTCACCCAGCGCGTGAGCCAAGGAAGAAAGCTGCTGCTCGAGTTTCTGAGGCGAAGCAGCGGGCTGCGTCGCTGTCTGTGTCTGCGGCTTCTTTGTCTTGGAAGTTGTGGATGCCTGCCCGGATTTGGATGGCGCGGCAGCGGGGGGTTTCGCAGGCGTCTTAGGCGGCTGGCTCTGCGCGCGCGCAAATGGCGCGTAAGCCGCCGCACACAAGATTAACGCAAGCGGCAGCGCGAAAAGGCGCGAGGCTCGCCATCCACATTCAGTGGCGCCGACCTGCGAATCGTCCCTACCGCTGCAATGCTGGGGAGGAGTAAGGATATTCGCCGAGGGCTTCAGAATCGCCCGCGGCGAGCACTTCCACCATCCAGTGATAAAAGTAGTCCACTCCGTGGCCGAGGATCGGCCCGAACCTGCGCTCATATTCTTTCCGTGCCTTTTCAATTTCGCCTTTCAGGCGGATGCATAGATCGTGTTGCTCGCGCCCAAGTTTCACTTGATCGGGCTTGAGCATCTGGATGTCCTGCATCGAAACTTTTGCCACGCGGTTCGCGCGGCGGTGCATCTCCTGCTGCTCTTGCGGCAGCGAGTTCAAATCAAAGATTACACCCGATTCAACCGGAGCGGTGACTTCGACTCCCGCTGCGGTGGGAACACCACCCGACGGCGCGCTGATGATATCAGCGGGGTGCTCGCTCGAATATGGTGAGGGTGCATCGGCATTCTGTTCAACGCCGCCTGTTTCCAGGGGTGAGACTTCAAGCTCAGGCAACGTATCCGGGTCCACTGATTGCGCACCAGCGTCCACTGATAAAGACGATTCTTCTGGCGTTGAAACCCCGATTACATCCGGAGTCGGCGCCGGGATCGAAACAGGGATCGGCGCGCTAAAAGGCTCGGGTTCCAGATATGTCGGAGCAATGCTCATTGGGACCGGAATCGATGGCACGGGTCGCGCCGGCTCGGGCGCAGATTCCACAGTGGGCAAAGAAACCGCGCGAACACTATCATCCTGACGCGATTCGCGCCGCGAAGTCTGCTCCGTCGAAGCGATGAAGCGCGCGAAGACTTCGAGCGTGGCAGCCAAGGAAGCCGCAGCCGCCTGCGCGCGCAACGTTGGCGGCAGCGCATTTGCGGGACGGCTGGAAGCGCACGCGGAAACAAGGTCGCCAATGGCTTGATGCAACTCTTCCGCCTGGCGCTGCAACCCTTCCAGGTTCGCGCGTAACGCCCGCGAAATCGCCTGCTCCATGTTTGATGATTCAGGCATCAGCCTTCCCTTCTCCGCAATTCCAGGCCCTCTTGAGTAAGTAGGATGCGAGGAGTCCCATGAATGATTCTCGGAGGCACGTGGAGCGTTGTCAATGATGCGTAAGATAGAGGTTTGCTACTGTGATACGGCGCAGGGCGTTCGGGGCCAAAAAGGCGGGCAGCCCGTACGGCGGCACGAAGCATCTAAGATGCTAGAATAGAGTTGTCAATGGGGGCGACACGGTTTCGACGGAAGCTGTCGCGACCCGAAGGCATGCCGGGTACCACCTACCCGTAAAACAGGGTGGAAAACTAGAAATGCCAATTCAAACCTGGCTTTGGCTGCTTAATTAAATAAGTAGCCCGTCTCCCCAAGCTTCGCCCGTGGGCTTGGATCGAGGCGTCACACTGCGGGCTGGCCAAAGCGTTTCGGTCCGTAACGCAAGGCGAGACACACCGGACTAGCTGGCCGCGTTTCTTGCTCGTTCTGAGCGCGGAAGGCGAACGCGCGGTAGGGCCCTCACGGGTCAGGCCGCACACCGAACTGAGCTAAGCATGTAGGCTTCTGGCCGTAGCGCTTTTCGGACGGGGGTTCGACTCCCCCCGCCTCCAAAATTTGCGAAGCAAATTTTGTCCCGAGCGAGTCCCGGCGATTTTTGCCGGGGCGAGCCGAGGGGCACCCAAATCACAATGCATTCCTGTTACATTCTGCGTTGCGCCGACGATTCGTTTTATGTCGGAGTAGCCGAAGATCCGGAACGTCGTTGTGCTGAGCATAACCGCGGCAAGGGCGCCGATTGGACGGCCAAACGAAGACCTGTAACTCTGGTCTGGACCGAGACCCACAACTCACTATCATCCTCACGTAAGCGTGAGAATCAATTAAAACGCTGGAGTCACGCTAAGAAAGAAGTCCTCATCAGGGGTTCCCTTCGACTTCGCTCAGGGCAGGCATAAATCGCCTGCGACTCCGCCGCCTCCATACTATTCTTTTGTAACTACTTGGATCACCTGACGACTGCCCTATCGCCACCCATTTTTATTCAGGCCGGATAACTCTCGAGCTGGTGGCAGCTACGGAGTCGGAAATCACAATCGGAATCCTATAATCCGGCAGGGGCTGCTACTTAGACAAGTCCCGTGCACTGAGGGCAGGAGAATCATTGGTACGCACGATCCATGGAGCAGATCCAAGGTGGGGCTATTGGCCTTGCGCCACAAGGTATAAGTTGCCGCGCCAGCGCCCATAGGTATAGGCGAACGCGGTCCCGTCGGGCGTGGCGTGGATGAAGCCGCGATCCACGCGTTGCGGCGTCAATCCGCTACCGTCTACCGGCATGATCTTTCGCAACAGTTGCCGTTGACCGCTCTTCACATCAACCTTGTACACCGGCACGGGATATTCGCCGGAGCGCGCTACGTACAGTGCCGTACCATCCGTATTGAAACGGATAGGGGCCTCGCCGGGCTCAACGCCAGGCACCGCGACGGATTCACCGCCGCTGAGTGGATACAGCACAATCTTGTGTTGGGCATCGATCGCTGTAACCCATTTCCCGTCGGGAGAAATCCCGCGCGGACATACATCAACTCCCTCCGGAGTGACCGCCTTCGGCGGTCCGCCGGTGATGGATTGCACATAGGCACGAACGCGCTTTCCGGCCTCGTTGCCCGTGAAGAGAACGCTTTTCCCATCGGGCATCCAATCTCCGAGCTCGTAGGACGCCAGGGGCCCACGCTGCAACGCGATCACTTCTCCGGGGCCGGTCGGGATCAACCTCAACTCTGGCGGATCCGAATAAACCATTGCGAAGGCCCACCTGCCATCGGGTGTGAGGGCTCCCGCAGCGCCCGGCCCAAGTTGTGTAACTGGAGACCCGTCAGTCTTGCGGATGCAAGTGGTGTAATAGGGACCAACCGTACTGTCGTGAAAGAGCATGACCTTGCCATCCGCCGAAAGGAACGGGCCGATTGAGTCTTGTAACCACCCTAAATCGCGCTCCGGCTGGCCGGTACGCGAAAAGATAATTCCGTGCTCTTCCGAGCCGCTCGCCGCCAGGATGCGGCCGTCGCGATCAAAATCCCATACCGTCAATCCCTCCGGTCCAACCAGCGCGAGACGTTCCTTGCCCGACATCGTTACCGCATAGGTATTCTGGGTAGGCCCGACGCGGTTTCTGGTCCCGGCCGGGACAGAACCGCCGAACCAGACTTCATCCCCGGATGGCGACCACGCTAGGCCCTCGAGTCCCGACCAGCCTTCGGAGAGGATCTGCTTGCGTCCTTGCAGGTCCACCACTGCGACTGAACCGCGATCGTCCCAGAGGAAAGTATGATCGAGGAAGGCCAGCCTCTGTCCATCTGGAGATACCCGAACACCGCTCACCCAGCCAGTAGTTTCATAGAGTAATTTGCCAGGCGGATACTCGAGGCGAATTTTTCCATTCACTTCGCGCACTACGGCCATGGTTTCGCCATCGGGTCCGTAGTCGGCGTCCAGAACGTGTTCCAGCATCTCCCGGGGTGCACCGGCTCCGATGTGGGCGGTTGCCAGCGTACCTTCCCACTGCAGGTGGGCGACGAAATGTGCGTTGACTATCACCGCCATATCGTTCTTCTTCGATATGGCCAACAGGATCGCAGGCGCCAGGCCGAGCGCGTGTGGCTCGACGGATTCGCGGCGTGAAACATAAACGTCGGGTTGGCCACCGTCGAAGGCAGCGCTGAAGAGCACGGTTTGCCCATCAGGTGCAAAGTTTGCCGAATATATTGTGCCCGGACGAATAGTCAACGCCTGATACTTGGGCAGGGTCCGCGCGGGTACGGATTGACGGCCGAGCAGAACGCCCGCAGCCAACAGCACCACCGCAGCCATTCCTGCTATCAACCAGCGACGTATGGCGCGCGGCGCCACCGGAGTGATCCCAGTTTGCGACGACGACGTCCCGGAGAGCGCATCCAAGGCAAAAGCAAGATCTCGCGCCGACTGGAATCGCTCGCCCGGCTTCTTTTCCAGACAGCGCCGCACGATGCGCTCCAGCGACGGCGACACCGCCAAACCGCTTCGCATCAATTCCGGAGGGTCTTCTTTAAGGATGGCATTCATGGTTTCGACGCTGCTCTCCCGCTTGAATGCCTGATTGCCGGATAGCATTTCATAGAGCATGGCGCCAAAACTGAAAATGTCGGAGCGGTGGCCGGCAGATTGCCCGCGGACCTGCTCCGGCGACATGTATCCAACTGTGCCCAGCACCGTGCCGGGCGTGGTCCGTGTGTCGATGGTGTCTATCGTATTAACCGCATCCGTGGCTACGGTTTGCGGCTTGGCCAAACCGAAATCGAGAATCTTCACATGGCCGTCGCTGGTGACAAACACATTGTCCGGTTTCAGGTCACGGTGGGTAATATTCCGATCGTGCGCTGCTGCTATCCCGTGCGCCATATGCAACGCATACTCAACCGCTTTACGAGTGGAAAGCGTACCTGACGCCATCAATGCCCGGAGTGTTTCTCCTTCAAGAAGTTCGGTGACAATGTAATGGATGTCGTCATGCACTCCGATGTCATAGAGCGCAAGGATGTTTGCATGGTTGAGTGCAGCGACTGCGCGGGCTTCCTGCTCGAATCGGTGCAAGCGATCTGCATCGATTGCAAAAGATTCAGGCAAAACCTTGACGGCAACCTCACGCCCCAGCCGCGTGTCCCGGGCGCGATACACTTCACCCATGCCGCCCGCACCGATAGGCGCGACGATTTCGTAGGGGCCGAGATTTGTACCATTTGCCAGGGGCATGGGTTAGGCGGATTATAGGCTTGGAAGGAGAATTGCGGCAAAATAAATTGCGGATTTCGCGCCCAGAGTCCGGATACGTTTCAAGTGAGCACAATAATCCCACGTGTCAGCCACGTGTAACCAATCGCCCACTCTGGAGGTTTGGGCGTTTTGAGCGTGTCGATTTTCCTGTAAGTTACTTGTTTTCGACGAGCCGTGATATTCCGACTCCCCCCACCTCCACTCGCTCGCCTAATGCATCCCGATCTTAGGCAAGAACATTCCCTTTTGCTTGGCCTGCGCGCTGAATTTCTCTCCGAACTCGCGCGTTAGCCACGTTTCTTCTTTGTGCGCCTTCAAATAGAAAGACACAATCATGATCGCCAGCCCGACTAGCGCCCGCACTTCTCCGACCACCATCGCTGTTCCCGCCAGCCCCAATATCATTCCCGTGTAAATTGGATGACGCACGTACCGATACGGCCCCGTGCCAATCAGCTCATGATCCGAGCGAATGGTGACCGATGCGCTCCAGTTTGCTCCAAGCTGTCGTCGCGCCCAAATCGCAAACCCGACGCCCACAGCTGTAAGCAAGAGTCCTATAACGTCCATCGAAGCGGATGGAGAGAAAAACCGCGACCTAAGTAAACCGAAATTCGCATTTGACCGGAAGATGAGCGCAAATGCCAGCGCCATCGGGAGCACGTGCCACAACTTCTCGATCCAGCGCTCTGTTTTTTTCACCGCACCCAGTCGAAACGCAGATATCAACCAGTACAGTCCGAACGCGGCCCACATTCCCTTAGCGATGCGAAATGCGTTCGCCGAAATCACCTCGGCGCCATTCCAGTAAAGCGCGTTCGCGGCTGGAACGAGCCAAATCGCCAACTTTGATACGTAGATAGGCATGGTCGCTCTCCTCCGCACGCCTTCGCGAAATTCAATTAAGGCGCTGGAGCCACGCCAAGAAAGAAGCGCTGATCGGGGGTTCCTTCGACTTCGCTCGGGACAGGCGCAAATCGCCTGCGACTCCCTCCGTCTCCACATAACCTTAGAATTTTAATTAACGATGTAGTTAAAAATAGCGAACTGCGGCTGGATAGGCTCATTTCTTTTTCAACTCGGCGGTCCAGTTCACGACGAGATGCAGTGGCGCGGCCGCTTCATTTCCCGCAAGGTTTATCAGGAAACGTTTGCCATCGGCGCTGACGTCATACTTGGCGCCCAACGCGGTAGCATTGGCGGTGAATAGCACTTGCGGCGCGCCGATCTCCAGTTCGTTCCCTTTCTCCATGATGGAGCAGGTGGTGAATTCGTCGGCATAGGTGTCGTAGAAAAGCTCTTTCCCGTCAGCGCGCCATGCCGCATAGTCCGCGCCGTTCGTGGAAACCTGGCGCTTGCCCTCCCCTCGCGGAAATGGAGAGATATAAATCT
>JBGPHM010000039.1:0-39354 GCA_041484365.1 Terriglobia bacterium | reverse complement strand
CGCCACAGCGAAAGCGCTTCGTAGAGCAGCGCGGCGAGCCACAGCGCAATGGGGAAGTGAACGAAGAGCGGGTGGTAATTCAGCATGGCTTTCAATCCCGGAAACATTTTGAAACCTCCGTGCGTGCGCTTCGGCCTAGCGAAACGATTGGCGCCAATTCGTCAGGCGCGATTCTGGCGCAGAGTTGGAGCGGAAGCAACGGCATAGCTTATTCAGGGCATGCTCCGGCACAATCGAAGTTCAGTCATAATCGAAGCCTCGCCATAATCCGGGCGGTGAATCCGACACGAGGAGAAATTGAATGGGCAAGGAAGTTCAATGCAGAGTGAGGTTCGGGAAGCAGATGTCCACTGGGCGGGCGCTGCTGGAGACGAGCGAAATTATTTTTCGTGGCGATTTCCGGCTGAAGATACCGTTGAAGGAAATCAAGACGGCGAAGGCGGTGAAAGGCGAGCTGCGGGTAAAGTTCGCGGAGGGTGAAGCGACCTTTGAGATTGGCGCGGCGGCGGAGAAGTGGGCGTACAAGATTCTGCATCCGAAGAGCGTGATCGAGAAGATCGGTGTGAAGCCGGGCGGGAAAGCGGTTGTGATTGGTGTGAAGGATGCGGATTTTCTGAAGCAATTGCGCGGGCTGGCGGAATGCTCGGAAAAAATTGCGCGCGCGTGCGAGATGATTTTCTTCGGCGCGGAAAGTGCGGCGGAATTAAAACGCGTGCCCACGCTTGCGAAAACGCTTGCGCCCGCAGGCGCGCTGTGGATTATTTATCCGAAGGGGCGGAAAGAGATCACGGAGGTGGGCGTGATTAGTGCTGGGCGCGCGGCGGGGCTGAAGGATGTGAAGGTGGTGGGTTTTTCCGCGACGCACACGGCGCTGAAGTTTGTGTTGCCCATAGAAAAAAGATAACCAGTATGCTTCCTTTTCCCCAATATAGTCGTTATTGGCAAACGCTTTTAGCCCTCCCGACGCAAGACGAATATTTCAGAGCACAGCTTTGCGATAAAGACTTTCTAATTTCTAGTGATCGCGGCCTAAACATCTATTATGCGCCTTTCCATTTCTTGAATGCCAATGCTCGCATCATTCTCTTGGGTATTACGCCCGGCTGGACGCAGATGGAGCTGTCCTTTAGAGCTGCAAAAAGGGGAGTAGCCAATGGCCTTGAAGGGGAGAGGCTATTCGAGTACATAGCTAGAATCGCCAGCTTTGGCGGGCAGCAGATGCGAAGGAATCTTGTGGAAACTCTAGATGGCGTTGAGCTGAATAAGTGTTTCGGGATCAAGTCATGCACGGACTTGTTTGTCGAGGGAAATCATCTGGCGCATTTCACGTGTGTGGTGACAGCCCCAATTTTTAGGGCTGGCGAAAACTACAGGGGTTTAAGCCCGGAGATGCTCAGGGTCTCAGCGTTGAGATCGTTCATCCTTGAGCATTTGGTTGAAGAGCTTAGCGCATTGCCTCACGCAATCATTGTGCCGCTAGGAAAAGTGCCAAGCCAAGCGATGCAGTTTCTTCATGAAAAAGGGCTGCTTTCACTCGACAGATGTCTGAATGGTTTCCCACACCCTTCTGGGGCGAATAACGGCCGTCGTCGGTCCATTTTTGAACTTGGGCGCGAACATTGGAAGCAACAGATAGAGGAGTGGTTCACCTACAACGATTCGCGGTAACGCTCCTGAGTAATGATTCGGTTAGACGTGGTTCGCTATTTCACCTAAATCGATTCGATTCTATGATGGGCGGATGGCGGCACTGATCGAGTTGCGGGAGCTGACGGTGGAGCTGCCGACGGCGGGCGGGTGGGTGAGGCCGGTCAATGAAGTGTCGCTGCGGATTGAGGCGGGCGGAGCGCTGGGATTGGTGGGCGAGTCGGGGTCGGGGAAGACGATGCTGGCGCTGGCGTTGATGGGATTGCTGCCGCAAGGCGCGAGAGTGAGTGGCGAGGCGTTGCTTACAGGCGGTGAAGCACCTGCAATACAAAGCGCGGGCGGGGGAGAAACCCCACACGCAACTTTATTGGAAGCGCCGCGGGGCTGCAGCGAATCGCACCCCGTCGGCAACGACGAAACCGCGTGTGGGGCACCCACAGTCAACCTCGCGAAGATGCGCGATGAAAGAGAGTGGCGCGGGATTCGCGGGCGGCGAATCGCGATGGTGTTTCAGGAGCCGATGACGGCGCTGAATCCGGTGATGCGCGTGGGGAAGCAAGTGGCGGAAGCGGTCCGCGCGCACAATCCGAAGATGGGCCGAGTGGAAGTGAAGCGGCGCGCGATTGAGGCGCTCGAGCGCGCGGCGGTGCCGGAGGCTGAGTTGCGCGCGCTTCAGTATCCGCACGAGCTTTCGGGCGGGCTGCGTCAGCGGGCGTTGATTGCGATGGCGATTGCGGCGGGCGAGACGGAGCGAAATGGTGGACAGAACTCGGGCGGCGAGCAGAGTTTGCATGTCGCGCAACATTTATACGGAATGCAAAGGCTGCTGATTGCGGATGAGCCGACGACGGCACTCGACGTGACGGTGCAGAAACAAATCCTGGAATTGCTGGCGGAGCTGCGTCGCACGCTGGGGCTTTCGCTGCTGTTCATCACGCACGATCTCGCGGTGGTGGGGCAGGTGGCGGACCGCGTGGCGGTGATGTACGCGGGGCGAGTGGTGGAAGAAGGGCCCGCGGCGGAGGTGTTGCGCGCGCCGCGGCATCCGTACACCGAGGGATTGCTGCGCGCGTCGCCGACGCTGAAGCGCGGCGGTCTGGTTGCGATTCCGGGGACGGTGCCGCCGCTTACGGCGCTGCCGCCGGGTTGCGCGTTCGAGCCGAGGTGCGCGAAGCGGGTGGAGGAATGCACGCGCGCGGTGCCGGGGATGCGCGCGGCGGGGACGGGGCACGAGGCGAGATGTATTCTCGTGTGAGACGCCACTTATTTGATAGAGGGATTCTTCGTCCCGATGAAAAACATCGGGACTCAGGATGACGGCAAGAGAAAAACACGAACAACGAAATGGGAGATGGGAAGGGCAAGGTTGGAGAGGAAGCAAACGGATTCTTCGCTTCGCTCAGAATGACAACCAAAAACAAATGCGCATGACAACAAAAACAGAGATGGCAGAAAACTGAGATGAAGGAACCGCATCACCAACTCGACTTGGTACGCGACCGATTTACGAAGACGGCGGAAAATTTTTCTGAATTTGTGTTGAAGCAGCGCGTGGCGGAGGCGAACCGTCTTGCGGAATTGGCGACGGACGGCGCGGACGCGCGGGAGTGGCGCGCGCTCGATTTGGCGTGCGGGCCGGGAACGTTTGCACGGGCGCTCGCGGGACGCGTGCGGTTTGTCGCGGGATTGGATTTGACTCCGGCGATGCTGGCGCGGGCGTTGAGAGCGGTGGGAGAGGTTACTCCGGCATGCGCGTTTGCGTGCGGCGATGCGGGACGGATGCCGTTTGGCGACTCGACGTTTGACGTGGCGACGTGCGGCTTTGCCCTGCACCACATGCAAAACATTTCACGCATCCTCGCGGAGCTTGCGCGGATATTGCGGCCGGGCGGGCGAGTGGCGGTCCGCGACATCATTGTGCCGGCGGGCGCGAACGCAAAGGCGAACACACGCATCGAGTGGACGCGCGACCCGTCGCACACGCGATGCTTGAGTGTGGGCGAGTTCCGCGAATTGTTTGCCGCTGCGGGATTGCGCGTGCGGAAAGAGGAGCTGTCGGTGCGCGAGCGCGATTTTGATGGTTGGATGCACGTGGTGAATGCGGAGCCGGGGTCGGCAACGTACAACGCGGTGCGAAAGCTGCTTGAAGCGACGATCGAAGATGATGCGGCGGGAATGCATCCGCGATTGAAAGAGAATGGCATGCTGGAGTTTTCGGTGACGACGTTGTGCATTGTGGGAGAACGCGAATGACTCAGCCGCTCCTCGAAGCGCGCGAATTGCGAAAAAGTTTTGCTGCTTCGGCGGAGCGATTTGGCGGCGAGGAGCAGGTGCGCAGGCTTGCGGTGGATGGCGTGAGCCTCGCGTTGCAGGCAGGCGAGACGCTCGCGATTGTGGGCGAATCGGGATGCGGAAAGACGACACTCGCGCGGATGCTGCTGCGATTGATCGAGCCGGATGCGGGGGAGATTCGATTTGAGGGCGCGGACTTGCGCGCGGCGCGCGGAGAAGATTTGCGGCGATTGCGCGCGAAGATGCAGATGGTATTTCAGGACCCGTTCTCGTCGCTGAATCCGCGGATGCGCGTGGGCGCGATTGTCGGCGAGCCGCTGGCGATTCACGAGCCGCAACTTGCCCGTGAAGAGCGCGAGCAGCGCGTAACCGAAACGCTTGCGGCGGTGGGACTGGACGGCGCGGCGGCGTTGCGCTATCCGCACGAGTTTTCCGGCGGGCAGCGGCAGCGGATTGGGATTGCGCGGGCGCTGGTGATGCGTCCGAGGTTGGTGGTGGCGGATGAGCCGGTGTCCGCCCTGGATGTGTCGGTGGGCGCGCAGATACTGGAATTGTTCGCGCGATTGCAGCGCGAGTTCTCGCTGACCTACCTGTTGATCTCGCACAGCCTGCCGGTGGTGGCGCAGATTGCGACGCGCGTGGCAGTAATGCGGGCGGGCAAATTCGTCGAGGAAGGGCCGGTGGAGCAGGTGCTCGCGCGGCCCGCGCATGAATACACGCAGGCGCTGCTGGCGGCGGTGCCAGCGCTGCCCGTGTAATTGACGCTTGAAACTTTCTCCGAACTAGGCCGTAATACCCGGCAGCGGACGGTTCGCACACATTCAAAGTGGAGGGATTGCAATGGGAACGACTGCGGTTGCGCCTGCACCTGGCGGAGAGCAGGCAAGGATTGGGGCCTTTGGGCGAGTCTTTGGGGCGCTGTTTAACCCCGGGCCGACATTTGAAGATATTGCGCGGAAGCCGAGCTGGATTGCGCCGCTGGCACTTCTGATAGTCCTAACTTTGGTGCTGACGTATTTCTTGATCCCCAAGGTCGATTGGCACGGTTTCTTTCGCCAACAAATGGACACGAGCTTATTTACAAAAAGCTTGAGCGATGCGGACAAGGATACGCGAGCGGCAGCGCAGGCCAAGTACGCGCCGACGTTGTCCTATGTTTTCGGTCCAGGCATCGTAATTCTCTCCGTGCTGTTCCTGGCATTGGTGTATTGGCTTGCCTTCAATCTCTTCAAAGGAGCGAGCCTTCGCTTTTCGACGGCGTTCGGGATCATTTGTCACGCGATGGTGCCGATCGGAATCGGCACGATACTCACAACCGTAGTCGTAATTCTAAAAAACGTTGGGGACGTGACCCCGGAGAAGATGGCGGCGTCGAGCCTGGGCTTCTTTCTATCTTCCAACGCTCCTCGTTGGCAGGTCTCACTTGGCAAGTCGCTTGACCTGTTCTGGATCTGGTCACTCATATTGATGTCCATCGGTTTTGCGGCCGCGAACACGCGGAAGATTTCAAAGGGGAGCGGATACGCGGTTGTTTTCGGCTTATGGCTGGCGTGGGTTGTAGTAACGGTTGGGCTCGCGGCGCTCTGAGGTTTCTCCGGCGGCCCTTGACGGAGCGGAGCGGCGACATTTGAAGTCAACCTGATAAACTCTCGAAGCGATGGGATTTCGCTTCGAGCTTCTGAAGACAGATCGCTTCGGTGCGCGGCTGGGGCGGATGCACACGCCGCACGGCGTAGTGGATACGCCGGCGTTCATGCCGGTGGGGACGGCGGCGAGCGTCAAAGGAATGAAGCAAGAAGCGCTCGAAGAGCTGGGCGCGCAAATTCTGCTGGGCAACACCTACCATCTTTATCTCCGTCCGGGACACGAACTCATTCGCAAATTGGGCGGGCTGCACCGGTTCATGGCATGGCCGCGCGCGATCCTAACGGATTCGGGCGGCTACCAGGTTTTCAGTCTGGCCGATTTGCGGAAGGTTTCGGATGAGGGCGTGACGTTTCGCTCGCACCTCGACGGCTCGGAGCATCTGTTGACGCCGGAGAAGGCGCTGGAAATTCAGATGGCGCTGGGGTCGGACATCATGATGGTGCTCGACGAGTGCATCGAGCACCCGGCGAGCGAGGAGCGCGCGCGGAAGGCCGCGGCGCGGACGCTCGATTGGGCGCGGCGGTCGCGCGAGGCGTTTGCAAAGAAAACCGGCGAGAGCGGCGCGTGGGGACAGGCGCTATTTGGAATTGTACAGGGCGGGACGTTCGCAGAGATGCGGAAGCAAAGCGCGCGCGATTTGGTCGAGCTGGACTTCGATGGCTACGCGGTTGGGGGCCTCGCGGTCGGAGAGCCGCACGCGCTGACGTGCGAAATGACAGCGGAGGTCACTCCAATGCTGCCCGCGGGGAAGCCGCGGTACCTGATGGGGGTGGGCAAGCCGGAGGACATTCCTGATTACGTGCGGCAGGGGATTGACATGATGGACTGCGTGCTGCCGACGCGGAGCGCGCGGCACGGGTGCATTTTCACGTCGGCGGGGCGGGTGCTAATCCGGCAGGCGAGGTATGCGGATGACGCGCGGCCGCTCGACATTCTTTGCTCATGCTCGGTTTGCAAGCGCTATTCGCGGGCGTATTTGCGGCATTTGTTTATGGCAGGGGAGATACTGGGAGCGGTCCTGGCGACCCACCATAACGTCCACTTTTACCTTGACCTGATGGGCCGAATCAGGCAGGCTATCGAGTTTGGGGAACTGACGGAATTCTCCTCCGAGTTAAGGTTGCGCCTGGCTGCGGGCCCCGGATAGTTCCCGCGGGTAAGTAAGACTGGCCAGCAGGCGTTCCCCGTAAGGCGTGGAACCGTCCTGCCATCCCTATGCTTGGGAGCGGCAGGATTCCTGTTCTTGTCATGGTCTTTGGGCCTGCCTTGGGGCGGCTCTCGAGTGGGGCCGCAAGGCGAGTGGTGGCGGCGCAAAAACGCGAGTGGGGTGGAAAAATGAATGTGAATTTTCTGGCTTTGGACCTCCCGTCTGCATTAGGGCCGTTTACAGGCCTCCTGCCGATCCTCCTGATCATGGTGATTTTTTATGTGCTGCTGATTCTGCCCGCGCAGAAGCGGCAGAAGAAGACGGCGGCGATGCTCGCCGCGCTGAAGAATGGCGACAAAGTGGTGACGAACGGCGGGGTATTCGGGACGATTGTAGGCATCGAAGAGCATGACGGTACGGTTCAGCTCCGCATCGCTGACCAAGTGAAAGTGAAAGTGTTGCGGTCGGCGATCGCGGGACTCCAGCCGGAAGAGAAGGAAAGCTAACGGCGGCGAAGCGGGCAAGCCAAACGAAACAATGAACTCGAATCTGAAATGGAAAGCAATTTCGGTGGCGGCAGTGGTGGTGATCTGCGCCTACGGCCTATTCGGGATGCCGGATTTTCCGAAATCGTTTTCAATGCTCAAGCAGAATCTTTACCAACGGATCAGGCTGGGCCTGGACCTGCAAGGCGGGACGCACCTGATCCTGCAAATGCAGGTGGCCGATGCGTTGCAGCAGGAAACCAACATCTTCGCGGACGATATTTTGAATAAACTCCGGGCAAAGAACATTCCCTCCGACCAGCCTGTCCTCGTTTCCGATACACAAGTGAAGATTTCAAATGTTCCTCCCGACCGGCTTGGCGATTTCCGCGCCATCGCTGGGGAATATTCGCAAACGTGGGACCTGGGCGCCGCACCGGGTGAAGTGAACGGTTATCTGCTGACGATGCGCCAGAGCGCGGTTGCTCAGCTCCAAGACCGGACGATGGCGCAGTCCGTGGAAACTATCAGAAAGCGCATTGACGAGCTCGGTCTGAAAGAGCCTGTCGTCGCACCTTACGGACAGGGCGACTTCGAGATTATTGTGGAATTGCCCGGCGAGAGCGATCCCATCCGGTCAAAGGAAGTGATTAAAAAAGGCGGCCAATTAGAGATTCGATTTGTTCCGGACCAAACGCCCTACTCTTCGGAGGCGGCGGCCCGAGCGGCGAAAAACGGAATTCTTCCGCCAGGAACTGAAATCCTGCCTGGCGAATCACCAGCATCCGGAGCGCAAGGGGCGGTGGGTGAGAGCTTTTATATTGTAAATAAGATTCCGATTATTACCGGCCGTGACGTGCGTGACGCTCAGCCGGCACGGAATACCCAGCGTCCCCCCTATTTCATGGTGAATTTCCGGCTGACTGTGGAAGCAGGGCGAAACAAGTTTGGCCCATTCACCGAACAACACATTGGACAGTACATCGGGATAGTCCTGGACCGCCACGTCAAGACTGTTGCGGTGCTAAAGGGCAAGATTGAGGACTCGGGAGATCTCGAAGGTTCGTACACGGAAGAACAGGCGGGCGATGAAGCGCTGATTCTTCGCGCGGGCGCGCTGCCGGCGAGCGTCAAGTATCTCGCGGAGAGCACGGTCGGGCCGTCGCTCGGCGCGGACTCAATCCGGCACGGCTTGCAAGCATCGATCACGAGCTTGGTCGTGGTGATGATTTTCATGGTGGTGTACTACCGCTCGGCGGGAGTGAACGCCGTGGTCGCCCTGATTCTAAACCTGGTGATCCTATTGGCGGCGCTTGCTTACTTTGAAGCCGCGCTGTCGCTGCCCGGCATTGCGGGCGTCATTTTGACAATTGGCATGGGTGTGGATTCGAACGTTCTGATCTTCGAGCGAATCCGGGAAGAATTGCGCGGAGGGAAAGCGCCGGCCTCCGCAGTGGATTTGGGATTCAAGAGGGCATTTTTAACGATTATTGACACGCACGTGACGACGGTGGTGTCGGCGATGTTCCTGGGCCTGATGGGAACGGGGCCTGTGCGCGGGTTCGCGATTTCGCTGACGATCGGTTTGATGGCAAACCTGTTTACATCGGTGTATGTGTCGCGATTGATCTTTGACTGGCACCTGGCAAAGGCGCCACGGCAGGCAGAACTTAGCATATAGCCTGTAAATCGAATCACTTGGAACCCGGCGAGGCTCGTCGGTGTCTAACTGGGGCAGGTAAGGACCATTATGGAGTTCTTCGGACAGGCCAACATCAACTGGATGGGAAAGGCGAAGTACTTCGTCTCGGTATCCCTGTTGCTGCTGGCGATTGGTACCGTCGCCATGATTCACAATGGCGGCCCGGCTTATGGAATTGATTTCAAGGGCGGCACACTTGTGACTGTGCCTTTCGCGAAAGCCCCCGACACGGAAAGTATTCGCAAGGATCTTGAGAAGCAGGGGTTGGGACAAAGTTCGATTCAGCTGCTCCACGACATTACGAACCCGAGCGCGAATACAGTTGCCATCGGTCTGGAACAAAAGGGCGCGGACAACCAGGAACTGGACGCAGGCAAGACAATGATTATCAATGTGCTCCGGCAGAGTTTTCCGGCAACCGATGCGACCAAGCAAGACTTTAATCTGGTGCTGGCTCCGGAGCTGACCGACGAACTGGTGCGCAGGGATCCACTGGCCCTGGGTGTGACCGCGGGGGACCGGTACAAGCAGATCGCCCAGCAGCTTGTGAGTTATCGCGACAAGAATCGCAATGGTGTCGTCACCGACCTCGGGGATTTGAGCAATGCAGGCGCCGCGCCGCAAGTGTTGACGGCGCTGCGAACAGATTTTTATCCGGGCCCATTTGGGGTGCCGAGCGCGGAGATTGTTGGTCCTAAGGTAGGAGGGGAGTTGCGGTCGCAAGCGGTGTACGTCACCCTCTATGCTTTAGGCGGGATGCTGTTATATATTGCCATCCGGTTCACGGGTGACGCGCTGCTCCGCTCGAGTGGGGCTGGTGGCGGCGCATCCGGTGGTTTTGGCGAGTGGCTCCTGCGGTTGTGCGATAAGAGCATTTTTGGCGTGGCGGCTGTGGTTGCCGTGTTTCACGACGTGCTGATCACGCTGGGACTTTTTTCATTATTTCACCATTACTTTGAGATTTCGCTGACGGTGATTGCGGCGTTGTTGACGCTGGTGGGCTATTCGATGAACGACACGATCGTGATTTTCGATCGCATCCGTGAGAACAGCCGGCTGATGCGCCGCGAACCGTTTCCGGACATTGTGAACCGCTCGATCAACCAGACGCTTTCACGGACGATTCTGACGAGCGGTCTGACGTTCCTTACCGTGCTCGTGCTCTTCATCATGGGCGGCCCGGCGCTGAGGAGTTTCTCCTTTGCGTTGGTGATTGGTATTGTGGTAGGAACCTACTCCAGTTTTGGCATAGCAGCGCCTCTGGTGGTGGCATGGAACCACTGGAGGGGGCCAAAGGCAGCGTTAAACTCCGGATCCGCAGCCGGCAACAAACCGGGACAGGTAAGGCGGGTACCCGCCTGACTCATTCCGGGAGGAGGTAAAAGTTATGTTTGAAGAACTTGTTGAAAGTACTCCGGGTGGCAGGAAGAAAACGAATAAATGGTGGACTGTGATGGTTTCCTCGGGAGCACAGGCGCTCCTTGTGGCCCTCATCGTGATCATTCCGTTGTTGGTCACGCCAGCTTTGCCGAGGACGTTGCTCTCCGGCACGTTGCTTGCGCCACCTCCCCCGGCGGCTCCGCCGCCACCAGCGGCCCCGGCGCAGATTGTAAAGGTGAGACCGCCGGTCCGATTGATTCAAGAAGGAAAGCTCATTGCGCCGACGTCCATCCCCAAACAAGTCAACCTGATTAAGGAAGAAGAGTTGCCACCGGATGTTCCAACGACTGGCGCGACCGGCGGCGTTGTTGGAGGAGTGCCGGGCGGCCAGATGGGCGGCGTCCTGGGAGGCATTATCGGCGGCTCTTCGTCCGTTGCACCACCACCGCCTCCACCCAAGGAAATGGCGCCTACGCGAATTCCAATCGGTGGCGATGTCCAGAAGTCGAAATTGATTAACCAGGTTTCACCGATATACCCGCGTCTTGCCGCGCAGATGCGCATTCATGGCACTGTCCGGCTCCACGCCATTATTTCCAAGGACGGGCGTGTGATTCAGCTGGAGGTGGTTTCCGGGCCTGCGCAGCTCCAACAAGCGGCGATGGATGCGGTGAGACAATGGCGGTTCAGCCCAACGTTGCTCAATACCGTTCCTGTCGAAGTGGAATGTGTGTTTGACGTGAATTTCAATATGCAGTGAAACCGCACAGCGCGGGCCCTGCCTGCGCTACAATTTTCGCCCGGAGCGGCCTTTGGCGCGCTCCGGGGAATCTCGGCGGGATCTAAGAAAGGAAAAAGGAGCCAACTCAATGCTTGCAACAGTATCGGCAGCAATGTGGACTTTAATCCTACAGGCAGAAAATGCGACCGGAGGAAACACCTGGGATCTGCGGGCTATGTGGACGAGGATGACCTGGCTCCCCAAGGGCATCATCATCCTGCTGTTCCTTCTCTCCGTGTGGTCCTTTGGTGTGATGATCGACCGCGCGCTGATGTATTCGGCGGCGCGCAAACAATCCCGCATGTTCGTGCAGCAAGTGGCGGGCGCACTGCGCGAAGGAAAACTCGACGAAGCGATTTCCATCGCTGAGCGGAACAAGAAGAGCCACATCGCGAAGGTGGTTGCGACGGGACTCTCCGAATTCCAATCGGCCTCAGCACAAGTGCCCGACGAGGAGGTCATCGAAGCGGCCAAACGAGGTCTCGAGCGCTCGGTGGCCATTGTGCACGCGGAAATGAAGCGCGGGTTGAGCGGCCTTGCGACCATCGGTTCGACAGCTCCGTTCGTCGGACTGTTCGGCACGGTCACGGGCATCATCAACGCGTTCAAAGGTATTGAAACAACGCACGCCACGGGTCTTTCGGCTGTGGCCGGCGGTATCGCGGAAGCGTTGGTGACCACGGCGATGGGTCTGGTCGTCGCAATCCCGGCTGTATGGGCGTACAACTACTTCACGAACAAGGTGGAGGCGTTTGACGTCGAGATGGAGAATTCATCGATGGAATTGGTGAACTACTTCATCACGCGGCGGAGCGCAAAGAAGTAGCCGACCATGCCTTATAAACCACAAGTAGGTCCCACAATGTCGGCCCCGAACGTGATTCCGATGGCGGATATCATGCTCGTGCTGCTGATCATTTTCATGGTGGTCACGCCGATGCTCACGAAGGGTAAGGATGTGAACATGGCCAATGTTCCGCATCCCTATGACCTGCCCGATGCGGACCGCGATGACGCCATCATTGTTGCCGTGACGCGCGACGGGACAATTTACCTTGGGAATGACAAGGTTACGGAAGCAGATCTCACGATCAAAGTCCGCGACAAACTTTCAGACCCGAAACAGAGCAAGACCGTATTCATCCGCAGCGATGGCCGCGCTCACTACGGTGACGTGGCAAAAGTTGTGGATGATATCCGCTCGGCAGGTGTGGACAAAGTCGGACTTCTAACGGAACGCGTGACCCGGCGCGACGATATGCCGATTCCGCAGGCCCCGGCGGCGCCAACTCAGTAGCTATTTCCGCGGGCCCCCGGCTCCGGGGTCCGCAGAGCACAGGGTACTGGCGCTGCACATGAATGCTCTCGCATTGCGATGCGTGAAGAATGCGAGAGACGCACCGGGTTGCCCTAGGAAGAGCCGATTTTAATTCGATCTCGATTCAGAACGGAGTGCGACAATGGGAATGCAGGTAGGCGAAAACAAGGGCGGTTCGCTGGCGGAAATGAACATTGTTCCGCTGATTGATATTTTGCTGGTGCTGCTGATTATTTTCATGGTGATCACGCCGACCACGCCGATGGGTCTCGATGCGTTGGTGCCGCAGCCTTCGCCGCCCACTAACGAGAAGACCCCGCCACCACAAAATGAAAAGGTTGTTGTGGTGCAGATCTTCTTGGGCAACAGGATCCAAATCAATGGAGAGGATTCGTCGTGGGAGACTCTGGGTGGGCGGTTGGAACAGATTTTCAAGCTGCGCGCGGTCGGGAACAAGGTAGCATTTGTGAAAGGCGACGAAAACGTCAATTTCAGCGAGGTGGCGAAGGCGATTGACATTATGCGCCAGTCCGGAATAGAACAGGTAGGGCTGCTGACGCCCAAAATGGAGTCGAGCCAGTAAGTCCACCTTCGGCAGGATGGAAAGCGAACTATGAACGCAATCCTTTCGGAAAATAGAATTCGGGTTTACCGCCCTTATGTGGCGCTGACGCTTGTGCTGATTGCCCTTGCCGGCCTTTCCGGTTGCAACAAGCTAAAGGCTCGCGACAAATTGTCCAAGGGCGTGCAAGCCTATAAAGATCAACTATACGACCTAGCCATAGCGGATTTTCAGGATGCCATGAAGCTCGACCCGGACCTGACGGTCGCGCAGCTCTACCTGGCAACGGCATATCAGACACAATACAAACCGGGAGCTCCCTCGGAAGAAAACAAGCGGATGGCGGACGAGGCGATCAAGCAATACAACGATATCCTGAACAGGGAACCGAATAATCTTTCAGCGATCGATAATATGGGCTCGCTGCTTTACAATATGGCTTCCAGTCCGTTCTCGCCGGAAATCTTTCAGAAATCAAAGCAGTTTCATCTGCAGCACATCAAGTTAAGTCCAAACGATGCCGCTCCGTACTACTGGGTGGGATTGATTGACTGGACGCTGGCATTCCGTTCAAACCAGCAGTTCCGTGCGGATTACAACCACGCGCATCCCACGAAGCAGATCCATGACGACCAGCCGCTTCCTCAGGACCTTCGCGAGCAGCTAACGGCGAAGGCGTTAGCCTTGGTCGAAGACGGCATCAAGTCCATGAAGGACGCGATAGACCGGCGCGCGGATTATGACGATGCGATGGCGTACTTGAGTCTTCTCTACCGCCAGAAGTCCGATATGACTCCTAATCCAAGCGAGCGCGACGATCTCCAAAGACAAGCGGACGCACTCCTGGACCAGGTCAAGCAGATAAAGCAGAAGAAGGGCAACGCTCCGTCCCAATCTTAGGGTCTCTCGCAAGTATTGTGATCCCGGCTCCGAATTCAGGGCCGGGGTGTCGTTTGGGGCTTGATTTGATGCCTCTTGCGTTCGCCCGCAAGCGGGCATGTTCCCCTCAGGCGTAGAATAGAATCCGAATGTCGGCACACGGGAAACCCCTGCTTCGGTTTGACCGCTCGGCGCGGGCGTTGGAGTCGCGCTTTGCCGCGCTGGTGGCAAAAGTCCGCCAGACCCGCCCCACCGATGACGTCGAGCTCTTGCGCAGGGCGTACGAATTCGCCGCCGATCAGCATCGCCTTCAGAAACGCGAATCCGGCGAGCCGTATCTTTCCCATCCGCTGGAAGTGGCGCACGTGCTGGCGGACATGAAACTGGACGTGACCTCTCTGGCCGCGGCACTCCTTCACGACACCGTCGAAGACACACAAATCCCCATCCACCGGATTACGGAGCTGTTTGGATCGGATACGGCGCGGCTGGTCGAGGGCGTCACTAAAATCAGCCGCCTGGACTTGCTCGCGCCGGAAGCGCGGCAGGCGGAGAACCTCCGCAAGATGTTGTTGGCGATGGTGAATGACGTCCGCGTGGTGGTGATCAAGCTGGCCGATCGTTTGCATAACATGCGGACGCTCGAGTATTTGCCCTCCGACAAACAGGAACGCATCGCGCGGGAAACGCTGGACGTTTACGCGCCCATCGCGCACCGCCTCGGCATGGGCTTGATTCGCGGCGAATTGGAGGATCTCGCGTTCCGGTTTCTGGAGGCGCCCTCTTATCTGGAGTTGCAGAAAAAAGTTGCATCACGCAGTAAAACATCGGAACGGTTTCTGACCGAAGTGCAGAACACAATCCGCGAGAAGCTGGTGGAGAACGGGATCCCCGCAGACGTGGAAGGCCGCGTAAAGCGGGTCTTCTCAATTCATCAGAAGACGCAACGCCAGCAGCGCACTCTGGATCAAATTTATGATTTGATGGCCGTGCGGATTGTTACGGATAACGTGAGGAACTGCTACGCCGCGCTGGGCATCGTGCACCAGGTGTGGCGGCCGGTGCCGGGCCGCTTCAAGGATTACATCGCGATGCCGCGGCCGAATCTCTACCAGTCTCTTCACACCACGGTGATCCACGAAGGGCAACCCTTTGAGGTGCAGATCCGAACGCAGGAGATGCATCGCATCGCCGAGCAGGGCGTGGCGGCGCACTGGAGATACAAGGACGGCCGGCAAGTGTCCGATGCCGACGACCAGCGAATCGTGTGGATGCGGCAGCTCATTGAGTGGGCGCGCGAGATGCAGGAGCCCGGCGAGTTTCTTTCCACTCTGAAGGTGGACTTGTATCCGGAAGAGGTCTATGCGTTTACGCCGAAGGGCCGCGTGATCGCGCTGCCGCGCGGCGCGACGGCGGTGGATTTCGCCTACTCCGTGCACACGGAAGTCGGCAACCAGTGCACGGGCGCAAAAGTGAATGGACAGATTGTGCCATTACGGCATCCGCTCGCGAACGGCGACGTCGTCGAGATCATGACGCAGAAAGGCCACGTGCCCAGCCGGGATTGGCTGAGCTTCGTACGGACGTCTCGCGCGCGGAGCAAGATCCGGCACTGGATTCACTTGATCGAGCACCGCGAAGCGACGGAAGTCGGCCGGCGGCTGCTCGAAAAAGAAGCGCGCCAGTTTGGCCACGCGTTGAAGCGCGTGCCGGAGGCGGACTTGCTTCGCGTGGCTTCGGAATATGGCTGCTCGCGGGTGGAAGACTTGTTCGCCGAATTGGGGTACGGGAAATATTCCGCGCGGCAAGTGTTGAGCAAGGCGCTCGGCCAAACGCTCGGCGAGCCGGCGGAAAAGCCGCAACCGAAGAGCGCGCCCGGCCGAATTGTTTCGACCGTCAAGCGCATGTTGGGAATGAACGCAGGTGCGATCCAGGTGCGCGGAGACAGCGACCTTCTTGCCTATCTGGCGAAATGCTGCAATCCAATTCCCGGGGACGATATCGTGGGCTACGTTACCCGCGGCCGAGGAGTTGCGGTGCACACCACTTCTTGCCCGAACGTGCAGAACCTGTTGTACGACACGGAACGGCGGATCGATGTTGGTTGGGCAACCTCTTCCGACGCGCAATTCACAGTGAGCCTTATTATTCGCAACGTGGACCGCCCCGGAATGCTCGCGGATATGACGGCGGTGATCGGCGAAGAGGAATGCAACATCCGCATGCTGACCAGCCAACCTGATAATCTGCACGCGAGGGTGGATGCGACGGTTGAAATTACAAACCGCAAGCAACTTGAGCGCATTATCGCGAAAATCAAGAAGATCCCCGGCGTATTCAGCGTTGAGCGCGTTTATCGCGTTTGACGCAGTCCGCTCGAAGTGCCACACACCATTGCGTAGGCATGGAGGTTGACCCTCCCGGCACGCAATTCTCAATGCGATGCGCTCAGCGCCTCAAGTCCCGCTAAAATAGAGTTAATGAGAAGCCCAGTTTGGAGCCGTTTTCGCTGCATTGCTGCATTTCTCGCGGTAGCACTTTGCATTGGCGGCTGTCAGAGGTTCCATCACACGGATACGCAGCCTCTTTCCCAGTCCGGATTCTGGTCGGATACGATACAGAAGCTGCGCGATCTGAACGTTGGCGATTCGGAAGTCGCGGAATTGATCAAATTGCGCAATGCCGGCTTTTCCGATGATAACTGCGTTGAATTTGTGCGCCTGGCCCGCGCACGGCAGCAGATGTTCACCTCGGCGGACACAGCCGCGGGGCTGATGCGATCCGGTCTCATTGAAACTACAGTAATGGAGCTTGCCCGCCTCAATCAGATGGAGACGTGGGCTAGCGATGCGCAGACGATTCGCCTCGCGGGCTATACCGATCGCGTGGTTCTGGCCGTCGCGCACCGCCGCGCGGAACACCAGCCGGTCGCCTCCGCCGCTTCGCTCGTCGAGTTGAAAAACACGGATGTGACCGAACAGCAGGTGCTCGACATGATCTCGCGCGGGCTTACCGATGAGCAGGTGGGGCAAAGGTTGGCCGCACACAAGCAAGCGGAGATGCCAAAGGTTGTGTACGTCCGCCGAGCGCCCCGCAAGAAGCATTGAGACGAGCTGAATAACTTTTTCCTCCACAACTTTTTTGACGCGCGTCCTCCACCCCAGTAGAATCTCCTCACTTTGCTACACACTGCGCTACATAGACCGCTGGAACGAGCGTCTCTATTCGCGGTTGCCGCCGCGGCCGTTTGGTTGGCCGCGGGCTGCTCGGTGCCATTCGGGCCGGCCTACAAAATTGAAAAGCAGAGGATCGAGGTTACATACTCAAAACCACCGTGGGATCGCGTCACTGTGCGCGCGTGGTACCAGATTAGGAATACAGGCACGCAGCCGATCGCTGAGATTCGCTACCGATTGCCATATGAATATCGGATCGAAAACTTGCGGGTGGAAACCGGAGGCGAAAAAATTGGTTCGCAAAGTATCGCGGGCACGGAAGCAGAATTCTCCAGTCATCTGGTCCCGCCTTGGAATGTGAAGGACCGGAAAGAAATCGTACTGACCTACGATTTCAAGATTTCGGGCCCCGGCATACCGGGCTTCGAAGCGGGCCCACAATTCTTCTTTTTACCCAGCGGGGAATGGTACCCAATTCTCGACCCGCCAGCAGGATCACTTTCCGAGGGAGGAAAGCCACCTGATAAGTGGGATCTTGTGATCAATATCCCGCAGGGTTACTTGGTGCACGCGAGCGGCACCCAGCGAAAGCCAGACCATGGAGAGAGTCGAAACAAAGCCGGACCCTCCTACCGATTCGAGCAGAAACTGGACACGGATTTTGACCCATTCGTTGTCGCAGGTCCGTATGTAGAACAGCAAGCGCGCTCCGGCTCTGAAACGGTTTTTGTGTGGTTGGCAAAGCCCTTGCCGGAAGCGAGCGTGCGCGGATTCGGCGAGCGATTCGGCGAAGAGGCCGCGTACTTTAGGGTGGAATTTGGATTGAAGCCTGTCACCAAGGGGCAGGTCTGGATAATCGGATGTGACGGAGTACCGCCAGGTGAAAACGATCCACCCGGCCGAATCATGTTAAGCGGCACGAATGAGCATAGGGGCTTTAACGAGAATTGCATGGCATTCCCGCAGGGAGTGATTGGTTCGATGACGATGGATAATCCTGCTGCCATGGACTTTTTTGTGGCACCCCTGAAAGTAGACCCATCCGGTTTGTTTGTTCCAAACGCTTCAATGGATGTTCAATTGGCAGAAACATGGTTTCCGTTTGCAGTGCATGATTCGCCTGGCGGGCCTTGGTATCCGATGTCTGGGACGCCTGATTACATGGCGCTTTCATTCAACATACTCAAAAATCCTTCCAAGCGCGGGGACTACGTTCGCCAGCTCATTGGGCGTGTCGATGCTGATCCGGGGGCTGCGAAAGAAACTCTCGGATCTTCCAAGAACATCGAAATTGGACGCATTCGCAGCGAACTTTTCTACCTTGCGCTGGAAGATCGCTGTGGCGCCGCGAATGTGCATCATGCGCTGGCGCACATTGTGCGCGCGCTTCGCGGCAAAACCTGGGGCGTGAACGATTTACGTTCTGCGATGGAGGCAGAATGTGGGGCTGACCTCGCGGAATTTTTCCGCCAGTGGCTTAACCGACCGGGGATCCCGGATGATTTTCGCACGCGTTACACTGGGGCTCCTGCGGCGAAGCCACCCAAAGCACTTCAATAGCTGGATGGGGAAATCGTCCGAAGAGCGGAACCCTCGTACGAATGAAGTCATCTAAGATGCAGCGGCAAAACTTTTCAGCAGCGAGCAGTTCAAATCCCAGGAGGAATCGAGTGAAACAAGTAATCGCGACAGACCGCGGGCCGAAAGCTATCGGCCCTTATTCGCAGGCCATCAAGGCGAATGGGCTTGTTTTTATTTCCGGGCAAATTCCGCTCGACCCAGGCACGCAGCAGCTCATCGAAGGCGACATCACCAAGCAAACCGAGCGCGTGATGGAAAACCTGAAGGGAATTGTCGAGGCGGCAGGGTCGTCACTCGACAAGGTGCTCAAGACGACGGTCTTCCTCTCCGACATGGGCGATTTTGCCGCAATGAACGCAGTCTATGGCAGGTATTTCACGCAAGCGCCGCCCGCGCGCGCGACAGTGCAAGTGGCGCGCTTGCCGCGCGATGCGAAAGTTGAAATCGAACTCATCGCCGAGGCGTAAGCCCGGCGAAATAGATCGAAAAAGTTCTATGGGGGATAGGTAGAACTGACGCCGGCTGATTGCCGTTAGAAGCGCCGACGATCTCCACGGTCCCGGTCGCCGCCGCCATCGCGGCCACCGCCTCCGCCGCGACCACCACCACCGCCACGGCCTCCGCCTCCGCCGCGGCCACCACCACCGCCACCGGGACGGCCGCCGCCGCCACCGCGGCCACCGCCAAATCCGCCACCGTGGCCGCCACCGCCACGCGGTGCCTGGGGGCGAGCTTCATTTACCTGAAGCGCGCGGCCATCCAAAGTGGACCCATTGAGCTGCGAAATGACCTTTTCCATTTCCTCGCCGGGGCCAAGTTCCACGAATCCGAACCCGCGGGAGCGACCCGTTCCCGCATCCCGAATGACACGGGCCGAAGCTACCTGGAACCCATGACTTGAGAAAAGCTGCTGAAGACCCTCGTCCGTCGTGTCAAATGAAAGATTTCCTACGTATAGCTTGGCCATCGAGATTCACCTTCTGGCGTTCTACGCCGGGGAAAAGGAAACGGGCGGGCGCGGAGTACCGGCCCGCCCTTGCGGACTAGAGGGCGGTTACGTTCGCGGCCTGCAGGCCCTTGGGGCCACGGGTGACCTCGAATTCAACTGCCTGCCCTTCGTTGAGCGTCTTGTACCCGTCTCCCTGGATGGCGGAGAAGTGCACAAAAACGTCCTCGCCGGACTGGCGTTGTATGAACCCATACCCTTTGCTGGCGTTGAACCACTTCACAGTTCCTTGTTCTTTCACGGCTTTTCCTCTTCTTTATTTGGTCTGGTTACTTCTGCCGTTCGATTGCTCCACCTCTAGCCGCAACAAAAAAAGCCGCAAGCGGTTTGGCCTGCAGCCCCTTTGATGAACAGATCCAAAGGTATTACAAGAGCAGCAAACGCGAGGTACAGCCTAACACAGGTCTTGGAGTCAAGCTAGATATGGGGCGGAGGATGGTGGCGGCATTCCAGCGAACTTTTCAAGCAGTCAATTCGGCGTCCTGCCCGTATAATGTGCGATTCTTGGCTGCCCATTTGAGGGGCTGGTCGCCTTGGCGTGCGTGGATTCGTATTGGGCGGAGCGCCATGAGTTATTGGCCCTAGTCGAAGTTAGAACAGACCAGTGAGGTAGAATTGCTTCGACTCAAAGGAGATCTCCGTGTCCGAACCGAAAACCAAAGCGACCAAGGCCAGCGTCGCCCAGTTCTTGGGCAAGATTTCCGATGCGAAGCGCCGCGAGGACTGCCTCGCGATCGTGAAGCTCATGGAGGGCGCGACCGGCGAAGAGCCTGTGATGTGGGGGAGCAGCATCGTCGGATTCGGCCGCTACAACATGAAATACGCAAGCGGAAAGGAGGCCGAATGGCCCATTATCGGCTTCAGTCCCCGCAAGAACGCCCTGACGCTTTACATCATGGGAGGACTCAGCAAGTCCAAAGACCTGCTTAGCCGCTTGGGCAAGCACAAGAATACAGGGTCATGCTTGTACCTGAACGGGCTCGATGGCGTGGACCAATCGGCGCTGAAGGAATTGATGGAGAGGTCGGTGAAAGCGATGTCGTCGAAGCGGGTGAAGGAGTAACCGAAGGGCATTTCGATCTCTCTCTCTTCCAAAACTCCTTTAGACGGTCAACAGAAGTATGATAGACTCCTGTTGACCATCGAAAGGAGCCTATGCCAGCCTCCAAGACTGAAGTCTTGCAGGGAACACTCGACATGTTGGTACTGAAGACGCTCGATTCCATGGGGCCGATGCACGGCTTCGGAATCGCCTTGCGTATCCAGCAAGTATCCAAAGATCTGTTGCAATTGAATCAAGGGACGCTTTATCCGGCGCTATTGCGTCTGGACCAGCGCGGCTGGATTACATCCAAGTGGGGAGTCTCAGAGAACAACCGTAAGGCGAAGTATTACTCGCTGACGCGCGCGGGACGCAAACAACTCGAACAGGAAGTGGAGAGCTGGGATTCCATGTCCGGCATGATTAACCGCGTCCTGAGGGCAAGCTAGTTCATGCGTGAAGCGTTGCGCATTTTCACCCGTCGTCTCACAGGGCTTTTTCGCCGCCGTCGTCTCGACGATGACCTGGACTCGGAACTGTGTTCCCATTTGGAGATGGCGGTTGATCTAAACCTGCGCAAAGGCATGACCGCCGAAGACGCCCGGCGCGAAGCATTCCGCTGCTTCGGCGGCGTTGACCAAGTAAAAGAAACTTACCGCGATCAGAGAGGGCTACCTATGATCGAGACGATCCTTCAAGACATTCGCTTCGGATTCCGAATGCTCCGGCGCAGCCCGGGTTTTTCGCTCCTCGCGATTCTTTGCCTCACCGTAGCGATTGGGGCCAATGCGGCCGTGTTCAGTTGGATCGAAGGGATTCTATTTCGCCCGTTCCCTGCCGTTGCCCACCAGGAACGAATGGTTGCGCTCGCCGGAACCACTCGTGGGACGACTGCGTACGACAACGTTTCGTGGCCTGACTTCCTGGATTTTCAGCGTAATTCCACGCTCGTTGAATCGTTCATTGTCGACCGGATCATGGGAACCACTCTCAGTATTGGCGACCGCGCCGAGCGAGCGACGGGAAGCGTTGTCTCATCAAATTATTTTGATGCGCTCGGAGTGCATCCAATTCTTGGACGCGGGTTCTTGCCTGAAGAGGACAAGGGGCGCAACGCTCACCCCGTGACTGTGATTAGCTATCAGACATGGAAAGACCGTTATAAAGGCGATCCCGAAATCATCGGAAGAATGCAGATTCTCAACGGCGTGCAGCACACGATTGTTGGCGTGGGGCCCGAAGGATTCGATGGGACTTTTGTGGGTTATGCATTTCAATTCTGGGTGCCGGTATCCATGCAGGAGACATTTTCCAACTCATATAAATTGGAAGACCGCGGCGAGCGATGGATTGAAGGTTTCGCGATACTCAGGCCCGGTGTGAGTCGACAGGCGGCACAGGAAGAGATGTCGTCCATAGCGGGCAGGCTGGAAAACGATTATCCGGCGACGAATAGAGGCCAAGGCATCAAAGTTTTTTCGTTGTGGGAAACTCCATTCAATGGCGCGGGAACCATGCTTCCAACGCTCAGAATTGCTCTGGCGGTTGTGATTCTTGTGCTCCTGATTGCATGCGCAAACGTGAGTAATTTGCTGTTGGTGAGGTCATTTGCCCGCCGCCAGGAAATGACAATTCGCCTCGCGATCGGGGCTGGGCGAGTAAGGCTATTAAGGCAACTGATTACCGAAGGTTTGATTCTCGCGACACTTGCCGCAGCCGGCGGACTTTTGTTTGCCAGGTGGTGTCGGAACGCGCTGGTATTTTTCTATCCACCTCTACCGAATGGCATCATCGTCAATCTGCCGGGTGAAATAGATTGGCGCGTTCTTGCGTTGAGCGCCGGGGTTTGCATATTCGCGACGCTTTTGTTCGCGCTTGTTCCTGCGTTGCAAGCCAGCAAGATTGATCTTGCCGGCGCTCTGAAATCCGATTCGGGGGGCGTGCTCGGGGGCTCCGCCAAAGCCCGGGTTCGTCAAAGTTTGGTACTGGTTCAGGTGTCGCTGAGTTTCGCTTTGCTGGTCGGAGCTGGACTGCTCATGAAAAGCATGCAGCGAATCCAAAATGAGAGTCCGGGTTTTTCAACGGAAGGTGTGCTAACAAGCACGGTTGATTTGTTTGCCGCGGGATATGACAAGCCGAGAGCGCTGAACTTTCGGGACCAGTTGATTGATCGCGCGCGCGCGCTTCCCGGCGTTCGAGCCGCCGCTTTTTCAATGGCTCTACCTTTCAGTTTTGGCGGATATCCTAGTGCTCCGATTTCTGTTGTTGGCTATGTGCCCGGGCCCGACGAGCAACCAAGTGTCGAATTCAACGCAGTGAGCCCCGGGTATTTCGCAACCGTGGGAATACCTGTTCTGTCCGGCCGCGAATTCACTCGCGCCGATGACGAAAAATCCGGCCCAGTCGCCGTGGTAAATGAAGCGATGGCCGCGAAGTACTGGCCCGGAAGGAATCCGGTCGGCGAGCACATCCAGAATAAGGACCAAGCGATTCAAGTTGTAGGCCTGGCTAAGAATTCAAAGTACGGGGCGATCCGGGAGACTGCGAAACCTTTCTACTATGTCCCGATGCGCCAATACGTTTCGGTTAGAGGGAATCTTTATTTACAGACGCCGCTCAGCGCCACAGTGATGGCGCCGGCAATCGCGCGAGAGATTCGCGCGATCGATCCCATGCTCGCGCCGATGGAAACCATCACGATGCGGGAACAAGTTGACCGGAGAAATTTCACTCAGCGGCTTGCGTTTGCGCTTCTCGGCGTATTTGGAGGATTGGCTGTGGTGCTTGCCGCAATCGGGCTCTATGGAGTGATGTCCTACGCAGTGTCGCAAAGCAAGCGAGAGCTGGCATTGCGGATGGCGCTTGGCGCGGGCGCATCGAATTTGTTGCGGCGCGTGATGTCGCAGGGACTACTGTTGACGGCAGGTGGCGTTGCGCTTGGAGCGGCGGCGGCGCTGGCCTTGACCAGACTTATGGGAGACATGCTGTACAAGGTGAGTCCGCGGGACCCGTTGTCGTTCGGAGTCGCGCTTCTTGTGATGACAGTCGTCTCGGTGGCGGCGTCATTTTTACCGGCGTGGCGTGCAACGCGGACGGATCCAGCCCGGGCACTGCGGGGCTAGCTCATTGCCACCCGAGATCAGCCTTTCGGGCTGACTTCTGCGGGCTGCTCTTCTTTGGCGGACTGGGCCTGCGACTGCATATAGTCCATCATTTGCAAGCGGAAATTCCCCGGGTTGGTGGCATAAGCGAAAGCTGTCTCCAATTCAATCATCCCCTCGCGGACCATCCGCTCCAGCTCGCCATCGAAATGTTGCATGCCCTCGTTCGCGCCGTCGCGCATGGCGTCGAGCAGCGATTTCCCCTCACCTTCGCCGCGTTCGACGTATTCGCGCGTGCGCATCGTGGATTTCAGTATTTCAACGACGGCCACGCGGCCTTCGCCGTCCCTCCGGGGCGCCAACCGTTGCGACACGATGTACTTGAAAGATTTCGAGAGCCGCGTGCGAATCACCTGTTGGTCGCTCAGTGGGAAGGCGCCGATGATGCGCTCGACGGTCTTGGAGGCATCAATCGTGTGCAAGGTCGAGAAAACCACGTGCCCGGTTTCCGCCGCTTCAAGCGCGATTTCAATCGTCTCTTTGTCGCGCATCTCGCCCACCAGGATTACCTTTGGAGCCTGGCGCAGCGCCGCGCGCAATGCCAGCGCAAAGGAAGGCGTATCGCTGTAAAGCTCTCTCTGATGGATGGTTGCCTTCTTGTGGAGGTGAAGGAATTCGATGGGGTCTTCGATGGTGATGATGTGATACGCCTTGTCATCATTGATTTTGTCTATGATTGCGGCCAGCGTTGAGGATTTCCCCGAGCCGGTTGGGCCGGTCACAAGCACGACGCCGTTCCGCAGGTCCGTGAGTTCCATCAGTTGCGGTGGCAAGTTGAGGGCGCTGAAGGTCGGCACCCGGGTGGGGATCACTCGCATGACGATCGCGCAACTTCCGCGCTGCGTGAAAATGTTTACACGGAACCGCGCGAGCTTCGCCAGGCTGTAAGAGATATCGCAGGAGCCCTGCGTGCGGAGCTTGTCCACTGCTTGCGTGTTGTTTCCAATCAAGTCGCCGGCAATCCTTGCGGTATCTTCGGCGGTAAGCGAACCCACCTGCGGGATCACCACTTCCTTGAGCTGCCCGCTTGTCTCCACTTGCGGCGCGCGGCCGGGAGAAAAAATCAAATCGCTGACGTGTCTCGCCGAACGCAGCATGGTGGAGATGATGGACGCGGTCGGAAAGTTATCCTTCTTAGTTTCGCTGGGCTGAGTATTTTCCATATGTCTTGGCCTGTCTGGAAAGGGGACTAGGGCCTTCGTGGCCGGAGCATCCAGTGTGAGCCGTCTTATCCATTTTTTCAGCACTATCCGGCTCTCTGGATAGCGAATGAATTACGGTGCGAGGATTCGGATGAAAAAAAAGAATGGTGGGCCTGGGTAGACTCGAACTACCGACCTCACCCTTATCAGGGGTGCGCTCTAACCACCTGAGCTACAGGCCCACGGCTCAAAAGCAGAGTGCAATTTTATCATTCCTAAACGCAAACTGCCTAGCGCCGCACTATCGCGCGTTCACTTGAAGGGCGGCGTTGTTTACCGAAGATAGATCCCGAAAACAGATGCACTTCAAACCTAGAGGCTTAATCGAATTCCATTCGCGGCGCCGCCTGATCCGCGCCGACACGCCCCGCTGCAATCTCCGCCTTGAAATAGTTTTCTCCGCGAATCGGCGCGCCTGAGGCGCGTCGCAACAGCGCGATTTGTCCTATGTGCGTGAGCGAATCCGCGACTGGCCCTTGAAACAATTTTTCAACCGGGCAGCCCAGAGGAAGCCCGGAAGCGAGATACCCGTCGAATGCTCCCAGTGTACGGTGGAAGCGCTTTACTTCCTCTTCCCACGGAAGAGGGGTGGAGCTATGCCACTCATGCCGCCCCTGCGCCATCGAAAGCGCCCAGTCATAAAGGTCGCCGATGTGACCGAGAATCTCCGCCGGCGTCCGCGCGGACCCACCCACCCGGAAACTGGCAAATTCGGCTGGCGCGCCTCGAATCGCTTTTCCGCCGCGATAGGCAACTGTCGCGACCGTGTGGCGCAGTAGCGCAACTTGCGGGTTCATTTCTGCGGGCATAATTTCTCCTGTGTATCCCAATTCTTGTTGTAACCTTCGTGAGTCTATCGGCGCTTTTCACAGTCGTCAAATGCGGTCGCCATAAACGATTCTCTAGCCCCGCTTGAGGAGCACGCATCGGTGTCGTATGATTCCCAGCGGCGATTCTCACCATGGCAATGAATCTGACCCGGTTCTAACGAACGATGATTACTAAGACGATCGGCATCGCCAGTCGCTGGCTGCTGGAGAAGATCGTGGGCGCGCTCGCGGCCACCGGAATTAATCCCAATTTGCTTACCCTGATTGGTCTCGTCGTGAATTTCTGGGCCGCGGTGCTTTTTGCCACCGGACTTTTCAAAACTGCCGCCATCGTGATTTTCTTCGCGGGATTCCTGGATATGCTGGATGGGCAGGTCGCGCGCCGCCAGAACCGCGTGACTGCGTTCGGCGCTTTCTATGATTCCACGCTCGACCGCTATTCCGATATGGCCCTCTACATGGGCCTGCTCGTCTATTACGCCGTGAACGGCCGCACTTCCTACGTAATTCTTGGAGCCGTCGCCACGGCCGGATCGGTGATGGTCAGCTATGCGCGAGCCCGCGCCGAGTCTCTGATCCCGCTCTGCAAAGTCGGATTCGCGGAGCGCCCCGAGCGCATGGTGCTGCTCATTATTGGTGGCCTCTTTGACCGCATGGCGCCCGTGCTGTGGGTTATCGCCATCGTCACCACCCTCACCGTGATTCACCGCATTGTTTACACGTGGCAGGAAATGCGCGCGGGCCGGACGCTTCCGGGTATTCGTCTAAATCTCTAAGTCTTCTGAGTGGCTTCCCGCTCTTTGTAGTAAGCATCCACCGGCGCAACCATGATCGCGCGCACCCGGTCGCGCAACGCAGGCACGTCCTCTTTTCGCAATCCCTTGGTTTCAATCGTGTCGTGTATGTGCACCACGATTTGCGACGGACGCAGCCACCAGCGGTCCTTCCGGTTGAACTCAAAAGATCCAACGGTACTCAACGGAACGATGGGATAGCCGAATTGCACCGCCATCCGGAATCCACCATCCTCGAATTCACCGATTCGCCCGGTGAGCGTCCGCTTTCCCTCGGGGAAAACAATCAAACTCGTCCCGCTTTCGAGAGCTTCCTTCGTCAAGACCACCATGCGCTTTAACTCGGAGGGTTTCCGTTCGTCCGGCACAGGCACATTCCCGAATCGTTTCATCAGTATCCCGTAAATCGGGATACGGAAGTGCGATTCAAGCTCGAGTCCGCGCACGTATTGCGGAATCACACAATTAAGTACAAACGGGTCGAACAGGTTGACATGGTTGGCGGCAAAAAAGCAGGTCCGCTTGGGATCAAAGCCGGGCGCGAATTTTACGGTCAGCCGTGCACCCGCCAGCCACACGACGTTTCGGTTAAAAAACCGGACAAGTGGGTCGATTTTCCGGGGCCCCACAATCATCACAATCAGGATTAACAGGATGACGCCAATCACAAAGTGAATTCCGCTAATGGTCCAGAGTAACGCGCTGCGGACGAACAGCCAGGCGTCCCTCATACCATGATGTCCAGCGCGCCGGGCAGGACTTCAATCGTCCGAAGATCGAGCGTAAGGACTTCTCCATCCACCATGACGTCCACGGGACCATCGAGCTGAAATTCAATTCGGCGCGCGCCCTTGCGCGAAGCGAGCGGATGATTCAGGTGTGTGCCGTCAAACAAAGTGGAAAAATTGCGCAACAATCCGAAGCGCCCAATCGGCCCCCAGCGCACGAATTCCACCATCGCATCGTCCGTCTCCGCTTTCGGCGCGATCATCATTTTTCCGCCGGTGAATTTGCTGTTGTTGAACGTCAGAAAAAGGCAGCGGTCACCTTCAAGTTCAGGTGCGCCGTCCACGCGAAGCGGGAACGCGCGCCGCCGCAGCAATGCCAGGCAGCCCAGCACGCCAAGAACGTAGCCCAGCTCGCCCAGCCGCTTGAACCGTCGATTGGCCATGGCCGTTACGTCCGCCGTGAATCCCACGCTCAAGAGATTGATGTAATGCAACTCGCCTTCCGCGTGCGTCACACGAATCACGTCGCACGAGCGCCGCTTTCCGCTCAGGATGGCTTCGGTCGCATGCTTTAGTCCATCTTTGCTGAAGTCGCGCAGAAAAGAATTCCCTGTGCCGAGTGGAAGAAATCCCAGCGTGACGCGTTCGCGATTCGCTGCGTGGGGAAATAGCCCGTTTATGATTTCGTACGCGGTGCCGTCGCCGCCCACGGCGATGAATTGACGATAGCCCTGCTCGTAGCCCTCGCGCGCCAGCCGCGTCGCATCGCCCTGCGCAGCAGTATCAATCGCTTCCACCGTTAGTCCGGCGTGTCTCAGGCGATCGAGCGCCTTGTCCGCGAGTCTTCCGCACTTCCCTCCGCCCGCCGCGCGGTTCACGATCGCCAGCATCGCGTCTTTCTTCATATCGCCTTCACCGATTGCCGGTCGAGTGCGCTCCGGAGTTGTTCCGCCAGCTCAACGCGCTTTATTTTCATTGATGCCGTCCGCGGAAAGTCCCTTTCCCACACGACATATCCGCTGATTCTCTTGTAATTCAAAAGGTTTTGATTGCGAATCGTCATTTCCGTTCGCAACGCTTCGTCCACCGCGCGATTTGTCTCCGGCTGCAACACCATCACAAGCTGCTCGCCCACCATTTTGCGCTCCGGCCAAATGTAATTCGCCGCGAACACGCAGAATTCCTTCACCGGCAGCCCTTCAAATACCGCCTCGATGTCCTCGGGATAAATATTTTTCCCCTCGGCGGTCACAATCATGTTCTTTTTCCGGCCGAAAAGCTGCAAATGCCCCGATTTGTCGACCCGCCCGAGATCGCCCGTCATCAGCCAACCGTCCACAATCGTCTCGGCGGTCAATTCGGGATCGTCCAAGTATTGAGACATCACCGTCCGGCTGCGCACCGTGACTTCGCCGATTCCGTCGTCGCCGGGATTTGTGATCCGAACCTCCATCCCCGGCAGCGGCCGCCCAACTGTGTCCGGACGAAAAGGTTTGAAGTCATTCAGTGTTACGGCCGTCCCCGCTTCGGTCAGTCCATATCCATTCGCAACGGCGATGCCCAGATCGTAGAAGAATTGCAAAGTCGCCGGTTCCGTAAACGCTCCGCCCACAAAGAGCGCACGAAGCTCGCCGCCGAACTCCTTATGCACCGCTCCCAGCAACCGCCGCGATACCCATCGTTTTGGCCGCCGCCAAGTCAGTGCGCGGTTGGTCGAAACCAACGCATTCAGGACAGCGCGCTTGCCTTTGGGCAGCGCGTCAAATCGCGCCTGCAATCCCCTTTGCAAATTCTTCAGCACCAGTGGCACAAGCGCCATGTAAGTGATTTTGTAGCGCTTGAATGCCTCGCGCACATATTCGGGCCGCAACGTCCGGAGGTGTACCACCGCCGCGCCGCAGACAAATGGCCCGACGAATCCCACCATGAAGTCTATCGCGTGGTTGGTCGGCAAAATACTGAGGTATCGAACTCCCGGCCAAAACGGATAAAGCCTCGTCAATGACTGGCACTGCTCCAGATAATTCTCATGCGTCATCACGCAGCCCTTGGGACGCCCGCCAGTTCCAGACGAATACACGATGCATGCCCAGTCGCTGCGTTTCCGCGGCACAAATGCCGGCTCCCGTTCGGCGCGGAAATCTTCCCAGCGCATTGCGCCGCCGAGGTCCGCGCCCGCCGGCGCCTCCGTCACAAGCTCAATATGCACGCGCCTCTTTACAAATCCTTCCGTCTGCATCAGCGCGCGCCAAATCGGGTACTCCGTGATGAGCACGCTTGCGCGCGAATGCGCCAGCAGCGCGAGTTGCTCCGTCGGCGTCAATTTGTAGTCGAGCGGCACCAGCACGCCGCCCGAGTGAAAAACCGCGTACGCCGAAATCAGCCACTTTGACTGATTCGTCATGATGATCGCCGCGCGGTCGCCCGCGCCGAATCCACGCGCCTGCAGTGCCGCGGCAAGCGGATGCGCCGCCTCGCCAAATTGCCGGTATGTCAGCCGCGCTTTTTCGCGGTCGCGGTCGGCCTCGATCAGGCAGACCTCTTCCGGCCAGCGCTTCAGTGCGTCGCGCAGCGCTGCTCCCAACGAATCGCATTTTTCCAAGTCCAGCATTCGTTCAACCTATTTGAATTGGGAAGACATTAGAATAGCAGGATTTCGCCGGCGATTTTCTGTGTGAGGCCGCTTCGTGGCGGGCCTAAAGCCTTGCTTGGATTCGACTTGCCAGCGTGCGGAAGTCGCTCACGCCCTGCATCTCGTAGTCCGGCAATTCAATTCCGAAGTGATTTTCCAGCCGCGTCAGCATCTCCAAGGCTTGCAGGCTGTCAATCCCCAGCTTCTTGAAGAAATCATCCTGAGGACTGAGCGACGCTCGCGGCACCTTGAAGTGCTGCGCCGCCAGATCCAGAATTTCCCCGGTTGTCTGTTCAATCGTACGCATTCATTCTCCAAAGAAATAGTCTAGCACGCAGCTCTACGGCAAATACGGCAGCGCGTCCGTGCTCTCCACAAACTTCTTCAACCCCTCCATCACCGCCGGCCTTGTGAACAATTCGCAGAAGAGGTCAATCTCCCGCCGCAGCTCGTCGTGCGGAATCGGTTTCGCGAACCGCTTCGCCGCCGCGCTCGTCCCGCGATCAAACTTCGTCACTTGCGCCGCCGTCGCGCGCGCCACGCGAAGCGCTTCGCCTTCGCCCGCCACTTGGCTCACCAGCCCTACACCCGCTGCCTTCTGTGCATTGATGCTGCGTCCCGTCAGCAGCAGGTCGCGCACGATCGCATTGCCCAAGTCACGCTTCAGCCGCGGGATTCCGCCGAATCCCGGAATCAGCCCAAGCCGCAACTCGGGAAAGCAGAATCGGGCCATTTTGTCCGCGACTATTAAATCGCACGCCAGCGCCAGCTCGAACCCGCCGCCGAAGCACACACCCTGCACAGCAGCAATCGTCGTCAGAGGTGAATCGTCCAACGTGTTCAACACCGCGTGGATCCGGTGCAGGAATTCGCGCACGCCCGCCACGCGCGCCGCGATTTCCAGCGGCGCAGCGCTCTGATACAGCTCGCGCAGGTCCGCTCCCGCGCAGAATCCGGCGGGCCGCGTGCTGTGCAGGATTACCGCGCTGGCCTCGCGCGAAAATGTTTCGAGCGCCTTGGCGAACTCTTCCAAATCCGCCAGCATCTTGGTGCCAATCTCATTGCACGGCGCGCGGTGCAGTTCGACCTCGACCACGCCCTCGCGCACATCCCACGAAAGTGATTTTCCCTTAAACGAGTTCATGCGCTCTTCTCGCGATACATTGTCTCAATCTCTGTCGCAAATCGCGCGCTGATGGCGTCGCGCTTCACCTTCCCCAGCGCGGTCAGCAGCCCGCTCTCAATTGTGAACGCTTGCCGCTCGATATGAAAGCCGTGCACCTGTTTGTAGTGCGGCATTTCCGCGTTCACCATCTCGATTGCCGCCGCCACTCGTTCCTGCGCAACGTCTCCCGTCACAATCGCCACAAGATATCTTCGTCCGTGCCCGATCAGGACGGCCTGCTGCGCGCCGGGCAAAGCTCCCAGCAATTTCTCCTCAATTGGTTCCGGCGCCACATTGTGCCCCGAATTCAGAATCAGCAGATTCTTGATTCGCCCCACGATACGCCAGTTGCCGTTGGCATTCACCTCGCCTTGATCGCCGGTGTGGAACCATCCCTCTCGCAAGACCTTCGCCGTTTCCTCTGGCCGCTTCCAGTAGCCCGGGAAAACATTCGGCCCGCGAACAAGAATTTCCAAGGCCTCTCCAATCTTCATCTCGACACCGGCCACGGCCGGCCCCACCCAGCCGGGCTCCGCGTGACCGGGAATATCCATCGTACAAATCCCTGTCGTTTCCGTCAGCCCATACACTTGCAGCACCTGAATTCCGAGCATCATGAAAAACTGTTGCGTCTCCCGCGAAAGCGGAGCCGAACCGCAAATCAGCGCCTTCAGGTTTTTCCCGAGGCGTTTCCGGATCGCAGGAAACACCGCCGCGCGCGCCAGGCCGAGCCAAAACCATCCGAATCTGCACGGTGTTCCCGACTGCTTTTGGAACCATGAAGTGCGCGCACTCGAAATAAGCTTCGAGACCAGTCCGCCGCGTTTCGCCATGCCCTCTTCAATGCTTCGCCGCACGCGCTCGAGTAGCGTTGGCACATTTTGAAAATAATGCGGCGCGGCAACTTCCATCTCAAGCTGCAGCCGGCTCAACTCCATGGAAAGTGTCAACACGCTCGTCCGCGAAAGGCACGAGAGCATCAGGATCCACGATCCCGCAAAACAAAATGGCGCATAGTGAAAAACCCTCTCCGCGCCCTCGTGTCCCGTCATCAACTGGTCCAACCGCTCTGTTGTCCGCTGCACCATGAAACTCAAATTTCCCGTGGTCAGCACAACTCCCTTCGGCTCACCCGACGTCCCCGACGTATAAATAATCGCTGCCCCATCGGCATCCGTCCGCGCCACCGGCGGCAGGGCCGCCGCTTTTTCACCCGCGCCTGCGTCAAATATTTCATCAAACAGAGCAATCCTCGGTGCCTCGCGCCACTCCGCGCGCAGCGCATTTGCCAGCGCCGCGTCTCCCGCGCAAATCAGCTTCGGCTCCGCATTGCGCATTATGTCGGCCAATTCCTTCGCCGCTTGCCGCGCATAGAGCGGTACGACGATCACGCCCTCGGCCACCAATGCCAGATTTACCGCCGCCCACCGGATGCTGTTGTGCGCCAGCAGGGCGCAACGATCGCCCTTCTGCATCCCCGCTCGCCGCAGAAATGCTCGCGCCACCTCGATTTGCGCGCGTAATTCGCCCCCATTCGCGGCCACAATGCCGCTCGCCCGCGCCTCTTGCAGCACGGCGCGCACCGCGCTGTGTTCCAGGTTGGCAAAAATGTTTTCGAGGAAATTCACCGCGGAGACCTACGCCCCTGCTCCGGCCGTCACTGCCGCGCTCTCATACCGCTCCACAAGTTTCTGAAGCGTCGGATCGAGCGGCGTCAAGTACTCCTCCCACGAATGTACTCCGCTCCGGATGCCGAATTCCGGATAAATCTCGTGTACGTATCGCTCGAAATAAACTCCCATCCGTGCCATGAGCTTCAGGTTTCTCACCACGCTGCGCCCAATTCCTTCCCGCAACCCGTCTGCATCGCGCCACAGCGTCTCCATCGCCTCTACGATTTTTTCAGCGAGCCCCTCCTCATCCACTTTGAAGACCAGATGGTCGTGCCCGCGCTCGTGCATCAAGTTGTAGATGCGTTCGTCCATGGTCACGCCCGCCGATGGTACCAGTGCGGGCATTGACGTGACGATCGCGTGGAACCTCGACGACAACATCAGGCTCCCGCAACGCAGCACGCTCACCATCTGATACATGTTGTACTCGTCCGAAGTGAACACCGGCACTCCGGGCAGCCGCTCCGCCATCGCGTTGCACGCCCTCGCGTCGAGCCGCTCCATTCCCACGAGAATCGGGAATACCTTCCGCCGCTTGCGAAATGCATCAACTCCCTCAGACATCGCCGTAATGTATTTCTTGTACTTTGCATCCACGTCGCGGCCGGATTTATGAAAGTAGATAGTCCGGTAGTGGCTTTGCTTGAACGCGCCGGTCAGCGTGCGCGCCGCATACTTCGCCACGGACGGTTTCACCGGCCACCAGAATGGATTGATCGGGCACACCGCGAGCACCGGCGTCGTCCCATCCCACCCCGCGCGCCGCAGCGCTTCGCGGCCGTATTCCGGGCCGAGCGGCTCGAATGTCCACGCCGCGTCCGTGCCCAGTTCCGTTGGCACGCCGAGGTGGCCCAACACCGTCTGCGATTCCGGATTCCGCGTGATAATCAGCGATGACTTGCAATACCTCCGGCACAGTTTCTGCAGCATCGGGTTCATCGCGCCTGCCTCAACCCCATATCCCAGCGAAACCTTGTTTTCCGCCGTGGCAAGTCCCAGGGCGCCGATGTACATCGTCGTCAACGCATCGGCGAATTTGCTTTTGAAAGACGACCCTTCGCACGCCACCACGCCGTGATGCTTCGGCACTTCGCGAATCAGGAATGGCGGGAAAACATCCGGCAGGTGTACCTGTTTGCAGCCCTTGAAATAATCGCGCGTCCAGTCGAGCGTCTGCGACATCACCGTCAATTCGACTCGGTCCGCGCCGAGCACGTGCCGCACCTGCCGCGCAATCTCTTCCACTCGCACATCCGAGCCTGTGTTTCTTGCTCCGCTGTAGGTGGCAAACAGCAGCTCCAATCGCTCGCCCGGTTTCCACTTCTTCCCATTGCCGAGCATCCAGCGCAGCTTTGTTTCCTCGATAATCGCGGCCACCCAGGCTTCAAGGACAAAATCCATCATCGCCCCACCCCCTGGACTCGGCTCTCCGCCGCCGCTGGCCATGTCTCGTAGGGATATTGGAAATGGTTTTCGCGGCTGAATTTCAGCAGCGGAAAACAATATTTCGTGAACGGCGCCGGCGCGCCGCCCATCTCATTCACCACTCGCGAATTGTCAAACACCGTGTTCCAGTAAATGTAGGGCAGAAAAACTTTCATCAGTGCCGCGCCGTGTCCGATGTTCCCGCGCCGGTTCGCGAGTGAGTTCACAATCGAAGTAAACGGCCCTGCCAGCCATGGTGCGTAAATTGGCTTCATCTTTCCCGACGACTGCGCCAGCGCGTTTGTGATCTGTTTGCACGATTCAGAGCCCGTCCCCGACGAAAGATGATACGTGTCGTGCTCCGGCTTGTCCTTCTGGTGCAGCACCGCAATCGCTTTCGCAACGTAATCCACCGGCACGATATCAATCTTGTCGCCCGGCCTTAGCGGTAGCACCGTCAGCCCTGCCAGAAAAACAAATGCGCGCACCATGTCGAATTGCGTTGTCGCGCCATACCGCGTGTCGCCCAGCACAATGCTCGGCCGGAAGATTGTCTTTGGTACATCGGGCAAAAGCTCGCGCACCATGTGCTCGCAGAATTTCTTGGTCCGCGCATAGGGGTCGTAGTCCGAGCGGCCCCAATCAACCGAAGCATCTTCAGTCACAATCTCGTTCTGCCGATTTCCCGCCACCGCCACTGTGCTCACAAAGCTGAATCGCCGCAACCCGCCCAGCCCACCCGCGCGCTTGGCAAGCTGGATCATCTCCAGCGTCCCACGCAGGTTCACATTCAGGCAGCTCTTTTCTGATTTTCGATTGAGCGACGCGGCGCAGTGGATGATCGAATCCGTCGTTCCCGCCACGCGGCCATAGTCCGCGGCGTCGAGGCCCAGCTTCGCGTCCGTCAAATCACCGCGGAAAATTACGATGCGCGAACCGAGCGCTTCCCGGAAGCTTGCGAAATCCATGTGCAATTGCAGCGCTCGCCACAGCCGCTCTTCGGCCTCGCGCGGATCCTTCGCGCGTACCAGCACGTTGATGCGGTCCACGCGCCCGCCGAGCAATTCCGCGAGAATGTGCGCGCCGATGTACCCGGTGGAGCCGGTCAGGAAGGTGGCCATCGAGTTAGGTTTGCCGTGCCGTTTGAGCCGAGGGGTCCCCGCCGTTTTCGCCCGCCGCTATCGCGGCAAATTGCACCGAGCGCTTTGGCTGAGGCTCAAGGGAGCGGCCCTCAATCAGCGGGTAGCACCACTTCCGCAGCGCCGGGATGTGGATGTTGATCCAGTAGTCCCACCAGTCCACCGAAGCCGGATCGAAGCCGAAGGCTTTTCTCTCTTCGGCGGGCAGCGCTTCGGATAGCGTCAACACGTTGTCGCACTCGAACACCTGCTCATTGTGCAGGATGAACGGTTCGTACAGTTCAATCAGGTTTTCAATGCGCCCCAGGTCGCGCTCCGCTTTCACCAGCGGCTTTTTGAACTGCATTATCTCCATCACTCGGTTGATTCCCGAAATCACCGCCTTCTGCGCCGGCACGCTCAGTTTCTGGTAGCGGCTCATCGAGACTGGAATGGTGTCAAACCTCAATCGCAGCCAGTGTTCGAGTCCCTGTTGCGAGCGGTAATGCTTCCGGTGCGCCAGCCCCGTCAACTCAATCGAGCGCCCCATGTTGCATGGATTCACCCCTGAAGTCGCCAGTTGATAGACGCTCTGGTGCCGCCGCTGGATCAGCGCCGCTGCGATCAGCGACATTCCCCGGCAGACCATGTCCACCGGAATCACGTCCAAGCATTTTCGCGCGTTGGTCGGCAACTGCCGGAAGTATGTTCCAAGCAGATAGGAAAGCGGCGCGGACGTGTTGATCCCCTCATTCCATCCCTGAAACGGCGAATCCGTGGAGGTCTCCACAATCGAAGGGCGCACAATCGCAATCGGCAAACCCGCGCCGCGCGAAATCAGCAGTGATTCCGCCAGACTCTTCGTCAGCGTGTACGTGTTCGGCCAGCCGAGGCGCTTCGCGCGTTTCACTCCCACGCGTGTAAGGCGGTTTCTCTGCCAGCGCTGCCGGTTGCGCCGCAACACGTTGGCAACTTCTTCCGGCGAAAACGCGGAAGGATCGCTGCGCCGACCAAGCGCCTGTCTGCGAAGCGCAGCCGTCATCTCCGGCCCTTCGGAACGCGCCTCCAGGTTGCGAATTGTTTCCGCGAGCGATCTCCACTCGTGCTCCGCATTGAAATCGGCGACTCTTGCCGGCGTGTAGTTCGGCTTCAGTTCTTCGCGCACTCGGCCATCGCGCCCGCCCACCACATAGCATGTGGAAAGGTGCAACAGCGCCGCGTGATCGCACGTTCGCTGAAACTCCAGAATGTTCATCGGCGCGGCAACATTTCCCGCTAAGGCTTCACGAATATCAGGATTGAAATCCGTCAGCCCGGAGCTGTTCACTACGAGGTCGAGCCGCGCCGCCAGCCTCTTCCGCGTGCCTTCGTCCATCCCCAGGTCCGGCCGTGACACATCGCCTTCAACAACTTCGACGCGCTCAGCCAGGAATCGCCCGAATCCGTCCCCGTATTTCTGATTCAGCGGTCCGAACACTGGTGATTCTTCCGCGATTTTTTCAAACCGCCGCGCCGCCGTCGTGCTCTTTTGTCGCCGGATCAACAGATAGACTTTTCCGATGTCCGGCACTTCTTTCAAGATTTGCTCCAGCCACACTTTTCCGATGAAACCCGTCACGCCGACCAGCATCACGTGCTTGCCGTACAGCGTTTCACGAACCGAAAGCGGCGCGTCAGCTTTTTTCCCTTCCATAAGCACCACGGGAGACATGTCCACGGGATGCGTCCGCACCGCGGGCTTTGCCGCCGCTTCAAGTTGTTCCGCGCCGCCCTTTAATTTCAGCACGCGCATCAGTTTTTCCGGAGCCACGCGTCCATCCGGCGCGCCGCCGAACACCAGCGCGAATGCTCCGCGCGGCGGCACCACCGGATCTAGCACCCGGCCTGTGGCAAGCCCATCGCGGAATTCCAATCGGTTCGCAATGATGCGCTCCGCGCCCAGATACAGCGCTAAGGGAGCGATCACGTGATCGAGTCCGTGGCTCACCAGAATCACGCGGTCATTCGCGGCCATGCAGTCACGAAGTTTCTCCACACCCTTCGCCTTGAGCTGCGGCTTGATCACGTAGTGAAAATACTCCTCGCCGAGCAAATCGAGCCGGTCGCGCGTCACTCCGCGCAAAAGCGCGTCAAGCGTCCGCGTGGCAAGCCGCTTATTTGTGAAATAAAACCCAGGCCGGGTAATTGCCGTCGCGGCCAATGCGCCGCGTCGCGCCCATCGGCCAATGATCGTGTGCGCGTTCCACGTAAAGTAGGCCACCTGCCGCACCGCGGTCAGGTCAACAATGCTCCCCTCAACCCGCCAGTAAACCACGCCTCCAGACGCCGCTTTCCGGCTAACTGTGTTTTCCGCATCGCCCTGCTGGGCCTGCCCGCCTGGGCGGATCTCTCCACTTCGCATATCCGGCCCGTTTGGACGGTGCGTATCGGCACGCCCCTGCGGGCTGCCTGGCTCGGGTTGTAGTCTTGGTGCGCTCAAGTTGGTGTGCCCTGAAACACTAAGAGCAGCCTGTTTTCAGGCGTCCGGGAGCACGTAAGTATGGAGAATTGTAGAAATTAGCACTCTCTGACGCGCGGGGCAAGTCCGCCTGCCACTACTGATTTGCTGGACAGAGCATACCAGCTTTGGATGCCGGACGCCCCCACCCCCATACATTGGACGCAGCAGCCCAGGCATTTGCCCCATACCTGTGCCACATACCAGTGCACGGTGTGACAGTGGCCACTCTCCATCTGGTAGAGTGGCGGCGCGAGCACGCATGTCCATGGACACACCTGACACAGCGCCGCCAACCGACGACTCCGCGCGGCCAAGCGGTGAGCACATACGCGGGTTCCTCGCGGCGTGGGGCGGGTGGGCGCTCGACGGCATGGACTCCTTCATCTACGCGCTGGTGATGGTGCCGGCGCTGCGCGAACTACTGCCGCGCTCGGGGCACGCGGCGGGCGCGGGCGAAGTGGGGTTCTACGGCGGGCTGCTCTTCGCGCTCTTCCTCGTGGGATGGGGACTCGCGTTCCTGTGGGGACCAATCGCGGATAAGCACGGTCGCGTGTTCACGCTCATGCTCACCATCGTGTGGTATTCGGTGTTCACGCTCGCGGGAGCGGCGGCGACGCGCGTGTGGCAGCTCGGATTATTCCGTCTGCTCGCGGGAATCGGGATCGGCGGCGAATGGGCGATGGGCGGAACGTACGTCGCGGAGGCGTGGCCGGAAAACTTTCGTGCGCGGGCCGGGGCATGGATGCACACTGGCTACTACTTCGGGATCCTGCTGGCCGGCGTGCTGAACTCGGTTGTTGGCGCGCGGTACGGATGGCGCGCGATGTTCGTTGCCGGCGGCGCGCCCGCGCTGCTCGTCGCGCTGATCCGTTACGGCGTTAAAGAGCCGGCGCGGTGGCGCGAAAAAAAGCAAGCGTTGCAGCGCTGGAGCATGTGGCGCCCGTTCGCCGCGCTCTTCGCGCCCGCGTACCGGCGGCGCACGCTGCTCAACAGCTTCTACATGCTGGTGAGCATCACCGGGCTGTGGGCCGGGGCCGTGTACGTGCCCGCGGCGATCACGGCGCTCGCGGAAGCGGACCGCTTTCCGCGCGAGATGGTCGCGGGCTTCGTGTCGCTCGCGACGGTGCTGCTCTCGGCGGCGACGATCCTCGGATGCATCGCGGCGCCGTGGCTCGCGGCGCGGCTCGGACGGCGCGGCGCGCTGGCGGTGTATTTCTTCCTGATGTTCATCTCGATCTGGTTCACGTTTGGCTACGCATTCCACCGCGCCGCGGGCGACGGACTCGTATGGTTCGGGTACGGACTTTTCACGCTCGGATTCGGCGGCGCGAATTTCGCGGTGTACACCATCTGGCTGCCGGAGCAATACCCCACGGAATGCCGCGCCAGCGCGTTTGCATTCGCCACTTCATTCGCGCGGTTCGCGGGAGCGGGCATCACGTTCCTCGTGGGCGCGGGCGTCGCGCGGTACGGCAGCGTGG
>JBGPHM010000038.1:0-40361 GCA_041484365.1 Terriglobia bacterium | reverse complement strand
GCGCGATTCGTCGTTCGGCACGTTCTCGTAGATGTTGCGCACGACGTGGACGAGCACGTCGAGTCCGACGATGTCCGCGGTGCGAAACGTCGCGGACTTCGGCCAGCCGAGCGCGGGGCCGGTGCAGGCGTCCACCTCTTCGATGGTCATGCCGAGCTCGGCCATTAAGCGGAGAGAATTCATTACGGAAAATGTGCCGATGCGGTTGGCGATGAAATTCGGCGTATCTTTCGCGATGACGACGCCCTTGCCCAGCACAACGTCGCAGAAATTGGATAGCGTCTCGACAACTTCGGGCAAAGTCTCAGTGCCGGGAATGACTTCGACGAGCTTCATGTAACGCGGCGGATTAAAGAAGTGCGTGCCGGCCCAGTGGCGGCGGAAATCTTCGCTGCGGCCTTCGGCGATTCGGTTCACGGGAAGGCCGGAAGTATTCGTGGTGACGAGCGTGCCGGGCTTGCGGTGCTTCTCCACTTTTTCAAGCAGGGCGCGTTTGATGTCCAGATTCTCGGCAACCACTTCAACAATCCAGTCGGCCTGGGCGCACCAGTCGAGGTTGTCCTCGAAATTGCCGATCTGAATCCGCTTGGCGGTTTCGGCGGTGAAAAATGCCGCGGGGCGCGACTTCATCGCGGCGTCAATGCCGGCGCGCGCGAACCGATTGCGGACTTCAGGGCTTTGCAGGTTGAAACCGCGGGACTTTTCGGTAGCGTTCAATTCGGACGGGACAATATCCAACAGGAATACGGGAACGCCGGCATTGGCCAGGTGTGCCGCGATGCGGGCGCCCATGGTGCCAGCGCCAAGAACTGCGACTCGTTGAATGCGGTGTTTCATCCCGCGACCTTTCCGACAACTTACGAAGGGGCGAAACCAGGCGCAAAGGAGGTTACAGAAGCGACAAGGCTGGGTCAACCAGAGTTCCAAGCATCCCTTTGCCCGGTTACGCTTTCCAATATGGTAGAGGTAAGAAAGAAAAAGTCTATGGGCGCCGTGCTCGATTGGCTCACAGGTGGCGTAGGGCGCCTGCGCGATTTCGCCTACGCCGAATCCGCGGAGAAGTCGCCGATGCCCCGCGTGGGGTTGGCGCTTTCAGGCGGGTTTGCGCGAGGCATCGCGCACATCGGCGTGCTGCGCGTGCTCGAAGAGCACCACATCCCGATTGACGTGATTGCCGGGACGAGCGTCGGCGCGCTGATCGGCGCGGCGTACGCATCCGGAACCACTCTCGACGAAATGGAGCGGCAAGCGAAGGAAACGCGCTTCACGGATTTCGGGCGGTGGACGCTTTCCCGGGTGGGACTCGCCAGCAACCAAAAAATTGAAGAGTTTCTTGCGAGGTTTTCTGCCGCGAAACGGTTTGAGGATTTGCGTATTCCGTTGACGATTGTCGCGACGGATCTCGGCGCAGGCAACACGGTTTACTTCACGCAGGGCGACCTGGGCACCGCAGTCCGCGCGTCGTGCGCGTATCCGGGGCTATTTGTGCCGGTTACACTGAATGGCCGAATTCTGGTGGACGGATTTCTGACCGAGCCTGTACCGGTGGAAGGAGCCCGCCGCGCCGGGGCCGATATCGTGATCGCCGTGAACCTTTCGAGCCGCGTGGTGGAAGCAAAGCCGAAGAGCATGTTTGAAATCATCGGACGCGCTTTTTCGATTGTGCAGCAATCCACCGACTTCACTTGGCGGCGCACCGCGGATGTTGTGATTGAGCCGCAGGTGATGCAATTCCTGTGGGATGAGTTCAGCCGCACACCGGAATTGATTGCCGCGGGCGAGTCGGCAGCGCGGGTTGCACTGCCGGCGATACGAGCGGCGATCTCTTCCATCAACCGCGCGGAAGAAGCGGTTCCATCAACGACCAACTAGTCCTCACCAACTACTTGCTACCGGGCGGAACAATTCCGTTCATGCGCAGGTATTCAACCATCTGGCCGTAGTGGTCGGTCGCATGCCACACGGCGGCCATCACCATTCCGATTTTAGTGTTCGGGCCGGCATAGCGGCCTTCGACGCCGTCGAGCATGCTCTGCGGCGTGAGCTTCGCGATCACCTTGTTTGAATAATCATAAGAATCGCGGAGATACTTCATCAGCTCGGCTTTGGTCTTCATGGTGTTCGGGTCCGGGCCGCCCTTCTCGCAATCAGGAGGAGGCGCGACGCCTTCCATTTCGTTGAAGAATGCGAAGTTGGCGCACGCGACGTGCTTCACCTGCTCTGCAAACGTGCGCACGCCGGTGAACGCGCCGTTCGTGGGCGCGAAACTGTATTTATCGGCGGGCATCGCGTCCGCCACGCCGATGACTTCCTTTTGCATGAAACTCCAGTTGTCCATGATGGCCGTGGGCAGAGTGGTGAGCTTCACCGGTGCGGGCTGTTGTTGCGGACGTGCCGGGACTGCGGCGATTGAAAGCACGACGGCTGTGGCGAAAATCCAAATTTTCCTTTTCATTCTGCTATTCATTTTCTCTCCGAAGTTCAAGATAAAACCATTTTCTTCACGATACGCTTCCCGATTACAAGGACGCACCAAGAGAGTCAAGTTGTGCGGACTTCCACGCGGATGGGTTTTCCATTGCCCTTGCCGCGCTGCGTGAGCCAGGCTTCGAGAGCCGTCGCCAGATGCGCGGGCGCAACGCGAAAACTGGCTTCGAGGCGGCCTTCGCCTGTGGGAAGCGTGTCGTCAAACGCGGCGTCGTTTGTGAAATTCCGCATACAGAAGGCGTCAAGCCATTCGAGCGGGCAGGGCTTGCGCTCATCGCCCACAATGATTTCGACGGAAAGCTTCTGTGCGTACATGGTGCAATTATACATGCGGCGGTGTGAGGCAGTGTCTTGGGGCGAGTGACCACGGTCACAGACTCGTATACAAACCAGATGCAAGCTTGTAGCGTGCAGCTTGCCATGCGGTGCGTGGTACCTTAGACTTTTTCGCGATTGGCTGCAATGCCTGCCAGGATACAGGCGTGCCAGCCGCACCTTCTCGCCTGGTCAGCGCCATCCAGCCCGGCGACATTTGCACAATTGGGGCCAGGAGGCTTGGTGTCCACACCACTGGAGCAGTGGGTAGAGCAGGCCGCGCGGATGACGCGTCCGGAGCGCATCGTGTGGTGCGACGGCTCGGACACGCAGCAAGAGCAGTTCTTCGAGGCGATGCTTCGCGAAGGGCGCACCCTGGCCCTGAATCCTCAGAGTTACCCGAATTGTTACCTGCATCGCAGCGATCCCACCGACGTCGCCCGAACCGAACAAGTCACCTTCATCTGCACTTCCAAAAAAGAGGACGCCGGGCCGACCAATAACTGGATGGCGCCCGCAGATGCAAAGGAAAGAATCGGCAAACTCTTCGATGCCTCGATGGCGGGGCGGACGATGTACGTGGTTCCGTACATCATGGGCCCGGCGGATTCGCCCATCAGCCGCGTCGGCGTGGAAGTGACGGATAGCGCGTACGTCGCGGCGAGCATGCGAATCATGACGCGAATCGGCAGCGCGGCTCAGGACAAAGTTGGGCGGTCAGATGACTTCGTACCCGGGCTGCATTCACTTGGCGATCTGAACCCGGAGCGCCGCTTCGTCGCGCACTTCCCCGAGGAAAAACTGATCTGGAGCATCGGCTCTGGTTACGGCGGCAACGCTCTGCTTGGGAAAAAATGTTTCGCGCTGCGCATCGCGAGTTATCTCGCGCGGCAGCAAGGTTGGATGGCCGAGCACATGCTCATCCTCGGTCTCGAAGACCCCAGCGGCAAGGTGACGTACATGGGCGCGGCGTTTCCGAGCGCCTGCGGGAAAACAAATCTCGCGATGATGGTCTCGGCGCTTGAAAACCTTGGCTACAGGGTGTGGACCGTGGGCGACGACATCGCCTGGATGAAAATTGCATCGGACGGATACCTGCACGCCATCAATCCCGAGGCGGGATTCTTCGGCGTGGCTCCCGGCACCGGAGCGAAAACCAACCCGAACGTGATGGTGGCGTTACACAAGAATACGGTTTTCACGAATGTGGCGATGACTCCCGCCAACGAGCCCTGGTGGGAAGGAAATGAGACCGAGCCTCCGGCAGGTTTAGTGGATTGGCAGGGGCGGGCGTGGAGCCCGTCGCGCGGGCCGGCAGCTCAACCGAATTCGCGATATACCGTGCCGGCACAGCAATCGCCAAGCATTTCGCCTCGCTGGCAGGACCCACAGGGCGTGCCCATCTCCGTATTTATTTTTGGCGGGCGACGCGCGAGGCTTGCGCCGCTCGTTTACGAGGCATTCGACTGGCAGCATGGCGTGTTTGTGGGAGCGGCGATGGCGTCCGAGACCACTGCGGCGGCAACGGGCAAAGTTGGTGTGACGCGGCGCGATCCAATGGCGATGCTTCCCTTCTGCGGCTACCACATGGGCGATTATTTCCAGCACTGGCTGGACATGGGCAAGCGAATTCCGCATCCGCCGAAGGTGTTTCATGTGAACTGGTTCCGCAAAGGCGCGGACGGGAAATTCCTGTGGCCCGGGTTCGGCGAGAATGTACGCGTGCTGAAGTGGATTCTCGAGCGCGTCGAAGGCCGCGCGCAGGCGCAGGAAACCCCGATTGGTTTTGTGCCGACGCCAAGTTCGCTTACTTTGGATGGATTGTCGATTTCTCCCCAAACAATCAATGAGCTTCTCGATGTGAACGCCACTGACTGGGCCGCAGAGCAGGAAGGGATTGGCGCGTTCCTTGCGAAGTTCGGCGAACGCCTACCCGTGGAGTTGCGCGAGGAACAGGCTCGCTTGACGAAAAGGCTTGGCAGTGTGACCGCAGCTTCAAGCTAGACGCGGATTTACTGCATCCCGACGACATCTCGTTTACATTTCACTCACCACTTATATTTTGAAAATCAGAGGATTTCGCTGATGGCCGCGTCAATGGAGACGTGCGTGTAAGGGAAGCCGTTGATGGAATAGGACGTGGCTGCCGGCTTGGTTTTCGAGGAACTTGTTGCGCCGGCGCCAGCGCCTGCCGCGTTTGCGGCGTTGGTGAAATGAAAAAAACGGCTAATGTGATAATCTTCGTCGAAGACGCTGAAGACGCGCTCGGTTTCCTTGGGTGTAAGACCGAAGCGAGAGAGTTCCACGGGCTTGCCGAGATCCCACTCCAGCAAGCGATACTTTTCGACGACATCGCGAAGTTGCATTTAGCCTCGCCAGTCAGCGGCGCGATTGTGCGGGTCCTTCTCTCACCCACACCATCTTCCGCCAGCACCATCTTGACGCAAACAATTGCGCCGCGCCATTGGTTTCGATGAGTTTCGGCGACGGCCACTGTGTACTGCCGGATTCCGATGCTCTTGTAGAAAACCATTCACGGGTATACAAGCATCCATAGCCACAAGAGAACGGCCCTGAATATTTAAGAGGCGATATGCGAAATAGATGGATTCGTGTGTTGGTTCTTGCTGTAGCTTTGGTTGCTGTTCCTCTGCTGGCGCAATCCTTTTCCGAAGACGAATTCCGCTGGGGCAGCCGTCCCTACGTTCCGCAGCCTCCCAATGCAATCCGAGTGGAAAGTAACCTGGTGCAGGTCGGGGTCGTCGTGCGCGACTCGAACGGGAAGGCGGTTGGCACTTTTCAAAGATCCGATTTCCAGCTATTCGACAACGGCAGACCGGTGGCGATCACATCGTTTTCAGTTGAAAACTCGGGGCCGTCGTCAGTGCAAACCAAGGCGCCGCAGATATTGAACGCCGGCCAGCCACCAACACCGCCTCCCGCCCCGCCGAAGCCTCGATACATCGCACTTTTCTTCGACGACTTCAGCATGTCGATGCCCGACACCGTTTTTGCGCGGAAGGCAGCAGAAAGCTTTGTGAAGACCAGTCTCAAACCGGGAGACAAGATTGGGATCTTCACGACGAGCACGACTGTCTCACTAAATTTCACGGACAACGTGCCGAAACTTCTCGAGACGCTTGGACAACTGCTTTCACATGCAAGAAAACCTGCGGCCATTATGTGCCCGCGATACGACGCGTACCTGTCATGGCTGATCGACCAAAACGATAGGGATGCACTCAGTTTTGGTATGGCCGTCGCTTTGGCACAGTGCCCTGAACTGAGGGGCTTGCCCCGCGAAATGCTCGTAAACATAGTTCAAACGGCAGCGCGGGAAACGCTTTCGCTCTCCGACTATTCGGGCCAAGACACGCTGGGCATCCTCCGCGATGTGATTCGCTACCTCGGAAAAGCGCCGGGGAAACGGATGCTTGTGCTGGCCTCCTCGGGTTCATGGACGCGGTCAAACGAAGCTCAAATAAAAATGGATAAGCTCGTTGGAGCGGCGCTCGATGCCAATGTGGTTATCAATTCGCTGGACGCCAAAGGACTTGTGGCTCAGTGGTTCGATCCGGAGGGTGTGCCTTTACCCGCGGGCCCACTTGCCATGAAGGCCTTGTCTTACGCTGATGCCACAGCGTTTGCAATGAATGACATGATGGCGCTCCTCGCGGCAGGGACGGGCGGGCGCTTCTACCACAACCGCAATGACCTAGATGTCGGTTTGCGCGACATGGTTATGGCACCAAGTGTTTCATACATGCTGGCATTTGCCCCGGTAGACGTAAAACGCAACGGAGCCAAACACTCGATAAAGGTGAAGGTCGCAAATTCGCACGGGCTGAGCATCGAAGCGCGGCGCGGATATTTGGCCCCGAGTCCGGTGCTGACGGATACGGAAAAGAAGGAACGCCGGTTGGATGCTGCCGTTCTCGCGACGGTCGAGCAATCGGGAGTTCCCGCTCAAGTCACAACCGAAGCCGGCTCGCTTGCAACGGGTGAGGTGGTGCTGAAGGTCCGTATTCATGTGAATGCGTCCGAATTGCCATTCCATACTGTTGGAGCACGCAAAGTAGAGCGGCTGATCTTTGTGACGGCTCTCTTCGATGAAGAGAATCACTTCCTGACCGGCGTTCAAGGCGTGATGGACCTGACGCTCAAGATCGAGACACTGGCGAAAATCTCAAGCCAGGGGCTGGACGCGAGACTCTCGTTGCAGGCCCCTCCCGGAAAATACAGGCTGCGGCAGGTCGTCGAGGAAGTCGGCGATGGACGCATCACGGCAATGAGCCGCCCGGTCGAGATTCACTGAGAATTCCCTGCCGATGCTATGATGTCCTGCCTGTGCAAGCGAATTACGTACGGTGCATGAAAAGTATGTAAGGAATTTGCTGCACGCGATTCATTCAATCCATTCGACCGGGAGAAAATAAAATGTCGATTTCGGTGGGGCAGCCCGCTCCGGATTTCACGCTGAAAGATCAGAGCATGAAGGAAGTGAAGCTCGCGGACTATCGCGGGAAGAAAAATGTGGTAATCGTGTTTTATCCGCTCGATTGGAGCCCCGTCTGCACGAACGAGCACGCCTGCTTCGTGAACGACATGAAAAAATTTGAATCGCTGGATGCGCAGGTGCTCGGGCTGAGCGTGGACAGCGCATGGTCGCACAAGGCCTACGCGGAGAAAATGGGAATCGCATACCCGCTGCTCGCCGACTTCCACCCGCGCGGCGCAGTGGCGGAGAGATTTGGCGTCTATCTGGCGGACAAGGGGATCACGGGCCGCGCCATCGCGATTATCAACAAGGCTGGCGACGTGGCGTGGTTCAAGAATTACGATATTCCCGTCGTGCCGGATCTTAACGAAGTATCAAAGGCGCTGGCGCAAGTGAAGTAGAGAGCGCGGTTTCTGCATAGCCCCCAGGCTCCCGCCTGGGGGCTATGTTTTTTTGTGACCAATAGACAGGAACTAATTGCCGCCTGATTTCTTGGGCGGCGGCGTCCCGTGCGCAGGGTGGGAAGGCGGCTTCGGCGCGAGCGTGCGCAGGAAATTCACAAGCTGCCAGCGCTGCTCGTCGGTCAACTGCGTCTTGAATGACGGCATCGGCTTGCGGCCCTCGGTCATCTTCCAGAAGATCTCGCCGTCGGTCATTTCGCTCATCATGTGCGCATCGGTGAAATTGGCGGGTGCGGGGTCGTACATCTCCGCTTCGGGGCCGTCACCGGCTCCCTTGTCGCCGTGGCAACTGGCGCATTTGTCCATGAAGGTCGCGCGGGCTGCTGCAAGATTATCCGCGTTGGGAGCAACAGGATTCTTCACTTTCCTAGCTTCGGCGGGGACCACCCAACTCTTGTCGTGCGCGGAAATCCATCCAGCGAGGAGCAGGGCGGCGGCAAGCGCCGCGAAGATGATTCCGCTTGTCTTCCGTAAGGTTGAGGGACCCATGAAGTGTGGTGTGCCTCCGTTTGAGGTATTTGATTCGTTAAACTGAAATCCCATGATTACATAAGACGCGGAAAAACGGCGTTGCGTTATCCGGGTCAGGGTAATGGATTCAGCGGAAAATGAGGAAAAGCAGAAGTCCGTTGAGAGCGATGATGGCTACAGCGGTTACCCAGGCCAGCGCCGTGACCCAGCGGCGATTGGTGAATTCGCCCATTTTCGAGCGGTCGCTGGTGAACTGCACGAGCGGAATAATTGCGAACGGAAGCTGAAAGCTCAGGATCACCTGGCTGAGGATGAGCAGGCGCATGACGGCGCCATCGCCTATGACGCCGATTACGATAACGGCGGGAATGATTGCCAGTCCGCGCGTGATGAGGCGGCGCAGCCAGGGCTTCAGACTGAGATGCAGGAAGCCTTCCATAACGATTTGGCCGGCGAGCGTGCCGGTGAGCGTCGAATTCAGGCCGGAGAAAAGAAGCGCCCACGCGAACACTCCGCTCGCGAGAGCCGCACCGAGAACTGGCGTGAGCAGTTTGTAGGCCTGCTCGATGCCGGCGACGGTGGTAAGTCCATTTTGGTGAAAGGCCGCAGCGCCGAGGACGAGAATGGCGGCGTTAACAAAGAGCGAAAAACCGAGCGCGAGCGTGGAATCGAGCGTGGCAAACTTGATCGCTTCGCGCTTCAATTCCTTTTCAGCGCCGAAGGCGCGTGTTTGCACGATGCTCGAGTGCAGGTAGAGATTGTGCGGCATCACCGTCGCGCCCAAAATCCCGATGGCAAGATAGAGCATTTCGCGGTTGCGAAGGATTTCCGCGCGCGGCAGGAATCCGCCGGCGGCTTCGATCCAGAGAGGACGCGCGATAAAGATTTCGTAGGCGAAGCAGCCGGCGATCGTGGCAATCAGCGTGATGACCAGCGCCTCGACCCAGCGGAATCCGCGGCCCTGCAATGCAAGAATAATCAGGACATCAGCGCCTGTGAGCAGGACACCGTAGAAAATTGGAATGTGAAAAAGGAGCTTGAGTGCGACGGCGGAACCGAGGACTTCGGCGAGGTCGCACGCGGAGATGGCGATTTCGCAAAGCATCCAAAGGACAACCGAGGTACGGCGCGAGTAATGTTCGCGGCAGGCCTGCGCGAGGTCGCGTCCCGTGGCGATGCCGAGCTTCAAGGAAAGCGCTTGCAAGAACATCGCCATTAAGCTGCAGAGTAAGACGACGCTTAATAGTGTGTAGCCAAATTTTGAGCCGCCGCCGAGGTCGGTGGCCCAGTTGCCAGGGTCCATGTAACCGACGGCGACCAAGTAGCCCGGACCCGCAAAGGCCAGCATCTTCCGCCAAAACGACGCGCCGGCAATAATGGGAATGGAGCGATGGACTTCAGGAAGAGAAACCGTCCGCTTGGCCGCCCCTGAGGAATCTAATGAAGCAGGCGGTGGGGTTTCCTTTTCGTCGGGCTGGTCGGGGGATTCGACGGGTGTGCGGGGTGGCGGCATAGATTAACTGCAATAAACTCCGTGAATAAACTAGCATTAACAAGCGCGGGAGTCAATCCCGCTTGTGCGCAAATGTTTACGCCGCACCGGCGCAGCGGCTGGTTTGCTATACTTTTGTCCTCTTCTGTTGTGCACTTCCGGGAGGAACGCGATGGACGACGCCGCCAAGCAAGCGCAGGTACAGCAGCAGGTGCAAATCAAAGCCGACGAGAAAGAATTGCTCGGGCAGTACAGCAACCTGGTGATGATTCACCACGGCCCGGAGGAATTCACGCTGAATTTCATCTATGTTTTTCCGAATGCGAGCCAGGGCGCGCCACAGGGGAAATTGGCGTCCAGTATGATCGTGAGCCCGGGCCACGCCAAGCGGCTATGGAAAGCGCTGGGCGAGAATCTCGCGCGATACGAGGCGCAGTTCGGGCCGATCAAGGAAGCGCCCATGCCCCCGCCCTCGATTGGCATCGTGCAGTAACGCGCCTCGATTCACGAATCCTGAAAAACAGAAAGCGCCGAACGTCGCCTGCCTGGCGGCGTCCGGCGCTCTTATGATGAATTGCGCCAGTTTATTGTCTTCGCGAGTTCCTCCTCCTTACCGGTTTAGCGTTCTTTCCGGAGCGGCGGATGGGTCGATTACCCAGTGTCCGCTGGGCTCCAAGAATTCCAGGCCGATGGCGTAACCAGCGTCGGATGCGCGCTGGCAGTATGCGACGCGCGCACGCGCGCGAAAATCGCCGGGCAGCGAGAGAACGAGGACGCGTTCATTCTGCTGCCAGCGGCGGGACGTCGCGACGCGCGCCCCGCGCGCGCTGACGTTTTCGGTGAACGTGGTTTCCACGCCGGGAACGTTTTCGTTGCCCGATATTTGCACGGCCACCGCCATCGGAAATCTCTTTTCCCCGCGAGGGGCTCCCATTTCTTTCACCACATTTCCCCCAGTCCGACCTTTTCTTACAGGCAGACCGCGATGCGCGCGAAGCTAAGCACGCTGTCGCCGTGGCCTTTCATGCGGTACAGGGCGCGGTCGGCTGCCCCAAGCAGCTTTTCAAGTGAATCCCCGTCATGCGGAAAGACAGCGACGCCTGCGCTCACGGTGAGTTGCGGAATCTCCGGATCGCTGGCGAGTTTTTCGCGAACGCGGCGCGCAACGCGCTCGGCCGCTTCGGCCGTCGCTTCGGGCAGCACGAGCGCGAATTCATCGCCACCATAACGCGCGCCGGTATCGGTCGAGCGGCAATGCATGCGAAGCACGCCGGCCAGGCGGCAGATCGCGCGCGATCCAACAAGGTGTCCGAAGCGGTCGTTGACCGATTTCAATCCGTCCAGGTCGAAGAGCACTACGGCAAATGGCCTCCCGCTGCGGCGAGACCGTTCCAATTCGTTTTGCAGCGCGGTGACGAGCGTGCGGTAATTCGCAAGGCCGGTGAGGGGGTCCGTGACCGCCATCCGCCGCACCTGATCGAACAGTCGCGCGTTGTCCACAAGCGCGCCGGCGAGCAGGATGCCGTAACTCATCACCTTCAAGCCCTGCGACAGCAATGAGGGACCGTCGAGGATGCGTTCCGATTGCGACGCGGCAATATGGCAGGCTACGTTGAGCCAAGCCATCCAGCAAAGCGCCTTATCGAATGCGGAAGCGGTGCGCCGCAGTCTGTGCCGGAATCCAAATCCCGCCGCAAGAAACAGAGCGGCCGGAAGCAATTCCCACGGGCGGGCAATGAACCATCCGGTGTGAATGGAGATGCGCCAGGGCATGCTAAGAAACGCCGCGCTTGTCAGATAAGCAGTGCCTCCGACGATTAAAAAGGCGACGGCGATTTCGCGGCCAGGTTCGCGCGCGCTGGGCAACCGGCGCTCGACGAAAAGCGCCAGAAGGAGCAGCAATCCAAGGACGGTGCGGCTCACCATCCAGGGCAGCGGAACATTTGTGGGCAGTGTCGCGCCTCCGAAAAAGACGGAGTACAAATCGAAATTGCCACCCGCCTCCACAAGCGCCGCAAGAGCGAAGCCCAGAGCCAGGATGAGCGAGATACGGTCATGCGTGCCGCGGAAGCGAACGAGTGCATTCGCGGCAAATGTGAGGATCAGCAAACTTCCGAACAGGGAGAGCGAGACATATTGCAGCGGTTCAAACGAGAAATGCGACCCGCGCAACCAGCTCAGCAGGACGAGTGAACCCGCAACGCCGGCAATGGCGAACACCCAGCGAAATCGGCTGAGCAGGATTGCGAGTTTTCTCAATAGGGCCACAGTTCTCCATTCGTACCACAAGGACACAGGCGGGCTTAAAAGGGTGCAAGTTCAATACCGAATGGAAGAAGTTTTCTCAACCGGGAAGCACTTGCAGATTCAACATCTTACGGGAGGGAGTGGAAAAACATTGGGACATGCGCGTCGGACAAGAATACCCATGCGTGTAATTTGGTAACAGGTTGAGGAGGGCGATGCCCAATCTGGAACTAGAACCAATACATGGACTTAGATGCTATGTAGCTTGCTTCCCAAAGCGACGTAAAGTGGCGTGAATTGATGACAGGAACCGGCTTTACGGCTTCGGAGCGGGAGGCGGGAGCTCGCGAGCCTGAGCTTGATCCTGAAAACCACATTGCTTGTGAGCGCCGTCGCAAAACGGTTTGTTGGCGGAATGGCCGCAGCGGCAGAGCTTGATCGACGTGCGGCCAGCGAGACCATATTTATTGCCCTGCATGTCATAGATTTCAAACTCGCCTTCGATAAGCAGCGGGCCATGATCCCGAGCGGTAATTTTTGCGGCCATTATTCGTCTCCAGGTATTTCGATTTCGCGCGTGAGGTGTTCTCAGTATTTCGGGACGGACGGATCCACTTCGTCCGCCCAGGCCAGGATGCCGCCTTTCAAATTCCAAATCTTGCGGAATCCCGCCTTGCGCAAAAACTCGGCCGCTTCGGCGGAGCGCTTGCCGCTGCGGCAATGTGCCACGATCTCGCGGGAGCTGTCCAGTTCGTGGACGCGCTTCGGCAAATCGCCGAGCGGGAGCAGGTAACCATTGAGGTTGCAGATCTGGTATTCGTGCGGCTCGCGCACATCGAGGACAAAGAGGTCGTCGCCGCGGTCGAGGCGCTGCTTCAATTCGCGCGGAGTCATTTCCGGCACGGTGGCGGCAGGAGCGGGCGCTTCCTCGCCACGGATGCCGCAGAATTCTTCGTAATCAATCAGCTTGGTGATGGTGGGATTCGGGCCGCAGAGCGGGCACGCCGGATTCTTCTTGAGCTTCAATTCGCGAAATTTCATGCCAAGCGCATCGAAGAGCAGCAGCCGCCCGATGAGCGGGTCGCCCGTCCCAAGGATCAACTTAATTGCTTCGATTGCCTGAATGGCGCCGACGATCCCCGGAAGCACACCAAGGACTCCACCTTCAGCGCACGAGGGAACGAGGCCTGGCGGGGGTGGTTCAGGATAGAGGCAGCGATAGCACGGTCCATCCGGCGCGCCAAAGATGCTGACCTGTCCCTCGAAGCGAAAAATTGAACCATATACATTGCGCTTGCCAAGGAGCACGCAGGCGTCATTCACGAGATAGCGCGTGGGGAAATTGTCGGTGCCGTCGACGACAATATCGTAATCGCGGAAGAGGCCGAGGGCGTTCGAGCTGGTCAGTCGAGTCTCGTAAGTTTGAATTTCGATGGCAGGATTCATAGCGGAGAGGCGATCCTTTGCCGCGTCAAGTTTGGGGCGGCCAACGTCGCTCGTTGAGAACGTCACCTGCCTCTGCAGATTGGTGAAATCCACGACATCGAAATCCACGATCCCCAAGTGCCCCACGCCAGCCGCTGCCAGATAGAGGCCGAGCGGCGCGCCCAACCCGCCAGCACCGATAAGAAGTACGCGCGATTGTTTGAGCTTCAACTGCCCGTCCATGCCGACTTCCGGCATGATGAGGTGGCGGCTGTAGCGCAACACCTCTTCCTTTGAAAGCTGGGGAGTCCCGGCGACTTTTGCCATGCTGGCCATACGATAAATCCTTTCAGTCAATTCCAGCGAAAATAAAAATGCACATTCCGGATTTCAGCGCCCGCCCGCGATAGACGGAACGATGCTGATGGTGTCGCCATCCTTGAGCGGCGTATTTTCCTTGTCGAGATAACGAATGTCCTCGTCATTGAGATAGACGTTCACGAAGCTGCGGATGCGGCCGTCGTCGGTGTAAAGGTGTTTGCGCAGTTCGCTGAATTCCGTGGTGAGCGAACCGAGAGCTTCACCGACGGTGCGAGCATTCAACTCGATATTGTCCCGCTTGCCCGCGAAGGGTCGGAGCGGCGTGGGAATCATGACCTTGACTGCCATTTCGGGGTTCCTCCCAATCACTTTCAACCACGGTCAAATCAGGGCAAGGCGCTTGCTGTTGCGCCCGCGGAAATTTTCTCCGGCTCAAAGCGCATGCGGTCATCCGCGAGCCGCCAGCTTGCGATGGTTTGCGATTCGCCCTTGATGACACTGACGATTACATAGCTATACCACGGCCAAGCTTGCTCGCGGTCGAACTCGCTCGGAAGCGCGGGGTGGTCGGGATGCGAATGATACCAGCCCACAACATCGAGTCCGATACCGCGCGCGGCGCGCGCGGCATCCAGCACATCCTCCGCAGTAATCGAGAAACGATTGCGCGGAGAATCGCTTTGCCGGTTTACGAGCCGGAAAAGCGAGCGGATTTCACGGCCCGCATCGGAATCCACTCCGAGCAAAGCGCCGCAACATTCGTGCGGATATGTTTCCGCACCGTGGCTGCGGATTTCTTTCGCGAACTTTTCATTCAGTATGAAGTTCTGCATTTTTTCAGAGGCTCGTCTTGGCCCCAATTCAGGTTGCAGTTTCCTCGTCGTCATCCCAAAAACGTTCGCTCAAATACTTGTCCGCGGAGTCAGGGAAAACAGTAACGATTACGGCGCGCTCATCGCGCGGGATTCCCATCGCAATGGCGAGGCATCCGGTAAGTGCGGCCGCTGAGCTGGGGCTTACGAGCAAGCCCTCTTCCCGAGCGAGTCGCTTCACCATCCGGTAGGCGTCTTCGGTCCGGACTGAGAGATCCTCGTCGGCAAGGGACGGATCGTAAATCCGCGGAACGATGGCAGTGGCCATGTGCTTCCAACCTTCGAGGCCGTGAAAACCGGAATCGGGCTGCAAACTGATGCAGCGGATGCGCGGATTCAATTCCTTAAAGCGGCGGGTGATGCCCGTGAAAGTCCCGGCGGTGCCGAGGCCTGCGCAGAAGTGCGTGATGCGTCCGCCGGTCTGCTCCCATATTTCGGCGGCGGTGGTTTCATAATGCGCGCGCCAATTTGCAGGATTGCTGTACTGGTCGGGATAAAAATACCGCGCCGGGTCGGCGGCGTAGAGTTTTTTCGCCAGGCGAATGGCGCCGTCCGAGCTTTCCTCGGCGGGCGTAAACAGAAGCTCCGCGCCGTAAGTCTGAAGGATGCGTTTGCGCTCGTGCGATGCGGACTCCGGTAGACAGAGTGTGACCGGGTAACGCAACGCCGCGCCGATCATGGCGTAAGCGATGCCGGTGTTTCCGCTCGTCGCGTCAAGGATCGTCTTACCAGGACGCAACGCGCCGCTGCTTTCACCTTCACGGATCATGGCGAGCGCGGCGCGATCCTTTACAGATCCGCCGGGATTGAACCATTCCGCCTTGGCGTAGAATTCGATATTCGGAAATTCGCGAGTGACATGAGTCAGACGAAGAAGCGGAGTGTGGCCAATGCAATCGAGCAGGGATGTGCCGCCCGCTCCGCCCTGATCAGGCGTCCGGACTTGGTCTTCGATTAAGGAATGCCCCAGCGCGCTCATGAAAGTGCGCCCCCCAGTAACGGAATCTTTGCGGGCTAGCAGCCGGTCAACGAAATCAAAAACCGGAGAACGACAACCGCAGGCTAATCTGCGCCCCTGGTAATTGGATGCGGAGAAGGGGCGTCCGTATTCTTCTGAAATAGCACAGGTTACGGACGTTCTCCAGCATTGGACAGGGAATGGCAGGATTCAGCCTGTGAACGGGCGAAGGAGGTATCAAGCAGGATGGTATCTGAGGGCAAATTAATCTACTTCGCATGCAGCCGAACGCTTCAGCTTTACAAGGGACGTCAACTTCCCTACTCTGAATAAGCCATGTGGGACGTCAAAGAACGATTTGAAACTTCACTGATTTTGGAAAAGCTTCACACGTTTGGGTTTGCTGTGGGCAACACGCGCGGAGTTGTGCGTGTGGAAAAATACGGCTGCGGGGCGGAGTTCCGGCGCACAGCGGATGACACCTACCAGATGACCATCCTGCCGTCCATCATACTTGGGGGACAATTCACGCGGCTGTGGGACGCGGGCTACCAGAAGTTCCTGCTGTTCGATGATGGCCGAAAATCCCCAGCCCAGGCTGAGCAGTTGGTGAACATGCGAAAGTTCAACGAGGAGTTGCGGGTCGCGCTGGGCGTGCCCACCTACTACAATGAGGCGCTTGGGTCGACGTGCCGCGTGACGGCTTACGACCGTGTAAAAGGCCGGGCGGGTGACGTGCCGGAAAAAAGCGTCAAAACCTTCGCGACATCGGAAATCAGGAAGCTATCCAACGCCGTGAAGAGGGGCGAAAACGCGAGCTGAAGAATTAGGATCCACAAGTTCCGCGATGCCGCAGAACCCCATCCTGAAAGCGTAATAGTAATTCCCTACTCTGCTCGTTCGAGCTGGCGTTGGAGCTGTTCGAGATTGACCGCGTACTTCGCCACCTTGCGAGGGCCGAGGAATAATACAGGCACTTCTTCGTTGTAACGGGCGCGAAGAACGGGATCGGCGTCAATATTGATTTCCCGAATTTGTACGCCGAAGCGCGCGGCGAGCGGGGTGATGAGTTTCTTCGCCTCATCGCAGAGATGGCAACCGGGGCGCGAGTAGAGAGTCAGGTCGCGCGGGCCCGCGATGGCCAGGCGGCCGTCCTCGGTGCGGAAATACCGTCCACTCTCTTCGCGTAGAAGCCCCTGAACCACCAGACGATTCACCTCCTCGCGCAACTGCTCTTCCCCGGCGGCGCGGCCGCAGGCGTGAGCAGCGAGTGCGGAGAAATCGTACGAATTGCCTTTCAACGTATCAAATGCAGAAAGAATCTGTGCGGCAAGGCGGTTCATAAGGAATGATTCATAAAGGACGCGCCGCGCTACGGCTTGACCGTGTAGTAGGTCTTGAATGCGCCCATTTTCGGATAGAAGTGGCTTGACCTGTAAATCTCCGCAACCTGCTTGATGTGACCGAGGTCGTGGAAAGCCCATTCGTTGAGGAGATCGGAAATCGTGATTCGTCCGAGTTCAGAATGCTGTCCCGCGCGGGCGGCAGCCGACTCGGGAAGGTATCGAAGAAAAGAAAGGGAGCGATCGCGCTCGTGGCAAAACTTCCTCAGTTGTTCGCGGCCGGGACCGTTCGAGTATTTTCCCGCAGCATATGCGACATTCTGATCATACCCCTCAAGCACAGGCATCTCTTCGGTGGCCATGCGCCGCGCACGCTCACGGAAAACCACCTCGATGTCAGCCAGGTGCGCGAGCACTTCTCCCATTGACCATCTGTCACTCGCAGGTTTCCACGCCATTGTGGAGTCAGGGACGTCCAAAAGAATTTTCTCGTAAATAATTGGCGACTGCTCGAGAAATCCGAGGCCGGGAAGTGCGAATGTAACGCGCGGTGACATGGAGTCCCTCCGGTACGAAACAAAATGTTATACCGCAATCGGCCTGCGAATGTCGAAATGAGGAAAGGAGCGCGGAATGGTGCCAGCAAGGCATCGGATGCTATTCTGCTGTAAGTTCCCATGAGGAGAGATCGATGGGCAACGTGATTGCGCTGGTGGATGACTTTTTTTTTCGCGCACGGATTGCGGAAACCGCGCGTCACACCGGCGTCGAATTCGAGGCCGTGGGAACAGGAAAAGAGTTGCTGGAAAAACTGCAAAGCGCTTCGGGGGATACCAATCTGAACGGCAAGGTGCCTGCGCTGATACTCGTTGACTTGAATTCGCGCGGCGGAGCGCTTGAAGCTCTGTGCGATTTGCAAGCCGCAGGCAACCAAATACCTGTTATTGCGTTTCTCTCTCATGTGCAGACTGAATTAGCGGAACAGGCCCGTGCGGCGGGATGCGCCGAAGTGATGCCGCGATCAAAGTTTACGCAAAATCTCGCCGCGATTCTGGAACGGGTGAAGGCGGGTGTCAGCAAGTGAAACCTCGATTCCTTGGCGAAAAAAATCTGGCGCGGCCCGGACGGATGCGGCCGATGCTCGCACTGGCCCTGGCAGCGATGCTCGCAGCTCCGACCTTGCAGACAGCACGCGCCATGGAGCAAGCATCACCAACCGGGACGCTGGACGTGGCCGCAACGCTCGCCGAGATGCTTTCCGTCGCATGCAGGCAGGAAACTTCCAGATTCCCGGATTACCTTACGCAAACCAACGCGACCTTCTACCATCAACTCCCCAATGAGCAACAGATTGCGCTCCTGAGGCGAATCGTGCAGCTACAGGACGCCGGCCGCGCGCTACTCACAACGGATTCCACTCATCGCACGGTTGTCCGATGCGAAACACCTTCTCTCACGTTGCAGATCCGAATCGGCACGCCGCGTGTAGAGCAGAACCTTGCGTTTGTGCCTGTGGAGCTTGCCGCAGACCGCAAGGCGGAATTCGGCATGGTTCTCAGCAACAGCGGATGGAAGTTCATCTCACTTGGGTTGCTGATGCTCGACCTTCCTCAGCTATCCGTTGAATGGGCGGCGCAGGATATGGGAGAACGCGAAGACGCGGGGATGGCCGCTCTCCGCAAGGTCGCTGCAGCGATTAACACTTACTCCTCGGCGTTCGAGAAGCTGCCTGAATCGCTGGCGCAACTCGGTCCTGCTCCGAAGGAAGGGATTTCCGAAGAAACTGCAGGGCTCCTGGACGCGGATTTGGCAGCGGGACATGCATTGGGCTATGCGCTTCGGTACCGCGTTTTGCCTGCGGGCGAAGATGGTAAAGAGTCTCGGTATGAATTGAGTGCGACACCGACTCAATATGGCACTTCTGGTCGCCGGTCATTTTTCCTCGATTCCACCGGCAAGATGCGCGGTGCGGATAAACAGGGCGCGGGTGCCACGGCTGCGGACCCCGTGATTGAAGAATCCTCGTCTGTTCACTGATCCACCGGGCGTAACTGCTCCGCTAACGCTCCCGACACTGGTGTTGCGGCGCTCACCCCCATACCAGATAATAAAACTCCCCTTTCAGTGAGTGCGGTCCGGGCATTCTCGGCCGCATGACCCCCTTTCAGAAAGCACGGGCGCCACGCTCATGGCGGACGCTTTTGAAAAAACATCGCGCACGCTCGCCTCAGCGTTGGCGGACCACGCCGAACGCCGCATTGGGCCGCGCTTCGGCGTCAACGCGGACACAGAGGTAGAGGAACCCCAAACGCAGGCCAAGATCAGTGGGCGAACAGCCGACCTCGGAATGGGGGGGTGTTACGTTGACGCGATGACTACGTTCCCTGTTGGGACGGAAGTGTGCGTGAGAATCAAACGGGGTGGGAAAAAATTCGAGGCGGACGCAAAGGTCCTTTACGGCAAACCGGGCATGGGGATGGGCATGGCTTTCCTCGGAATGGGACAAGAGGAAAAGTCTTTGCTGGAATTGTGGATACGAGAGTTGTCAGGGGACATCGGGAAAGTTTTGAAACGAGAGGCGGCCACGCCGGATCCTGTGTCCGAAGGGGTTGAGCGCATCGTATTGCAACAACTCATCACTCTGTTGATGCGGAAAGGGGTTCTGACCCAGGCTGAAACCGAATCCTTCCGGCGGGAATTGGATCGGAGAACCAAGGACAGGTAGAGATCAGAAAACTGGCGCAACCTAAGGAGAGTAGAGCCAATGGCGAACTCCAATTCATCTGCGAAACCTGGCAACCGGATCCGAGAATCCCCACGGGCTGAGACGGTAGAGCGGAGAAGTTCTGATCGTGTGTCTCTGAGCATGGCGGCCGAATTATTCGAGATGCCGGCGGGAGCGAGAATCGCGGGACGAGTGTCTGATTGCTGCATGTTTGGCTGCTTTGTGGATACCATCCATACTTTCCCGGATCGAACGCCCATCCGGCTTCGGCTCCACAAGGGTAAGGAATTGTTTGAGGCAGAAGCGGTTGTGGCCTATTCGCAACTTCGGTTGGGGATGGGCATCGCATTTACTTACGTCTCACAGGAAAACAAGCGGCTGCTGGAATCCTGGCTGTCGAATGGATCAGACCACCCAATCCATGGAATGGCGCCAGTTGTTCCGGAACCGGAGCTTCGACCGCTGACAAGCCAATCCGAGCAATTCGAGAAACTGGTCCATCTCCTGGTAGTGAAGGGAATCTTGAAGGAGGCTGAAGCACGTGAGTTGCTCGCGGAATACGTTTTTTGAATTCACCGTGTCTGATTTCGTCCAAGTAGTACGATCGGTTTGGTGATTCACTTCGAGAAACCTTTCGATTACCCTGCCCGTATTCATTTGTGGAGACGTATTCCCTGGAGGGTTATTCCGTGCGAGTGCAAATTCGTGGTCTTCCCCTAACCATTCTGATTGCCGCAATGACTATTTCAATCTCTGTCGCCGCTCAGGAAGCGGCGAAGCAGGATTACGAAGCGTTGGCGCGAGCGGTGATTGCGGACCTCGTCGCCGGGCGATACGACAAAGTGACCGCACGATACAACGAGCAGATGGCCCAAGCACTGCCCGCCGACAAGCTGGCTATGGGTTGGGAGGGGGCCATCATGCAAGTTGGCGCGTTTCAGTCCATTTTGACAATCGAGCAGGAGGAAAACGCGGGCATGCACGTCGTGTTTGCGACGTGCGCGTTCGAGCGCCTGACGCTAATCCTGCGGCTTGCATTTAATGCCCAAGGACAGTTCGCAGGATTTTCGTCGGTGCCGCAGGATTCGCGCACGCCCTGGATGGCCCCTGAATACGCGAAGATGGATTCATTCATAGAGCGGGTCGTTACAGTCCATTGCGGGCACTGGGACTTGCCGGGTTTTGTGACAATACCCAAGAGCGGCGGAGTATTGCCAGCGATTGTCCTGGTGCATGGCTCTGGCCCAAACGATATGGACGAAAGTTTCGGCCCGAACAAGACGTTTAAGGATATTGCTTACGGCCTGGCGAGCCGCGGGGTCGCTGTGCTCCGCTATGAGAAGCGCACACACAAGTACCACTTGCAGAGTTCGGATGATCCGAACAATTTGACGGTGAAGGAAGAAGAGATGGACGACGCGCGAGCCGCGGTTGCGCTGCTGGCCACAATGCCCGAGATCAACCCGCGCCGCATCTTTCTTGCGGGTCACAGCGAGGGCGGATACCTCGCACCACGAATCGCCACAGGCAATCCCCAGATTGCGGGCATCATACTTCTCGCGGGAAATTCGCGGCCGCTGGAAGATCTCCTGGTGGAGCAAGTGCGTTATGAGGCCTCCTTGAATGGGCCGATCACTCCGGTAGCGCAAAAAATGATCGATGCTGCGGAAGAATCCGTGAAGGAGTTGCGCAATCCCGATTTGAAGCCCGGTATGACCGTGCACCTGCTTGGCGCGCCGCTGCCCGCAAGTTACGTGCTCGACCTGCGCGCGTATCACCCCACGGAGGTAGCGGCGTCGCTGAAAATTCCAATTCTCGTATTGCAGGGCGAGCGCGACTACCAGGTGACGATGACTGATTTCGCAGGATGGAAAAAAGCGCTGGCCGGACACACCAACGCGACTTTCAAATCGTATCCGGCGATAAACCATCTTTTCTTACCGGGCACAGGGCCTTCCTCGCCGGCAGAGTACCTCAAACCAAACCACGTAGAGCTTGATGTGATTGAAGACATCGCGGCCTGGGTCCAACACGCAGGGATGGCCGCGCCGGGCAAATAAGCATCGGCAGAGATTTGTAATCTAAAATAGCAGCGGGCCCGGCCGAAGCCGGGCCCGCTTGTGTTTTCCAGATAAGACGGCGCTGACTAAGTTAGTCGGCGCGCAGGTTGTTCGTCACCGAAAAGACACCCGGCACCGAATTGGCGCGGATGACTGCGAGGTTTCTGTCCGCTTCGCTTGTAACAATGCCTTCAAGCGTCACATGACCGTTGTCCACGATGATGTGGATGGTTGGGTTGACGCCCATCGAGTAGCGAGTCAGCGGCCCAGCGGAAAAGATCGAGCGGTATTCCGCCCTGCGGGTCCGGTCGTCATAATTGGAAGGCGGCAACACGGTGATTTCATTCACAACGCGAGTCACGCCATCGATGTGTTTGACCGAGCCTTCAGCATCCGATTTGGTGACCGGGTTGACAACCGCTCCAATCAGCCTGACTTCCGTACCGGTGATGCGGTATTCGATGTAGTCAAATACCCCGTAGTAAGGAAGCATCCCAAGCTTGTGGTGTACCTGATTGTCCAACTGCGATCCGTTTGCCACCAGGCTTTGGGGCGCGGCAGATTGGGCGCCTGCAAGTCCGTTTGAGGCTGCCATGGTCATTGTAGCGAGGGCCAGAGCGACGGCAACGATCCACGTCTTGAGATTGGTCTTCTGAGTATTCATGGTTTCCTCTTCTCTCTGTCCACTTTCTTCCCACTAAATTGGATGCGGCTTCGCGTGAAAATGTAGCCTGCGTGTCCGGGACCTGGTAAATTTTGAGAAACCAGAGGGGTATGCTAATCTGCGTTCGGTTCGGCTGAAGCGAGAGGTTCCTTTCCGGCTGGCCGTTCGTCCCGCACGACGTAGAGTTCCTTCCGGCCCGGCAAGCACGCGGAAACGTCTCTCTGCGGACTGCATCTAATCAACAGGCAAATACTGATCGTCAAAAAGAGTGGCAAAGATGCCCAGCGAACAAGCCACAACCCGCGCCCTTGAAATCCGGCTGGCACATTCGCCGGATTCCGACGACGCATTCATGTTTTATGCGCTGGCAACGAATAAAGTGCGGCAAGAGGGGCTGAAATTCACACATGTGCTGGCGGACATTGAAACGCTGAACCGCGCGGCCGACACAGAGACCTATGACGTGACAGCAGTAAGCTTTGCCTCCTACCCATATCTCAAAGAAAAATATGCGCTACTGGACTGCGGGGCGAGCTTCGGCGACGGTTATGGTCCGCTGATCGTTTCGCAAAAGCCGGTGCGGCGCGAAGACCTCGCCGGATTGCGAGTGGCGGTGCCCGGGCTACGGACAAGCGCCTATTTGACGCTTAAACTCTTCGAGCCCAGTGTTGAGCCGGTGGTAATCGCGTTCGACAAGATTGTGGAAGCTGTGAAAGATGGCGCCGTGCCCGCGGGATTACTGATCCACGAAGGGCAATTGATGTTTCCACAGGCGGGGCTTCATCGGGTTGCTGACCTTGGCCAGTGGTGGCTTGAAGAGACGGGGCTCCCGCTTCCATTGGGAGGAAATGCCGTGCGGCGCGCTCTTGGACCCGACGTGGGCCGCCGCGTGGCGCGGGCGATTCGCGATAGCGTGAGCTTTGCGCTCGAACATCGCGAAGCGGCGTTGAACTATGCGATGCAGTTTGCGCGGGACATGGAACAGGAAGTGGCCGACAAATTCGTCGGAATGTACGTGAACAAGTGGACGCTCGGCTATGGCGAAAAGGGACGGCGCGCGGTGCGCGAATTCCTAAAGAGGGGCGCGCAGGCCGGGCTCGTGCCCGAAGCGGGCAAGATTGACTTCATTGGCGCAGACCCAGCGTAACGGACAACGCTCCGGGGCGCTCCTGATATAATAGTATTTGCTAGCCTGGAAAGGAGATCACTCTAACCAACACACCTTTTCCTCCACTTAGGGAACAATCTTCAGTCGCGGGCACTTCTGCAATTGCGAAAGCCGCCCCGCACGTCACGCATGAGATCCATGCCGGCAAAATGAAAAACGTGAACGACCAATCGCGGCTACTTGAGGAATTGCTAGGTGAACGCATTCTCGTGCTCGATGGCGCGATGGGCACGATGCTGCAGCAGGCTCAACTGACCGCCGCCGATTTCGGCGGACCGAGCCTTGAGGGCTGCAATGAGAATCTTGTCCTCACACGCCCCGACGTAATCTCCGGCATTCACAGAAAATATCTCGAAGCGGGCGCGGATATTATTGAAACGAATTCTTTCGGCAGCACTCGCGTTGTGCTCGCCGAATACGGACTCGGAGAGCGCGCCTATGAAATCAGCCGCGCGGCGGCGGCTTTGGCGCGCGGCGAGGCGGACGCGTTCACCACCTCGGCGAAGCCTCGATTCGTCGCGGGGAGCATGGGGCCGACAACGAAGTCGCTGACCGTCACGGGAGGAGCGACGTTTGATGAATTGCGCGAAAACTTCTACGAACAAGCGCGCGGCCTTCTCGACGGCGGCGCAGATATCCTGCTGGTCGAGACCTGCCAGGACACTCGCAACATCAAGGCCGCGGCGCTCTCCATCCAGCAACTCGCCAAGGAGCGCGGCCACAAAATCCCGCTGATGATTTCCGCGACGATCGAGCCGATGGGCACGATGCTCGCCGGGCAAGACGTCGAGGCGCTGTGGGCTTCGCTCGACCACCTCGACCTTCTGAGCATTGGCCTGAATTGCGCGACCGGACCGGAATTTATGACCGACCATATCCGGACGCTCTCGGGACTGACGAAACGCGGCGTATCGTGCTACCCGAATGCGGGCCTCCCGAATGAAGAGGGCAAATACATGGAGACGCCGGCGACCCTTTCAAGCCAATTGGAGAGATTCATAGCGAACGGCTGGCTCAACATTGTAGGCGGGTGCTGCGGCACGACGCCGGAGCACATCCGCGCAATTGCGCAGATGGTGGAAGGCAAACCGCCGCGGCGGCCACCTGCGCCACATCATCGCGTTTTCTATTCGGGAATTGAGGCAGTGGAAGCCGAGGAGTCGGCCCGGCCGTTGATTGTTGGCGAGCGGACAAACGTGATCGGTTCGCGCGCATTCAAGGACCTGGTTGCCGCGGAAAAATGGGAAGAGGCGAGCGAAATCGCGCGCAAACAGGTGCGCAGTGGCGCGCAAGTCGTGGATGTCTGCTTGCAATCCACAGAGCGCGAAGAGATGCGGGATATTCAGCCGTTCTACGAAAAGCTGATCCGCAAGATTAAAGCCCCGCTAATGATTGACACAACTGACCCGCGCGCAATTGAACTTTCGCTTAGCTACTCGCAGGGCAAAGCGATCATTAATTCGATAAATTTGGAAGATGGCGAGGACAAGTTCGAGCGCGTCTGCCCGATGGCGCACAGTTATGGCGCGGCAGTCATCGTTGGCTGCATTGACGAGGACAAGTTGCAGGCGCAGGCGTTCACGCGTGAACGCAAACTGGCTGTCGCAGGGCGTTCTCACAAACTCCTCACCGAGAAATATGGCATCCCGGCGGAGGACATCATCTTCGATCCGCTTGTTTTCCCCTGCGCAACCGGCGATGAAAATTATATTGGCGGGGCGGTCGAGACGATGGAAGGCATCCGACTCATCAAGGAAAAAGTTCCTTACGTGCGCACGGTGCTGGGGATCAGCAACGTCAGCTTCGGTCTGCCGGCGGGCGCGCGCGAGGTGGTGAACTCCGTATTTCTCTATTACTGCACAAAAGCCGGACTGGATCTCGCCATCGTAAACGCCGAACGCATCGAGCGCTTTGCATCCATCCCTGAACATGAACGAAGGCTCGCGGAAGACCTTTTATTCAACCATCGCCCTGCTCATGTCGCGGATGATCATCCTCAAGCGGAGTGGCTCCGCAGTGCACCCGACGACTGGCGCGCGCAGACGCGCGAGCAGAAGATTGCCGTAAATCAGTTCCACATTGCCGCAATTGCCGAACATTTCCGCACCGCGAAGAAAAAGGAGAAATCGAAAGAGGAGTTGCCGCTCGACCAGCGCCTGGCCAACTACATCATTGAAGGCACGCGGGACGGCCTGATCGCCGATCTCGATAAGAAGCGCGCGGACGGCGTGAAACCGCTCGACATCATTAACGGGCCGCTGATGGCAGGCATGGGCGAGGTCGGGCGGCTCTTCAACAACAATGAGCTGATCGTCGCCGAAGTCTTGCAATCCGCGGAGGCGATGAAGGCCGCGGTGAACCACCTCGAACAGTTCATGGAGAAGGCGGACACAGCGAAGCGCGGCAAGGTTTTGCTCGCCACGGTCAAAGGCGACGTCCACGACATCGGGAAGAACCTTGTCGAGATCATTTTGAAGAACAACGGCTACGACGTCATAAATCTCGGCATCAAAGTGCCACCCGAGGATTTGATTTCGGCTTGGAAAAAACATAGTCCTGACGCCATCGGTCTAAGCGGGCTGCTGGTGAAGAGCGCGCAGCAAATGGTGATTACGGCTTCCGACTTGCGCGACGCGGGCATTCGCGTGCCGCTGCTCGTGGGCGGCGCCGCGCTTTCGGAGAAGTTCACGCGCACGAAAATTGCGCCGAGCTATACGATGGCGGTCTGCTATGCGAAGGACGCGATGTCCGGGTTGCGCATGATGAATCAGCTCACGAATCCTGCGGAGCGGGATGCGCTTGTGCGCGAGCATACGTTTGAGGAAGCCGCGCCTGTTGCAGACCGCCCTACCGTTCCCGTGGCGCCCACGAGTGACGAGCGCTCGCCCAAAGTGCGCGTGGACTTACCGATTCCACGCGTGGCGTATCTCGACCGCAAGGTGCGCGTAGTGCCGGATCTTGTGGAGATCTGGAGTTACGTCAATCCCTTCATGCTGTTTGGACGCCACCTGGGCTATCGCGGCAATTTTGAAAAGGCGCTGGCCGAACGCGATCCGCGTGCGCTCGAATTGTGGAATGACATGGAAGAGGTGAAGGCTGAGGCCGCCACGTTTATGAAGGTTCGCGCGGTGTGGCAATTCTTCGAGGCCGAGCGCGCGGGCAATTCGATTGCCCTCTTCGCGCCGGGGGCCGCCACGCCGCAACACGTCTTCACATTTGAGCGGCAACGCACGCCGGGCGGGCTGTGCTTGAGCGACTACGTTCTCCCGACAAAGGGCGGCGAGCGCGATCACATCGCGCTCTTCGTGGTGACAGCCGGTGAAGGTATCCGCGCGCGTAGCGAAGAGGCCAAGCACGCCGGGCATTATTTCCGTTCGCACGGATTGCAGGCGCTGGCGATTGAAACCGCGGAAGGCTGCGCCGAATGGCTGCACCGCCGCATCCGAGAAGATTGGGGCTTCCCCGATCCGCCCGAGATGACCATGCAGCAACGGTTCACGTCGCGCTATCGCGGCAAGCGCTACAGCTTCGGCTACCCGGCGTGCCCGAACCTCGATGATCAGGCTGGCATCTGGACGCTGCTGAAGCCCGAAGATATTGGTGTGCAACTTACGGAAGGGATGATGATGGACCCCGAGGCGAGCGTGAGCGCGCTTGCGTTCCATCACCCGGATTGCGCGTATTTCACGGTGGGCGATTCCGGCGAAACCTCCGCCGATTCTTCGGATCCTCCGACAAAACCGACACGGTGCTAACATGAACGTATGAGTGAGGCTATCAGCTTGCTCAACGCCATACTGCAATCGACGACCTGCAAAATGGTACGTCTGGAGGGAGAATGGTATTTTGTTTTTGCGAATGACTCCATGCTCCGGGTTGGTTGTTTGTGGAGAATCACTGTCGATGGCCATGTGGTCCTTTCAAGCGGTGACCATGAGCAGCAGTTCGGTCTCCCAGCCCCGGTTGATGCGGCTTGGGAGGCGACGCGCCTCGTCGTCGCTAAGAGGATCGTCTCGGTTGAACTTGACCCAGGCACCGCTGATTTGTATGTGGAATTCGACGATGGGTCAGAACTGAACGTGATAAACAACTCCTCCGGACACGAACCTTGGGAATTCACTTCACAAGAAATTAGGCTTGTCGCCCAAGCATCCGGTGAGATCGCCATTTGGAAATAAGCCACCGAACATCTTGATAGAGAACGCCAAAATGCCTCGGTGCGTTACTGCCCTCCAGTATTCTTGACGCTTCAGGGCAATTCGCATAGATTCGATTGTTCATCGAGAGACAGATTATGACCCGCAAATTATCCGCGATTTTGGCTGTGTTTTCGCTGGCTCTACTTCTCCTGATTGCTGGGGTAGCGCGAACTGCGCCGCAGCAATCAACCCAACAACAATCGAAGCAGACGCAGCAGCAACCCGGCCCGCTCGAATACCAGGAAACCGACATCGCCGCGCGCAATTGGCCGAAAGAGGCCACGAGCGCGTCGCAAGCGATGATCGTGAGTGACAACCCGCTTGCCGACGCAGCGGGCATCGAAATCCTCAGGAAGGGCGGCAACGCGGTGGACGCGGCAGTGGCCGTCGCGTTCGCGCTGGCAGTGGTCGAGCCGCGCGCGGGCAACATCGGCGGCGGCGGTTTCATGCTGGTGCGGCTGGCCAATGGAAAAACAGAGTTCGTGGACTATCGCGAGGAGGCACCTGCGGCGGCCTCGCGCGAACTCTACCGCAACGCCGACGGCACTTATGACATGCAGGCTTCGCGGACGGGCTACCGCGCCGCGGGCGTGCCGGGCACGGTGGCGGGCATGGCGCTCGCGCTCAAGTCCTACGGCAAGATGAAACTCGCGCAAGTGATGTCTCCGGCGATTCGACTCGCAGATGGATTCGAGGTGAGCGACAAACTCGCAACTTCGCTGCGTGATTCGCAGAAGCGGCTCACTCAATTCGAGCGCAGCAGGCGCATTTTTCTCGATGATGGGCGTCTCTGGCACGCAGGCGACATGCTTCGCCAATCGGAGCTCGCAGAAACTTTGCGGCGAATCGCGGAAAAAGGCCCCGACGAATTCTACAAGGGCATGACTGCCAAGGAATTGACCGAAGACATGGCGCAAAATGGCGGGCTGATCACGATGAAGGACCTCGCCGCCTACCGCGCGAAAATTCGCAAGCCTATGGAGGCAAGCTACAACGTGAATGGCGCAAAGTGGGACGTCATCACAAGCCCCCCGCCGAGTTCAGGCGGCATCGCGTTAATTGAAGCGCTGAACATTCTGAATCCGGTGCAACTCAAGGGATGGAACGACGCTACGTCCGTGCACTGGGTCGCGGAGACGATGCGGCGCGTTTTCGCTGACCGCGCGGCGTTTCTCGGCGATTCCGATTTTGTGCGCGTGCCGGTCAGCGGCCTGACGAACATGCAATACGCTGCGGGGCGGCGAGCAACGATTGACCCCGCGCACGCTTCATCGAGCCAAATAATTGGCGCCGGCAATCCTGCGAAGTTCGAGGGCAGGTCCGCTTCCGCGGCGGGCGCGGGCAACTATGAATTCGCGCAGCTTACGCGCGAGCAGGCAGAAGCAGTGTCACTTGCGGAAGCTCGCCGCGAAGGCCACACGACTCACTTCAGCGTCGTGGACGCCGATGGCAACGCCGTCTCAAATACTTACACGATCAACGACAGCTACGGCTCCGCGGTCACAGCACCGGGCGGATTCCTGCTCAACGATGAGATGGACGATTTCACCGCCCAGCCCGGGCAACCGAACATGTTCAAGCTGGTGCAGAGCGAAGCAAATACGATTGCGCCGGGCAAGCGGCCGCTCAGCTCCATGATGCCGACCATCCTGCTGCGCGACGGAAAGCTGAGCTTTGTTACCGGCTCGCCGGGCGGTCCGCAGATCATCAGCGCAACGACGCTCACGGTGATCAACTGGATGCGCTTTGGTCCGGCGGATGCCGTGGGCGCGATGGCCGCAATCAATGCGCCGCGCTTCCATCACCAGTGGATGCCGGATAATCTCCTCCTTGAACAGAATTTTCCCGAAAGCGTGATGCAGCAGCTCATCGCAATGGGACATCAGGTGACTCGAAAGGGCTGGATCGGAGAAGTCAACGCTATCGGGATCGATCCCGGATCGAGCTACCGGTTGGGTGCTCCCGACCCGCGCCGCCAGGGTGCCGCGCAAGGCTACTGAGGGATGCCTGGCAAGCCGATTCGGCGCTACCTTTCTACCTATCTCTGGGTGCAGCACAAACTGACCACTGCAGTACTCGATGAGATCGAACACGCGGGAATCGAAGGCGTGGAGATTTTTTGTTCCACCGGGCACTTCGACTACCGCGCTGCGGAAGTTGTGCGCGAAACCAGCGACTGGTTCACGGGGCATCAATTGAAACTGCATTCGCTTCATGGCCCGACCTCGCGCGACTCCCGCCCGGGGCGCGAAGGCGGCTCGCCCGTTTCGCTCTCCGACCCCGAACGCATACGGCGGCTCGACGCAGTGGACGAAGTAAAGCGCGCTCTCGATGTGGCGGAACAGGTTCCATTCGAGATCATGGTGCTGCACGTGGCCACCGCACGCGACGAGCCCGACCAGCGCCGCTGGGATGCCGCGTTCACCTCGCTTGAGCATCTCGTGCTTTTCGCGCGGCAGCGCGGCGTAACCCTGGCACTCGAAAACACGCCAGGGGAAATGGCTACGCCCACGAACCTTCGCCATTTTCTGGAAGACACGCGCTTGCCGGGATTGCGGCTCTGCTTTGATACCGGCCACGCCCACATGGAGTCGGGCACATTGCAGGGGCTTGAAACAATGCGCGGGCTCGCGGTTACAACGCACTTGCACGATAACCACGGCGAAAAGGACGAGCACCTGCTGCCCTTCGAAGGCACAATTGAATGGGACAAATTAATTCACGCGATACCCGCGGACCTGCCCTGCATTATTGAATTGCGCGATCAATCGGGGCAGCCGACGCCCACTTTCGATGCAATCCGCGCCGCATTTGATAAGCTGGAAAGCGCGCGTGGCGGTTCCTAGCCGCGGCCCCAGATTTTGACGAGGAGCTTTTCACAAATGCCCGTTGTTTCCATCGCTGACATCGGCCGCTACGACGGCCAGGAAATCATCCTGCGCGGGTGGCTCTACAATCTCCGCGAATCGGGAAAGCTCCTCTTCCCTCAATTCCGAGACGGTACCGGATTGATTCAGGGTGTCATTTCACAAAAGGAACATCCGGAAGCATTTGAAACGATGCGCAATCTGACGCAGGAATCGAGCGTCATCGTCACGGGAAAGGTCCGCGCCGACAAACGGGCGCCCGGCGGCTTTGAAATGGACGTGACAAAAGTCGAAGTGGTCCAGCGCGTTCCGGAATCCGACCCGTACCCCATTCAGCTCAAAGAGCACGGTGTGGATTTCCTGCTTGACCACCGGCATCTGTGGATTCGCTCACCGCGACAGGCGGCCATCCTGCGCATCCGCGCGGAAGCGATCCGTGCAGCTCGCGAGTTCATGGACTCGCAGGGCTACACGCTCACAGACCCGCCAATTTTCACGCCCGCAGCATGCGAAGGCACGACGACACTTTTTGAAGTGGATTATGTGGACGAGAGCAAGGCCTATCTGACGCAATCCGGCCAGCTCTACTTGGAAGCCATCGCCGCCGCCCTCGGCAAAGTTTACAGCTTCGGCCCCACCTTTCGCGCTGAAAAATCAAAGACACGCCGCCACCTGACCGAATTCTGGATGCTCGAGCCGGAAGCGGCTTACGCGCATCTCGAAGATATGATGGCGCTCGGTGAAGGTCTGGTGAGCCACATCGTGCAATCCGTGCTTCGCAATCGCGTTCGCGAACTCGAAATGATCAAGCGCGACCCGGCAAAGCTCGAGCCGGTGAAGCCGCCGTTCCCGCGCATCAGTTACGACGAAGCGATCATCCTCTTGCAGAAGAGCGGCAACCCCGCGAAGTGGGGCGACGACTTCGGCGGCGATGAGGAGACCATTCTTTCCAAGCAATTCGACAGGCCGGTGATGGTCCACCGCTATCCCGCCGCCATCAAGGCGTTCTACATGCAACCCGATCCAGAGCGGCCGGATCTTGCGCTCGGCTTCGATATGCTCGCGTCGGAAGGCTACGGCGAAATCATCGGCGGCGGCGAGCGCATCGCCAGCTATGACCTGCTCATCAAGCGCCTGAAGGAGAACGGCCTGCCGGAGGAATCCTTCAAGTGGTATCTCGATCTGCGTCGCTACGGCTCTGTGCCGCATGCAGGCTTCGGCCTGGGCCTGGAGCGCACCGTCGCCTGGATTTGCGGGACTGAGCACATCCGCGAAGTCATACCCTTCCCCCGGCTGATTTACCGCGTGTATCCTTGAAGTCCCTCCGCTTCCGGTAATCCGGGGGACCGCGGAGCTACTTTCGCCATGCCACAAAAAGTGCGAGTTATCGGAGTCCCGATGGACCTCGGCCAAAGCCGCCGTGGCGTGGATATGGGCCCATCCGCCCTGCGCGTGGCGGGCCTCCTCACGCGCCTGAAACAGCTTGGCTGCCAGGTGGACGACATTGGCAACATCCCCGTGAAGCAGCCGGAGGAACAACCCTACGGCGAAAAGCGTGCGAAATATTTAAACGAAATCGCGGAGACGTGCCGGGGACTGGCGGAGATTGTTGAGAAGTCGCTGAGCGAGGGCTTCTTACCTGTCGTGCTTGGTGGTGATCATTCCATCGCCGTGGGCACGGAGTCAGGCGTAGCGAGCTTTTTCCGCAAGCAATCGAAGCGCATCGGACTGATATGGCTTGACGCGCATGGCGATATGAACACGCCCGACAGCTCCCCTTCTGGAAACGTGCACGGCATGCCGCTTGCGGCCGTCATCGGGTATGGCGCGCCGGAACTTGTGGACCTGCTCGGCACGCATCCGGCGATCGAACCGCGCAACGTCGTGCTGGTTGGCGTGCGCGACCTCGATGCGAAGGAGCGCCGACTCATCAAGGACTCGGGCGTGCACGTCCTGACCATGCGCGACATTGACGAGCGCGGCCTGCGCGAGGTGATGAGCGAAGCAATCAAGTTTGCGAGCGACGACACCGACGGAGTTGCCGTCAGCCTGGACATGGATTTCGTGGACCCGAGCGATGCGCCCGGTGTAGGAACACCTGTGCGCGGAGGTGTGACCTACCGTGAAGCTCACCTCGCGATGGAAATGATCAACGACAGCAAGGCGATGGTTTCGCTGGAGGTCGTCGAAATAAATCCCGTGATTGACCTGCACAACAAGACGGCTTTGCTAGGCGTCGAAATGGTCTGTTCGGGATTGGGCAAGAAAATTTTGTAGCGGTGGAGTACTTCAAGGAGCCCTGTTTTTCGCCATGAACAAACCAGGTAAACGTATCCGCGTGGGAGTGCTCTTCGGTGGCCGCTCCGGCGAGCACGAAGTTTCGCTGAGTTCCGCTGCGTCCGTGATCCGCGCTCTCGATCCCGAAAAATATGAGGCCGTGCCCATTGGCATCTCGAAAGACGGACGGTGGCTTGTTGGGACAGGCGCGCAGAAGATGCTGCCGGAGGTGCTCAAGTCAGGCGAGCGCGTTGTGCTCCCACCCGATCCGACTGCGGGCGTGCTGATGCCATTTGCCGCCGCGGCAGGGGGCCCGAGCGTGACGGTGGATGTCGTCTTCCCCGTCCTGCACGGGACGTTTGGTGAAGACGGCACAGTGCAGGGATTGCTCGAACTTGCCGGACTTCCCTACGTCGGTGCGGGCGTGCTGGCTTCCGCGGTCGGCATGGACAAGGATGTGCAGAAGAGGCTTTTCCGTGATGAGGGGCTGCCCGTCGCGCCTTACGTCGCGTTTCCGCGTAGCGCGTGGGAGCGATCGCCTACGGATGTGTTGAAGTTAGTCTCGAAGGAACTGCATTTCCCAGTGTTTGTGAAACCGGCGACACTCGGGTCTTCAGTGGGAATGTCGAAAGTTCACAACAGGCATGAGTTGCCCAAGGCGCTTGACCTCGCCGCAGAGTTCGCACAAAAGATTCTCGTCGAGAAGGGTTTGACCGCGCGCGAAATCGAGGTCGCCGTACTTGGTAATGATGTACCGAAGGCCTCTATTCCGGGTGAAATTGTGCCGCATCGCGAGTTTTACGACTACATCGCGAAGTACCTTGAAGACGGAACGAAACTCGTAATCCCAGCGCCGCTTAAACGCGCACAGGTCGCCAAGTTTCAGGATTACGCTGTCCGTGCATTCAGGTGCCTGGAGGGCGCTGGAATGTCGCGTGTGGACTTTTTTCTTGAGAAGCGCACAAACCGCATATACATCAACGAAATCAATACGATTCCGGGCTTCACCTCCATCAGCATGTATCCCAAACTGTGGGAAGCGACTGGAATTCCGTATCGCGAACTTATCGGCCGTCTGATTGATCTCGCATTCGAGGCTCACAGCGAGAAGGCGCGAACAAAATTCGCAATCGAATTGCCTGCCGGCGCCGCTGGCGCGCTGGAAGGGTAGATTTCATTTCCTAAGCAGTAGAGTCGAAAAACTCCTTGCACAGATGGAAAATCCTCCCAATCCTTACAGAACTCTGAATTGGGACGTTAGGTCTTGACCAGAATTTTATTGGGTGACTCCAGAAGGCCTTAGAAAGGACCTCGAAGCAATCTTAGGTACTGTGCAGAGGCCCGGGATCCTTCAATCTGATGAGGGCCTCGCAAAATATCTGCAATCTTTTCTTTTCCTTTGTCTTATCATCGACGCGGTAGCTATAACCGCGAAAATGATTCAATAGCAACGCACCGGAGAGATGCAATTCTTCAATAATGTCACCCTCTTCTCTTTCGCGTTCTGCCTTCCGGTCGGAACTGCCTTTGTATCTAACATTAATCTGATATTTCTTCATCTCTTTCAAGTAGCGGATGCACTCACCGACCCGAAAATCCGTTGATGCCGCAAACGAGCGGACACCGTAGTCTTTCATTCTGCCCAACAGCCAACCCGTTTCTCCAACATAAAACGGAACGTCGAGTGTGTCACGCTCCCAGGAAATGACATATACGAACCCTTTTCGCCCTTTCGGGATGAAACCTTCTATCGGAGGAAACTCAACGACTTCAAAACCTTCAAACATATTGCGATTCTAGGCCAGACTAACAGAAAGCCATAGCAAAACATCTCTCAAGCTCTCGGTCTTGACTTTTCATCCTTATCGTTTTAGACTAACCGTTTAGTTAAACAAATGCGTGCAACTACTGCACTCGCGAAACATCAAGAGAGGGTCGTGGCTCTAACCGGCTCGCGAAGGCCCGTCGGTGGCGCTCTGCGGCGCCCGGACACGGTCCACCGCATCCTTGCCGCGGCCGAGCAGGCCTTCGCTGAGCGCGGCCTTGCCGGCGCCCGCACGGACCAGATTGCCCGCGCCGCAAGGGTGAACAAAGCCCTTCTCTACTACTATTTCAAGAGCAAAGAAGAGCTTTATGGCGCCGTGCTTGACTCGCTCTTCCGCGAGCAGCGCGCCTCCATCGAGGCAGCCCGCGCGCCTTCTTCCCTTCCCCGCGCGAAAAAATCGCACCAGCAGGTGGTCCTCGCATTCATCGCCGGATTCATGGACTTCGCCTCTCACCACCCGAACTACGTGCGGCTCATGCAACGCGAGGTGATGACCCGTGGGCCGCAGTTCCAACACATCATCCAGACCTACACGCTGCCCTCCTTTCGCCGGCTCGTCAAAATCATTGAAGAGGGCATCTCCGCGGGAGAATTCCGCGCCGTGGATCCAGCGCAAACTGTGATCAGTCTGATTTCGTTGACCATCTTCTATTTTTCCGCCGCGCCGGTTCTGCGGGAACTGTTGGGCAGTGACCCGCGCGCCCCGCGCGCGATCGCCACGCGCCAGCGCGCAGTTTTCGATTTTCTGGAACACGGACTCTTCCGACACCCGGAGAGAAAGCGATGAAAATATCCAAATTCTTTTTCTTCTTAATCGGACTCTTCATTCTCGCCGTTGTCATCTACCTCCTGACGACCCCTCGCGGCGGCGAAATCCAGCTCACGGGAATTGTGACGGGCAATGAAGTGATTGCGAGCTCGCAAATCACCGATCGCATGGTGAAGCTGCTGGTGGACGAAGGCAGTTCCGTAAAGGCAGGCCAGTTGATCGCGGAGCTCGACCCCGCGGAGCTTCAGGCCGCGCGGGACGCTGCCTCCGACAACATCCGCGCTTTGCAGGCCCGTCTCGTTCAGTCCACCACAACGCGCGATTTGAACGACCAGCAAACGGCCGCTTCTCTGCGTCAAGCCGAGGCTTCGCTGACCGCCACGCGCTCGCAGCTCGACCAGGGTCGTGCCACGCTCTGGCAGACCGAGGTCACCTACAAGCGCCAGCAGGGGCTTTTCGACCAGGGCGTTGTTCCCGCACAGGCCCGGGACGACGCCTATGCGGCGTACAACGTATCCCAGGCGAGCGTCAAAGCGCTGGAAGATCAGGTGAAGGCTGCGGAGGCACAGGTAGCTCTCGCGCAGGCAAACCGCAGGCAGGTGGCCGTCCAGGAGTCCGACATGGTCGCAACGCGCGCCGAGTTGGCGCAGGCCATCTCGCAAAAAAATCAGGCGGAAACACAATTAAGCTACACCAAAGTTTATGCGCCTCTCGACGGGATCGTCGCGGTGCGCGTTGCCCGCCAGGGCGAGATCGTCCAGCCGGGCGGGCCCATCGTCACGATCCTCGACGTGGACCATCTTTGGGTGCAGGCCGGCGTCGAAGAAAGCTATGCCAATCAGATCTCGTTCGGTCAAAAAGTAAAAGTTCGCTTGCAATCGGGTGATGAATTGGACGGAACTGTTTTCTTCAAGGGCGTCGAGAACGATTTCGCCACGCAGCGCGACGTCAGCCGCACCAAGCGGGACATCAAAACTTTTGAAATCAAAGTTTCGATTCCGAATCCGGGGCGCAAGCTCTTTGCAGGTATGACGGCCTTTGTCCTGCTGCCGCCACCGCCCGGCGAGCGGCATGGACTCCATTTCTAATGGGTCATAGCAGGAGACGTTCGCGCAATGGCGGCCATTGAAGTCGACAACCTGACCAAACGCTTCGGCGATTTTGTCGCTGTAGACGCCGTCAGTTTTGACGTTCAAGACGGTGAGGTATTCGGCCTGTTGGGGCCGAACGGCGCGGGCAAGACGACACTCATCCGCATGCTCACGACACTCACTCCGCCGAGCAGCGGTACAGCGCGGGTGGGCGGCTACGACGTCATTCGTGACGCCGACAGCGTTCGCAATGCAATCGGTGTCATCCCGCAGGCGATGACCTCAGATCCAGAACTCACGGCGCGCGAAAACATGCTGTTTCACGCAAAAGTTTACGGCGTCCCCGCCAATGAGCGCGACCAAATCGTGGATCGATTGCTGGCCTCAGTGGATTTGGAGAAGTTCGCGAACACGCTTGTACGGAACTTTTCCGGCGGCATGAGGCGCAGATTGGAAGTTGCCCGCGGGCTTGTACATTCTCCCCACATTCTATTCCTCGACGAACCCACAACCGGCCTGGATCCAGTATCGCGCACGAATGTGTGGGGCATGATCCGCCGCCTGCAAGGCCAGGAACGCCTGACGATTCTTTTGACAACGCATTACATGGACGAGGCCGATAAGTTGTGCGACCGCATTGCCATCGTGGACCACGGCAAACTCGCCGCTCTCGACACGCCGGCCAAACTAAAGGATTCGATTCCCGGCACCGAGGTTGTGGAGGCGGAATTCAGCGGAGCGCCGGCGGACTGGCTCGACCAGCTCAACCGGCTTCCAGCCGTGATTGACGTAAAAGATCAGAATGGCGTGATCCACATCTCATCACACGATGGCCCGGCGCTGGTTGGCGCACTCATGGATCTTGCGCGAGCAAAGGGTGTTGTCATCCACCGCGTCTCCGTGCAAGGGACCACGCTGGATGATGTTTTCTTGCATTACACGGGCCGGCAATTGCGAGACGAGATTGCCGGAGCGGCGCGCCTGGACGTCAGCCACCTCTACAAATGACAAACGCCGCCCAGGAATACACGGAATGAAGCTATATCGGATCTTCGCCATCATCGAACGCGACATGCGGAAATTCTTTCGCAGTCCCGCGTTGATGATGACATCCATGGTCTTTCCCTTGATGCAGCTCATTGTGCTTGGCTACGCCTTTGGCGGAAAAATCAAAAATGTCCATGTCGCCCTTGTGGATGAGGATCGCAAAGGTGAGGCGAGACTCGTACGCGAACATCTGAATGGTATCGTCACCGGTCCGCAGACGTTCCACCTTTATGAATATGATCACCTGACGGACGCAATGACTGACCTCAGAGCCGGCTTCATCAAGGCGATTGTGAACATTCCGCCCGATTTTTCCCGCCGTGTGCTCAAGAATGACCAGCCACGCATCGCGTTCATCATGGACAATACGGATAACTTCACCGTGAGCGGTGTGCTCGAGCGCATCCAAGAGATGCAGGCGGATTTGAATGGCCCTGTCTCGCCTCCTTTGCTGCCGGGACAAATGTTCTCACCGGGATTACTGACAGGCCAGCGCCTGCCCGCATACATTGCCGTCCAGCAGATCGAGGTCTACCCCTACATTGAGTACATCAAGTACCTGCTCGCGGGTTCTGTTTCTATTGCGATTTTTGTCGTCGCGATGATAGGCGGCGGCATCACTTTCATTGACGACAAAGCGCGCGGGCTCCATGAAGGGTACCTCGTTACCCCCATCGGAAAAGCGGACTTGATCCTGGGGCTCGTCTTTTCCGGAGCGATAAAGGGCCTGATGGCCGGGCTTACCATCACGCTGATCGGGGGGCTTCTCGCCGGAATCGATCGCCTATGGGATCCCGTCCGGCTCGTTTATCTTGTTATCGTCCTCGGTTCAACGGCCCTGGCGATGATCAGCCTGATGTTCCTGCTGATGGTGCGCGTGAGCGATCCGCTCGTGCCGCGCGCGATTTTCGGCGTACTCAACGTATTGCTGTTTTTCCCTTCCGGCGCCATCTATCCGAGGGAGGGATTCCCGTTCTGGCTTCGCTGGATTTCCATCGTGGACCCCTTCACCTATGCCGTTCACGCGCTAAAGAACCTGCTTTTGAAAAACACGGGCTTCGCGGGCATTTACAGCGATGTCGGAGTTCTGTTAGCTTTCTCCCTGGTGTTTGTCAGTCTTTGCATCACATTTTTCCAAAGGCAACTCTGAGGGATCGAATGGGATTATTTGACACAACGAGCGAAGAACCGCACGCGAAGATGCGGCGGTACGTAATCATGCTGGTCGCGGGCGTGGCTCTGGGCGGCGTTGCTATCTGGTGGCTTGTCTTTGGTTACCTTCACATCCCGGAGCGCACCGCTGCAAGCCGCTTTTTTGACGCGCTCAGCGCGGGAAATACGGAGCTCGCATATAAGTTGTGGCAGCCGGAGCCGGCTCGCTATCCCTACAAAGATTTTCTTGATGATTGGGGTGCGAACGGAATTTACGGCCCCGTGAAGAGTTACCAGATCGAATCTGTCAGCTCGCCAACCAAAGGAGGAAGCGGTGTTATCGTTGTGGCTGAAGTGAGTCCCTACCAGCCATTTCCGGATGCCAACGACTTGCCCAAGAGCCGCAGCACAAAAGAGGTTCGCATCTGGGTCGAAACACGCAACAAAGCTCTGGGTTATCCGCCTTTTTAGACCACGCCGCGCGGTCCTTTTCCTGTTTCCTGGAAAATAATCCGATTTCAGAATTTCTTGCGCGTGGACTTAATGTGTATCGTCAGGAACGCCGAGGTACGTTGCGTGTGGGAGCGCTGGCTTCCTCGGGCAGCATCACGGGAAACCCATCTCGAATGGGGTAGATGCGGCCGCACGCCTCGCACTCCAATCCCTTGTCATCCGGAAGCGCGCGGACCGGTTTCAAACATTCCGGACAGGCCAGAATTCTCAGCAACTCCTCATTCAGCGGCATGGTAGTGCTGCCCTCCGAGGCTTGAATCTAGCAGACGCATCGAATCCGAAGCAACTCCGCGTGCGTGCCAATTCTTGCGAGGATCTTGCTAAGAATCACCGATGTGCCTTGCTCACCTTGAGCTGCCAGACGCCTGACCATTCTCCGCCGGGCGCCAGCTCCACCGGACAGAACCCGAGTATCTGCGAGCCCTGATAGACGCGCTCAAAGCCTTCCTCTGATTCCGAGACGGTCTCAATCGGCGCAACCCAAAACCTGCCACCGGGCGGCGTTTCGAGAACAGCCGCAACGTTTTGCCAATCGTCAACAACCCGCAGCGTGGTATCCGAAATCTCTCCGCCCCAGCCGAGTCGTTGCCTTTCTGGCTGCGCGTCGCGCTGGTATTCGAGATAACGGTCCGGCTCATTTGGCGCGAGGAAATTCAGGACAATCTCAATCCCTGCCAGCATTCGAACAGCCCCTGCCGTCGAATTCGCCGCTCCGCGCAGGCTCACTTCGCAATTCACGCTGAATTCTTTGCCTCTTTCTTCAAAATGAAACTCCTTTATCGCGGTGAGGTGTGGCGTGGTAGAAGCGGGGCCATGCCATTCCAGCGGCGCATCCAATTCGAAGGCAACATTGGCTCGGGCGGAATCCCTCACCCTGTACGCTCCCGCTGCAAAGGCTCTGTTTTCTTCAAGATTAAGAACCTCGTAGTCCGTCCATACTTTTTCAGGCGGGAAGAGCAACAGCCGGAATGAATTACGCGGCCAGCGGTCGTAGCGCAGCCGCTTTTCGAGTCCCGGCTCCTTCACGCGTACGCTATCGTGAATCGAGGCTACGCCTCCCGCGGACACATTCGCGGCTTCGGCCAGCCGCGAGTGATACGCCTCCGGCCGGCGC
>JBGPHM010000037.1:0-41323 GCA_041484365.1 Terriglobia bacterium | reverse complement strand
TTGAATTGGCCGGCTCCTTCGGAGTGCAGTACGACATCATCCATCGAAAGGATCCCCTGCAGGACGCCCTGGCTGTTCAACACGGGCAGCCTGCGAACCTTACCTTTGGCCATTATTTCAAGCGCAGTGTGTACGTCGTCCTCCGCCTGGCACGAGTGGACCTTGTTGGTCATGACTTCATTCACGAGGATCTGTCCGGGCAGCTGGTTTCGCGTGCCAAGAGCAATGCACATATCCCTGTCGGTCATAACCCCAACGACCTTGCGCTCCGGATTGACAATCGGAAGGATTCCGCAGTTTCGATTCCACAAAAGTTCTGCGGCGACCCCCAAGTTGGCCTCCGGGCTGCAAGTTACGGGAGACCCAACCATCGCATCTTTCACTTTCATCGCAATTCTTCTTTCCGGGGACAATTTGCCCCATGCACCTTCTGCGATTCTGTTGACTTTCTTCGATTTACGCCGGGGAGCGAGCAGCTCCGAAGATCCGGCGCGCGTGTCTGCGTTATGCGGGTCAGACCCCGTGATGAATCATCGCCTTCGCGTTCCAAGATTTTTTGTTCTTGGCCAGGACTGGCGTCTTCTTCATTTTCAGCATTTTGTTCCGCTTTGTTCTTGATTCGAGTTGTTTCACTTTCATGGCACTTCGCCTCCACAATTGAATTTAGTTGAATTGTTTAGTGACGCCAGCGCGCATTTACCGGCATGGCAATCGGCGCCAGACCTATACCGGGCTGTGGCCCTCTGGTTTCAGGCAGCTTTCATCTGAATGGGCACGTTTCGCGATTTGACGGCCTTGGGCAAGTTAAGTTCGAGTACGCCATTCTTCAGCGTGGCGTTTATCTTTTCGGCTTCCACATCGGCCGGCAGATCAATGATTCTCATGATCTCGTCAGATGAGGTCTCGGAGTAAATCGTCTTGCCTTTCTTGCTTTCGCTCTTGGTTTGACGCTTTCCTGTGATCAGCAGCCGCCGCGGGGCGATCCCGATCTCCAGCTCTTTGTTCGTGAAGCCAGGCACCTCCGCCTTAACCTGGAAGGCGCTGTCCATTTCCGTCATCTCGATTTGAGTTGAGTGAAGCAGCTCCTTCTCGGCCTTGGTCCAGTGTTCGAGGTTATGGCCAAAAACGCGGCCGTCGTTTTCAAAAATCTCGTAGGCCCGCCGTGAGATCGATTGAAATGTCGAGTCCATTCGGTCGATGAACTTGTCAAATGGAACGCGCTTGATGCTTTCCGGTTTTTTTGCGGCGCGAACTGCAGTTAGTTTTTCTCCCATTGCGAATACCTTTTTGTGCGTCATTCTGTGTTTGGTTGAAGCGCCGGCCAGGATATTTTGGCCTCTCGGGCCCCGTCTGGAACCGCAGCAGCCAAGATCGTTCATCATGACCGGCGCCGCAAATACAGATTGAGCAGACCGGGGAGAGACTGATGTGAACCGGGTCACGCTTGAACGTGGCCTATGTCACATAGACCTCTGAGGTTTGTAGCGCATATTGGAGAGAATTGCCGTGGCCCACGTTTCACGGCGGGGCAACCTGGCCGGATGCCTCCGCAGGAGGCGCGGAACGCAAACGACGCGTCCCGAGGATGACAAATTTTCTTGGGCGAGGCTTCAGGTGATCTGAAGAATCTCCCTTGTGCCGGAGACCCACAAGTCGGTATAGCCCTTCATTTTTTCGCGGAATGCGGCGTTCGAGTGGTAGTCATTCAGGCGAGCTTCAAACCCCGCGACATTTTCCACTTCAAATTCCAAAATGACTCGATTGAATTCACCGGTCAAGTCGGTGAGGATGCGGTGCTTGGGAATTTTGGCGGCTGCGGCGGCCTCTTTCAATTGAGCGGCGAGCTTGCTGGCATTTCCCGGTTTGGCGACAAAGCAATTGCGAACGACGAGCATGAGTCCTCCTTGTTATCCGGAACTGGTGGTTTGGCCCAGTGGGCAGCAAATCATACGCTGCCCTCGTTGCCGGAGGCAACGAATGGTGCGTTACGCTGTTGTGGGGCGGGGGCAAGCGCCGCCCCTACAAAAACAAGGTCGTGGCACACGGCGAGGGTGAAGGGCGCCATGCCTACCGGCAGGCAGGCGGCAGCCGCGTATAATGGTCCGAGGTGGCGACTTAGCATGGCCTGGACCGACGAAAAATGTCCCGACTGCGGCGGAGAGTTGCGATTTGTGGATCAGACTTCCTTTTCCGGGAACAAGATCCGCGAATTCAAATGCGAGAAGTGCGGCAAAGAAGTGATTGAAGATTGCGGCGTCGCGCTATGGAAAGTGCTCCACGACGCCAACGAGGAAGAGAAAGACAAGAAAAAAAAGTAAGTGCCGGGCGTCGCACCGGCAAAACCCTTTCGCTTCGCGCGAGAGATCCCTGCCTTCGGCAGGCAGGCTTCGGCCGCCGCGACGGCCTCAGGATGACAAACTTCGAGCAGGGGCGGGACGCGGCACCCGGCCAAGTGGAAGAGCGAACAAGGCAGAACCTCCACCCTTGAAAACTATGTTCGTCGGCGTGTGGCCAGCGCGTAAATCGAAACCAGATAGACGGCGACAATCACCGCTGGAATGGCTACAAACCGATGCGTCGGGAACAGATACCACGCAGCGACCACCAAGACCGTGCGGGTGATGCCGTGAAAGATTCCGACCCAATGGTGGAGCATCCACGGAAATGGCACCCACATGAGTCCGGCGAGAATCCCGACTGTGAGCGGCAGAGACGTCGGTTCAATCATGAAGAACGGAATGGCAATCGCGAATACAAGCCAGGCCATAAGCAGAATGAGCATGAACAACCGGTCGAAGGCGTTGTTCTTTCGCGTTTTTCCCAAGAGGTCTTCACCGGTGAAGCGGGCGACCACGAGGCCGAGGGGAAAGGTCATGCCAGTGCAAAGGAACAAGATCCACACGTTCCGGCCGAGCGGTAGGAACGCACCGGCGACACCAATGATGGTCCAGGCGATTGCGCCGGCGATGGGCATGGCGAGCCCGCTGCTGCGCGCGAATTCCGCGAGTTGCTCATCCAGCGTTCGGGAAGATGCAGTCGTCACATTTCCCTCCGTGAAAACATAGAATCAATCGAGATTCCCCTTGGACTGCGAGGCGCTCGCGGCTGCAGAGACTACAGGGGAGTGCGGCACCCCGGCCAGTCACACACCGACGCAGAAGCGGTCTTACTTTGGCGACCGCTTCTGCGTCATCACTCTGAACATTTTCTAGATTCGCGGGAACGTCACTGACATCGTGTTCCACCCGCTTGCACCGGTTGAGTCCTTCGCCGTGGCTCGGAACAGATAAGTGCCAGGAGCATTGGCGGTGAACGTGTATTGGTCGCTCGGGCCGCGGCCTGTAACGAGTGTTTCCCATCGCGTTGAGCCCGAGCGCTGTACTTCGAGGTCCACAGTGATCTGGCCGGAGCTGCCTGAGCTGGACGCGCTCCACTGGACGTGAATTTCTCCCGAGTAGCCAGCAGCGTTAATCGGTGTCACTGGGACGTAGGTGACGACCATCGGTGGATTCCATGAGAGTGCGACTGAAAGTGCCGGAGGTTTGGGAGCCGGCCCCGAGCTCGGGGCTGGTGCGGGCGCTGGCTGTTGTGGAGCCGCGAGGCAACAACAGCAACACGCCCACCACTGCCCTGAGGGTGGGAACGGCGACATCAACCATTTCAAGGTGGACGGCTCGAGACGCTCCATGGCGACCGGCAAGAAGTACTGCTGCGGCCCTGCGGACTTAAGCGCCGGAGGCTCCTGAGATTGGACAATTTCGCCCGGCGTCGCGGACCACGAAGCCGGAGAGGGAGGCTTTGGAGGTTGAGGCGGCGCAGGCACGATCGTCAAGTGGACGGGAAGAATTTCGCGATCCTGCTTGCAGGTGGGCTCCTGAACACAATCCAGGCACTTGACGATGACTTGGCCGTTATAGTCGCCGGGCCGCATGCCGGCAGCATTAAATTGCAGCGGCAATGTCTGAATTGCCTGACCGGCGACGTTTACGTTTTTCGTTTCAGCAAGGAAATGAACGAAGGATAGGTTTTCTGTCAAAACATCGAAGAGGTGCTTGCCCTGGCAATGGTTCTGGATGTTCAGAACGCTTGTGGCTTGCCAATTAGGGGAACGGGTTCCGAGGTCCCAAGGGCCGGGCTGCTGGATCGTTGTTGGGTCTTGGACGGACGAAAGCGCCTGCGGGTGCGCCACGGGTGCGATTACCGTGAAAGCGAATGCCGAAACAAAAAGAAAAAACGAGAGCCGGGAAATTTGTCTCATGGCCGGGTTCTCCTTTGATGAGGGACGAGCTTGTGCGCGTATTCTAGGTAGCCAAAAAATGCAATACAAGCAAATAATCGCGGGGACGAAGAGAGCGCAAATCCCCGCCACGGCGGTGCATCCTGGTCGGATGCACTCGAGGATGACAAGGAATAGGGTGCGGCGCTCCCGGATACTACTAGCGATCCTGCTTGGGTGGGAGCGAAGATTCGATGGGGAGGTCGGTGCGCTTGCTCCATTCGTCCCACGAGCCGTCGTAGAGGCTTGCGTTATAGCCGAGCATGCGCGCCAAAACGAGATGGGAGTTGCTCGTTGGCTGTGGACTAGGCTGTTGAAACGAGTGGCGAAGAAAGTTTTAGCGAATAACCGAACTTCGTCTGAGAAATTATCTCTTCGCTTCGCCCTTCACAGTGGGCATGGTTTTTATGGTCCACTCCTGGAAAGAGCCGTCATACATGGCTACGTCATAGCCGAGATACCTAGCGAGGAAGTAGCCGTGCGAAGCCTGGATGCCCACCTCGCAGTAGGTCACGATTCTTTTTCCGGGCACGATGCCCCGCGAGGCATAGATTGCGCGCAACTTCTCCGGCGATTGGAAGACCGGGTTCTCTTCACTGACGAGCGTCTCCTGCCAATAGACGTTGCTTGCGCCACTCAAATGTCCGGCGGCGTACCGGCGGGCGGGCCGCGCATCAATTAATTGGTCCGGCTCTTCGCCGGGTTTTGCGTCAACATCGAGTTTGACGCTGTCGAATTGCGCGCGAAAGTTCTCGTGCACGTGCGGAGTAAAAGTTGCCGTAGAAAACACGGGAGTTTCGCCGGAGACCGGGCGATCCTCGGCCAGCCACTGATCGATGCTGCCATCCAGCAGCGCCGCATTGTCACCGTGGCCCAGGTAGTCGAGCGTGAAGTAAACGCGCGCGGCGTTGGGAAACCAATTCGTGCCGTAAATCACCACGCGGGTGTTGTCGCCAATTCCCAAATCGCTGAAGGTTTTTTGCAACTGATCCACGCTGGGTAATTCTGACTGTATGGGACCGTTGTCTATGAGAATTTTTTTCATTGCGAGATAACGCGCACCCGGGATGTGCCCGCGCTTGTAGTCAGCAAAGGTGTCGGCAACATGTAAGACAACGACATTGGGGTCTTTCAGATGGTCTGCCAGCCATTTCGCGCTGACCAGCATCTCGGAGCGAACACCATCAGATTTCGCAGGAGCCATGGGAGCGCGTTCCTGAGCACGTACGATTGCAACGCACGCGAAGAGCAGTGCAGTTAAGATGGCCGCGCTGACGGAAGTCCTTTTCATGGTTCAGTCTCCTTAGGTTATTGCTTCGTTGAATTCGAAGTTTCGACGGGTAGATCCGTGCGCTTGCTCCATTCATCCCACGAACCGTCATAGAGGCTCGCGTTATAGCCAAGCATACGGGCCAAAAACCAGATGAGAGTAGCGCGCTGGCCGACGTAGCAATAGCTCACAACCTGTGAGCCGGGCTTCACGCCGGCGGCGCGGAAAAGTTCAGTGATCGCCGATTTATCAATCAAATTATCGTGGGCATCGAACATGGCTTCGATAGGAATATTCTGCGCGCCGGGAATGTGGCCCGCGCGCGGCATGCGAACCTCGGATTCACCTGTGTACGACTTCGGCGTGCGTACGTCAATCAGCGCAACCGACGGCTGGTGTAGATGTGAGGATACCCAGGCAGCGTCAACGAGGACTTCCGGATGGACTCTTGGCGTGAGGTGGCCCGGGGAGGGGGCTTTTACTTCGGTGGTGACGGGAAGGCCCGCTGCTTTCCACGCGATCATGCCGCCTTCGAGCAGCGATGTGCGATCGCCGAGGCCCATATACGTCAGTGTCCAGATTATGCGCGTGGATGGTGAGGCCCAGTCATTGCCGAAGTAGACGACGATGCGGGAATCGTCGGAGATGCCGAACTTCTCGAAATTGGCTTTGAGTTGGTCCACGGGGAGCAGTTCCAACGAGAGTTGACCTTCCTGGAAAGGCAGGGCGACATCACCCGATAAGCCGATTGGCTGCGCGCCGGGGATGTGTCCCTTTTCGTATTCGCCTTTTTCGCCGACGTGGAGAAGGATCAGATTTTTGTCCTGCAAGTGGTCGGCGAGCCACGCGGGCGTGACCAGCATTTCGGGATGCGCTTGCGCGCCGATGACCGCGACGCTCGCGAAGAGACCAAGAAACACCAAGATACTTCGGGCAGCTATTTTGTTCATGGGACTCCCCCCGTATATAGACGCGATGAACCCCGGAAGTGTTATCTGAGGGCGGGTGGGCACACACTCTCCGGAGGCGACAAGCGGTGCTATCATCGCGCCGTCAATTTTGGCATGGAGAGGTGAGCGCATGGAAGAATGGGCTTACGCACAGGCAAAGGCTTCGGAAAAACTTAGCCGCCTGCATTACTTCTCGGTGAAGAAGGAGCAGGACGGCAAGGAGATCGAGTTTGTGATTACGGTGAGGGAGTATGCGAAGGCCCCGGATGGGCGGTTGCGATTCTTTGCGCAGGCGGACAAACAGACGAATCAGGAGTCGGCGCCGTACACTCCGTCGGGATGGGGAGAGACGCTGCTGACGGCGCTGGCGGATTGCATTGTGGAGGTACACCGATTTCCGTATCAGGGAAATTGTTGAGCGGCCCGGGCATACGCACCAGGCAAAGAGTATTTCAGATTTGAAATTTGAAATATCAAACGAGGGAGGAATTCACCGCAGAGACGCGGAGGACGCAGAGAAAACAAGAAGGAGATAGAAACCCAAAAACCCCGCTCCATTGCAAACGAAGGGAGTGGCACCGGCGCGGGATCCTTCGGCCGCCACGGCGGCCTCAGGATGACAACCTTTCTTAAGAAGGGAACCGGAAAAAGGGAACCGGCCGGCAGTGGTCGCTGTCGGCCGGTTTGTTTCCACTTGCGGGTTGAAGAGCCTTGATCGAGATACTTGATTCATGGCGGAAACTATCTGTGACCGCCACTGTGTCCGCCGCCATGGGAGCCGCCACCACCACCGTGGAAGCCTCCACCGGGTGAGCCACCGCCGTGGAAACTGCCTCCACCGCGTGGGCTGCCACCGGAAAAACCTCCGCGCGTTGGCGGGCCGCCGCGGAAATTACCGCCGGCGTGAATGCCGCCGTTGAATGTTCCGCGCGGGCCGAAGGTACCAGGACGTCCGCCGAATCCGGAGCGCGGTGCGACATTTCCGGGGCGACCGTTGAAGCCGCCACGATTATCAAAGCCGCGGCGATTGTCGAAACCACGACGGTTGCCAAATCCTCGGCGATCGTCAAAGCCGCGCCTAAACCCATCGCGGTCGCGGAAGAAGGGGCGTCCATGGAAACCGCCGAACCACGGGCCGGCGCCGATGAAGACTCCACCGTAAAACCAATCGGGGCCGTAGTAGCCATAGGGCGCGCAGGCGTACGGGTATTCGTCATAGTAGCCGTAAGGGCAGATCGGGGCCGGGCCGTAGTAGCCCGGGCCGAATCCAATGCCGACACCGACGCGAATTCTTTGTGCGCTGGCGTTCGACGCTGCAAACGTGCACGCGCCAACGAGGGCGAGAAGTCCGAGAAGCCGTAGATATTTCATGACTGGCCTCCTTCTGAAAACCGTGAAATCAAGCTCATACTCCAACTATTGATAATGCAGGACGATTGCCAAACGGGTGGGACTGAGCGCAGGGCTCCTAAGATGCCTATTTTCAATGGGATGGCGCGAGCGGATTCGAAAGAGTGCGCGATGGGGATTGAATTGCGATGGTGCATTTGACGCGGAGTTGGTGGATTTCAGCCAGTTAGCGCGAGGCGCGGGCTGTAACTGTAGTGGCAGAATCTGCGCCGGGTTTGCGTTGGAATCGCACTTTGCCAGAGGCGTCAGCGTCAACGACGACGTGATCGCCGGGGAGGATTGTGCCGTCGAGGATTTGCGTGGCGAGCGGATCCTGCACAAGGCGCTGCAGCGTGCGGCGCAACGGGCGCGCGCCGTAGGCGGGGTCGTAGCCTTCGGCAAGAACGAGTTTGCGCGCGGCGGGAGTAAGTTCGAGCGTGACGTTGCGGCCGGCGAGCATCTTCGCGACGTGGGCGAGTTGCAGTTCCACAATTTTTTCGAGCTGCTGCATGCCGAGCGGGTTGAAGATGACGATTTCGTCCACGCGGTTGAGAAATTCTGGGCGGAACGCGGCGCGCAGGGCTACGTCGGCTTCGCGGCGCGCGAGAGCGGGGTCCTTCAGTGCGAGTTCGGAAATCGCCGCCGAGCCGACGTTGCTGGTCATGACGAGGACGGTGTTGCGGAAGTCCACGGTGCGGCCCTTGCCGTCGGTGAGGCGGCCGTCTTCGAGAATTTGCAGCAGGATGCCGAAGACATCGGGATGCGCTTTCTCGATTTCATCGAACAGAATGACGCTATAGGGATGGCGGCGGACCTGCTCGGTCAATTGGCCGCCCTCTTCGTAGCCGACATAGCCCGGAGGCGCGCCAATCATGCGCGCGACGGAATGCTTCTCCATGTATTCGGACATGTCCAGGCGGACCATGGATTTTTCGTCGTCGAATAGAAATTCGGCAAGCGCGCGGGCGAGTTCGGTTTTGCCGACGCCGGTAGGGCCGAGAAAAATAAATGAGCCGATGGGGCGCTTGGGGTCGCTGAGCCCCGCGCGGCTGCGGCGAATCGCGCCCGCGACGCGGGTGAGCGCGTCGTCCTGGCCGACGACGCGGAGGCGCAGGCGATCTTCCATGCCGACAAGCTTCTGTGCTTCGCCTTCGAGCAGACGGCCGACAGGAATGCCGGTCCATTTGGCGACGAGCGCGGCGATGTCTTCTTCGCCGACTTCTTCCTTCAAGATGGCGCCGTTTTTCTGCAATTCGGCGAGCTTTGTTTGCGCGGCGACGAGTTCACGTTCCGCGGCGGCGAGCTTGCCGTAGCGGATTTCGGCGACGCGCGCAAGTTCGCCGGCGCGCTCGAAGCGCTGCTCTTCCGCGCGGAGCTGCTCAATCTGTTCTTTCAGCTTGCGAATGCTGGTGATGGCGTCTTTCTCGACCTGCCAGCGGGCTTTGCGCGCGGAAGAATCTTCGCGCAGAGACGCGAGCTGCTCGTCAATTTGCGCGAGCCGCGCCTTGGAGTGCGCGTCGGATTCTTTGAGAAGGGACTGGCGCTCGATTTCGAGCTGCATGATGCGGCGCTCGATTTCGTCAATCTCCGTGGGGAGCGAATCAATCTGCATGCGGAGGCTGGCGGCAGATTCGTCGATCAGGTCAATCGCTTTGTCGGGCAGGAAGCGATCGGAGATGTAGCGATGCGAAAGCGTGGCGGCAGCGACGATGGCAGAGTCCTTGATGCGCACGCCGTGGTGGACTTCGTAGCGCTCCTTGAGTCCGCGCAGGATGGCGATGGTGTCTTCGACCGAAGGCTCGCTGACGAGCACGGGCTGGAAGCGGCGCTCGAGCGCGGGATCTTTTTCGATGTATTTGCGATATTCGTTGAGCGTGGTGGCGCCGATGGCGCGGAGCTCGCCGCGCGCGAGTGCGGGCTTGAGCATGTTGCTGGCGTCCATCGCGCCTTCAGCCGCCCCCGCGCCGACAACGGTGTGAAGCTCGTCAATGAAAAGAATGATTTGGCCTTCGGCGTCGGTGATTTCCTTGAGGACGGCTTTCAGGCGGTCTTCAAATTCGCCGCGATATTTTGCACCCGCCACCATGGCGGCGAGATCGAGCGCGACGAGCTTTTTCGGCTTCAGGATTTCGGGGACGTCGCCGGCAACGATGCGCTGGGCGAGGCCTTCGACGATGGCGGTCTTGCCAACGCCGGGCTCGCCGATGAGAACCGGATTATTTTTCGTGCGGCGCGCGAGGATTTGCATGACGCGGCGAATTTCCTGGTCGCGGCCGATGACGGGGTCGAGTTTGCCGCGGCGCGCAAGCTCGGTGAGGTCGCGCGCATATTGTTCGAGCGCGCGGTAAGTGGATTCGGGATTGGGGGAAGTGACGCGGTGGCTGCCGCGGACTCCGGCGAGGGCTTGCAGAATGGCGTCATGGCTGGCGCCGTTGCGGCGGAGCAATTCCGCGGCGGGATCACGGTCCATCTCGGACATCGCGAGAAGGAGATGCTCGCTGGAGACATATTCATCGCGGAACTTCCCGGCTTCTGCGTAGGCTTTGTCGAAGAGATCGCCGAGCGCGGAACTGAACTGTTGCTGCGCGACGCCGGTAACTTTGGGGAGGCGTCCGAGGGCCAGCTCGATTTCATTTGTGAGAGTTTCCGGCGGCGCACCGAGGCGCTGGAGAAGCGGGCGCACGACGCCATCAACCTGAGCAACAAGAGCAGATAGAAGATGGACCGGCTCGACCTGCTGATGATCATGCCGGGCCGCGATGTCCTGAGCTTCCTGGAGGGCTTCCTGGGCTTTGATGGTCAGTTTGTCAAAACGGAGCATGAGCGCCTCGAATCAGAAGCAGCATATAATATGAGTGTAGTATTGTCAAGTACGGTCTTTGTTTGGAAAAGTAATCTGTATCTACATTACTTACAGTCACTTAGCGACCGCATGACCGGAATATGTTTGGCAGATGACGGTTTTGATTTGCCGCTCCAGGCACGAGAGGGCAAGCGCATTGGGCAAATTCAACTTACTTCTCTTCGTATAGAATCTGAGTGCCTACTGATGGTCAAAGATGAGACTCAACGACTTTTCATTTGATTTGCCGGGCGAGCGGATCGCGCAGCGGCCGCTCGATGAGCGGGATGCGTCGCGATTGATGCTTCTGGACCGCGAGAACTCCCACTGGGAGGACAGAATGTTCCGGGAGTTGCCGGAAATGCTGCATGGGGACGAATTGATGGTAGTGAACAATGCGCGGGTGATTCCGGCGCGGCTCTTCGGGTACCGGATGGGAGTGGGTAGCCGGCCTCCCGGAAGAAATAATCCCGCGCGAAGCGAATACCTGACGGGAAAGGTCGAAGTTCTTTTGACACGCGACCTGGGTGCGGGCAATTGGGAGGCGCTGGTGCGTCCGGGGCGCAAGGTGCGCGTTGGCGAACGGATCGTTTTTGGCGACGGCGAATTGGAAGCAGAGGTCACCTGGCGTGGAGAGCTTGGATTGCGGAAGCTACGATTTATGACGAATGGCGAATTGCGGGTCGCGATCGAGAGACTGGGTCACGTTCCGCTGCCGCCGTATATTCGGCGCGAGGATGAGCCGGGGGACAGAACGCGATACCAGACCGTTTTTGCGCGGGGCGGGAGCGCGGTAGCGGCTCCGACGGCTGGATTGCACTTCACTACCGCGATGCTGGAGCGGTTGCGGGCAAGAGGAATTGAGATCCGCGAACTCACGCTCGATGTCGGCCTGGGAACATTTCAGCCAATTCATGAGGAGGAAATTGAGAAACACCAAATTCACACGGAAACGTACGAAATCCCGGAGGAAACAGCAAGGAGCATCCGTAAGGCAAAGTCGGAGAGGCGGCCTGTTCTCGCGGTCGGTACGACTGTGGTGCGCGCATTGGAGGATTCGGCGGGGAAAGCCGCGGGTGCGGGGCAACAAGACCAATTGCTGCAGGCGGGGCGCGCCGAGGCGGCAATCTATATTTATCCGGGCCACAAGTTTCGCGTGGTGGATCAGATGCTGACGAACTTCCATTTGCCGAAGTCGAGTTTGTTCGTGATGGCGTCCGCATTCGCAGGCAGGGAACTGCTACTGAATGCATACGGCCACGCGATCGAGGCAAACTATCGCTTCTATAGCTATGGCGATTGCATGCTCATCCGCTGAATTCGCGGTGCGAGTCCAATGCCCCGCCAGAGGAGTCTGGAATGATTGTTCCTCGCGCCTCCGCCACGCCTCAGACCTCTTGCCGGAGTCAGTCCTGCGGCGTCACTGCCCGCTGACGATGAAGACGCCTTTTTCCCCCGCGAGGCGAACTTCCTGTACCTGGCCATCAGCGCCGGTGACAAGCGAATTCGCGGGCCATTTGGAGTCGCGAGGCTCCCACTTGCCGGAGGCTTCGGCGACAACTTTGTGATTCACCTCGATGGTCAACTTGTTGTCGCTGATTTTGAAAGTGTAGTCGCCGGTCTTGAGGGTCTTTCCGGCGATTTTCGTTTCGGTGGTGATGGTGACGATCCTGTTGATGTCTTTCGCCAAAGCGGGAACGACCAGCGCCATGACCGCGAGAAAAGCAACGAGAGACTTGAGAGATTTGGCACGCATTTGCGATTTCTCCTTTGAATTGGAAACGAGCAATTTAAGAAGGGCGCACGAGCGGGCGCGGCCGAAAGAGGAGTTGACAGGGCGCGGGGCCGTTGAGTAGGCTCCCGCTGACACACAGACCTCCCTGAGCGCACAGCCGGTGAAGTCCAAGTGTCCGGGCCTCGCGGTCGCCGCCGCGAGGCCTTTTTACTTCACCGGATTCCTATTCAGCTTGTATACCGCAATTGTGCAACGCAGCGGAGGCTGAACTTTCGTCCGGCCAATCGCTGCCTGGCTTGCGTTGCCAATACCCGGCCGGCCAAAGAGCGCGGCCCGTATATGGCGACCCAAACCCACCCCGCTCGATTAGACGGCGAGGAGTGTGAGAATGTTGCTCCACAGCAGATTAATATTTTGTGAGAATCGCGACGCGGAATGGCTGGCTCAACTTTTTTGGCGCATGCGCGAGGTTCGTCTATAATCAGGCGCCATTCAAACGGGAACCCATTGCGATTTCTGATTGTCAGTGACATTCATGCGAACGCGACCGCGCTGGAGGCGGTCCTCGAGGCCGCGAAGGGGCGGTGGGACCGGGCAATTTGCTTGGGAGACATCGTTGGATACGGTCCGGACCCAAACGAAGCGATTGATCTGGTAGGGACACTCAACCCCATTTTGATCCGCGGGAATCACGACAAGGCTGCTTGCGGACAGTCTGACGCGGAGGATTTCAATCCTGTGGCGCGGATTGCTGCGGAATGGACTACAGCGCAGCTTCGGCCTGAAAATATGGAAATCCTGCGCGCGCTGCCCGCCGGGCCGAAGGAAGTTGAGGGAGTGACGCTGGTGCATGGGGCGGTGGTGGATGAGGATGAATACATTTTCGCGCCCGCGCAGGCGCTGGACAGCCTTCTGGAGGCTCCGACACCGGTCACGTTTTTCGGACACACACATTTTCAAGGCGGATTCTCGTACCGCGACACACGGCTCGAAGTGATCCAGTTGAAACCACATGCGGGAACAAATTTCGCGGCGCTTCAATTGAGTGACGGAACGAGATACCTGTTGAATCCCGGGTCTGTGGGGCAGCCGCGCGACGGCGACCCGCGCGCCGCATTCGCTGTGGCGGACTTCGGGCATCATGTGGTTGAATTCTGGCGTGTACCTTACGATGTGGCGGCCGTGCAGGAGCGCATGCGAAAGGCGGGGCTGCCGGAGCCGCTGGTTCAGCGGATTGGATTTGGGAGGTAACGCATTCGGCGCGGGCGGGCAACCGGTGAAGCGATGAGCGACCTCAACCCCATGGGCGCAAAGGAAGAGCGGGAGCCGGGGCGTCAATTCCGGTTTGCGCTGCTGGCGGGGTTCGCGGTGGTGCTCGTGGTGATGGCAGCGGCATATTTCCTGCTGCGCGGACCGGGATCAAATGGCGATGGCCAACCCGCTCCGCTGCCCATGGGCGCAGAGGAGCAGGCTTATGCGCCGGCGATAAAAATCGGGAGCGTTGAATTGAGCCGCGCGGCGAATTTCCTGAAGCAAGAGGTCACCTCGATCGGCGGAGTCGTCTCGAACAGCGGCGCGCGGAGCGTTGCAGGGATGGAAGTGACGCTCGAATTCCATGATGTTTCGCAAAAAGTTGTGCTGCGCGTGGCGCGGCGGCTGTATGGCGCGAAGGAAACGCCGCTTGCGCCGGGCTCGAGGCGCGAGTTCCTGTTTGCTTTCGAGAGTATCCCTCCGGATTGGAACCAGGCCCCGCCCGCCTTTGTGATCACCGGCCTCAAGCTGCAATAGGGCTGTGGGATTGTATTTTCCTCGTATTACTCATCTATAATCCAATGTGTGATTAACCCTTCCGAGATATTGGAGGCGCTTGCTGCGCTGGCGGCGGGCGGGCCCGTGGAGGTGCGCGAGAACGGCGCGCGGGTGGCATCGCTTGCGGATTTTCAATATGAAGCGCGGGCGCATGGTTCCGGGACGCTGCTGCACTTGTGGAGCGCGGAGCGGACGCTGGCGCGGCGCGTGGTGCGAATTACGGAGCAGAGTGCGGTCCGGCTGGTGATCGAGGCTGAACATTTTGGGCGCACGAAGCCGGACCGGCTGGAATTCACTGCAGGCGGCGAACGTCCCGCGGCGCGGCTCACGCGCGAGCAATTCCGCGAGGCGTTCAAGGAATTGCTGCACACGCAATTTCCGGATGAGGAGATTGAGGCGGTCACGGTGTCGGCGGACTTGGAACATTCGCTTTCGGGGCGGTACACACGCGCGCTGTTGCGGAGCAAGGATGCAAGTTGGGCGGCGTTGGCGGTGGCTCCGAGCGAAAGCGCGGCGGCGATTGACGCGGCGCTGACGTTTGCTCTGGTGTGGATGGACTACGCGCGCGGGGGCGCGAAGTCAGGACGGTTCGCAGGCTTGCGATTATTCTTGCCGGAAGGCTCGGGCAAGTTGCTGGCACATCGTGCGAAGGCGCTGCGAGCGTCAGTGAGAGTCGAGTTCTATGAGCTAAACGCCGCGCTGGGGCGGGCGCGACGCGTGGATGCAAACGCGCTGGGAAACGTGATGACCTGGCTCGTGCCGCGGCGCGAGGTGGAAGGAATTCTCGCGCAGGCCGCGCCGGAGATTGAGCCAATCCGGCGGATGGCGCCGGACGCGATTGCGGCGAATGTGGTGCCGGGCACGAGGGAGGTCGCGCTGCGCTACCGCGGCGCGGATTTCGCGCGCTGGCACGATGGCGCGATATTTTTTGGATTGGGCGATGCACGGCGTTTGCTGACGCACGCGTCAAAGCCGGAACTCGACAAGCTGATCCGCAGCCTCGCGGCGCACCGGCATCCGGCCGCGCAGAAGACGTCGCACGCGCTTTACAGGATGCAGCCGGAGCGATGGCTCGAGACGCTGGTGGCCGCGGACCCCGCGCGGATTGATTCGCGGCTGGACCCGCGATTCCTTTATACGCAGGTGCCTGCGTTTGCGGCGAGCGACCGCGGAGTGATTGACCTGCTGGGCGTGACGCGCGACGGGCGGCTGGCGATCCTGGAGCTGAAGGCCGGCGAGGATATTCATTTGACGTTGCAGGCCGCCGACTACTGGCTGCGCGTGCGCTGGCATCAGGAGCAGGGAGACTTGCGGAGGTACGGATATTTTCCGGGTGTGGAGCTGCGTTCGGAGCCGCCGCTCCTATTTCTGGTGGCGCCTGCGATCCGGTTCCATCCGGCGACGAGTACGTTGATACCGTTTCTTTCCGGGGAGATTGAAATCGCGAGGGTGGGGCTGGCGGAGAACTGGCGCCGGGGATTGCGGGTGGTGTTGAGGCAATAGACGGATTGCAGGCAGGGAATCCGCAAAAAAAGATGCGTAAAAAAAGAGAAGCAGCCTTGGCTGAGCCAACACTGCTTCCCGGGGTGTGTCCTAGAAGTGGTGTTACAGAATTAGATGCGGACGGGCGCGAAGAGTTGCCTTCGCGATTGCGCTTAGAAAAAGAGGTACTTGCGCCACTTCTCGTCTTTATTGCCGATGAGCCGCATCAATTGACGCGAGGTGTGCAGAGTGAATGGGCGCGGGCGGCGGGTGAGCTTCAGCCCGGCTTCCTCCGGTGTGCGGTCGCCCTTGCGGTTGTTGCAGGCGTAGCAGCAGGCGACGAGGTTTTCCCAGGACGACCGTCCGCCGCGCGAGCGAGGCATCACATGGTCGAGTGTCAGCTCGGAAGCGGGAAACGTCCGCTTGCAGAACTGGCAAGTGTTGTGGTCACGCAGAAGAATATTTTTCCGCGATAGCGCGCGCGTCTGCTGCGGGATATGCCGATAGGCAAGCAGACGGATGACGGACGGAACTTTGAGGGTTCTCGAAGTGGAATGAACTTCGGAGATATTCAACTCTTCTGCCTGAGCAACGCCCTTGATCATCAGTACGAGCGCGCGCCGGACAGCGGTAACGTTGATTGGCTCGAAGGTGGCGTTGAGAACCAGTACCGGCTCCTGCATGACGGCAGGGCGGCGGCGCGTGGCAACGTAGGGAGGCCTTTCGGGCGCGACTACTGCCACGCTGGCTGCATGCCAGAGAATTGGGCTTCGATGGCCATCCACGCTCACAATGATTTGACTCCAGCCTGCCCGGGCGAGTTGCCCGGCCGAACCCACTCCGGAATCGCGCGGGCCACGGTTAATGCCGTGACACTCGCAGCACCGGCCTTTCGCAAGGCCCGCGAACAGGCATCCAGCGTCGCGCCAGTGGTCATTACATCATCTACCAGCAGGACATGCATGTTGTCAACCTGCACGCCAGCGCGCGTTTCGTAAGCACCCTTCACAGATGCCCAGCGCTCATGCTGTGTGAGGCGCAATTTGTCCGGGCGCGGCTTTGTGCGGGCGAGGAGGTAGGGACCGAGTTTGAGACGGAGCGCACGCGCAAGGGGCCGGGCGATGAGCTCGGCCTGGTTGTAGCCGCGTTCGCGAAGGCGGGCGGGGTGGAGCGGTACTGGGACGACGACATCCGCGGAGAATTGTTCAGGGTCGCGGGCGGTGAGTTCGGCAAGGCGGTCCGCGAACCAGGAGGCAAGGGGAGTGACACCGTCGTGTTTTACGAGAAGAATTGCGCGGACCATCGGGTCATCGTAGTAGGCGAAGCTTCGAGCGAAGCGGAAGCCATAGGTTCCTGCGCGGCAGAGGCGGCAGAGAAATTGGGGCGAGTCCGCGACCTGAAGTGAGACGACCGGGCGGCCACAACGCGCACACCATGGCGGCGAGATGCGGCTGAAGGAAGCGAGGCAGGCGGCACAGATGGGAACACGGCTGGCAGTATCGAGAACTTTTGCGCAAATCCGGCAGGGTGCGGGGAAGACCACCGAGACGACAGCGTCCCGGGCTGTTCGCAGCATCGACCACACTGCCCCGCCAGATTGGCGTTCTTGCAGCACAACGCGACGGAGTGTACTTCGCGCGGAGGATGGAAGATAGGTATATTAATCTTTCAGGTAAGAGCTAGAGCTGGCCGCGTTCCTGCTTTTCCTGGCACTCGACGCAATACTTGGCCCACGGCACGGCCTCCAACCGCTTTTGCTGAATCTCTTTTTCGCAGTTGGCGCACTCGCCGAAGGCGCCTTCCTTCATGCGCTTGAGGCCTTCGTCGATCAAGCGCAGAAGATTGCGTTCGGTGTTGGTCTTGCCGAAGAGAAACTCCTTGGTATAGGAGTTGGCGGCCTTGTCGGCGAGGTCCACCGTCGTATCTTCGTCGGCGGCGCGGCCTTCTTCCTCGGTCCGTTCGATATTGCGGACGAGATCCTCGCGCTTGGCCTGAAGCTTCTTCCTGTAGTAGTCGACGCGTTTTTTATCCATAGCGGGGTCCCACTGCCATCTTCTGGCCCTGACAATAAATCGCTGATTGTAGGCGTGCCTTCCGCCAGTGTCAAGGAAGGCGCGTTGCGATGGTTTGATGCGGCTGCTAGAATCATGGATTCTTTCATGTCCCGCGACAATCTAATGTAGGGGCAGGTTTCCAGAAGGGGCGCGTTTGCGAGGGACCGCCTGCGGGAGTACCGGCGGGGATATCAGAGGGAGGGGAGTTTGGCCAACTACGATCTGGCAATCATCGGGAGCGGCCCGGGAGGGTACGTCACGGCGATCCGAGCGGCGCAGTGGGGGCTGAAGACGGTGGTCGTCGAAAAAGACGGGTTTCTCGGAGGCACTTGCCTGCACGTCGGCTGCATCCCCACGAAGGTGTTGCTGCATTGCGCCGACGTGTACGAGGAGATCCAGCACGCAAGCGAATTCGGCGTTGAAGTGGACATGAAGAATGTGAAGCTGGACTGGGCCGCAGTGCTGGCGCGGAAGAATAAGATTGTCACCAAGCACGCCAAGGGAATTGAGTTCCTCTTCAAGAAGAACAAAGTGGAAAGCCTGACCGGCTGGGGGCGCATCGCCGGGCCGGGGCGCGTGTCCGTCGAAAAAGACGGGAAGACCTCGGAAATTACGGCGAAGAACATCATGCTGGCGACCGGGTCGGAGGCGAGGTCGCTCCCGGGCGTGAAGATTGACGGCAAGACAGTTCTGAGCAACATCGAAATTCTCTCGTTGGCGCAAATCCCCAAGACGCTTGTGGTCGTGGGCGCGGGCGCGGTCGGCGTCGAGTTCGCATCCATATTCCGCACGTTTGGGTCGGAGGTGACGTTACTGGAAGCCTTGCCTCGGCTCGTGCCGGTGGAAGACGAAGAGATTTCGGTGCAGCTCGAAAAGGCGTTCCGCAAGCGGGGCATCCAGATACAGACCGGCGCGAAGGTGCAGGGCGTGACGACGGATGCAAAGGGCGGGACGGTGACTTACACCGACGCGGCTGGGAAAACACAGAAGGTTGCCGCCGAGAAGATTTTGATTGCCGTGGGCCGCGCGCCGAAGACGGAGAATCTTGGGCTGGAAAAGACGAAGGCAAAACTGGAGCGCGGGTTCGTCCACGTGGGGCCGTACATGGAGACGGAGGAGCCGGGGCTTTTTGCCATTGGGGACATCGTCGCGGGAATGCCGCAGCTTGCGCATGCGGCGTCGATGGAGGGAATCACGGCGGTGGCGAAGATGTCCGGGCATGTGATGCCGCCCGTGGACCGCAACCACATTCCCGGCGCAACGTATTGTGAGCCGCAAATCGGATCGGTGGGGCTGACGGAAAAGGCCGCGCGGGATGCCGGTTACAAAGTGAAGGTGGGAAAATTTCCGTTCGCAGCGAACAGCAAGGCCTCAATGATTGGCAAGCATGAGGGTTTCATCAAAGTAGTAGCGGAAGAGCAATACGGCGAAGTGCTGGGAGTACACATCATCGGGCCGCTGGCGACGGAGATCCTGGCCGAAGCGGTGACGGCGCTGCAGCTTGAAGCCACTGTGGACGATATGATGGCCATGATCCACGCACATCCGACGGTGTGGGAAGCGATGGGCGACGCGTTTGCGGCGGTGCGTGGATTGGCGATTAATGCGTAGCAACTGCGCGTGACAATCGAATGCAAGAATGCTGGACAGTTAATCTCGGATTGATTGGGTATGAGGCGGCGTGGGCCTTGCAGCGGCGCGTTGTGGCCGCTCGCAAGCTCGCGCTCATCCCTGACGTGCTGCTGTTGTGCGAACATCCGCACGTGATCACGCTTGGTCGCAGCGGCAAGACGGAACATCTACTGGCGTCGGAACATTTGCTGAAACATATGGGGGTCGAATTCCACGCGACGAACCGCGGCGGGGACATTACGTATCACGGGCCGGGGCAGATTGTTGCCTATCCGATTTTGAATCTCGCGCAGATCAAGCGGGATGTCGTGTGGTACGTTCGGCAACTGGAAGAGGCGATGATTCGCGCGACCGCGGAATACGGCGTCGCGGCGAAGCGTTGCGAGGGACGGACGGGGATTTGGGTGGAAACGACGGGACCGAGCGGGACGCAGACGGAAGAAAAGCTTGGCGCCATCGGCGTGCACATTAGCCGCTGGGTAACGTCGCACGGATTGGCGTACAACGTTTCAACCGACCTGCGATACTTTGATTTGATTGTGCCCTGCGGGATTTCGGACAAGCGCGCGACGTCGCTCGCGCGATTACTCGGGCGGCCAGTTGAAATGGCGGAGGCCGCGCCGAGGCTGGCGCGTCATCTGGGCGATTGCTTCGGGAGGGAGATGCGGGCCACGTCCGTTGATGAACTCCAAAACGCGCTTGCTACTGCAGAGGCGCAAATCGCTCTCCATGTTGCGGTAGCGTGACAGGCAAGGAATTCGGGTTTACGGGAAGGGACGATAGTCATCGAATGACAACTTCGCTCACACGCGAGCAAAACCTGGAGCTTTATTACTACATGAGGCTCAACCGGTCGGTGGAAGACCGGCTGGTGAATCTTTTCAAGCAGAACAAGGTTGTCGGCGGGCTGTATGCGAGCCTGGGGCAGGAAGCGACTTCCGTGGGCACGGCCTACGCGCTGGGGCCGGGCGACTGGATTGCGCCGATGATCCGCAACGTCGGCGCGCTGCTCGTGCGCGGCTACAAGCCGCGCGACATCTTCACGCAATACATGGCGCGGTACACATCGCCGACGCTTGGCAAAGACGGCACCAGCCATTTCGGCGACCTGAAGACGCGGCACGTTGTCTCTCCGATTTCAATGCTGGGCGACCTGATTCCGGTGATGACGGGCATTGCGATGGCAGGGCGGTACCTCGGGCAGAAAATCGTGACCATGACGTGGATTGGCGACGGAGGGACTTCGACCGGCGCGTTCCATGAGGGGATGAACCTCGCGGCACAGCAGCGCGCGCCGTTTGTGTGCGTGATCGAGAACAACGGGTGGGCGTATTCGACGCCCGTGGGGCGGCAGGTGCCGCTGAAGGATTTGGCCGACCGCGCGAAGGCCTACGGCATCGCGAGTTACATCGTGGAAGGGAATGACGTGGTGGCGGTGTACGAGACGGCGAAGCGCGCGGTGGACCAGTGCCGCGCGGGCGATGGGCCGGTGATTATCGAGTCGAAAACCATGCGCATGCGCGGCCACGCGCAACACGACCCGGCGGAATATGTGCCGAAGGAGATGTTCGAGTACTGGAAGAAACGCGACCCGCTGGACCTGTACCAAAAGTATTTGACCGAAAACAAACTGTGGGACGAGAAGCGGCGCAAAGAGATTGAATCGCGGATTGACCGCGAGTTGACGGAAGACCTCAAATACGCGGAGGACTCACCATTTCCTCCGCCGGAATTGGCGGAGCAGGGTGTCTATTGCGAGGATGGCTGCCACAAGATCGAAGCCGACTGGAAGCGGCCGAAGAGTGAAGTGATGCCGCCGAAGTCGAGCGTCACTCCGGTGTGGAAGGTTGAGGGATTTGGCGCTGGAGAAACGAGTAAGAAGCGGAACGAATCGACACCCGCCTCCGCGCGCGGAAATGGCGCGCAGGCGCCTGTGGCAGCAAAGGCACAGGATTCGGGGAATGCGAAGTCCGTGAATTCCGGGTCGAACTCGGGGAAGAAAGCCAGCGCGAAGAAAGCCGTGGCGCGGAAAGGGCGGGGCTGACGATGGCCGGGCAAATAGTGGCGTCCGAAAAAAATCAAGTCACGTTCCTCGAAGCCATCCGCCAGGCGCTCTTTGAAGAGATGGAGCGCGACCCCGCCGTGGTGATGATTGGCGAGGACATCGGCGTGTACGGCGGCGCGTTCAAGGTGACGGCCGGATTGCTCGAGCGCTTCGGTTGGGAGCGCGTGATTGACACGCCCATCAGCGAGACGGCCATCATCGGCGCGGCGGTGGGCATGGGCTACCAGGGATTGCGTCCGGTAGCGGAGATGCAGTTCATTGATTTCATCGCCTGCTGCTTTAACCAGCTTACGAATTTCGCGGCGAAGTCGCACTACCGCTGGGGCGCGCCGGTGCCCATGGTTGTGCGCGGGCCCTCGGGCGGCGGAGTGCACGGCGGGCCGTTCCACTCGCAGAACCCGGAAATGTATTTTGTGCACACGCCGGGATTGAAGGTGGTCTATCCGGCGACGGCTTATGACGCGAAGGGCCTGATGAAGTCGGCGATCCGCGACAACAACCCGGTGCTTTTCTTCGAGCACAAATTCTTGTACCGCCGGATCAAGGAAGAATTGCCCACGGAAGAATATCTGGTGCCGATTGGCAAGGCAGCGGTGAAGCGCGAGGGGCGCGACCTTACCATCGTGAGTTACGCGGCGATGTTGCACACGTCGCTCGAAGCCGCGGAAACGCTGGCGCGGGAGGGAATCGAGTGCGAGGTGATCGACCTGCGCACGCTCCTGCCGCTCGATAAGGAAACAATTCTGGCGAGCGTGGCGAAGACCAACAAGCTGCTCGTGGTGCACGAAGACACGCGCACGGGCGGGATCGCGGGCGAGATTGCGGCGACGGTTTGCGAAGGCGCGTTCGAGCAACTGGACGGGCCGGTAATGCGGGTGACTTCGCTCGATACGCCAGTGCCGTATTCGCCGCCGCTCGAAGAGCATTTTTTGCCGAACGCGGAGAAGGTGGTTGCCGCCGCGAGGGAGCTTGCGAGGTATTAGCAAGCGAGAGAGAATCGCAACATAGTTGGAAGAGGGTTGGAAAGAGGAGAGACACATGGCCGTTGACGTCATCATGCCCCAGATGGGCGAAAGCATTTTTGAAGGCACCATCACCAAGTGGCTGAAAAAGCCCGGTGACAAGATCGAACGGGACGAGCCGCTTTTCGAGATTTCCACCGACAAGGTGGACGCGGAAATTCCCGCGCCCGCGGCCGGCGTGCTGAAAGAGATCAAGATCGGCGAAGGACAGACGGTGCCGATTAAGACGGTTGTGGCGTTGATTGAGGCGGCGGGCGGCGCGGCGGCGACTGCCGCTCCTGCTCCACCAGCCAAGGAAGAGCCCGTACATCTTCCCGGTCCACCGCCTAAGGCTGCGGCGTCTAAGCCCGCCCCCACGCAAGCGGCGCCGGCACCAGCGCGTGCCGCGGCTCCCGCTCCTGCGGCAAGCAACGTCGGAGGGAATGGACAGAAGATTCGCAGCTCTCCACTCGTGCGGCGTCTGGCGAAGGAGAATAACGTGGATTTGTCCGGGCTCGCCGGGACCGGCGCGGGAGGACGCATCAGCAAGAAGGACATCCTCGGAGCGATCTCCGGAGGCGGCGCGCGGCCTGCGGCTGCTGGTGGAGCTGCCGCGCACGGCGTGCTCGAAAACGCGGTGCCGCGCGAGAGGATTTATTTCGGACGCTATGAAGTCCAGCCGATGTCCGTGATGCGGCAAAAGATCGCCGAGCACATGGTGGTCTCGAAGCGCGTTTCTCCGCATGTCTATTCGGTGGACGAGGCGGACATGAGCCGCGTGGCGGCGGCGCGCGCGAAGACGAAGGAGGAGTTCGAGTCGCGCTACGGTGCGAAGCTCACGTTTATGCCTTTTTTCCTGCGCGCCGCGGTGGAAGCATTGCGCGCGTTCCCGGTTGTGAATGCCTCCGTGGACGGAACGAACATCGTATTGCACCGTGAGATCAACATCGGAGTGGCCGTGGCAATTGACAACGGGCTGATCGTGCCGGTGGTAAAGAATGCGGAGGAGAAAAACTTCCTTGGACTGCAGCGCGCGGTGAATGACCTGGCCGAGCGCGCCCGCACGAAAAAGCTCAAGACCGATGACGTGCAGGAGAGCACCTTCGCCATCACCAACCCGGGAATCTTCGGGGGATTGATGGGACTGCCGGTGATCAACCAGCCGAACGTGGCGATCCTCGGCGTGGGCGCGATCCAGAAGCGGCCGGTGGTGATTGACGACGCCATCGCCATCCGCTCGATGGTCTATCTGACGCTCTCCTACGACCACCGCTGCGTGGATGGGGCCACCGCGCACCAGTTCATGGGCAAGCTGAAGTCCGTGCTCGAAGACTGGGACGAACCGCTGGTTTAGGATGCTTTTTATTGAAGCAGCGGGCGCAACTGGTGCGCCCACACCGGCAGGCGCGATAGCGGCACCAGAGAAATCTGCTTTTCCTCAAACAACCCCGAGATAAACTTGTGGCGTTTATTTTCTTCCGGGCGCAATTCCATTTCGGTGATGGCTACGAATTCGGTTTTTTCAATCTTCGCGCGGATAGCGTCGGCCGTGTAGGCCAGCACTTTGGCCTGCGCCGGCTCTCGCGTGAGCGCCAGCGATTGAATGAACCCGCGGGTGCCGTTGCGGCGATAGGCGTAATCCAGGCGCATTGGATCTCCGGGAAACGTTAAGTCATCCAAATGCACGGCCCTCGTCAATTTTGGTAGGAGCCCCGTGGTTTGAAAGACTTGCGTGGCCGCGGAACGGATATCGTTCCGGCTACCGACGACTGCGGCGCGCGCGCGAGGAGCGGCCACCTGGTCATGGTAGAGGCGGTCCATTTCAGAATCGAGATCTTGGGCAAGCAAGCCCTTCTGCGGGCTGAATTGCACGGTGTTGGAAAGCATCTGCTCGAGTTTCGTAGTCCAGGCGGAGAGTTCTCCGCGGTGATCGGAGAGGGTGCTCTCAAACAGGGAAGACAGGCCGCGCAGCGCCGCTTCGTCGGAAGCCGGATGCAGCCGCCGCAGCCGTGAGAAGTCTGATTCATCTTCGATGAGCCGGACGCGGAAGCGGGTTCCCGCGGGATCGTACGCGACGACGCCGATGTTCACCCACTCATCGCGGATGAGATTCGGCGTGTACCGCACAACGTGATACGCGAAAGTATTGAGCGCGGATTCGGGCATGGCTTACCTCCAGTTTGGAAACGGCTGCCGGGACGAGTCCCGCGCCAGTTCGAGCTGCTCGCGGACTCGCGAGCGGCGGCGGTCGAGACGCTCCAGCAGCGCATACAGTGCATCCACATCAAAGTCGTACCAGGCCGGGGGGATTTGCTTGGCGGCCTCATCCAGGACGTCCGGCGTGATCCGGCGCTCCAGGCGCGCAAGCCAGGCCTCAAAGGAATCCATCCCGGTGACGCCGTGATACGCGCGCTGGCGCATGTAAAGGCCGCGCAGCGGGGCGTCCGGGAAATTCCATTCGCCGGCATTGAAACAAAAGCCCTGGTCAATCATCATCCCCTGATAGCGCGACCGGCCTTTGTCGCGGAAAAAAATCACCTGCCTGCCGTTGGTGTTGCAAGTCCATTTGTCAAACACCAGCATTCCCAGGAAATCCTCAGCGTTCTCCACATCGGCCAGCGCGTCATCGGGCAAAAGGTCGAAGACCGCCGTTTGCGCCGGGTTGCCCGGATACCGCGAGCCAAATTGCAAGCCGGGCAGGCACGGGGTGCGCGACACACCTACTTGCACGGCAAGTTCCTCTGTCAGATGGATGAGGTCGTGTTCCACTTCGACCACTGCGAACGGCGCCGTGGGCAGTCCCAACCGCGAGGCCAGCGCTGTTCCCAGCAGTTCATTGGCGAGCACGCGGGTGTGCTGCGGGTTGTTCTGAAATTTCACGATGTAATAGAAACCGTCATTGCAGCGCATCAGATGGGCCTGCGCGCCGCCTCGCATCCGCCGGATATGTTCCACCGCCCGGAGCATGTCCGCGCATGCTATCGGGGATTGGCAAATGCGGCAAGTCCAGATGTATTTAGATGACCCCAATTGGAACAGCGACGGACGGAATGAGTCTACGGATGCAAGGGAGGTCAGTCATCAGTTGCAAGACGGAAATGGTGCGGGCCGGAATGGTCTTTTTAAATGATAGGAAGCTGGCAGGCCCTCGCGCGAGGCCGTGAACTGGAATCGGAGGATTCGACAGAAGAAAGATATCCGGGATGTTCTCCCGGGAATCTTGGGTACATAAAGATTGCTTTATCGGCGGCGGCGCTTCGATTTCTTGCGAGGTGCCTTCTTCGCCTTCTTGCGAGCCGACTTCTTCGCCTTCTTGCGCTTCTTCTTGGAAGCGGCTTTGCGCCGCGGTTTCGATTTTTTTGCGGCCTTCCTGGCTTTCTTTGCCTTCTTTCCTTTGCGCGCGGGCTTCGAATGGGCCGCGGGCTTCGGTGGAGGCGGAGGAGCCACCGGGAAACCCGGCCTCTCCTCGACAACCAGTTCTTCAGTCTCTTCCTCGATGATCTCGTCGCCGCCTAATTCTTCATCGTCTTCGAAGCGGGGCAGCTCGTTATCTTCGTCGTCGTCCATGCGGAAGTTCATAGTGTCCTCCAATTGTGATGCGCCCGTCAGACGACGAAGCGCGGCCATCTCTCTCCCCGCCGAGGTTTCTTAACGAAGTCTTCTGTCTTTGTCAAGGCCGCAGGTAAATGAATGCAGGTGAGACGCTGTCTTCTATCTTGAATTGCAACGCTCGCAATAGGGCGAATACCCCACATGTAAGTGTTTACAAAATAAGGGGTTACGGGCATGTGCGGCATGGTTTAGCGCGGCTGGAGAATGGTCAAAAGATCGCCGACCTGGAGGGGTCTGGTAAAAAGAAATCGATTAGTTATGCGCAGGGCCTCGGCGGTCGTGTGATAAGCCTGGGCGATGGACCACAGCGTTTCACCCGGCTCAACCTTGTGGGTGACCGCCCCGACTGGCGAGGCTTGACTCTTCGGCGCCACGGGCTGCGGAGCGGACGTTGTCGCAACCGACGGTGTTGCGGGATGCGTGGACTTGGACGCAGCGGGAGATTGCGCTCCGAGGCCCCCCGGATAAACGCGCAACCGCATGCCGCGCGCAAGCTTCTGCGATGCAAGGTGATTCCACTTAACGACGTCGGAGGATGAGACGCTGTATTGCTCCGCGACGCTCTCCACCGTGTCGCCTTTGCGCACCCGATAGTAAGTGAGTTTTCCCAGAGCGGGTTCAGACGGCGCCGTTGCGGGAATGATCAGCTTTTGACCGGATTGGAGCCGCGCATGAATGTCCAGCTCATTGGCATCCGCAATCGCCGCGGGAGTTACGTGAAAAGTGCGCGCAATCTCAGAAAGTGTCTCGCCTTCGTTGACGAGGTGGCGCCGCCAGGTCACCCACTTCTCCGGCGGGATGGCAGCGATTTCCGTCAGAAACCGGCCCCCAGTTCCGGCGGGCAGGCGCAATTCAAAATTTGGATCGTTTGGAGTAACCGTGCGTAGCAGGACGGGATTGAGGCCGCGCAGTGCCTGCACGTCCACGTCAATCGTTTCAGCGACCAGCCGCAGATCAATCGGCTTGCCCGGTTTAACGCGGTCTATTTCCGGAAACGGTTCGGGCGTCACCTGGATTCCATAGCGCTGCGGATCTTTGGCAATCAGCGTCAGCGCAAGAATGATGGGCACGTAATTGCGCGTCTCTTTCAAGAGTACATTGCGCTTGTAGAGTTCCCAGAAATCCGCGTAGCCGGTGCGCTCGATGGCTTTCTGCACGTTGCCCGGGCCGGTGTCGTAGGCGGCCATGGCCAGATACCAGTCGCCGAATTGATCGTAGAGATCGTGGAGGTGGTGCGCCGCGGCGCGCGTGGATTTTTCCGGGTCCTGGCGTTCGTCAATCCACCAGTTGCGCTGCAGCCCGTATTCGTGCCCGCGCCAGGCCGCGAATTGCCAGATGCCGACGCAGCGTGCGCGCGAAGCGGCCGTCGGCTGAAACGCGCTTTCGGCCTGCGCGAGATAGATGAGGTCGCGGGGCAGACCCTCTTCATCAAGCACGCGCTCAATCATCGGGCGGTAACGTCCGGCGCGGCGCAGGCCGGTCTCCACGATGGCGCGCCCGCGCGGGGTCTGGAAAAAATTCAAATAGACGAGGACGTACTCATTCACGGTGAGGGGAAGGTCATGCGGCACGAGAGTAATTTCGCGCGCCGCGCCCGCGGCCAGCCTGGGGTCGAGAGTCCCCGGCGCCGGCACGCTGATTTCAGGGATCTCATCGATCGGCGCGCCTTCCGCCTTCTGCTCGGAAAATCCATCGCCCTCGCGGAATGCGGCGAACTCTTCGCTGCTGATGGTTTCCACGATTCGATGGAATGCGGCGGCGAGACGCGGGTCGCTGTTGATGGCATACCCGCTGCCGATCAGAGTATCCACGGAAAGGTCAAATTCCTGACGCGCCCTGGCCAGATGCCCCGCGCGAAAGTCCTGCTGGCCGGCATCAAAATACCATTGGGCGTAGGAGAGAATTAGATCCAGTCCGGATTCCGGGAGAGGCCCGAGAATGGAAATGGAATGCCCCGGCCTGGGCAGAAACGGCAGTGGATAAAGCACCGGGGCGCCGGGCGCCTTGGCAACCTGCTCCGGGGCAGCCTTGATTTCCGGAGGACGCACCTGCGTGGTGTTGCGTGTGGCATCGTCGCAGCCGGCAAAAGAAAGAAGGCCGAGCATGGCAAGCGAGCACATTCCCGCAGACAGGCAACGGTTCACCGTCGAGTTGGAGAAGCGTCTGGTCACGCGTTGACTCGAGCCACGAGCCTGGTGGCCTGGCTCGGACCCTGTGATATTAGACGGCATTCCCGGCGTTTGGGTCTGCCGATGAAACATGCTAGGCCTGAAAAAGGCAACGGGTCAACCTGGAACAGGAATTGGCCGTAACTGATTCCAAACAAATTATTTGAAGGGATTCCGAGAGCCGGTTTTGCCAAATCCTACGCCAGCGCCTGGCGCAGGTCTTCGATGAGATCCGCGGAATCCTCGAGGCCAACGGACAAACGGACGGTGCCGGGCTCAACGCCTGCCGCGGCCAGTTCCTGGCGGCTCATCTTGTAATGCGATGTGTAGATGGGCAGCACGCAGAGGGATTCAACTCCACCCAGGCTGGCGGCGAGAAGGAAAAGATGCGCACGGTCGCAGAAGCGGCGCGCGGCCGCGAGGCCGCCTTTCAAGTCGAATGCCATCATTGCACCGAAGCCGGACATTTGTTTTTTCGCCAGAGCATGATCCGGATGCGAGGGAAGACCGGGATAGTGCACCCGCGCGACTTTAGGATGTTTCGCCAAATAACGCGCGACGGCCATCGCTGTGATGCACTGGCGATGAACGCGGGTCTCAAGAGATTTCATTCCGCGAATCAGGAGATAGGCGCCCTCGGGGTCCATCGAGCCGCCGAGATAGATAATCATCGTGCGGACTTTGTCGATGAGGGCTTTGCGGCCCGCCACCGCGCCGCCAATCAAGTCCGAATGGCCGCTCAGGTATTTCGTCGCGCTGTGCGTGACCAGATCGAAGCCCAACTCAAGGGGTTTTTGGAGCACCGGGGATGCAAAAGTGTTGTCCACGATGCTGACCAGCTTGAGTTTGCGCGCGAGCGCGACGGCTTTGCGAAGATCGGCGATGCGCAGCGTCGGATTCGTGGGCGTCTCCATGTAGAGAACGCGAGTACGATTGTTAGCGAGGCGCTCGACTCCTTCGAGATCGTTCTCCACGTGATGAACACGAATTCCAAAGCCGGGCAAAACATCCCGCATCAGGCGATAGCTGCCGCCGTAGAGCTGGCGGGTGGCGATCATTTCGTCGCCGCTCTTCAGCACGGAAAGCAGCGCCGAGGAAATGGCTGCCATGCCGGACGCAGCCACGACGGCGTCTTCGGCGCGTTCGAGCTGCGCGATCTTCGCTTCGGCGACGGTGAGCGTGGGATTTCCGTAGCGCGTGTAAATGTAGGCCTTGCTCTTGCCTTCGGCCCAGCGCTTCATCTCCGCCGTGCCGGAAAATGTGAATGTGGAGGAGCGAACGATGGGCGTGGCCACCGGGCCACTGATACCATGGTGCGATTCGCCGGCATGGATTGCGCGAGTCGAGTCGCTCCAACCTTGTTTCTTTACCTTTTTCATTTGGAACCTGTCCGCCGGGAAATCCTCTTCACGGCACGTGAAATGCAAATGTGGATTGTCACTTATTTGTGAACGCTCGCAACATCCAATTTGGCAAATTGACGCCGGGCCAAATTGGTTCATTCGGGCGAGCGCTGTGCGCTCAGACCTCTTCCTCGACCTCTACGCCAGCGCGGGAGGCCTTTGTGTGCGCGATGATTTTTTCCGCGACTTCCGCGGGCACGAAATCGTAGTGTGAGAATTCCATGTGGTAGGAGGCGCGGCCCTGGGTCATCGAAGTCAGGCCCGTCGCGTAACTCAGCATTTCTGAAAACGGCACCTGCGCCTTCACGATGACGGTGGATCCGCGCACTTCGCTCCCGCTGATGCGCCCGCGCCGCGAGCTCAAATCGCCCATGATGTCTCCGGAATAGTGGTCGGGCGCGGCAACCTCGACGTGCATGATGGGCTCGAGCAATGCGGGTCTGGCCTGCGTCATCCCTTCCTTGAATGCCAGTGAGCCGGCAATCCGGAAGGCCATGTCGGAGGAGTCCACGTCGTGATACTTGCCGTCATAGACCGACGCGCGGAAGTCCACCATGGGAAACCCGGCGAGATACCCGCGCGCGGCCGTATCCCGGACGCCTCTTTCGACCGACGGGATCCAGTTTTTGGGGATTGAGCCGCCGAAAATGTCGTCCACGAATTCAACGCCGGCGCCGCGCTGCAGTGGTTCGAACTTCACGCGGCAGACGGCGAACTGGCCGTGGCCGCCGGTCTGTTTCTTGTGCTTACCTTCGGCATCGGCCTTGCCGCGGATCGTTTCGCGATAGGGAACCTTGGGAGGTTTGAGGGTCAGCTCGACGTGATAGCGCTTCTTCAGCTTGGCTACCACAATCTCGATGTGCTGCTGGCCGGAGCCGGACAGAAGAAACTCTTTCGTTTGCGGGTCTCGCGAGAAACGCAGCGACAAATCCTCTTCGAGAATTTTGTGGATAGCCTGGCCGATCTTGTCTTCGTCGGCGCGGGTTTTCGGCTCGATGGCAAACGTGATGGAGGGTTCGGGGAAACGCACCGGCGCGTAAAAAATTGGCGAGGCCTTGTCGCCCAGAGTGTCGCCGGTGATCGTGTCCTTCAATTTCGCGACGGCGCCCAGATCCCCCACGTGCAGCTCGGGCACGTCGGCGCCGGTCTTGCCCTGCATGATCTGAATGTGTTGTAAACGCTCCGAAGAGCCGCGAACGTAATTGACCACCGTGGCGTCCGCTTTCAACATCCCGGACATCACTTTGAAATAGGTAATGCGCCCGGCGAATGGGTCGGAGAGCGTCTTAAATACGAATAGCGAAACCGGGCCACTGTCCGAAATCTTGCGCTCGACCGTCTCACCCTTGCGTTCCGGCTCCGTATAGCCGGTCACTTTTTCCCGCACGGATGGATCAGGGAAAATTTCAACCAGGAAACTCAAAAGCGCGTCGCTTCCGATATTCGGCAGCGCTGCGGTTGCCAGGACGGGGTAGATGCGCCGCACAGCGACCGCATCTTTCAATCCCTTGCGCAGATCTTCCGGCGGCAGCGTGCCTTCCTGGAAGAACTCCTCCATCAATTTGTCGTCGCCTTCGGCGACCATTTCGACGAGCGCCTCGTGAGCAGCTTTGGCCGCATCGGCCATGTCGGCGGGGATCTCTTCAATTTTTGCCTTGCCGTCGCCGCCGGCGGAATAGGTAAGCGCCTTCATGGTCACCAGATCCACGACGCCGCGGAAATGTTTTTCCTCGCCAATCGGCAATTGCACGGGCACGGCGCCGCGCCCAAACACCTGCTGGACCGAAGCCACGGCGCGCTCAAAGCTCGCCAGCTCGCGGTCCATCCAATTGATTACGAACGCGCGGGGCAGTTCGTATTCGGTGCAATAGTCCCAAACTTTTTCTGTAACCACCTGCACGCCCGTGTGCGCGTCCACGAGGATCAGCGCGCAATCGGCGCCCACGAGCGTGGAGCGCGTCTCATTGACAAAGGTGCTGTAGCCCGGCGTATCAATGAAATTGATTTTTGTTTTTTCGGCTTGGCCGGGGGCGGCCCATTCCGCATAGGCGAGGGAAGTTTGAATGGTGATCTTGCGGGCGATCTCTTCTTCGTCCCAGTCGGTGACCGTGGTCCCTTCCGCAACCTTTCCGTGCCGGGGGGTCATTCCGGCGGTGAAGAGCAACGACGACACGAGTTGCGTTTTTCCGGTGTCGCCGTGGCCGACAATGCCGACGTTTCGGATGAACTGCGTGTTATAGGCCTTCATGGGCGTCCCCTGTGGTGTGAGGATGAAGCCCCGCCGCTCGCCGCCTGCCTGCGGAATGCGCCGCGAGGCTCCGAAACGGCCGATGCTAGCACGATGCCGCGCGGTGCGGCAAACGTTGTAGAATCCCGCCGGGAGACAATGAAGCTCATGCGCATGCGGGCATTTTGCTTTCTGGCTCTGATGGGTTTCGGGACTGCGGCTGTCTTATCGCAGGGCGCTGCCGTGCCGATTTCGCAAGAGCACCATCATCATCTGATTATTGAGAACTCCTATGTTAAAGCGTATGAAGTCGAAGTGCCGCCGCATGAGTCCACGCTTCTGCACCGGCATGACTTCGACTATGTCTACGTCGTATTTGGGGATGCGGAGATTACGAACGCAGTAGAGGGCAAGCCGGTTGTGAGTGCGCACCTAGCAGATTCCACTGTGAATTTCGTGAAAGGGCCATTTTTACATATAGCAGGGAATGTTGGGGATACACCGTTCCGAAATATCACGATTTCACTGCTGCATAGACAGCGTGACGTACATATCTTCTACCCCACGGTTACCGCTGCGCTTGAAGCAAACGCACGGAAACCGAACCAGCACGACGGGACAATTCTGCTGGAAACAGATGATGTACGCGTGGTCGCCGCGATTCTCCCACCGACCTACTTCAAGTTTGGCACGGGTATTTCACCTGCCCGCCTGATGATATTTCCTGACCGGATTAACGATGCATCGTCACCAAGGGAAAAAAACGCGCCAACTTTTCCATCAGGGCTTCTCAAATGGTTGACCGTCGGCGAGTCCCCGACAGCTCTCAGTTACTCCCCGAAAGGAATGAGAATTATTTGGTTGGAATTCAAAGAACATATTCGATGAATTTTCGTGCCGCGTAGAGATGTAGATCAGAGGGCGGTGAAAATGGAACCGTCTGGCTTAATGTAACCGTGGGCCATGCGCGGCGTGTTGAAAGATGCGGCGGGAGTCCCTTCTCGATCGAGAAGGATGAGTCCACCAGTGCCCTTCGTGCGCTTGGCGAGCAATTGAATGCAGGACTCCGCGACGTTTTGCGGTTTCCGTTCATTCACCCGCAAACGGTCCACGGCAGTCTTGGCCATGACAATTTTCATGATTGCCTCGCCCCAACCCGTGCATGAAACGCCGCCGGACTCATTGTCAGCGTAACATCCGCATCCGATGAGCGGCGTGTCGCCTACGCGACCTGGGCGCTTGCAGCAGGTGCCGCCGGTTGACGTGCCCGCCACGATGTGGCCCTTCTGGTCCATTGCCACTGCGCCGACGGTGCCGCCCTGATGAACGTGATTCGCTTCGACATGCCCGCCCTTGCCGCATTTTTCCCACGCCGCGCGCTCGCGAGGCACGATCAATTCCGCGGGGTCGCACAGGGCAAGGCCTTGTTCCTGGGCAAATCGTTCCGCTCCCTCGCCGACGAGCATCATGTGCTCGCATGAGTCCATCACACGGCGCGCGAGGCGGATTGGGTTCTTCACGCGGTGAACAGCCGCCACGGCTCCCGCGAGGAGCGTGGCGCCCTCCATCATGATGGCATCCAATTCGACCTTGCCATCGCGATTCAAGTGCGCGCCGGTCCCGGCGTCGAAAACAGGGTCGTCTTCCAGAACTACAATGGACACTTCGACTGCGTCGGCGGCGCTGCCGCCGCGATTGAGCACCGTCCAGCCGGCTTCCAGCGCTCGCCGACAGCCTTCCTTGCACGCCGCGACGGCAGCATCGGGAATTGGCCACGCGCCGCCGTGAACGACGAGTGAGGGTCTCATCGGGCGCGCATGTTTCCGCAAATCAGAAATGGAATAGATTTTGGAATGTGGATCTCGCAAGAAAGCGGCGATGTGTTGTGGGATTTCACTCGTCTTCGTGGATGGTTTTCAGCCGCACGACCTCAAATTCCTTGATGCCGATCGGCGTCTGCACTTTGATTTCGTCGCCAACGCGCCGGCCCAGCAATGCCTTGCCAATCGGCGAGGTCGTGGAAATCAGGCCGTTCGGCACGTCGGATTCTTCCGTGGTGACCAATTTATATTCCACTTCCACTGATTTCTGGATGTCGAGGATCCACACGCGCGAGCCGTAGGCCGCCGCATCCTTCGGTAGATTGCTCACATTGAGCATGGAAACGTCACCCATGCGCTTCTTCAACTGCTGGACCTTCCCGTTGAGGTAGGCCTGGCGCTCTTTGGCGTACTTGTATTCGGCATTTTCGGAAAGGTCGCCATGCGCGCGCGCCTTGGCGATCTCCTTCGGCAGCTCGTCAACAAGTTCGCGCTCGATGGCGCGGATTTCTTGTTCGAGCTTCTGCTTGATTTTGGCTAGAGGGTCGGGTCGAGTATCGCTCATACCGGATTTCCTGCGGTTTTCATGGATCTTCGAAACTGGTTTTTTCCGCTGTTTGGCCACTGCCCGCTTCAGGATCGCTGCTCCACGGCCGTTCGGCTGGGATTCGCCAACATACCTGCAAGAACCACTTGCTGCAAGAAACAAATTCTACCACAAGAGCCTTTGCCCTCCCCGGACCGGAGCCTATTCGACGGTAACTTTCACTGTCGCTGATTTCGTGTGGCCCTCCGCGTCTTCAATGGTCAGGGTGTAGGTTGTCGTTTTCTTGGGTGATAAGTGGAAGCACCGGCTCAGGGATGGCCACACATTTGCGTCCGGCGGGTCCAGCCGTACTTTTTTGGCGTTTGAAACGCTATAGCAAAGAGTGGCGCTCTGGTCCTCGCGGATGAAGCTCGGCGTCGCGTAAAAATTCAAAATCTCGAACCGGCTTCCGCCCATTAGTTCCGCGACGCGCTCGTCTTCTTGTCTCTTTTTCTCCTCCATTGCCGCGACCTTTTGCTCGTATTCCTGGTTTTCCTGCCAGCGCGTATAGAACACCCAACTTACATAGAGCAGAGCAATCAGGAGCGCCGTGGATGTATACAGTAACGGGTTGCGGAATATGCTCCGTTTTTCTTTTTCGGGTCCCGCATACATTTGCGGCCTCCTTTCGTGGACGACTGATGTGGTGGCTCGCATGACTGTGGAAAGCAAGCGGACCGAACACGAAGATATCAAGTTCGGTATCATCGCGACAATACCTGGGGGAAATTTCCCGCAACCAAGGGTGAAGTTGAGGTAATTCGTGAAGAGATGTGGCGGAAGCCGGATAACCCTTGCATTCCGCAAACCAGCAAATTCTTGGTCTATGCCGTTTCTGAAGTTTCCATCGGGATCTGTTTTGTGGAAGCCACCCTCGCGCCTGCCTTTTTCTTCCTTTTCATAATCCAATCAACCAGGCGATACAGCAGGAGCAAGCCCACAAGAACGCCGTACTGAATCGGTTTGCGCTCGTCTGACTTTACGAGCCACGCGTAATGAATCACGCCGGCGATGGCGCTGAAATAAATCAAACGGTGCAGCAACAGCCAGTTTTTTCCGCCCATGCGGCGAATCCAGCCCGCCGTCGAAGTAATCGCCAAAGGGGCCATCATCAGGAATCCCGCAAAGCCCACGGTGATGAACTTGCGCTTCGCCACGTCCGTCCACATTTCGTGGACATCAAAAGAGTTGACGAGCCAGATGTAGGTTGTGAAGTGCAGGCAGCCGTAGAAAAACGCAAAGAGACCGAGCATCCGGCGATAGCGGATAAAGGCCGGCATTTTGAAGAGCTTCCGAGCAGGAGTGATGGCCAGCGTGATGATCAGGAAACGAATTGTCCAATCACCGGTGTTGTGCGTGATGTATTCGACCGGGTTCGCGTTCGTGGTGAGGGCATCCTGCAGGAAGCCCCAGACGAGCAAGCCGGACAGATGCAAGTAATCCCAAATTATCAGGCCGGCCGGAAAAAAGCAGAGCAGAAACACCGGCACTTTCAGCCATTTATTGGAGAGGATGGAATTCATTTCGGCGCGATCAGTAGTATTTGTTGATCAGATCCATTCCCTGATAAAGACTGGCGACCTGATCTCCGTAGCCGTTGAACAGCACCGTGGGCCGCTCAAACAACTCGCCGAGGCGGCGCTCTTTCGCCTGGCTCCATCGAGGATGGTCTTTCTGCGGATTCACGTTGGAATAGAAACCATATTCGTCCCGCGCGGCATTATTCCAAGTCGTAGGCGGCTCATTTTTCACAAACTTAATCTTGATGAGGGACTTGATGCTCTTATAACCGTATTTCCAGGGGATCACCATTCGCACGGGCGCGCCATCCTGGTTCGGCAGAGTCTGCCCGTACATTCCCACACAGAGCAGCGCGAGCGGATGCATGGCTTCATCCATTCGCAAACCTTCGATGTAGGGGAAGTCTATGCCGGTGCCACGTCCCCAGTGCATTTGCTGCGCGTCATAATAGGTTTGGAATGCGACAAACTTTGCGTTTGCTGTCGGCTGGACGAGCTTTGCCAGCACGTTGAAGGAGTAGCCAATCCACGGCACGACAATCGACCAGCGCTCGACGCAGCGGTGGCGGTAAATCCGCTCTTCGAGCGGCGCAAGCTTCATCAGCTCGTCCATCGTGAAGGTACGCGGTTTGGCGACCTCGCCTTCGACGGACACGGTCCATGGCGATGTCTTGAAGTTCCCGGCGTTCTGTGAGGGTTCGCCCTTTTCCGAGCCGAATTCGTAAAAGTTGTTGTAGGTCGTCACCTGATTGAACGTGTTTTGCTTTTCGGTTGTGCTGAAGGGGCTCTTGGCAAGGCCGGTAAGCTGCGACGTGGCAGCAGAGGCGCTAAGGCCGGGCGAAATCAGCTCCCATGCCGCGCGCCCGGCGAGCATTGCTCCGCCGGCTACTGCCACTCCTGCCAGAAACTTGCGCCGGTTCAAATAAACTTCCTTCGGCGTAATATCCGAATATTTCAAGTCATCTGGTCGCTTAATCAGCATAGTTCCTCGCCCATAGTACGCAGTTACCTGCAGGTTTGGATTCGCGTACCAGACAAAAGGTTCGAAAAAACGGCCGCTCTCTCCCGCGTTATTTCGGCGCGGTTACGGGGGTGAGGGGCTTTAGAATCTGGCCCAGCACGTCCGGTTTCGATTCATCACGCACCAAATGGGGGTAAAGCTCGCCGCCGTGGTAATTCAAGTTGTAGGTCCTCGCGTACCCCTCATTATCGGACTGCAGGTCAATTGTGCCCATGCCGGTCTTCGCGGCGCGCACCGCATCGTGCAGCGCTTCCGCGGACCACGCCTTGCCGTTCACGGTGAGGATTCTCATCCCCGGCGCCAAACCGGCGCGCCATGCGGGCGTGTCGGGAATCACGTCAACCACCTGCCCGTCCTTGTTGAGCATGAAGCCCAGCGAATAGGTCCAGTCCAGGCGCCCATCCGTGTGTTCGAATGCCTGGATGTAGGGGTTCGGCGTGTCGTTGTAAACGAGACGCCATCCGCCACCCTCAATTCCACCGAGCGGCGCACGCGGACCGACGTAGTCCAGCCGGTCGCGGAAGAATTTGCGCCAATCATAGGGCGCGACCTGATTCATCCCTGTCACAACGTCATCGAATATGTAGGGCACGACTTTCGGGCCTGTGCCCGGCGCGCCATGGAAGCCGCGGCAGAAATCGTCGAGCGATTTCTTTCCGCTGGTCTGCTTGCGGATGATGGTGTCCGCTTCGAGCCAGATGAGCCAGCTTTCGTCGTAAAAATCAACGCTGCGCCGCCAGGAAAACCACGCGCGGCTCCCAATCAAGTAGAGGGTTTGCGCGCCGGTGGCCGTGTCTTGCAACGGACGCCAGTTGCGCCCGGCTTGATGATCGAGATACGCCGCCGTTTGCGCCAGCGCATCGCGGTAGGCTTGCTCGTCGCGCACGCCCGCGCGCGTGGAGAGCAGCTCACCAACATATTGAGTCAGCCCTTCATACACCCACAGCAGGTCGCCCTTCATCGGCTGGCCGTAATCCGGCGTTGCCAGTCCAGCGGGGCGGCGGAATTTCCCGTTCCAGGAATGTGTAAATTCGTGCGGGAGAAGGCTGGCGAATTCCAGGCGGAGGTCGGGATCGAGGAGCATCCGCTCGGGCGCGCGGTTGTCGCTCGACTGGTGATGCTCGAGGCCGTTGGGAGAAAAATGATCGGTCAGCGAGAGGAGAAAATCGTAGTGGTCATAGTGACGCGCGCCGAAGAGCGCTCCGGCTTCGCGCACCAGCCGGTTGTATGCTTCCAATTCGTCGGCAGGGAGGTCAACCGATGCCGCCGAATCGCCCGCGAGATCCAAAAAATGCGGAGGGTTTACGTCCTCCGCAAGCGGGATGTGACGGAAGTAGGTTCCTGCGAGCACTGGAGAATCCACCAGGTTGGTTAGTGACACGGGCCCGAATTGAGTTTCATTCTCCTGCTGGCTTTGTGTTGTGAGCGCCGTCCCGAATTTCCAGCCCGGGGGCAATTTCAGTTTCGCGGAATAGGTCAGATCATCCGACTTCGATCCTGCGGGATAGAGAAGCACGTCATTCCATTCGAGAATCACGATTTTCGATGTGGCCGATGGCCCTGCCGAATAGCCGCCGCCTTCCACGGGATTCAGGTAGTCCAGGCTCGCTTCTACCGATGTCGCGCCCACGGGAACTTCCATGTGAAAGGCGTACATGTTTTCCGAGTCGCGTTGCCATGCAAGCGTCTTGCCGCCCGCCATGAATTTTAGTCCGGCCAAATCAGAGATGGGGCCATCGGGCATGTGCTCGCCGGGAATCCATTTCGGATAGAGGAGCGTGAGCGGCCCGGGCGCGGCGGGGATTACGAGATGCGCGTGAAAAATGTGTCGTGGCGCTTCGCTGAGGTCCACGCTGATCTGGATCGGCGCGGATGCATTTTGTGCCGCTGCTGAAAACTGCGAACTCGCGAGCGGCGCGCCGAGAATAATGGCGCCAGCCACAAGGAGTGCGATGGCAAATCGGAGATTGTGACTACGCGCGGGAGCGTTGCGATTCATGAAGAAAACCCCTCCATCGATATTTTGACCGCAATTCTTTTTGGCGTGCCAGCTTAACACACACCCTAGTATCATGAGGCTAGCTGGAACATGGTTTGCACGCCGGGGGAGGCGAATGTGAGACGAGGACTTCTTGCAGGCAGTTTGATTCTATTTGCAGCGGCGTTTGCATTCAGCCAGCAGAAAACTGTGCCGGCATATCCGGTTTTGGTTGAGCGCGTCGGCGACGTCGGCTTCATCCAGGTGCAGGCCGAGAGCTTCAAGGCGCTCACGCCGAAGCAGCAGGCACTCGCTTATTGGCTCACGCAAGCCTCCATTGCGATTGATCCCATTATTTATGACCAGCTCTCCGCCTACGGCCTGCGGCAGAAGCGCATTCTCGAAGGCATCCTCGCCAACAAAGAGGTCACCGATCCCGTAGCGCTCACAAAGATCACAGAATTCACCAAACTCTTTTGGGCCAACCGGGGAAATCACAACGAGTATACGGCGCAGAAGTTTCTTCCCACGTTCACCTTCGCGCAGTTGCAGGAAGCTGCTCTTCGTGTGCAGGGAATTGGCGCATTTCGCACCGCTTACGGTGATCTCCCGCCACTCGCGTCCGCCGATGCCGTGAAGCGCGAGGCCGAATCACTGAATGCCGCATTTTTTGACGCAGACTTTGAGCCTATGGACACGGCCAAGAGTCCTACGGGCGGCAAGGATACCATCCAGGCGAGTTCCAACACTTTCTACCCCGGCCTGAGTCAGAAAGACCTGACGAATTTCATGGAGAGGTATCCGCTGAACTCGCGCGTGGTGAAGGGCCCCGATGGAAAACTGCAAGAGATTGTTTACCGTGCCGGGACGCCCGACGGGAAAGTACCGCCCGGACTTTACGCCGTCTATCTGAAGAAGGCGGTCGAGTGCCTCGAAAAGGCGCGCGGCTCCGCCGACGCCAAGCAGGCGCAGGTGATCGCGGACCTAAGCCGCTTTTACCAGACGGGAGAATCCGCCGACTGGCTGCAATTCGGCACGGACTGGGTGCAGAACGACGCCACGGTGGATTTTGACAACGGTTTCATCGAGGTCTATCGCGATGCGCGCGGCGCGAAGGGCAGTTCGCAGAGTTTCGTAACGATCACGGACAAGGCTGTGACCGACGTGATGGTCAAGCTCGCGCAGAACGCAGACTATTTTGAGCAGAAAGCGCCGTGGGACGCGAAGTACAAGCGGCAGACGTTTCATCCGCCAGTGGTGAAAGCTGTCGAGACGCTCATCGAAACGGGCGATTTTGGCGTGAGCACGATCGGCGATAACCTTCCCAATGAAAATGAAATCCACGAGAAGTATGGCACGAAGAACTTCCTGTTCACCGGCAGCAGCCGCGCGTTGAATGAAGCGAGCGGGTCGAGTTCTACCCATGAGTTTGCCGCCAGCCCGGAGATTGCCGAACGCTCCAAACGTTTCGGCGCGGAAGCCGGCGACCTGATGACCGCGCTCCACGAAGTGATCGGCCACGGATCGGGCAAGTTGAGCGACCGCCTCACGACTGGAGCCGAACCATACTTGAAGGAGTATTTCTCAACGCTTGAAGAGGCCCGCGCGGATTTGATGGCGCTGTGGAATGCCTGGGACCCGAAGTTGAAAGAGCTGAACCTCGTCTCCAATCAGGATGAAATCGCGAAAGCAATGTACGATTCCGCTGCGATTGCGCCGCTCACGCAGCTTCGCCGCATCCCGCGTGGAGACAGCATTGAAGAAGATCATCAGCGCGACCGCCAGCTCATCGCGCATTACATCCAAGACAAAGTCCCCGGCTCCATCGAGCAATTCACACGAGACGGCAAGAGCTACATCCGCGTAACCGACTACCAGAAAATGCGCCAGGGAGTTGGGATGCTTCTCGCGGAACTGATGCGCTGCAAGGCTGAAGGCGATTACGACGCCATCAAGGCGCTCGTGGACAAGTACGGAGTTCACTTCGATCCCGCGCTGCGCGATCAGATCGTCACGCGCTTCCGCGCGCTGAACCTGCCAAGCGCATGGGCGGGAATAAATTCCGAACTGCGCGCACAATTTGACGCGAACGGAGCCGTTACCCGAGTTGAAATCCGCTACCCGCGCGATGTGATCTATCAATACCTCAGCTACGGTGCGATGTTTGACGTGAGTCTCGCCACAAAACTATCGTCCGCACCAGACCGCCGTCCATAGATAGTGCGCGGGAGCAACCACGAGTCGCGGCGAAGTTTTGAAGGAATTTCTGATTTTCTGGCGGAGAGGGGGGGATTCGAACCCCCGGTACCGGTTTTAGCCAGTACAACGGTTTAGCAAACCGCCGCCTTCAGCCTCTCGGCCACCTCTCCGCGGCACTTCAATGAAAATTCAAAGGGACTGCGGCAGCACGCGGATTATAACACCAACTCGCAGCCCCGCGCCGCCAGCCTGGTCCCACCCTTCCAAGAAATAAATTACAGCGG